>DATCBU010000112.1:0-10245 GCA_036511675.1 Acidimicrobiales bacterium | reverse complement strand
CATCGAGATGCGGGACCAAGCGATCCCAGAAGCGGGACGTGGAGCCCCCTCCGTGCACGAGCACGAACGTCATGACGTGCGCACCGCGGCGGCGCATGTCCGGGCCAGAGTCACGACCGGGGACGTTACAACGCACGAATCCGGTGTAGCGTCGAGGCGGCTCAGTTCGAGCTGGAGCACCCCCGCTAACGGGGGGAAGATCGGCGGTCCATCATGGGACCCGACCAAGTAGGGCAGATCCTCAACTTCCCCACATCAACGCACCGCTCCGACGGTCATCCCCCGGTTCGACGCCCGTCGGACGGTGACGACCCCGTCACCGCCTCCCCTGGCCCGTTGGACGAGGTCGATCGCATCTTCGAAGGGCGCGTGCAAGGCCTGAGCCACGGTTCTGAACGACAGGCCCGCATCGACACCGAGAACATCCGACTCCGCCAGGAGTTCTCCGCATTGTGCGCATCCACGGTGCGACCGGCCATGGAATCGTTCCTCGAGCGCGTGCGCGTACACGGTGGGGGCGGGCTCATCGAGGAGCGCTCCGGTGTCGAGCACGCCGGCGTGTCGCCCCGCATACGACTGTGGATGTCGTTGTCAGGAGAGTTGATCGGCCGTCCCCGACGGGACCAGCACCCCTATCTGCAGCTCGACCTCGACGTCGAACGGCAAGAGGTGACGCTCGAGGCCGGCGACATGTGGAAGGGCCACGGGTCCTCGGGACCGGTCGGCGTGTGGATCGCGTCGGAGATCACCGGCGCCATGGTCACGCAGTCGCTTGTCGACGTCCTGAGACGAGCGGCTTCCTAAGCCCTTACGGTCGACGGTGGACCAACGCCGCTGTCCACTGCCTGAAACGGCCGCGGGAGGACCCGGCCGTCGCAGTGCCTTCGGCTGAGGTGCCTTCAGGTGGCACTCGCAGGGATGGGGTCAAGAAGGAACCGGGGGGTTGCATCGTGCCCTTGGCATCTTGCCACCAGCCCACCGGAGCTTGCGCGTAACTCACGACGACCACCGCGAGCTTGTCCGGGTCTCGTCGCCCAGGAGACGACTGCGGCACGGGGGGCACAGCCACCACCGGGGTGAGTCGCCAGGGCTGATGGAGGGGTGGCGAACGAAGTTGAGGCGGCAGCGTCCGCACTTTGTCACGGGGTCACCACTCTCATTCTCCTCGATCTCGACCTCGGCGAGCTGAGGAGCGACCGCGAGCAAAGGGGGGTGAAAAGAGGACACATCCATGACGCACTCCTTTGATGGTGCCTAGAAGAGGCGTCCGGCCTGCACGGGGCGACAACCGGAAACGGTCGTCCTGCCCAAACGAGGCGTCACTCCCAAGGGGGATGCTCCCAGGCTACTACGGCAGGGGCGTCGTCCCTGCGGTGGCGCACGCGACCATGGATGGAGGATTCCTGAGTCTCGCTGCTCCGGGAGAAGATCGTTGGACCACGGGAAGGCACCGTTTTCCCTCAGCTTTCCGCTGGTGGTGCGGGTAGGTCGACAGCCGGCCGTTGACCGCAAGGGCAGGGCACCCCCTAAAGTGGTATCGCTGACTGGGGCCGTCAGAACGAGTCCGGGGGGCACGCAACGGCGCTGAGATATCACGTGCGCGGGTCACGAACAGTACCGGGAAGGGTCAACGTCATGTCGGGTTGCCGGGCCGCTCGTGGAACAGAGCGTGAGCGTGAGTCCCGATAGGCGAGCACACCGGCGGCGTTCGGGTCTTCTCACGGGGAGGCTCGTACTCCCCCGCTGGGCCTATGCCAGCCCCGGCCGCGTCCGATTCCACGGTGTCGGCCGACAATGGCCCCCGTCTCCGGTCGCCGCCCCGGCGAGGCGACCGCTCTATCGCGTGTGGTGGTCGTGGGTGGCACTCGGCCTGGTCGCCGTCATCTTGGGCTCGGTCACGTTCTTCGCCACGTCCGGGGACTCCCCTGCATCCACACTGAAGAAGACTGGTCCCGCCACCGCGGTCTCGAGACCGGTCACGGTGCCCAAGGTCACCACGACGACGATTCGACACAAAGGACAGGTCACGTCCTCCCATTCGGGCAATGGTGTCGCCCATGGCGTTCCCCTGGGGGTCTACGCCGGGGAGGCCGATCCGGCCGGGGTCGCCGCCTTCGCCGCGGCCACCGGAACCCATCCGACCTACGCCACCGACTATCTCGACAAGGGGAGCGGATGGGCCGCGATGGACGGCGCCGCCAACATCAAGGCCTGGAGCTCCACTCCCTATCGCCTGGCAATCGGCGTCCCCATTCTTCCCGGGGTCGGAACCCTGGCACAGGGTGCCACCGGCGCCTACGACAAGTACTTCACCATGCTCGGGGAGAACCTGGTGAGCGACCATGAGGCCAACGCCATTCTGCGCCTGGGTTGGGAATTCAACGGCAACTGGTTCACCTGGTCCGTTGGGAACGCACACGACGCCGCCAATTTCGTCGCTTTCTGGCGCCAGATCGTCACCACGATGCGGGCCGTGCCCGGGGGGAAGTTCAAGTTTCTGTGGAACCCCAACGCACCCAGCCCCACCTCCTACTCCCCCGATCAGGCGTATCCCGGCAACGCCTATGTCGACTATGTGGGGACCGACGTCTATGACAACTTCTGGGGGACTCCCTTCACCCCTCCCGCCTCATGGGCCCATCAGTTGATTCAGCAATGGGGCCTGGGGTGGTTGGCCACCTTCGCGGCCGAGCACAACAAGCCCATCGCCATCCCCGAATGGTCCGACGAGTATCGAACCGACGGCCACGGCCTCGGGGACGACCCCACGTTTGTCGACAACATGGCCAACTGGTTCGTGAGCGCCGACGTGGCCTTCGCCAACGTGTGGAGCTACGACTCGTCCTCCACGTACCGGAACAACCTTCTCGACGGCACGTTCTCCAGAGCCCTGGCCATGTTCAAGCAGGACTTCGGCTGATCAGCCCTTACCAGAACAGGAGCGGGTTGATGTTGCCGTTGGCGCTCTGTGACGCGGCGCCGAGGAACGGCAATTGGTAGAGGTGCTCGATCGAACCCAGGATTCCGGCGGTGTTCACGGCTCCCGGTGACTGATGCGGGCTGGCTGCCAGGTACTTGGAGACGACGATCGTGGCCACGTGCCCACCGGTTCCACCGTTGATCCCTGAGGTGTCGCTCGTGAGCGCCTCGTCCCACGAGATGATGATCTGGCCACCCGACTTGTACCACGAGGTGGCCTGCACCGACGGGATGAAGCTCGACAGGAAGGACTCAGCGCCAGCCAGTTCATTCGCGGACGTGTCGGTGGGGACACCCGTATGGCCGTCATTGGTGAGGTTGGGCGTGTACCAGACGAAGTCCGGAGGCGATGAACCATTCAGGTCCGGAATGAGCGCCGAAGAGTTCTTGACCGTGATCGGTGCGCTCGGGAAGTACGGCCAAGGGTTGTGCCTCACCGCGTAGAGACCCGAGTCATTGCTTGGATCAGAGGGCAGGTTCTCCACGTACGAAGCGCGGCTGTAGCCCGCCGTCGCCAACTGGTCGGCCAGGGTCGGCACCGTCGGAAAGCTGTGCACGGAGGGCGCCCCATCGTCGGTCACACCCTCGTTGGAGCCCGAGACGATGTCGAGATAGTTCGGGAGACTGGGATGGCCGAGGGCGTAGGACTGCGTCGCCGACCCGTAGTTGTGAGCCAAGCTGTTGACGTAGGGCAGCGCGGCGTTGCCGATGACATTGGCGGCACCTTCGTTCTCCATCACGACGACCATGATCTTGGGCGGGACGGCGAAATGACAGCTGCTCAGGCCCAGGCAGGCCACCGCTCCGAGCACGCCCAGCGTGCCGATCGTCCTCCATGACCGCCCCAGAACCACCCGATGCCCCCCATCGAGGTCGGTCGCGCCAACAGGCGACCATTTTTCCCTGTCCCGCCTGGCACAAAATCCTTGCTCACAGGCCAGAGACGGTTCTGGTCAGGGTGCCAGGGTACCGGTGAAGGTCCAAGTGACCGTCAACATGGCCCCAACGCTCCGTCAACCTGGGCCCACTGTTCGCGCACCCCGGAACGCCGTCCTCCCTTCATGGCCTCCGCATACAACCGCTGAGTGTGATCATCTACGCGCTATTAGCGACCTCAGCCAGAACTCCCTCACATAGCGCTTGATGCCTTCGCTGTGGTCCGAAGTAAGCTGACATGGCTGTCGCCTGGGGGGGTGCAATGTACCGAATGCCGAGGAAAGCGGGGCGTGGAGTGGGGGCAAGCTCGGGTCCCGTACGGGCTTCACTCCTCAGGGCCTTCGTGTGGTCTTCGGCGAGCGCACTGGTGGTCGGTGGTCTGGCCGTGTCAGGCGGTCCTTCGGTCGTCGCCGCGTCGGGCACGGCCAGCGCCCCCCACGTCATGGTCGTCATGATGGAGAACAAGAACTTCTCCGAGGTCATCGGCCAATCCAACCAGCCCTTCACCAACAGCTTGGCTAACAACTACGGCTTGGCTACGCAGAGTTACGCGTGCTGCCACCCGTCGCTTCCCAACTACCTCGACATCGTGAGTGGACAGGCTCCCGCAAACTCGACCGACGACGCCGACCCGAGCGCCCACACGTACAGCTTCCCCACGCTCAACACCCAGCTTCATGCAGCGGGGATCAGCGAGAGGGCGTATGCCGAGAA
This sequence comes from Acidimicrobiales bacterium, assembly GCA_036511675.1. Lineage (GTDB taxonomy): Bacteria > Actinomycetota > Acidimicrobiia > Acidimicrobiales > UBA8190 > Chersky-840. Next base: position 5,616 of record DATCBU010000112.1, on the reverse strand, counting down.
CCTGAACGGCAACGGGAGCGTCAGTTCGGGCAGCTATGCGGCCAAGCACTTTCCGTGGGTCTACTTCCCGGCGTCGACGATGCCCATTGCCAACTCGACATCGCTGGTGGGTGACCTCAACGGCTCCTCCCCGCCGAGCTTCGTCTGGTACACGCCGAACCTGACCAACGACGAGCACGACGGCAGCGTCCAGCAGGGCGACGCCTTCCTGAGGGGATTTATCCCGAGCGTCCAATCCACCGCTTGGTACCGACAGGGTGGTCAGGTGATCGTCACGTGGGACGAGGCCGACAGCGATAATTCGGGAGTCAACGGTGGTGACGGGGGCCACGTACCGACGATCGTCGTGAGCGCCGCCAACGCCGCACGGCCAGTCAAAGATTCCACACGGGTCGACACCTCCGGCATCCTCCGTTCGATCGAGGACCGCTACGGTCTGACCCATCTCGCCAACGCCGCCAACTCCGCCAATGGGACCATCGATGCCCTTCTCGCCACGTCATCGACGCCACCGACATCACGATCAATCACGAACGCGCCGCGCGCCACAGCAAATGCCGGGGCGCAGTTCTCGTTCCTGGTCACGACGACCGGGACACCGACACCCCGTCTAAAGAAGCACGGGCGGCTGCCCCGAGGGCTGCATTTCCACAACAACCACAACGGAACGGCGAAGATCTGGGGTACACCCAGTTCACGAGATTCCCGTGGTTCCTACTCGGTGACGATCATCGCCACCTACGGCAAGGGGAAGACGAAGCAGACCACGTCCCAGAACTTCACCTTGACCCTCTCCGGCTGACTCTCCATAGCGGGTGTGGTTATTTCACACCCAGACTGCTCTTGGCGGCGGCCTCGAAGACACGAAATGGGAGCAACCGTTTCGCGAGGATGCCGATGCGCTCGCCGGACTTTCCTACCGAGACCCGGCGCGGCGGCCGGCGGGCATCGAGGACTTTGTGGACCACGGCGGCCACATCGTCGGGAGCCACCCCGTTCGCCTCGTCGCGCTCCATCACCCCCACCGCTGTGTCGAGCGCCTTCTTGTACACGGCGTCCGCCTGCGACGCGGCTGCCATCTTCCGGTTGGCGGTGAAATCGGTCCGGACATTGCCGGGCTCGACGAGCGTGACGTCTATCCCGAACGGCGCCACCTCGTACGCGAGGGCTTCGCCCAATCCCTCGAGCGCGAACTTGCTGACGCTGTAGAAGGCCTGGAATGGAATGGCGACGACGCCGCCGATCGAGCTGATAAGGACGATGCGACCACCGCCCTGGGTGCGCATCGCCGGCAGGACGCCCTGCACGACCCGGGTCGCGCCCCACAGATTCGTCTCCACCTGGGCTTTGGCCTCGGCGACGGTTGTGTGTTCGAGGGCGCCTGCGACCCCCCACCCCGCCGATGCCACGACGGCGTCAATACGTCCATGTCCGGCCAGAACCTGGGCGACACCGGAGCGGACGGCATCGTCGCTGTCCACGTCCATGACGAGCCCCTGCCAGGGCCCCGAGGACGTCCCCCGCCTGCTGGCGCCGACGACGGTCCACCCTGCTTCATGGAGGCGATCGGCACAGGCGCGACCGATGCCGGCCGATGCTCCGGTGATCAACGCAACCTTGGCCATGACGTGTTCGGTCAACGAGAGCGTGCGTCGCCGCGCGGCGTCCGGCCGAACTGCCAACGCGCCCGCCTCGTGGGATGGGAGAGCACGGCGGCTCTGAACGCCTTCAGTTCCGTGACCTGGGTTCGGGCCCGCTCCGCTAGCTCATGCTCGCCGCCCTCCCACGAGATGTTGAAGGCATCGACACATCTGCTGATCGCCACGTCGAGGGCGGCGATCAGACTCTGGTGCGCGGTCTCGTCGAGCACGGGAAACTCCTACCGGTTGGATCTTCGTTCCAGGGCCCAAGGCCCCATCTGCGTTCGGGATCCGCTGCGCCGATTGTGCCCCACTGCGCCTCGCACCACCACCGCGCCTGGTTCCGGGTAGAACAAACCCGCACTGCGAAGGGAGTTCTGATGCCAGAGTCCAGCTCGCCGGTCGAGGTGGTCGACAACCCCGACAAGCACAGGTACGAGGCGCGGGTCGGGGGCGATCTGGCCGGATTCGTGACCTACCGCGCCCGACCAGGTGCGGTAACGCTGGTCCACACCGAGGTGGACCAGGCCTTCGAGGGGCACGGGGTGGGCGGGCAGCTCGCCGCCGCCACCCTGGCCGACATCGGGGGCCGGGGCCTCAAGGTCGAGCCGTTGTGTCCTTTCATCGCCCGCTACCTCCAACGCCATCCCGAGCTCTCCGGCCTGGTCGTGGGGTCGAAACCCTGAGGGAGAAAGCCGCTTGACCTGGTGAAATAGGGTCGGCCCCAACACGCCGCGACATCTGGGTGACTCAGGCGGAGCCCGGTACGTGCCGATACCCCATGGATGACCGGCACACGCCAGGAGCACCGGGGCGCGGTCGACGCCAGGGGCCCGAGCTGGCTCCGGTTGGGCGTCCTGCTCGCCGTCGGAGAGGTCATCGTTCTGGTGCTGGTCGTCCTGCACCCGGGAGGGGCGCTCGGCGCCAATCCGGCGCGCAACCACCTCGCCACGTCGGTCGGTCACACCGGCCACGATCCCGGCCGAAGCCAGGCCGGCACCTCGGCGCCGACAACCACGGTGCCCCTGAGCCCTCCCGCCACCGTGGCCCAGGCTCCCGCCCCACCGACGACCATCGCTTCCGGTACGCCGACGCCCACCATCGCGGCCCCCGTCGTCGACGCGCCGGGGATCCTCCCTGCCAACATCGTCCCCCAACCCGACTTCCTCCAGAGCTGCACCGGATCCCAGTACGACGACTCCTTGCCCTGCGTGGCCGCGACGTTGCAGGCGATCGCCAACGGTCGAAGCCACGAAGGCCTGCCCCCCATGGTGCTCCCGACCAACTGGAGCCAACTGTCGCCCGACCAGCAGATCTTCGTGGCCACGAACCTGGAGCGCACCTCTCGGGGGCTGGCGCCGCTGACGGCCATGGCCACGAGCCTCGATCAGGCCGCGCGGGCGGGCGCCGCCCAGAACATCGACCCCGGCCCTCCCCGTGGATTCCCGTTCTCGGAATGGGGATCGAACTGGGCGGGAGCGGTCGGGAGCCCTCTCGAAGCCATCTACTTCTGGATGTACGACGACGGCGCCGGCTCGGCCAACATCGACTGCACCCCTTCGGACCCGGCAGGGTGCTGGGGTCACCGGGAGAACATGCTCCTCAGGCTCCCGTGCCGGGAGTGCCTCATGGGGACGGGATGGGACGCCGGGGGGTACAAGGGCGACCCGAGCATCACCGAGCTGCTCGTGGAGACGTCGGGCAGCCCCGCCGTCGACTTCACGTGGCGCCAGGAGTCGGCCTACCTGCCCTGACCCAGGCGCGGGCCCTTTGGCCCTGTTGGCCGAATGTTGGCCGTCCATAGAGGGTCGGATGTGACGGGCGCGTCAAGATCGCCATCGTGACCGTCCTCGAGCTCTTGTACGGAGCTCCAAGGTCGCGGCCGCACGCGCACCATTTGGGTCAGACTCCCTGGTCAGAGGGACTGCGAACCTCGGGTACTGTGACGCTCGGGGGGCGGGCCGGCGGTGTGCACGGCGGCTGTGGATGGGACCTTGGGCCATCGGGCCGAAGTCCGGGAACCCCGTGATGGGAGTGGGCATGAAGTTGCGCAAAGAGCCCGATGGCGTCGACCCCGTGTCCGGGACCGGAACAGCCGCCAAAACCGACGCTCTGCCTCGAACGAGCCCTGCCGGAGCCCCGCGGAGCCAGCTGGGCGAGCTCCTCGTCTCCGCCCAGCTCATCAGCCATGCCCAGCTGGCAGAGGCCCTGATCCAACAATCGGGATCGGGCAAACGGATCGGGGCCACCCTGGTGGAACTGGGTGCCATCGGCGAACGGGACCTGGCCAAGGCGCTCTCCACCCAGCTCCATGTCCCGATGGTCGACCTGTCGCAGCAAACCCCCGCTCCCGATGCCATCGAAGTCCTGCCCGAGAGCGTGGCCCGGGCCCATCTGGCAGTCCCGATCGTGGTCGACGAGAACGGGATCACCATCGCCGTGTCCGATCCCACGCCCGAGCTGGCCAAGATCCTGGCCAACGCCTGCGGCCAGATCGTCAGGCTGGTCATCGCCCCGACGTCGGACGTGCAGCGGGCCATCGACTCGGCCTACCGGGCCCTGGGCAATATCCGGGAGCACGTCCGAGCCTTCCAGGAGTCGAGCGACAGCCCCCAACGACTGGCCGACGCGGCGGTGCAGACGGTCAACGCCGGGGATGCCCCGGTGGTCCAGGTCGTCAACCTGCTCATCACCCAGGCGATGCGCGACCGGGCGTCGGACATTCACATTGAGCCTCAGGGTCACCAGCTCAGGGTCAGGTTCCGCATCGACGGGGCACTGCACGACGCGGTCGAGCTCCCCAGCAGCATGGCGCCGGCACTCGTCAGCCGCCTCAAGATCATGGCCGAGATGAACATCGTCGAGCGCCGACGCCCGCAAGACGGCCAGATCACGATGTCTGTCGACGGCCGGGAGATCGACATCCGGGTATCGACGGTGGCAACCATCTGGGGCGAGAGCTGCGTCCTCCGGGTCCTCGACAAGAGCCGGTCCGTGTTCCGCATGGCCGACCTGGGCATGCCCACCGACACCCACGAGGTCTTCACCCGGCTCATCCGGGCCCCGTTCGGGATGGTGCTGTGTGCCGGCCCCACGGGGAGCGGCAAGACCACGACCTTGTACGCAGCGCTGACCGAGATCGACGATCCCAGCCGCAACATCATGACCATCGAGGACCCCGTCGAGTACGTGTTCCCCTCGATCAACCAGATCCAGACCAACGAACAGGCGGGCATCAGCTTCGCCAACGGTCTGCGGTCGATCCTTCGCCAAGACCCCGACGTGATCCTGGTGGGAGAGATCCGCGACGTGGAGACGGCCCGCATCGCGGTGCAGTCGGCGCTCACCGGGCACCTCGTGCTGTCGTCGTTGCACGCCACCGACTCCGCCGCGGCACTGCACCGCTTCTTGGACATGGGCATCGAGTCCTTCCTCGTCGCATCCTCTGTCCTGGCCGTGGTGAGCCAGCGGCTGGTGCGGAGGATGTGCCAAACGTGCAAGGCGCCGTACGATCCCAAAGACGAAGAGCTCGCCTTCTACCAGGAGAGCGGCGGCCTCCCCAAGGCACAATTCTTCCAGGGCGAAGGCTGCAACTTCTGCGCGGGAACCGGCTATCGCGATCGGATCGGCGTGTTCGAGCTCATGCGCATCACCCCTGAGATCAAGCGGCTCATCGTGGGTTGGGCGACGCAAGAGGAGTTGCAGCGGATGGCCGCCTCCCAGGGCATGCGGACGCTGCGCGACGAAGCCATCCGCCTGATCGCCGACGACGTGACGACGATCTCCGAGGTCGTCCGTTCGATCTACACGGCCTGATCACGATGGCGAAATTCAAGTTCACAGCGATCTCACCGGACGGGTCGACAGTCGCCGGCGTCGAGGAGGCCATCACTGCCAGCGTGGCGCGTCGCGCTCTGGTCGAACGCGACCTCGCGCCCGTCCAGTTGACCGAGAAGAAGAGCATCCTCAAGTTCGA
>DATCBU010000111.1:0-75691 GCA_036511675.1 Acidimicrobiales bacterium | reverse complement strand
GTGCTCGCCGCGGCCTCGACATCCGGCCATGCGTCGTGGGTGGACGTCGGAACGTTCGCCGTCGCCGCCGCCATTGTGCTCGCCGGTGCCATCGGGGTCGTGGTGGCCCGCAACCCCGTCCATGCCGCCCTGATGCTGGTGATGACCCTGTTCGGGGTGGCCGTACTGTTCGTGATCCAGCAGGCCAACTTCCTGGCCGCGGTGCAGGTCATCGTGTACGCCGGCGCCATCGTCGTCCTGTTCTTGTTCGTGATCATGTTCCTGGGCGTCGACCGCGAGGAGAGCCTCGAGAAAGAACCCTTGCGGGCCCAGCGTCCTTTGGCCGCGGGCCTCATCGTCCTGGGCCTCGCCGGCCTGCTCCTCATGGGATTCGGGGCGCACTGGTCGGTGGGGGCGAAGTCGATCGCCGGCCCATCCCGGAACCAGCCCGGGGGCGACGTGGCCGCGCTGGGCAAGTCGGTGTTCACCACGTACCTGTTCGCCTTCGAGATCACCTCGGCGCTGCTCGTGATCGCCGTCGTCGGTGCGGTGGTCCTGGCCCGGCGACCCGGCGGCGTGCTCGGTAGGGGCGACCCCGACCCCGACGAGCCGTCCCCTGACTCCGACGCCGCGACCGAGGCCGTGGATGCCGCCCCCGACGCCGACGTGGCACCGGCCGTCGACTCCGCCCCCGACGCCGAGGTCGAGGTCGAGGCCGAGGAGGTCTCGCCATGAGCCTCAGCGGTGTGTGGTATCTGGGCCTGGCCGCGGTGGTGTTCTCGATCGGCGCCCTGGGCCTGCTCGTGCGGCGCAACGTGCTCGTCATGTTCATGTGCGTCGAGCTCATGCTCAACGCCGCCAACCTCACCTTCGTGACGTTCTCCCGCATGCTCGACGACATCGGCGGCCAGGCGCTCGTGTTCTTCACCCTCGTGGTCGCCGCCGCCGAGGTGGTGGTGGGCCTCGGCATCGTGGTGGCCATCTTCCGCCGCCGCCGGTCCGCCACCGCCGACGACTTTCACATCATGCGGGGCTAGCACCCGCCACCAGACCACCGACCGCCCGCCACCTTCCACCGACCCGGGACCCAAGAGACCACATGTTCCACGCCGCATATCTGATGCCGCTGTTGCCGCTCGCCGGCTTCGTCGTGCTGGCCGCCTTCGGGCGCCGGCTCGGCGACCCCTGGGCGGGCTGGCTGGGCACGGCCACCGTGGCGGGCTCCTTCGTGGTGGCGTGCATCGTCTACGCCGGGCTTCTGGCCAAGGCCGCCCCCGAGCGTTCGTTCACCCAGGACCTGTTCACGTGGATCCCCGTGGGTGGGCTCCAGGTGCACTCGGCGCTGCTCATCGACCCCTTGTCGATGACGATGGCGCTGTTCGTCACGGGCGTGAGCTCGCTCATCCACCTCTATTCGATCGGGTACATGAAGGGCGACGGGGACTACCCCAAGTTCTTCCTCTACCTGAACCTCTTCGTGGCCTCGATGCTGATCCTCGTCCTGGCCAACAACCTGCTCTTCACTTTCGTGGGGTGGGAAGGCGTAGGGGTGTGCTCGTACTGGCTGGTGTCGTTCTGGTTCGGACGAGACAGCGCGGCCAGCGCCGGAAAGAAGGCCTTTCTCTACAACCGGCTCGCCGACGTGGGATTCCTGATCGCCATCTTCCTGATCTTCTCGAAGACGGGAACCCTCAACTACACCGGGATCTTCTCGCATCTGTCGCTGATCGGGGGAGGCACGGGCACGGCCATCTGCCTCCTGCTCTTCGTGGCCGCGGCCGGGAAGTCGGCCCAGCTGCCCCTGTTCCCTTGGTTGGCCGACGCCATGGAAGGCCCCACGCCGGTGTCCGCGCTCATCCACGCCGCCACCATGGTCACCGCCGGGGTGTACCTGATGTGCCGCATCAGCCCGCTGCTGGCCCACGCCCATGACGCCCAGCTGGTGGTGGCGTCGGTGGGCGCCGCCACCGCCTTCGTCGCCGCCACCATCGGGTGCGCGCAGCAGGACATCAAGAAGGTGCTCGCCTACTCCACGGTCAGCCAGCTCGGCTACATGTTCCTGGCCGTCGGCACCGGCGCCTACGAGGCGGCCATCTTCCTCATGGTGGCGCACGCCTTCTTCAAGGCCTTGTTGTTCCTGGGTGCGGGGTCGGTGATCCACGGCCTGCACGACGAGCAGGACCTCAAGCGGATGGGGAACCTGCGCCGGTACATGAAGCTGACCTTCTTCACCTTCGGTGTGGGCACGCTGGCCATCGCCGGGATCCCGCCGCTGTCGGGCTTCTTCGCCAAGGGTGACGTCCTGGACAACGCTTTCGCCCGCTACCCCGTGCTGTGGGCCATCGGCCTCGTGACCGCCGGGCTCACCGCGTACTACATGACCAGGCTGGTGTCGCTGGCCTTCTACGGTGACGACCGGTGGCGCCAGGGTGCAGGCGCGTCGGGGTCCGGTCACGGCGGGAGCGGTGAACCGCACGAGTCGCCGTGGGTGATGGCACTGCCGTTGGTGGTGCTGGCGGTGCTGGCTTTCTTCGGCGGCCTCCTGCACCTGCCCTGGCACTCGAGCTGGAATCCCCTGGGCTGGTTGGGCCCGGTGTTCGGCACGGCGCTGTACCAGGCCCATCAATCGACCGCCACCCAATGGACGCTGGGCATCGTGGACTCCGTGGTGGCCCTCGTGGGCCTTGCGGTCGCCTTCTCCTTGTGGTCGCGCCGAGCCGAGCGCCCCGCGCTGGAGCCGGCGGTGCTGCAGCGGTCCTACTACCTCGACGACATCTACGACGCCGTCATCGCCCGGCCCGGCCAGGCTTTCGCCCGGTTCTGCGCCACGGTGGTCGAAGCCAAGGTCATCGACGGCGCCGTGAACGGTGTCGGGCGGCTGACGCGTGCCGCGGGGGGGAGCCTGCGCCGGGTCCAGACGGGGTACGTGCGGCAGTACGCGCTCGGAATCGTGCTCGGCACCGTGGTGCTGCTGGCCTGGATGATCTCGAGGGCGGTGTCATGACCCACGACACGGCCTTCCCCTTCCTCACCGTGTTGGTGCTCCTGCCCGCCGGGGCCGCCATCGCCGTGGCGCTCATCCCCGCAGCGATGGGCGAGCGGGCCCAGCGACGGGCGGTCTACACCCTGGGGCTGGCGAGCTCGGTGGCCACGTTGGCGCTGGCGGTCACCATCGCCGTGCGGTATCACGCCGGCAACGGCGGGTACCGGCTCGTTTCCCAGCACGTGTGGGCCCAGTCCCTGGGCATCTCCTGGCATCTCGGGGTCGACGGCATCTCGGTGTTCCTCGTGCTCATGGCAGCGCTGTTGTTCCCCCTGGCCATGGTGGCCGGGAAGGCGCCGGCCCGGCCCCGTTCCTTCGTGGCCTGGATGCTGCTGCTCGAAGCGGGATGCCTGGGGAGCTTCGTGTCGCTGGATCTGATCATGTTCTTCTTGTTCTTCGAGCTGACGCTCGTGCCCGTCTACTTCGTGATCGCGGGCTGGGGGTTCGCCAGCCGGGCCTATGCGGCGATCAAATTCTTCATCTACACCTTCTTGGGCTCGGCCTTCCTGCTGGTGGGCATCGTGGCCGTCGCCTTCGTCCACCAGCGCCAGACCGGCCACCTGACTTTCGACCTGGTGGCGCTGACCTCGACCCATCTGGGGCTGGCTTCGCAGGTGCTGCTGTTCCTGGCCTTCACCGCCGCCTTCGCCGTGAAGGCACCGATCTTCCCCTTCCACACCTGGTCACCCGACGCCTATGCCCAGTCGCCCACCGGGGGGGCGGTCATCCTGGCGGCGGTCATGGCCAAGATGGGGACCTACGGAATCATCCGGTTCGATCTCAACCTGTTCCCCCGGGCCGTGGTCGACCTGGCTCCGTTGCTGCTGACCCTGGGGGTGATCGGGATCCTCTACGGCGCCATCGTGGCGTGTGTCACGCGCGACATGAAACGCCTGGTGGCGTACTCCTCGCTCAGCCACCTCGGGTTCATCGTGCTCGGGACCTTCGCCCTGACGACCCAGGGCGTGACCGGCGGCGTCCTGCAGATGGTCAACCACGGGCTCATCATCGCCGTGCTCTTCATCGTGATCGGGTGGATCTACGAGCGCCGCCGAACGTGGCAGGTCGACGAGCTGCGTGGGCTGCAGCGCGTGGCGCCCATCCTGGCCGGGGTGTTCACCGTGGCCATGATGGCCACCATCGGGCTGCCGGGGCTCAACGGCTTCGTGGGCGAATTCCTCATCCTGGCCGGCACCTTCCTCTCGCACCGGTGGTGGGCCGTGGTCGCCACCGGTGGCGTGGTGCTGGCTGCCATCTACCTCTTGTGGGCCTACCAGCAGGTCTTCCACCACGAGCCCGACGAAGCCACGGCCTCGGTGCGCGACCTGTCGTGGCGCGAGGTAGCCGTGGTGGCGCCGCTCATCGCCCTCATCATCTTCCTCGGCGTCTACCCCAAGCCCGTGCTCGACCGCATCACCCCGTCGGTGAACCGCCTAGTGCAGCACGTCGAGACGAGCACCCACACCCACCAACCGGTGGTGGCCAACCCGGGATCCGTCGTGTACACCCCGGCCTCCTCGCTGGGCACCGCCGCCACGGGGAGGGTGCCGTGACCCAGCCTCTGTCGCTCCTCGCCCTCACGGCGCCGAAGATCGCCTATCTGTCCATCCTCCCCGTCCTCGTGATGCTGGGCGGGGCCGTCGCCACCCTGGCGGTCTCCTCGCTGCAACGCCGGCGCATGGATCCCACCGTGGCCACGGTCATGGCCGTCATGACGACCCTGGCGGCGTTGTCGCTGTCGCTCGTGCAGTGGTTCGACGTGGCCAATCACGGGGCGCATGTCTCGATCGACTCTGCCGTGGTGGAAGATGGCTTCAGCTCCCTCGTGGCCGTGCTGGTGTCGTGTGCGGCGTTTCTGTCCGCTCTCGTCGCCGACGGGTGGATGCGGCGCGAGAAGTCGACGGGGCCCGAGTTCCAGGCGCTCATGCTCCTCTCCGCGTCCGGGGCGATGATCATGGGGGAGGCCAATGACCTCATCGTGGTCTTCTTGGGCCTCGAGATCCTCTCCATCGCCCTCTACGTCCTGGCTGCCATGAACGCCCGGCGTGCGGAGTCGGGCGAGGCGGCGCTCAAGTACTTCGTCCTCGGGGCCTTCTCCTCGGCGGTGTTCCTGTACGGGATCGCCCTGGTGTACGGGGCCACGGGGTCGACGAACCTTCCCCAGATCGCCGACTTCCTGGCGCGCAACGTCTTGTTGCACAACGGGTTGCTGCTGGCGGGGATGGCGCTGCTCCTGGTCGGCTTCGGGTTCAAGGTTGCGGCCGTCCCCTTCCACCTGTGGACTCCCGACGTCTACCAGGGCTCTCCCAGCCCGGCCACGGGCTTCATGGCGGCGGTGGCCAAGGCGGGAGGGTTCGCGGCCCTGCTGCGGGTGTTCGTGTCGTCGTTCGGGACCCTGCGCAGCGACTGGCAGCCGGCGGTGTGGGTGCTGGCGGCCATCACGTTGCTCCTCGGGGCGGTGGTGGCGCTGGCCCAGCGCGACGTGAAGCGGATGCTCGCCTATTCGTCGATCAACCACGCCGGCTTCGTGCTCTTGGGGCTGCAGGCGGCGACGGCGCGGGGCGTGGCGGGGTCGCTCTATTACCTCTTCACCTACACCTTCATGGTCATCGGGAGCTTCGCCGTGATCACCGTGCTCGGCGGCACCGGCGACAAGCGTCACGATCTCGACACCTACCGGGGCCTGGCGTCGCGTCGACCGTGGTTGGCGGGCTCGTTGGCGGTCCTGCTCATGGCCCAGGCCGGCATCCCCTTCACCACGGGGTTCCTGGCCAAGCTCGAGGTGGTCTCGGCCTCGGTCGGCGGCCGGTCGACGGCCCTGGCGGTCATCGCCATGGTCTCCGCCGCCATCGCCGCCTTCTTCTACCTCCGGGTCATCCTGCTCATGTACTCCCCCTCGGGCGCATTGAGCCCGTCGGGCGCCGCCGCCATCGCCGCCGAGGACTCCCCGTCCACGGGGACGAGCGAAGCCGCCGCCCCGGACGGAGGGACGACGGGGACGCTCACGCTGGTGGTCGAGACGGCTGATGACCTGGACCGGGCCCCGATCAGCCCCACCGTGATGGCGGCCATCGCCCTGTGCCTGGCCGTCACGGTGGTCTTCGGCATCTGGCCGGCCCCGGTGGTGGACTTCGCCCACAAGGCGACGCTCCTGTTCAGGTAGCCCTTGGCGGCCCCTCGGAGCCGGCGCTCAAGGACCCCCGGCGCCACGCCGATGTCATTGATGTGAAGGCGCCGACCCCGCGGGCATCATGAGGAAGCGACCCGAGCTCGGCCTCGACGGCGAGCCTGAGCTGGTATTCCAGCCGGCGGTCGACCTCGCCACGGGTCGACTCCTGGGCTTCGAGGCCTTCCTGCGTTGGAACGACCCCGACCTGGGCCCCATCCCGCCCAGCGTCCTCATCCCCTGGGCCGAGGCCAACGGGCACATGGTCGAGCTCAATGCGTGGGTGCTGTCCGAGGCCTGTGCGGCGGCCGCCAGTTGGCAGTCGGACCTTCAGCTGGCGGTGAACTGCTCGGTCTTCCAGCTGCGCCAGCGCGAGGCGGCGTCAGCGGCGGCGGCGGCCATCGAGGAGTCCGGGATCAACCCCGACCGTCTGACCATCGAGATCACCGAGACCAGCGTCACCGACGAGGGGGCCGCTGCCGACCTCCATGCCATGTCGCGGTTGGGCATCCAGCTGACGGTGGACGACATCGGGTCGGACTGGTCGACCATCGACAGCCTGCAGCAGTTCTCCATCAACACCATGAAGATCGACGGATCGCTCATCGAGGGCCTGGCCGACACCGGTGGCGTCAGCCGCGCCATGGTGGAGACGATCGTGCACGTGAGCCACTCCCTGGGCATCTGCACCGTGGCAGAGAGCGTGGAGACCGCACAACAGGTGAAGATCCTGCGCGAGCTCGGTGCCGACGTCGGCCAGGGCTACTTCTTCGCCAAGCCGCTCGCCGTCGAGGACGCCCTCATGCTCACGACGATGGACCCGCTCCCGGTCTTCCCCCTCGCCGATCTCGATGCCGGCCACGAGCTGTCCGAGCACCAAGGCTTCGTCATCCAGCCTCTCAAGGACAGCCTTAACGACGACGCCGGTGGCGACGACGAGACGGAGTCCTTCGACGACGACACGGAGTCCTTCGACGACGAGACGGACGGGTCGACCTCCACCGGCCCGGGCATCGCGGCCGAGGTGATCGGAGCACTCGACGATATCGGCGAGTCCGGCAACGCCGAGGACGAGAGCCGCGAGTTGATGGTCAGCGACGACATGCACCTCGAGCCCGCCGACCTGTCGCTCGTCTCCAAACGCGGGCGCCTGTTGGCGTCGTTTCGCAAGGGCAAGCCTTCCTGAGCTTGGCTTCTAGAGCGGGTCGAAGGCATCGACGCCGTCGTCGAGGACGCGCTCGGTCCACGCCGTCCCGTTCCAATAGCGGGCCTGATGCCGTCGGGCCGGATCGGCGAAGAATCCCGGTGGTGCCGGGATCGCTGGCCCCGACGCCGTCGATGTGGCCCGGCCCGTCGCCACCCCGACCGACTCCTGCAGACGGGCGCCGCGACTGCGCGTCGCCAGGTCTTCGACCAGACGGTCGGCCTCGTCGACGGCCCGATCTCGGAACTTGGCGCCCACCCGCCGACCGGGGACGTCCACGTGCACGGTGGCGAGCCCCAGGGCGCGCTGCATCGGCCCCTGCACGCGTCGGATGCTCTGGGCTTTTTCCAGGGGCACCCAGCACGTGACCTTCTGCACTCGGCCTGTCACCGCCACCGCCGTGGTGTCGTCATGGCCGGCAGCGAGGAAGTGGTAACTCAACGGTGCCTTGAGACGTGCGCGCCGGGATGCGGGGGAGGGGGCGGGCTCGACCGGGCCGAGCACGGCTCGGCGCAGGTATTGCGCGCTCTGGTGTGACCCCACCGGGAGCAGCGCCTTGGTCACCCGCCCGCTGCCGCCCGCCGAACGGCCGTGTCCGGGGACGCCGGCCAGGTCGACTTCCAGCCGGCACCACCCGAACATGCGCCACAGCAACGGCTCGACCTGGCGCACGGCCTGGACGCGCCGGACCGGGATGGTCTCGGCCACCGTGCTGAGCAGGCCGCGGCGCACGCGGATGCCGTCGGGTGCCAGGGCCACGGTGAAGCGGTACTGCTCGTTGAACCGACGCCAGATCCCCTGGCCGATCCCGAGCAGGTAGACGAATAGCGAACCTGCTACCGCCGCCGCGGCGGCGCGCGACACCGTGGTGAGGAAGACGAGCACGGCCACGAAGATGAGAGCCCCGGCGGTGCTCGCCGACAGCAACACCGATCCCAGCAACCGGGCGGGAGGCACGACCGTGCCGTCGTGCTCGTCGGGCTCGGGGACCGACTGGTCGAGCCCGTGGTGCGTGGCCAGGAGTCGGGCCCGCAGGTCGGCGGCTACCGGCGCCGACAGATAGGACAGGTGGTGGGCGGACCGGGCACCGGCCACGCGGATGCGGAGCTCGGCCAGGCCCAGGACCCGGGCCAGGAAGGGCGCCACCAGGTCCACGGCCTGGATCCGGGCCACCGGCAGCTGCTGCGAGTCGCGCCGCACCAGGCCGGTCTCGATCCGAAGCGTGGTGCCGTCGAACATCCATCGGGTCACCAACCAGTGCACGACACCGAACACGACGCCGACACCCGCCAGCGCGAACCAGACCACGTCCTGTAGCCCGAAGCCGTGGCCTCGGCCGTGTCCACCGCTCACCGACGACACCGCACCCAGGACCAGGAGCGGCAGCAGACCGCGCCCCACGCGGACCAGAGGGGACAAAGGGTGCAGGCGTTGCCACCCGGTGCCGGCGCCCCCGCCGTGGTTCACAGACCGGCGGCCTTGGCCTCGCCCAGGGCGGCCAGGCGGTCGCGCAACCGGGCGGCCTCGTCGGGATGGAGTCCCGGGATGCGGGCGTCACTGGCGGCCGCGGCGGTGTGCAGCTTCACCGTCGCCAGTCCGAACAGGCGTTCCACGGGACCCGTCGTGATCTCGACGAACTGCATCCGGCCGTAGGGGACGACGGACAACCGCTGCACCATGACGCCGCGTCGGACCTCGAGGTCCTCGTCGCGTTCGAGATATCCCCACGCCCGGAACCGGTTGCGGACGAACCACCACGCTGCCCCGCTGCCCAGCACGATCCCGAGCACGGCGGCCAGCGCGGCGACCGAGTTCCCCGCCGCCAATGCCACCGACCCGGCGATCACGACGAGCACCGTCGCCACCACGGCGATCTCGGTGAGACGCATCTTCATAAGCGTCGGGGACAGCGGTGTCCACCCCGTCGGCAGCGTGCTCGTCATGCGCCCACCCTATGTGGGCTCGGGCGCGACCGAGGCGAGGTCGATGACGTAGCGGAGGTCGGTGGCCACGAACGCGTCCCAGTCGTGCAGCTTGCTGGTGCCGTCGGGCCGCCAGCCCCGGCGCTCGTAGAATCGCCGGGCCCGGGTGTTGGTGCTCAGGACCCACAGCATGGCCGTGGCGAAGTGCGCGCCTCGCAGGGCCACGAACGCCGCGCTCATGAGCAGGTCGGCACCCCCGGACCCGAAGGCGCTGGGGTCGAGGTAGAAGGTGAGGATCTCCCCCACGGTGTGGCGCCCGGCGTCGTCGCTGGGCGCTTCGAGGTCGGTGTCACGCGTGGAGCTGAACGACACGAAGCCGGTGATAGGTCCTTCGCCCGCGCCGGCGTCGCCCGCCGGCCCGAGCAGGACGATGGTCCCGGTATGGGGCCAGACCGAGGCCGCCAACGTGGCGCGCCAGGGGTCGACCCGCTCGTTGGCGGTCAGCGCGTCGAGATACGGCTGGGGGATGAGGCCGGGGTAGGCGCCTTTCCACGACCGGACGTAGACCGTGGCAATGGCCACAGCGTCGTCGGGCCCGGCGCGTCGGATCCGCACGCCCCTTTTCTAGCGCTCGGCTCAGGCGCGTTCTGAGGTATGCGGGGTGAGCGAGGGGTGCCCGACCTCGTCGGGCGACGGGACCGGGTCGAGCGGGAGCAGCGACGCTCCGGTGTCGGAGGCCGGATCATCGTCAGTGGCGTGGGCGCGGCGCTCCGAGGCGGCGATCATCCGTCCGAGCACCGGGACTTCGGAGAGTGACTCTGCTCGCAAGATGGCGAGGACCACGGGCACGAGGTGCTCCGCCGCGTCGTAGACGACGTAGCGAGGCAGCCATTCAGGCCCGTACTTGGCGTTGAACCGCCACAGGGTCTCGATCTGCAAGAAGCTGGACATCTTCTTGATGGCCCAGCGTTCGATGCGTTGGGTCGGCCCGTCCCCTCCCGCACCCTCGAGGACCGACCGGAGCGCGGCGAAGTTGAGGCTCACTCCCTGGCAGCCCAGATTGCGCAGGTGCTCGATGGTGGACACGAGCGCAAAGTCGATGAGCCCGTTGGGGTGTTCGCCTCTATCTCGTCGCATCAAGTCGAGCGAATAGCCCCCGATGCCACGGGCGGGGACGAACTGGCACATCGCCGCGGGGTTGCCGTCGGGGCCCGTCACCATGCACAGGATGAGGTTCTCGTCGCGCGGGTCGAAGATCCGGCCCAGGACCATCGAGAATCCGCGCTCGAACTCCCCGCGCCGGCTCTGGGACATGAGCCCCGTCAGCTGCATCGCCGTGGTGCGGTCGAGGCGGGCAGGGTCGTGGAACGACACCGAGTACCCATACTTGGCGATGCGGTTGTACGCCTGGCGCAGTCCCTTCATCTGGCCCCCGGCCAAGGAGAACTCCTGCACGTCGACTACGGCTTCGTCGCCGATGTAGATGTCGTGCATCCCCGTGGCGCGGTAGATGGGCAGCCAGTGCTCGCCCGCACCCATGACGGTGACGACCCAACCGCGGTTGTCGGCGAAGCGGCGGAACGCCGCCCACACCTGCTCCTGTTCGGCCAGGGGTCCGATGGGATCGGGCGACACCAGGCAGATGCCGCTGTAGATGGCGTAGGCCACGAGGGAGTCACGATGGAAGAACCACTGCTTGTCACTGCGCAGCGCGAAATAGTCGAGCGTGCCCTGGCCGTGGCGGCGGACGATGTCGCGTGCTCGCGTTTCCGCGGCGCGCCCCGCCGAGCGCCGACGATCCACGAGGGGACGAGTGGCGAGCAGGACCGCCACCGCCGCCAGTGTCACCCCCATGGCGAGGAGGCTCGGGAACAAGAAGTCGTCGAGCCGGTCGGGAAGGCGCACACCCCGCAGCCCGACCAGGCGCTCGAGTACCGCTTGTCCGGCGCGCCACAGGGGTAGGCGGGGCCGGTCGAGGTCGAAGCGCAGGGTCAGCTCCACCAGCGCCGTGGTCACGACGGTGATGCCGATTACCCCGACGACGAGGGCGATGGCGGCCGAACGCAGCGACGGGCGGTCCGACGCGGCCGGGAATTCCTTGCGGTTCATGACCAGGAATCCGAGGACGGCCAGCGAGAACAGCGACCCCGCCACGTCGCCGCCCCGGGCCAGGTGGAGCACCACGCTGATGGCCAGGGCCCACACGGCGATCACGAACGCCCGGCGTTGACCCCGGCGCACACCCCGGGCCAGAGCCAGGAGCCCGATCCCGACCAGGGCCACGAGGGCGCCCGCGGTCTGGCTGGCGACGTAGGGGAGGAGCTCGAGCACCAGGTGCAGACGGCCCCGCACCGGTGGGGTGACGGCGCTGAGGATGTCGATGACCCCTGCCACCGCGATGGCGGCCGCCGCCCAACGCCGCACCCGCCGGGAGCGGTTGCGGACCGCCCCCAGATCCGGGGCCGGTGGCCACGAGGCCCCATGGGGGTATGCCGCCACGACCAGGGGATGGGTGTCGTGCACCTTGCGGTCACGCGCCGCAGCGCGTTCGAGCAGCGTCGCCCCGGGGAGCTCGGAGCGTGTGAGCAGCAAACGGGCATGGAGCTCGGCGCCGGTCTCGAGTTCCACCCAGGCGAGCTGCTGGCACGCCAGGAAGACCGGGAGCAGCCCCAGTCGGCCGTGATGCTCCTCGACGACTTCACCCGCAGCACCCGGGCACGCGAAGAACCCACGGCCGAGATGGGTCAGCTCGGCTTGGAGGGTCGCACCGGTGACGAGTCCCGCCGAATCCTCCCCGCACAGCGCCCTCGCCGCGTCGCGCCCGTCGTCGTTGGCCGTGGCACCGCCGCCGGCCAGTCCGTCGTCGAACGGCCCGTCGAGGTCGCCTCCGCCGAGAGTGCGCCAGGCTTTGCGGGCCACGAAACCCAACACCACGGCCAGGATCACGACTTCGGCGATGCATATCAGCGCGGCGAAGAGCAGACGGGCCCCCCACGCTGCGGCTTGGGCCCGTTGGATGGCCCGAGAAGGCGCGGGGTGGCCGAAGACGAGATGGTCGAGCGCAGAGGACACCACGGGGAGCCGCAGGGCGATGGCGATGGCGAAGGGGACGAGCAACCACCAGGCCAAGCGAGCGAAGCGGCGGTACAGGAGGCGTGATGTCAGAAAGCGCGGGGTGCTCGCCGGGTCGGCCAGGCGTTCGAGACCGGCCTGCCATTCGGCGGCCGGATCCGGAGCCAGGGTGAAGGTGCTGCGCTTGGCTCCTGTCGCCGCTCGAGAGTCTGGTCGCGTCGTCGTGTCCACACCGGCATCGACGCGTACGACCCGGATGCCCGCCGCCGTGGCCATATGCAGTGCCGCCCCGGCCGCCACCTCCATGCCGAGCCCCCGTGCCACCGACTCGGCGTCGGACCTGAGGGCGGCGTCGGTGGTGCCGGGGATGGCGATGACTCGGCGGTCCTCACCGGACGCGAACGTCTGGAGGGACTTCGTCAGGCGGGGATGCGCCGCCAACGCCGCCGCCGCCGCGCTCGACGCGTCGGGCTCGCCGGTGAGATCGAGAAGGTTGCCGGCCACCACGACGAGCCCCGGTCCTTCCCACGTGTCGAGTGCACGGGCCAGGCCCGACGAGGCCCAGGTCGTCGCGGCAGTGGCGTGGGGTCTGAGGCCGAGATTCGAAAAGATCAGGGCGCGGCGGCCCACGTCGACGGGGACCGTCAGGATGTCGGGCCCGGCACCGGTCAGGGGACCGGGCACGCGGGTGGGGGCCTCGGAGGCGCCGTCGGCCATGCCATTCCATCTTGTCAGGCCAGTGGGGCTCCGAGGCCCCCACCCGCCCAGAGTCCGTTCGCCGCAGGGTTGGCTGGTGGGTCGCTTGGATAGGCTCGGCGCACGTGGTGGCAGCGAGCCGCCACCGGGCACGCAGGTGCCACCATCGTCTCCAGAAGGGATCGCCGAGCATGTCCGACGACGGTGGGGCCGCCATCGAGGACTTCTACCTCGAAGAGCGCTTGTTCGCTCCCCCTGAGGGTTTCGTCGACCAGGTCAGGACGAAACCGACCAACGGGGGGAGGAACTACGCAGCCATGTGGCCCGTCACATCGGATCGATCGTCCGGCCCAAGACGGTGATCTTCACCGACGAACTGCCCAAGACGCGCTCGGGCAAGATCATGCGGCGGCTGCTGCGCGACGTGGCTGAAGGCCGAGATCTCGGGGACACGACCACCCTCGCCGACCCCCGTGTGGTCGACGAGATCCGGCGCCTGTCCAGCGCCCATCCCGCCGAAGATTGAGCCCGGGCCGACTGCGGGTGCAGACGTGACAGAGGGTGCCCCGGTGCCGCCGTCGTCGGTGCCCCCCAACTGGTGCTGGCGCGTCTCCGCCACTGATCCGGGTCCGGCGGTCATCTTTGACATCGACGGCGTGCTCTCCGACGCGGCAGGGCGTCAGCATTTCCTGGAATGGGGTCGGCGCGACTGGGACGCGTTCTTCGACGCCTGCGGTGAAGACCCTCTGGTGGGCGAAGTCGCCCGCCTCCTCGAGCTGCTCGATGCCGGACTGCGCATCGTCTTGCTCACGGGTCGTCCCTTGCGTGTCCAACCGCAGACCTTGTCCTGGTTGGCGCACAACCGCTTGCGGTGGGACGTCCTCGTCATGCGCGATCGGGGCGACTACGCCCAAGCGTCGCGGTTCAAGCGGGCGGCGGTGGCCGAGCTCCGGGCCTTCGGGTTCGAGCCGAAGCTCGCCTTCGAGGACGATCCCAGGAATCGCGACATGTTCCACCGCGAAGGCATCCCCTGTATCTACATCCACTCCGGCTACTACGAATGAGGCGAGATGACCCAGTCCCGGAAGTTCCGATTCGCCGCCCAGTTTTCCAAGGCGCCTGACGGAACGGCCCGGTCCTGGACCGATCAGGCCAGAAGGGCCGAGGACCTCGGGTATTCGACGTTGCTCATGCCCGACCATTTCGGGGACCAACTGGCGCCTGTCCCCGCCCTCATGGCCGCCGCCGCCGCCACGTCCACGCTGCGCATCGGCACTCTCGTCTTCGACAACGACTACCGGCATCCGTTGGTATTGGCCAAAGAAGCGGCCACACTCGACCTGCTGTCCGGCGGCCGGCTCGAGCTCGGGCTCGGCGCGGGATGGATGCGCACCGACTACGCCGAGTCGGGCATCACCTACGACCCACCGGGAGTCCGGGTGGGTCGATTCGCCGAGGGGGTGGCGGTGGTGGCCGGGCTGCTCGAATCCGACGAGCCCTTCTCGTTCTCGGGAGAGCACTACACCGTGACCGAGCACACCCTGGCGCCGCGGCCCGTGCAGCGTCCTCGTCCCCCCCTCATCCTGGGCGGCGGCGGGCGGCGGGTCCTGACGCTGGCGGGGAGGTTGGGAGACATCGTGAGCATCAACGTCGACCTCCGGGCGGGGACCGGAGGTCCCGAAACCGCTCCCAATGCCTCCCCCGAGGCCACCCGCCAGAAGATCGCCTGGGTGAAGGAGGCCGCCGGCCCGCGCTTCGACGATATCGAGCTCAACTGCCTGATCGGCTTCGTCATGATCACCGATGACGCGCAGAGCATCGCCGAAGCCATGGGGCCGACGTTCGGCATCGACCCCAGCGATGCGCTGCATGTGCCGGTGACGCTCATCGGGACCCTCGACGAGATGGCGGAGGAGCTGCAGTGGCGGCGCCAGGAGTACGGGATCTCGTACTTCTCCGTCGAGGCCGACGTCTGGGAGTCGCTCGCTCCGGTTGTCTCCCGCCTGACCGGCACCTGAGTCCGGTGCCGGTCAGGTCCGTTACCCGGACACCCTGATCTTTGCCGATGCGGAGTTCGACAGGCCGATCCCCAGCAGGTTGGCCTTGAGGAAGACGTTCACCGTGTGCCGGCCTTTCACCTTGGCGATGAAATAGCCGGACAACTTCGGTGGCGTGAACGTCGTGCCGTTGTAGGTCGCCGGCGCCA
This sequence comes from Acidimicrobiales bacterium, assembly GCA_036511675.1. Taxonomy (GTDB): domain Bacteria; phylum Actinomycetota; class Acidimicrobiia; order Acidimicrobiales; family UBA8190; genus Chersky-840. The sequence continues at coordinate 60,403 of DATCBU010000111.1, read as the reverse complement.
CCGCCGCCTTGGAGAACGCCTTCCGGCCTCCCGCCTTCACGAGCACGGGGATCGGTCCGCTGCCCCCCCCACCCGAGAGACCGGCTTCGAGCGACACCAACGTCGACAGCCACCAGTAGGTCTGGGCGCCCGGGAAGTCACTCACGGCCACGTGCTGGCCCACCGTGGCGGCATTGGGGGTGAGGAACAAGGTGGGGTTGGTAGCGAACAGGGACTGCCCCTTGAAGGTGAGCACCATGGTCCCTACCACGACCGGCTTGAAGCTCTCGAGGTCGATCATGGCCACGGCGCACCCGATCAGCCCTGCGTTGAGCTCGATGGTCGTGGGTGGGCACTTGGCATTGGGGTCGGGGGGTTGGGACGACGGCACTGTGTAGTTGTAATTCAGGACGCCACTCGAGTTCGAAGTGGGGAAGGCCACCGACAACGGGTTCAGCTCGGGAAGGGCGGCGATGATGGCCAGGAGCCCCGGGACCGACGTGGCCTGCCCGTCGAGCAGGGGCTTGGCGGCGGGGTCGACGGCGACGAGGAGACTCGCCTCCACGAGGAGGTACGGATGGTTGGCGGGGAAGTTCTCGCAATTGATGTTGATCGACTCCCCGTAGCTCACGGCCAGGACCAGCTGCCCGATGGCCGGGCCTTTGAACACACACGAAGGAGCCGCCGCCGCGCTCGCGGTCGGTAGCGCGCCCCCGCCACCGATCACACCCGTGGCACAAGCCAGGAGTGCCACGCTCGAAGCAGCCACGATTCTCGCTCCGCGCCGCACACGATGCGCAGCCCGCTGCGATCCTCGTCGTCCGGCCCTCGTCTTGTGTACTGCATCCATTGTCTGCTCCTTCCGAGAAGGTGATGGCAACGTCCTGGGCTCCGGGGGGTTCACCGGCGGACCAGGGTGAACTTCGATGTGCTGCTGCCGCCTCCGGACCCGGTCGCCTCGACGGTGTGGACGCCGCGCTTCCCCGACCTGCGGCCGCGGGGGATGGTGCCGCGGCAGCTGAAGGTGCCGTTGGAGGCGGCCGTGGTGTGACACAGCACGGTGCTGGCCCGCTGATGGGCCTTCAACCCACTCAGATACGTGATGGTGACCGCCATTCCCGGAGTGAACCCGGAGCCGTTGGCCACCACCGGGGCCTTTTTCTTCCCCGACGCCGGCGACAGGGCCAGCTGGGGGATCGAGGGTGCCGGTGTCACCGGAGTGGCAACGGCCGTCACCGTGACGGCGGCCGTGCCCGGGACCACGACCTCGGGATCGGTGGCCGTCACGGTGGCGACGCCGGTGCCGATGCCGGTGACGAGCCCTTGGGAGCCCGGGGCGTTGGAGACGCTGGCGGTACTCGGTGACGAAGAGGACCACGTCACCGAGTCGGTGAGGTCCTGGGTGCTCAAGTCCGAGAACGTGCCGGTGGCTGTCAACAGCTCACCGGCGCCTACCGCCACGTCGGCCACGGGCGGCGAGACGGTGACTGCCACGAGGCTGGCCGGGAGGGCGGGAACCGGGGTCACCGTGAGGGCGGCCGTGCCCGACACCAGTGCGGTGGGGTCGGTGGCGGTGATCGTCGTCACGCCATCGGCGATCCCCGTGGCGAATCCTTGATTCGAGACGCTGGCGGTGCTCGACAACGACGAGGCCCATGTCACCGAGTCGGTGAGGTCCCGCGTGCTCAGGTCCGAGTAGGTCCCTATGGCCGTGAACTGCTCACCGGCGCCCACCGCCACGTTGGCCACCGGCGGCGAGACGGTGACCGCCACGAGGGTGGCCGGAATGCTCGGAAGCGTCGTGGGGATCGTGGGGAGAGTGGTGGGGATGGTCGGAAGAGCGGGGGTGACTGTGAGAGCGGCGGTGCCGGGGAGAGGGGTGGAGGGATCGGTGACCTTGATGGTGGTGAGGCCGGTGGCGATGCCGGTGGCGAGGCCCTGGGAGCCTGCGGCATTGGAGACGGTGGCGGTGCCTGACGCCGATGACGACCACGTCACCGCGTTCGTCAGATTCTTGATGCTCAGGTCCGAGTAGGTGCCTGTGGCGGTGAACTGTTGGGTGGTGCCCTGCGCGATCGAGGCGACCGCCGGGGTCACCGTGATCGACACGAGCAGCGCCGGCCCGAGAGCGTCGGCGGTGACGGCCTGGCCGGCGCCGACCAGACCCAGCACGAGCGCCAGTGGCAGCACGCGGGCTGTCATCCGTACAGCACGGCTTCGAAACATCACCCCGACCCCCAAGCCCACTCGCAGCACTGCCGCGCCATGTGGCGCCGCGGCAGTGAAACCTGTCTCAGTCTTGACCGGGCAGAAGATGCGGGAGAAGGGGGTGATCACCCGGTTGCACCCGGGTGATTCCACCTGAGCCGACGACGGATGGTCAGCTAGGTCGGGGCCGGGCTCCATTCGACACCTTGGCCGGGGAGCTCCCGCTCTGCCATGTGCACTCCGAAGATCGACGTGGCCAACACCTCGGCGTGGCGCCTGTCCATCTCACGGCGGTCGTCGCGCCCGTCGAGATGCGACAGGCGGGTCACTCCGCTCCGGCCCCCGAGTCCACCTGGGTGCCAGGTGATCGACAGCACGACGTCTCCGGGCTCGAGTCCCAACCGGACACCCCCTTCCGTGGTGGTGCTGTCGCGCAAGGACGTTTGTACCGAGGCGGTCCGGTACGAAAACAACGAGCGGGGCCCGAAGGCCCCGCTCGTTGTGGTGCGAGGCTTGGCGGGAAGCCTCGGGGGAGGAGCCGTGTCCTCCCCGTACCCCGGCCCGGGGTCGGGCCTCGGGACGCTTGGTCCTCTACAGGACGGCGGTGATGGCCCAGGAGTCGATGTCGATGCTGCGCATGTTGTCTGATGGACCGCCGAATGCGGCCTCGGATCGATCGCCTCCCGACGCACGTGACGTCGCGTGGACCTGTCTCAGTTCTCGCACACCCCTTCCCACCCGGTCATCAGTGGTTGTACCCGGGGCGCGTAGGTGTTCCCGCCCGGAGACCACCGTGGTTCTTCGGTCCCCGAGGAGCGCCGGGCCCCTGGCGCCACCGGGTCCCCAGCGGATTCGACCTCTCCGCCGCTACAATCGTGACCAGGGCCTGGAGCACCCTTGAGCCAGCGGGGAGGCACGATGAGGAACGGCACTTGGCGGGCGTCGCCGCTGGCCGTGGTCAGTGCGCTGGTGATCGGCATCGCCGCCGTTCTCGGCTTTTTCCTGGCCAAGCACAGTGTCGACAGCCAGAACCAGGCGTTGCTCAAAGAGGACGCCACCCAGGCTGGCGGGTATGTCTCGTCCTTGACCTCGACACTCGCCTCGACCCTCGACGCGCTCGCCCCCGGGGTCACGTCGACCGGTGGCTCACCGGCGGCCTTCGAGGCTCAGGCCAAGGCGCTGGCCGGTGGTCCGTTCACCCTGCTCCTGGCTCACAAGAGCGGTGCCCGGTTCGTCGCCGCCGCCGTGGCGGGTACCGGGTTCAAGACTGGCGAGGTCCTCGACGCCGCGTTGACCGCCACGTTGGACAAGGCGGGCTCGACTATCGTGCCCGGCCCCGTGGACTACGACGGCAAGACCTCGACCTTCGGATTGGGTCTGGGGCCGCCCTTGGTCCCGCCGGGCTTCGTCATCTACGAACTCGTCACGCTGGACCCCTTCGTGGCGACCAACGCCACCCAGTCGGCGCCGTTCCATGTGCTGCAGGCAGCCGTCTACGCCACGCGCACGCCGACCACGGATCAGTTGGTGTTGGCCAACACCAGAGCCCTCCCCCTGCAAGGCGCCACCGTCTCGGAGCGCGTGGCAGTGGGCTCGGGCAACTGGTGGCTGCTGGCAGCGGCCAAGAGTCCACTGGCGGGTCGTTTCCCCAATGCGGCACCGTACGTCGTCCTCGTCTTCGTCCTGCTGCTTGCCCTGGCGGTCGGAAGCATCATCGAGGTCACGGTGCGACGGCAGCGCTATGCGAGTGCGCTGGTGGACCAGCGTACCGCCGAGCTACTGGCTTCTCAGGAGGCTCTGGTGCGCAGTGAGCGGCTGTCGGCCGTGGGGCAGATGACCACGGTGGTGGGCCACGAGTTGCGCAATCCTCTGGGGGCGGTCATGAACGCCCTGTACATGCTGCGCCGATCGCTCGACAACCCGGCGGCGGCGGAGCCGCATCTCGCCGTCGCCGAGCGCCAGACGGCGCGCGCCGTGAATCTTGCACAGGACCTGACGGCGTACATGCGGGAGCGAGAGCCGGAGCTCGCACGTATGGAATTGCACGAGGTTCTCAGCGATGTGCTCGAAGCCACGCCCACCCCTGCGAATGTCGTCGTGGTCGATGACGTAGGCGCCATTGAGCTCAACGCCGACGCCAAACAGGTCGCGCAGATCCTGACGAATCTCGTGGACAACGCCTACCAGGCCATGCCCGAGGGAGGGTCGCTCCGTATCTCGGCGCGCGCCGATGGCGATATGGCCGTTGTCACACTGCACGACAGCGGAGACGGAGTCGACCCGGACCTCGTCGAGCGGTTCTTCGAGCCGTTCTTCACCACCAGGTCGGACGGGACGGGTCTCGGGCTCGCCATCGTCCGGCGACTCACCGAGGGCCACGGCGGGCAGATCTCGATCGAGAACGCGCCGTCGGGCGGGGCCGTCGTCACCGTGCGTCTTCCCCTCGAGCCCAGTCGAGCGATGGCATGGCGCTAGCCACCAGACCCCGCGCCGCGGTGGCCTACGCTCCGACGTGGTGGGCGGCGAGATCACAAAGCACTGACGAGGTCGGTGCCGGGCACAAGACCGCGTCATCGCTCCCGAGCCAGGGGCCGAACCTGTCGAAGACCGCGGGCGATCTTGCTGCCGACCACGACCCGGTGACGGTGCCACCCGGGACGCGGCAGGCCGACGCCGACGTGCTCGTGGTCGACGACGATGCCGACGTCCGTTGGACGGTGGCCGAAATCCTGCGATCGGCGGGATTGAGCGTGGCCGAGGCAGAGGACGGCGAGGTGGCGTTGGGCCTGCTGACCACGGGGAGATACCGGATGGTTCTCCTTGACATGCGGATGCCGAAACGCGATGGAGCATCGCTCATCGAGTCTCTCGGGGACGTACCCCCGGTGATCATCCACTCCGCCTACTTGCTCGACGGGGCGGATCGTGACCGTCTGGGGTCTCGGGTGGTCGAATACCTCCACAAGCCGGTCTCCCCCCAGAAGCTCCTGCGCGCTGTCGAGGCCGTGCTGGGGCCTTCCCAGTGACCGCGCCCCTGTGCCGACGGGGTCTCAGCAAAATCTCAGGTTCCCGGTCGACGAGGTCGGTCCATCCTCCGCATCTCGTTCGCCTGGTTCTCGACGCTCTCATCGGGTCACCGCCACGCGGGGGGTCGGGGTCGATCGCAGCCCCACGGCTATCGTGTTGCCGGTGAGTGACCAAGCCGTGGGGGCGGACCCTGGTCGGAACGCCGGGGAGCTTCGGATACTCATCGTCGACGATCATGAGGTCCTGCGCACGGGGACCCGTCAGGTGCTCGAGGCGTCCGGCGACATCGTCGTCGTAGGTGAAGCAGACGACGGCAACGCCGCGCTCGCCATGATCGACGAGCTCGACCCCAACGTGGTGCTCATCGACATCCGGCTGCCGGACCGAAGTGGCATCGACGTGGCGCGTCATGTGACGCTCACCCACCCTCATGTTCGAGTGGTCATCCTCTCCGCCTATGACGACGACGAGTTCGTGCGAGCCGCCCTCGACGCGGGGGCGACGGGCTACCTGTTGAAGACGATGGCGCGTGACGAGCTCGTCGCCGCGGTGCGGGTGGCCGCCCAGGGCATCACGGTGCTCGACCCCAGCTTGTCGCCGCGACTGGCGGGTACCCACAGTTCGTGGGGCCCGGGCGGCGCGCCCCGTCTCACCTGGCGTGAGCGCGAGGCGGTCGAGTTGGTGGCCGAGGGGCTCTCCAACAAGGCGATCGCGGCCCGACTCGGAGTCAGCGTGCGGACGGTCGAGGGTCACCTCAACCACGTCTTCACCAAGCTCGGGGTCGAATCGCGGACCGAGTTGGTCCGCTACGTCCTCACCCAGGGCTTGATCGCCTCGACGCCATCGGGCGAGTCCCGGCCCTAGCACCACCCACCCGGGTGGATTCCCCCGGTGGCATTCAGGTGGTACCCCGCTAGGCGCGCCCCACGGGTCGGCGTACCGTTGCTGGTAGCGACTTCGGGGAACCCCGCATCCCCTTCCTGACAGGGTCGCCACACAGGACAGCGGTCGGCGCGGTAGCTCCCCGCGTCGCGCCGACTGCCCGGCGCAGTGCGTGTGCGGTATCCCCCGCACCATTGGGTTGGGTGGGGTATGGGCAGTTCGTGTTGGGCTGCCCATACCCCAACACCCTTGGCGCGACGACTGGTCGCCTGGGTGACGAAGCACCGATAGGAGGGGTTCCGTGAGGGTTTGCAAAGGCAGCCTCGTCGTGCACCGGGACGGGACCCCCATGCTGTGCACGGAGGAACTGTCAGGTCGGTCCTGCGGTGAGCTCAGCTATGAGCGACACCGGATCTTCCGCTCCTGTGGGTTGACCCTTGTGCGTGGGTGTCCCGAATGTGACGTGGGTGGTTCTCCTGCCCCGGTGCCATTGCCAAAGCGGATGGTGGCTGGTGTATGACCTCGACGGCGTGATCGCCGCTGCCGCCAGATTCTCGCTCGCCTGGACCCTGGCCACCGACGGCGGGGACGGCGTGCCTCCTCCCGCGATGGTCATCGAGGTCCATGAGGCGGCACGCGAGCTCATCCGTGCCGCCGATGCGGAGGATCTCCCTGGGGCCTCGAGCGTGCTGGACGCCTTGGTGCTCGAGATCAAAGAGGCGAACGCGGCGCTGAACTAACTCCTCCGATTGCCTTCGATCTCAGGTGGGTCGGCCTCCCCGACACCAGGCGCTGTCGGGCACGCCCTGGCAGGGATCGGGCATCGACGGCAGGTTGGCGGGCAGCGGGTGCATGGTGATGACGGTGAGCTGGGGGTAGCGCGACCCTGCCGGGCAGGTGCCGAAGCCCGTATCGCACAGGACCTGACCGAGCAGCGCCCCACCGGTGTTGGACACGGCCCGCGCCCCGTTGCAGGTGGGCTGGCTCTGTTCGAGCCCCGCCGGCGCGCTGCCCGTCGGAGCGGTGTTGCCGGAGAAGCAATTGCGGGCCCCGTTCCCGTTGATCACTATCTGGGCGAAATCGGCGTTGGCCTGGTTCCCCAGAAAGGCATCGTGGGTGAAGGTGTTGTCGAGCAGGGCATCACCCTTGGGGTCGTAGACGCATCCGAATCCCGAGAGCTCCGCCCCCCCTGTCCCCGCGCAGCTCTGGCCGAGCACGGGTGGGTTGCTGTCGGGGTACGGCACGAACAAGACTCCCCAGGCCCCGTTGTTGGCGAAGGTGTTGTCCATGACCGTGTCGTTGGTACCGCCCGAGACGGTCATCCCGGTGCCGGTGGGCCCGGCGCTGGCACTCCCGGCCTGGGGCACGTTGGGGTTGTTGTTGTCGTGGACCGAGTTGTGGATGAAGACCCAACAGGAATGGGTGTGGGTGATCGGGCTCGTGCCATGGTCCGGGCAGGCCCCGTTCTGCGGCGCCGGGGCGTCGCCGTCGATCTGCGTGTTGGTGTCGACCCCGTCCTTGTTGTTGTCGAACTGGGAGTTCTCGATCACGATGGCCCCCCCGGAATTCGTCCCCGAGTAGCCCAGGGCACTGAACTCCATCCACGCATGGTCGATGGTCGAGGCGCACACCTGGCGGCATCCCCCTACGTACATCCCGGAGTCGTTGAAGTTGCTGGCGTAGATCTGGTCCCAGGATCCCGGCCCTTGGGCGTTGGAGGAGAAGATCCCGTATTGCGCGGCGGTGGCCTCGCCCCCGTAGTACGTCGACGTGGCGGTGAGATACCGACCGGTGTAGCGCTGAAGACCGATGAGGCCCGAGCCGTCCCCGCCGTTCCACCAGATCTGGTTGCCGGCATCTCCGGCGCCACTGAGGAAGTTGCACGCCGTGAGGTTCTCGATGCTGACGTTGTTCGCCTTCCACACCACGATGCCGTTGCGCCCGGCGTTCTTGCCGTCGGAGCCGACCGCCCCGTAATTCTGTTGGGCCGGGGCCGCGCTGCACGGGGTTGGCGATCCCGCTCTGGTGCCGTCGACGATCACCGTGCTCCGGTTCATCCCCCGAAGGTGGATGTCCGACTTCGTGATGAGGAGGCCTCCGAAATCGCCGTGGTCGAAACTCGTCGGGGGGTTGGCCTCGTCATCACTCTCGTGGTAGTCGCCCGGCGCCACCAGGATCCAGTCGCCGGCGTGGGCGGCGTCCGCGGCAGCCTGGATGGTTCGGTACGTCCCCGCGTGGCCGTCGAAGGTGCCGACCAGCAGGACCCGACCGGGTGTCGCCGTGGTCGTCGACGCCCCCGATCCCGTGGCCGGGCTTGTCCCCGAACTGCATGCGGCCAGCGTGGTCCCCACCAGCAATATCCCGAGAGCCGAGACCGACCGCCGACGTCGCCACCACGGCACCTGACCCACGTGACCGACCTCCGACGTTCCCGATCCGGCATGTCGCTCGGATCGTCTGTGCGGTGCGAACTTAGCAACCGGCGCTCCACGGTGATTGGCGCCGTACCTCCCGCTGCGTCGTAGTCTCGGTCGGCACGAGATGGCCAGTGAAGGGGAGACCTACCTATGGAGCGAGAACCGCTGCGGGGAGCGAAGGTCGTGGTGACCGGCGTCACGGGCCAGGTGGCCGAGCCGCTGGCGCGCGCGTTGGCGCGGGACAACGAAGTGATCGGTGCAGCCCGCTTCAACGATGCCCAGGCCCGGGGGCGACTCGAGGCAGCCGGGGTCCGGTGTGTGGTGGTGGACCTGCTCGACGGAGAGCCCGATGGCCTTCCCGCTGATGCCGACTACGTGCTCAACTTCGCTGTCACCAAGACCAATGACTGGGACGTCGACCTGCAGGCCAACAGCGGTGGTCTGGCCTGGCTCATGGAGCATCATCGCAACGCACGGGCCTTCCTGCACTGCTCGACCACGGCGGTGTACAAGCCCATGGGCCACCATGTGTTCGCCGAGACCGACCCGCTCGGCGACAACCACGGGGTATGGCCGTTCCTGCGGACCTACAGCATCTGCAAGATCGCGGCGGAGGCCACGGCTCGCTGGGCGGCGCAGCGGTTTTCGCTCCCGACGACGATCACCCGGCTGTCGGTACCTTACGGCGACGGCGGCGGCTGGCCTTCGGTGCATCTCCATATGATGATCAACGGATCGGCGATCCCGGTCCATGTCGACGCCCCCAGCGTGTACCACCCGCTGCACGAGCACGACATTCTCCGCATGCTGCCGGCGTTCCTGGAGGCGGCGTCGGTGCCGGCCACGGTCGTCAACTGGGGCGGGAGCACGCCGGTGAGCATCGAGCAATGGTGCACGTACCTGGCCGGGCTTACGGGCCTCGAGGCGCGCTTCGAGCCGACCGAGCACACCATCGACAGCGTGCAACTCGACCTGACCCGCATGCACGAGATGGCGGGACCGACCGCGGTCGACTGGAAGGACGGCATGCGCCAGATGGTGACGTCCCGGCACGGCGAGCTGCTGTCGAGCTGAGGAGGTTCAGGGTCGCGAGCGCAGGGCCCGACGTTGGAGGAACGCCTGGCGCTCGCGCCGGGCCCCGGCCGTGAGCTCGGGATCGGTGTCACTGGTGAGAGCGCTGAGCCATCCCGCCGCCACCAGGAGTCCTGACAGGACGAGGACAGGGAGGTCACCGAATCGCTCGTAGATGGTCCGGCCCTTTCGCAACTCGACATCACGGACGATCACGGCGCGCACGCCGAGCTTCGAGCGCACCAGGACCCGGCCCCGGTGGTCGATGACGGCGCTGTAGCCGGTGGGCGCGGCCTGGACCACGTCCCGCCCCTCGGCGATGGCCTGGAGTCGAGCCGCGGCGATCTCCTGGGTCGGGACCTGGCTCGTGAGGTACGACGACGTGTTGGTGGGATCGACGAGGAGCTGCGCACCGGCGCGCGTCGTGATCCGGCCGCGCTGGGAGTAGAAGACCTCGTACGACACGAGCGTCCCCAGGGGGCCGGCAGGGGTGTGCAGGACTCCGGTGCCGTGGCCCGGGATGGCGTCGAGCGGGACACTGGACAGGTCGGCCAGGTGTTTGAAGAAACCCCGATAGGGGATGTACTCGCCGAAAGGCACGCGGTGGACCTTCTCGAACCGGTCCACCAGCTTGCCGTCGGGCGAGAACGCCACGATCTCGTTGCGAAAGCTCTGGGTGGACACCGTCTCGGTCACACCCACCAGGAGCGTGCCGTGCAGCCGCTTCGCCAGCGCCCCGAGCTCTCTCTCGATCGGGGTCCCGTCGATGCGGTTGTCGAGCGACACGACGTCTTCGGGCCACAGCACCAACGACGGGGCCCGACCCCCGTCGTTGGAGGCGATCGCCGCCGTGGCTTCGAACTGCGCCGCGGTGACCGTGGCCGGGTCAACCTCGGCCTTGCGCAGGCCGCGCACCCCTCCCCCCTGGACCGACGCCACCCTGAGGGTGTGGACGCCCGCTCCTCCGTCGGGCGCCACCGCGCCCCACCAGGCCGCGCCCGCCACGACCGCCGCCACGACCGCGCCGCTCAGCAGCCCCGCCCGCGCCTGGCGGCCCGTGGGGACGGCCTTGCCCGTGCGGGTGTCGGCGACGCCGCGCACCACGGCGGTGGTCACGAGGCCGAGCCCGGCGCCTCCCAGCCAGACGAGGCCCACCAGCAGCAGAGGGCCACCGAGCCGATCGGCGCCGGCCAGCGGCCCCGACGCTTGGCCGAGGGCGATCCCACCCATGGGCAGCCCGCCGAACGGCCACGAGCCCCGCACCGTTTCGCCCAGGACCATGGCGCCGGCTAGCGCGGCCGTGCGACCCCGGACCCCGCGCGGGGTCACGGCGCAGGCCAGCGCCGGCACCAAGGACTCCACGGCCATGAGCACGAGACCCCCGTAGGTGTTGAAGGTCGTCACCCACCACAACCCGGGGACGAACATCCCCAGCCCCATGGCCCACCCCGCCAGGACACGGGCGCGGACGCGAAGCCCCCGGAGCCGCCACCACACCAGGCCCGCGGAGGGGAAGGCGAGGACCCAGAACCCCCACGGCGGAAGCGACAGGGCCAGGCCCACGCCCGCCACCAGTGACGGGACCACGACCCGACCCCGTCGAGACTGCGCTCGGACGCCACGATGCCGTGGTGCTTCGGTGGTCGGGGCGGCGACGCTCACGGTGTCGAGAGGCCGGTCGCCACCGGGCGACCCAGCACCATGCGCGCCGCGCGTCGACCGCTGGCGATGCAGGCGGGGATGCCCACGCCGTGGTACGCAGCCCCCGCCAGTGCCAACGCCGGCAACCGTGCGGCGCCGTTCTCGATCGACGTCACCCGCTCGATGTGGCCCAGCGCGTACTGGGGAAAGGCGCCGGGCCAGCGCGTCACCACCACCTCGGTCGGCCGTGCCCGCAGCCCCAGGATGGGCCCGAGGTCGTCGAGGACGCGCCCGACGATCTCGTCGTCGGACATGCGGGTGGGACGGTCGTCGCCGAACCGGCCCATCGAGGCACGCAGCAAGATGACGCCGGGTCGTCGCAGCTCGGGCCATTTCGAGTCCAACCAGGTGCACGCCGTGATCAGGTGCCCGGCCCCCACCGGCACCAGGAAGCCGGTGCCCTCCAGCGAGTGTCCGATGCTTCCCTCGGGCATCTGCAGCGTCACCAGCGTGACATCGGCGTAGGCGATCGCCCCCACCGTGGCGGCCAGGGTGTGGTCGACCGGATGGAGCAGCGCGGCGGTGGCGGCGGCCGGGGTGGCGATGATCACGCCGTCGGCCTCCACCGTGCGATGCGGCCCGTGCACCGACCAGCGCGCCGGGCCGAGACCCTCAGGCCCGGCGCCGTCCTCGTTGCTGTGCAGCTCGAGGCGATCGACCGGTGCACGGAGCTGGACCTCGACACCTCGAGTGGCCAGAGCCGCCGCCAGCGTGTCGACGAGGCGCGACAACCCGCCTCGCACGGTATGGAATACGGGGGGCCCGCCCCGCGCTGCGGTGGTGTGACCAGCGGCGGGGATCGACGAAGGCGTGGTGGGTCGCAGGGCCCGCATGAGACTGCCGCCCTGTGCCGCCGCCTCGAGCAGGGCAGGGAAGACCGCGGCCGCGCTCATGCGGGCGGTGTCCCCGGCATGGATCCCACCGATGAGCGGATCGACGAGACGCGCCGTGACCTCGCGCCCCAGCCGTCGTCGGGTGATCTCCGCCACGGTCCGGTCCGCGCCGGTCGGTGCGTCGCCGTCGGGCCGAGAGGGCCGCCCCAGGAGATCGAGGGCGGCGCGCCCCACGCCGAGAGGAGAGACGATGCCCGATCGCGCCAGGGGCCCCAGGCGCGTGGGGACGCCCAGCGCCAGGCCGGCCGGAAGCCGGCGGAGCCGGCCCCGGGCCCAGACATACGCAGTGCGGCTCTCGGGCGAGATGAGCTCGTCCTCGAGCCCCAACTCCCGGCACAGGGTCACCGCTTCGGGGCGTCGAGCCAGGAAGGCGTCGGGCCCGAGGTCGACGGGGTGCCCACCGATCGCTCCCGTGTGCAGCTTGCCCCCGAGCCGGGGGCCGGACTCCAGCACCACGACACGGGTCCCCGGCACCGCCGATGTGAGCTCCCAGGCGGCGCTGAGCCCGGCGATGCCGCCCCCCACCACGACCACGGTCGAACCCGCACTCGGTTCTGGGGTGTGGTGTGGCGCCGCGCCGGTCATCGTCAGGCGGACGCCGGCCCGGCCGCGTCGAGCACCACGCCGGCGAGGACGTCGCAGAACTCGGGGTCGTCGTTGAGCGACGCCGTACGGGCGAAGGCGATGCCGGCCTCTCCGGCGACGGCGCATGCCTCGACGTCGAGGTCGTAGAGGACTTCGAGGTGGTCCGACACGAATCCCACCGGGCACACCACCACTGCCGGGGCCCCCGAGCCCGCCAACGCCGTGATCACGTCGCGCACGTCGGGGCCGAGCCAGGCGTCGGCGGTGCGCCCCGCGCTCTGCCACGCCACCGACCACCGCGCCAGTCCGGCGGCGGCGGCGATGGCCGCGGCCGAGGCGCGCACCTGGGCCTCGTAGGGGTCGCCGTCGTCGACGAGCCGCGCCGGGATGCTGTGGGCGGTGAACACCACCGTGGCCCCGGTCCGGGCTTCGGGCGCGAGCATGTCGACGGCGCCGCGCACCCGCCTCGCCATGAGCGACACGAATCCCGGCGCCGCGTACCAGTGGTCGATCATCTCGACCTCGATGGGCCCGCCCTCGTCCGGGCCCAACGCCTCGGCCGCACTGCGCGCCCGTCGGGCGTAGTCGCCGACGCTGGCGACCGAGTAGTGCGGGGCGAGGACCAGCCCGATCATCCGGCCGACATCGGCCCGCCCCAACTGCCCCACGGCCTGCTCGATCCGGGGCGGCGCGAACTTGGCGCCCGCGGCCACCACGAAGCGCCCCGGGGCCCGCGTGTCGAGGGCGAGGCCGATCCCCTCGACCTGCGCCGCCGTCCGCTCGTTGAGCGGGGAGGTCCCGCCGATGCTCCGGTACCGGCGCTCGAGATCGGCCAGCAGCTCGGGCGGGGGTGGGCTCCCGCGACGGATCTCGGTGTAGAAGTCCGGAAGCTCGTCGAGCGAGCGGGGGGTGCCGTGCGCCATCACCAGCACTCCGACCGGCTTCACGGCGCGTCCCGGCGGGCGGCGATCTCGGCCGGCGAGGTCTCGTGCACGAGATCCACCACCCGGGCCAGCACGTCGGGATCGGTCTCGGGCAGCACACCATGACCGAGGTTGAACACGTGCCCGGTGCCGCCCCCGCGCTCGAGGACGTCGCGCGTCTGGTGCTCCACCACGGCCCATGGAGCCAGGCACGTGGTGGGGTCGAGGTTTCCCTGCAGCGCGGGCCCGGCTCCGACGCGTCGTCGGGCCTCGTCCAACGGGACCCTCCAGTCCACCCCCACCACCTCGGCGCCGGCGCCGGCCATCAGGGCGAGGAGCTCTCCGGTGCCGACACCGAAGTGGATGCGCGGCACCCCGAGATCGGCGAGGCCGGCGAAGACCTTGCGGGTGGCGGGCAGGACATGGTGCTCGTAGTCGGCGGGCGAGAGGGCCCCCACCCAGCTGTCGAAGAGCTGCACGGCGGAGGCGCCGGCCCCCACCTGGGCACGCAGCGACGCCAGCGCCATGTCGGCCAGGGCGTCGAGGAGCTTCCCGAACAGGTCGGGGTCCCCGCGCATAAGGGCCTTGGTGTGGGCATAGACGCGCGACGGCCCGCCTTCGATGAGATAGCTCGCCACCGTGAAGGGCGCGCCGGCGAAGCCGATGAGTGGGATCCCGAGGGGGTCGAGCTCTTTCGTGACCAGGCCCACGGCCTCGAGCACGTACCCGGCGTCGGCCTGGGGATCGAAGGGTCGGAGCCTCACCAGGTCCTCGACGGTCCGGAAGGGCCGGGTGACCACCGGGCCCCGGCCCTGCTCGACTTCGACGCCGAATCCCACGGCCGCCGCGGGCACCACGATGTCGCTGAAGAGGATGGCGGCGTCGACGCCGTAGCGGCGCACGGGCTGCAGCGTCAGCTCGGCGGCGAGCTCGGGCCGGCGGATGGCGTCGAGCACGCTTCCTTCACCCCGCGCCGCTCGGTACTCGGGCAGTGAGCGTCCCGCCTGGCGCATGAACCAGACCGGGACCCTGTCCACCGGCTGGCACCTGCAGGCTCGCACGAACGCCGAGTCGGCGACTGGCACGGAGGCGACGCTACCTGAAGGCACGAGGCCGGAATCTTCCTGCTCGAGGCCAAGTCGGTAGGCCGCAGCCGGACGATATGATCGATGGTCCACTGCGCAGCGGGAGGAGCGGCGCGGTGGAGAGGGAGCGGCTGTGGCAACGCATCCTGAGCTCGAGGCGGAACAGGCCCACGTGGATCGGGCCTACGAGCGCCTCGACCAGTTGCGATCGGACACCGAGGAGCTCATCCGGTCCGTGATCGACCAGGGTCGCGGGGGCACCCACCAATTCCGCGAGGAGCGCGACGTCATCGTCCGGACCAGCCTGGCCCGTCTCGATCAACTCGACATCGGCGAGCAGGCCCTGTGCTTCGGCCGGATCGACCGGCGCATGGACGACGCCGCCCCGACCGGGCCTCGAGACACCGAGAGCTTCCACATCGGCCGGTTGGGGATCTCGGGTGAGGACCTCGAGCCGCTGGTCGTCGACTGGCGGGCGCCGGTGGCCGAGCCGTTCTACCGGGCCACGGGGCGCGACCCGATGGGCCTGATCCTTCGACGCCACCTCGCCGCCCAGGGTCGACGCATCGTGGGGCTGGAGGACGAGCGCTTCGGCGCCGCGCCGGCCGTGAACGGCTCGTCCCCGACCCACCCCCGGGGCGAGGCCGGCTCCGGGGACGGCCGTCCCGGCTGGGACGACCAGGCTTCGGACGACGGTGGGGACGGCGAGCTCGATCTTGGGGGCCCCGGTGCCCTTCTGGCCGCCCTCGAAGGGGCCCGGACCGGGGTCATGCGCGACATCGTGGCCACCATCCAGCGGGAACAGGACGAGATCATCCGGTCTGCACTCCTCGGTGTCATGGTCGTCCAGGGTGGGCCCGGCACCGGCAAGACAGCGGTGGCGTTGCACCGGGCGGCATACCTTCTCTATACGCACCGGTTCCCCCTGGAGCGCCAGGGTGTCCTGGTGATCGGGCCCAACCCCCTGTTCCTGCGTTACATCGAGCACGTGCTTCCTTCGCTGGGTGAGAGCGGCGTGACGTTGTCCACCATCGGGGGCCTCGTCCACGGCGCCGGGGTCAAGGCCGAGGACGGGCCGGGCGTGGCCAGGCTGAAGGGCGAGGCCCGCATGGCGATCGTCGTGGGCCGGGCCGTGCGCAGCCGGCAGCGTGCCCTGCGCCGTGACGCCGAGGTGCCCTTCGGCGCCACCGTGCTGCGCCTGAGCGCCGAAGCGTCCACCGGCATCGTCTCGGCGGCCCGGCGCCGCCCCGGGTCGCACAACGTCCGGCGCCGGTTCCTGGAGCAGCTCGTGGTGCGCCGGCTGGCCGACGAGTACCTGCGGGCCCTGAGCATCCACGGGATCACCCCCGGTGCCACGTCGGAGCCCGATGTCGGCGATTTCGACCCCGCCGGACCAGGCCCCGCAGGAAACGGCCCCCAGGGCAACGGACACCGCCGGGGTCCCCAAGGAAGCGGTCCCCAAGGAAGCGGGCCCCAAGGAAGCGGGCCCCAAGGAAGCGGCCCCCAAGGAAGCGGCCCCCAAGGAAGCGGCCCCGAAGGAAATGGCCACCTGCGGGTCGGCCCCGGCGACGGCCTCTTGAGGTCGTCCGGGGACGTCACGGACGAAGAAAGCGGGTTTGACCTGGGAGAATTCTCCCGGCAGGTCCGGCGCCTGCCCGAGGTGGCCGACGCCCTGGACCGGATGTGGCCCCGATTGAGTGCCGAGGAGCTGCTCCACGACCTGTTCGGGTCCGAGCCCCTGCTGTCGCTGGCGGCCAAGGGGATCCTCAGTCCCTCCGAGCAGCACCTGCTCCTCCGGTCCCGGAGCTCCTCGTTGGCCGAGATCCCCTGGACGGTGGCCGACCTGGCGCTCATCGACGAGGCGCGCGTCCTCCTCGGCCCCCGCCGTCCCCGGACCGGGGCCGCGGTCAATGCCGAGCACGACGAGCCCCGGACCTACGGCCACATCGTGGTGGACGAGGCCCAGGACCTGTCGCCCATGCAGCTCCGGTCGGTATCGCGCCGCTCGCTGTCGGGATCGATCACCATGGTCGGCGACATCGGCCAGGCCACGGGGCCGTGGGCCCCCGCCAGCTGGGACGAGGTCACCGCGCATCTCCCGGGCCAACGCCCGCCTCGCCTGGTCGAGCTGACGGTGAGCTACCGGACCCCCGCCGAAGTGGTGGAGGTGGCGGCCCGCATCCTGGCCGAGACCGCCCCGGGGCTGCGACCTCCCACCCCGGTCCGGCGGACCGGGGTGGCACCGCATTTCGAGCAGGTCGAGCCCGGGCGCCTGGCCGAGCGGGTGGCGGCGCTTTCCACCCAGGCGTGTCACGACGTCGCCCCGGGTACCGCCGCCGTCCTGGCCCCGGCGTCTCTGGTGGCGGACCTGGCCGTGGCGCTGGACGCCGCCGGAGTGCCTGCGACCGACCCCCGGCGCGACGGCCTCGGGGGCCCGCTCAGCCTGTTGCCCGTCGACCTGGCCAACGGCCTCGAGTTCGATGCCGTCGTGGTGGTCGAGCCGGCCGCCATCGTTGAGGAGTCACCCCAGGGCCTGCGCGCCCTATATGTCGCTCTGACCCGCCCCACCCGCCGCCTGGTCGTGATCCACACGAGGCCCCTGCCGGCCGCACTCCGGGGCTGAGCGCGACGCCGCCGGCGCGCCGCACGCGCGCCGACCCGCCGAAGGGTCCCATTACCCCGGGGCGAGGGGAAACGGGTGTACCGCCGGTGTTGGCGCGAAAGGGTCGCCGTCAACTAGGAAAGACCCCGTGACGCAGGCCTTGTCGGTGGAGCACGCGGCGCGCGCCCCACGCCACGTCTCCGAACGTCCTCCGCTGCTCGCGGTCGGGGTCATGATCTGGCTGGGCTCGGAGGTCATGTTCTTCAGTGGCCTGTTCGCGGCGTACTTCACCATCCGGGCCCACGCCGCCACCTGGCCCCCGTTGTCGGGCGCGCACCTCGACTACGTCCAGGCCGGCATCTTCAGCGTGATCCTGCTGGTGTCGAGCCCGACGTTCCAGTTCGGTGTGTGGGCCCAAGAACGCGGCGAGCGGCGCAAAGCCGTGCAGTGGATCATCACGAGTTTCCTGCTCGGCGCGGCGTTCCTCGGCAACACGCTCTACGAGTGGCACGACTTCGCCGGTACGCACCACGGCCCCGGGCTCAACGCCTACTGGTCGCTGTTCTTCATCATGACCGGCATCCACGGTCTGCACGTGGCCCTCGGCCTGGTGGCCATGATCTTCCTCCTGGGGCGCATGGGCGGCAAGAGCGGCGACCCCGGCGAGACCAATGTGTTCCAAGCCGTCGGCTACTACTGGCACTTCGTCGACTTCATGTGGATCGGCATCTTCAGCTGCTTGTTCCTGCTGAAGACCGGTTGAGCTCCCGGGGCTGCGAGGACATGCACACAAGGCTCCGAGCGCGCTCGCTGTTGCCGGGACTGCTGGTGGCAGGGGCGGCGGTCGTCGGGTTGCTGACGTCGGGTACGGCCGTCTCCCAGGCGGCCACGCCTCCTCCCACCGCGCCGGCCACGACGGCGCCGCCCACCACCGTCCCGGCCACGACGGCGACCACCGCCGCGCCCGTGGCCAAGGCGGCGTTGAAGTCGGCCACGGGCGCCGGAAGCGCCATCATCAAGTACCACCTGCCGCCCGCCTCCTACATCGCACCCGGCCAGTCCCTGTTCGAGTTGAACTGCTCCAGCTGCCACGGCGCCGATGCCTCGGGGAGCTCCCGAGGACCGAATCTCCAGGGGCTCGGGCCCGCCACCGTCGACTTCTGGGTGTCGACGGGCCGCATGCCCCTGGCGGTGGCCACCGCCCAGCCGGTCCAGAAGCCGGCGCGCTTCGACCGGAAGCAGACGTTGCAGATCGTGGCCTTCGTGAATTCGCTCGCGCCCGCCGCTCCCGACTATCCCTCGGGCATTCCCACCGTCGACCTGCCCGCCGGCAACCTGGTCGAGGGCAACTCCCTGTTCGTCCTCAACTGTGCGGGGTGCCACACCATCACCGGAGCCGGTGACGCGCTGTCCAACGGGTTCCAGGCGCCGTCGCTGCACAAGATCTACCCCCGCCAGATCGCCGAGGCCATCCGCACGGGCCCGACCCTGATGCCGCATTTCGGCCCCCGCAACCTCACCGACCAACAGGTGACCGACATCGTCAAGTACGTCACGATGACCATCCAGCACCCCGTCAACCAGGGCGGCCTGGGGCTCGGGGGCATCGGGCCCGTGGCCGAAGGGTTCATCGGGTTGCTCTTCGGGGTGGGTGGGATCATGCTGGTGGCGTTCTGGCTCGGAGACCGCAAGTGACCGACCACACCGACATCGCTCCGGGCGCGGACGTCACCGCGGGCAACGGTGCTCCCGCCGGCGTGCCCCTCACGAAGTTCGACGACCCCCATCTCCAGCCCTATGCCAAGGACCCGCGGCGCGCCGAGATGCTCATCGCGCTCCTGCTGCTGCTCGGCGTGGCCGGGTTCTGTGCCTACGGCGGGTTGTACTGGGTCGGCGGCCAGACCCAGTGGGAAGCGGTGTTCGGCGGCGTCGGGTTCATCGCCTTCGGATTCGGTCTCTCCGCCTGGGGCAAGTACCTGCTGCCGCAGGGCCCCTTCGTCGAGGAGCGCCACACGCTGGCCTCGACCGACACCGAGGTCGAGGCCATGGCGGCCGCCATCGAGGACCGGGGCAAGATGATCTTCCGCCGCCGAGGGTTCCTGGGGACCATCCTCGGCGCCGGCGCCGGAGTGATGGGCGTGGTGCTCACCTTCCCTCTGCTGCGCTCACTGGGGCCGCAGCCCAAGAAGACCTTCGACACCACCGACTGGCGCCAGGGCTCCCATATCGTCGACCTCGACGGCAACCGCATCCACCAGGCCGACCTCGAGGTGGGCGGGTCGCTCACGGTGTTCCCCGAGGGCTTCGCCGGCTCGTCGGTGAGCCAGACCATGTTGGTTCGAGCGACGGACAGCGACATCGTGACGCTGCCCGGCCGCGAGACGTGGGGTCCCAAGGGATACCTGGCGTACTCCAAGCTGTGCACCCACGCCGGGTGCCCCGTCGGTCTGTACGAAGAGGCGCTGCAGGAGTTGCTGTGCCCGTGCCACCAGTCCTTGTTCCACATCCTGACGGGAGCCAACCCGGTGTTCGGCCCAGCCCCGCGTCCCCTGCCGCAGCTGCCCCTCATGATCGACAGCGCCGGGTACCTGGTGGCGCAGGCCGGCTACGACCAGCCCGTGGGGCCCGGATTTTGGGAGCGGTCATGAGCGCCATCACGTCCCGGCCTCGGGGTCGCCCCCGGGGCCGCCACGGCAAGACGGCCAACAAGCCCGACCCCGTCGTCGCCGGAGTGCGCTGGCTGGACGAGCGCCTGGGTGTGGCCAAGGGCGGGCGCACCCTGCTCGACAAGATCTTCCCCGACCACTGGTCCTTCCTCCTCGGGGAGATCGCCCTCTATTCGTTCGTGGTGCTCATCGCCACGGGCATCTTCGTCAGCCTGTACTTCATCCCCTCGGCCAAGGAGCTCATCTACTCCGGCCCCTACGTGCCGCTGCGGGGGGCGAGGGTGTCCGCCGCGTTCGAGTCGACGGTGAACCTGTCCTTCGGGGTGCGCAGCGGTCTCGTGATCCGGCAGATGCACCACTGGGCCGCGGACGTGTTCGTGGGCTCGATCGCGGTGCACATGTGCCGGATCTTCTTCACCGGGGCGTTCCGCAAGCCGCGCGAGCTCAACTGGATGATCGGGATCACGCTGCTGATCCTGGCCCTGACCAACGGGTTCATCGGGTACTCGCTCCCCGACGACCTCGTGTCGGGGACGGGCCTGCGCATCATGTTCTCGATCGTGCTGTCGATCCCGCTGGTGGGCTCGTACCTGGCCACGTTCCTGTTCGGGGGGAATTTCCCCGGGGACGGCTCGATCATCCCGCGCCTGTTCATCCTGCACGTGCTCGTCGTCCCCCTTATCATCTTCGGGCTCCTCGCCGGCCACCTCGGATTGCTGGTGCGCCAGAAGCACACGCAATTCCCCGGGCACGGCCGCACCGAGAAGAACGTGGTGGGCTCGCCCATGTACCCGACGTTCATCGCCAAGACGACGGGGTTCATGTTCGTCACCACGGGGGTGCTGTGGGCCCTGGGAGGGCTGGCCCAGATCAACCCCATCTGGCAGTTCGGCCAGTACGAGCCGTACAAGATCAGCTACGCCGTCCAGCCCGACTGGTACATGGGCTGGCTCGACGGGGCCCTGCGCATCATGCCGCCCATCTCCTGGACGCTGTGGGGCCACACCATCCCCTTCGTGATCCTGTTCCCGGCCGTGCTCTTCCCTGGCCTCTGCTTCAACCTCTTCTATGTGTGGCCCTTCGTCGAAGCCAAGGTGACCGGGGACCGGGCCGAGCACAACCTCCTCGACCGGCCCCGCGACAAGCCGAGGCGCACCGCTATCGGCGTGGCCTCGTTGACCTTCTTCTTCGTGCTGTTCGCGGCGAGCTCGACCGACGTGCTGGCCAACTTCTTCAAGATCTCGCTGAACGAGGTCCTGTGGTTCTTCCGCTTCACCGTCTTCATCATCCCCTCGGCCGCCGGGGTATTCGCCTACTACCTGTGCAAGGAGATGTCGGGTGTGCCCGGCATCGGTCGGCGCAAGCGTGCCGTGGTCATCACCCGGTCCGCGCAGGGTGAGTACGAGAGTGTCTCGACCGCGCCCAGGCCCGGGGACGAGGACGATCACGAGGAGCTCGTTCCAGCCCCGGTGCCGGCGCGCATCGAGCTCAACGGCGAGCTCGATCCGGTCGAGGCGGGCTCCTCGGGCGTGCGCCGCATCCCCCGTCGCTGAGAGACCTCGTTGGTCCGCTCGGCGCGTCCCGACGACGCCGGTGAGGTCGCCCGTCTGGCGGAGATGATGTACCGGTCGTTGGGCTTGGACTTCGACGAGCACACCTGGGAGCAGTGGCGTTCCTCGGCCCGAGCCACGGTGCTCAGCCGTCTCGGTGCCGATCTCACCGTGGTGGTGGCCGAGGACCCCGGTGCGCCGGGGCGACTGGTGGCGTGCGGGGCCGGTGTGATCTCGCCCCGACTGCCGAACCCGGCCCACGCCAGCGCCCGGGTGGGCTACATCCAGTGGATGTCGACGGAGCCCGACTTCCGTCGGCGCGGTCTGGGACGGGCCGTGCTGCGGGGCTTGCTCGAGTGGTTCGAGTCCCAGGGCGTCGACAACGTCGAGCTGCACGCCTCGCCCGACGGGAGAGCGTTGTACCGGTCCGAGGGATTCTGGGAGGGCAACACCGGGCTCGCCCTGCGCCGGCGCCGCTGGGACCCGGCTCCGGGCCCTTGAGCCCGTCGACGGGCCCGGGCGGCTACTCGGGGACGCCGCTGGCCAAGAAGCTCGGGGTCCGCCCCGGCGACGTGGTGGCCCTGGTGGGTGCCCCCCGGGGTTGGACGGTGCCCGACCTGCCCGATGGAGCCACGATGCGACGCACCCTGGCCTCGGGGGCCGAGGTCGTCATCGCCTTCGTCCGGCGAGCCGCCGAGCTCGAGGACCTCGTCACCCGGGTGGCGCCGGTCCTCGGGAGCGAGGACGCGCTGTGGCTGGTGTGGCCGCGCCGGGCCGCCGGCCACGACAGTGACGTCACCGAGAACCTTCTGCGCGAGGCGGTGCTGCCCACCGGGCTCGTCGACGTCAAGGTGGCGGCGGTGGGCGAGGACTGGTCGGGTCTGCGCTTCGTCTGGCGCCGGGAGGTCCGGGCCGGACTGGGGGCGCGCTCGAGACGCTGACCCGGTGGGGACAGTACGGTGACGTCCCGTGAGTGTGGACGTGCGCACGCGGGTCGACGGGGAGACCGAGGTGGTCGACCCGGCCCGGTTCTTCGACACCGAGCTGCCCGCCGCCCTCGACGCGGCCGAGCCCCTGCTGGCCGAGGCCCGCACCGTCCTGCGGCTCCCACCCCTGCAGGTCGAGGTGGACGGGGACAGCTGGACGGTGGAAGCGGGAGCGGGGGGCTTCGTCGTGCGACGCGGTGCCAGCGCCGGCGACGGTGCCCTGCACCTCCGGCTCGAAGCCGCACAGCTCGCCGATCTCGTGGCCGACCAGGTCACCCCGATGGGGTGGTTCTCG
Organism: Acidimicrobiales bacterium; assembly: GCA_036511675.1. Lineage (GTDB taxonomy): Bacteria > Actinomycetota > Acidimicrobiia > Acidimicrobiales > UBA8190 > Chersky-840. Next base: position 37,533 of record DATCBU010000111.1, on the reverse strand, counting down.
AGCGGGGCTCTGGCCCTCTCGGGGCGGCTCGAGCGCCTTCTGGATTGGTGGCTGGTGCTGCGGGGCGCGCTGGACGATGTCGCCCCGCACGTGGCGGGGGCGATGGTGTTCGAAGACCTGGGGGGCGCGCCCTTGGACCTCGGGCGCCGGTTCGGGTGGGACGACGGCGACGAGGACATGGAGCGGTTCCTGGGCCAGGCCGGGTTCCTGCATGTGGCCGGGGTGTTCACCGAGGACGAGATGGCCGCCGTCTCCGCCGACATGGACCGCGCTGCGCCGACCTATTTCCCTGGCGACGGGCGGTCGTGGTGGGCCCGGACCGACGACGGGACCGACCGGCTGGTGCGCATGCAGGGCTTCGATGCCATGTCGGGCACCGCCGCCTCCCTCATGACCGACGGGCGCCTGGCCCGCCTGGGTGCGATCACCGGCGACCGTCATCAGGGGGGTGGCATGGACGCCAACGCCCTGGAGGCGCTGGTGAAGCCGATCGGCGTGGTGGAGGGCATCTCCGACGTCCCCTGGCACAAGGACTGCTCCCTCGGCCGCCACAGCTACGAATGCTGCTCGCTGACCGTCGGCATCTCGGTCACGGGCGCCGACGCCACCTCGGGTCAGCTGCGGGTGGTGGCCGGGAGCCACCGAGTCCTGGTGTGGCCGGCCTTCCTGCGCCGCGACAACACCCTCCCGGTGCTGGACCTGCCCACCGACACCGGCGATGTCACCGTGCACCTCAGCTGCACGCTGCACATGGCCCAGCCCCCCGTGACGCGCGAGCGACGCGTGATGTACACGGGTTTCCGCCTGCCGCCGCTGCGACCCGACGCCGCCGCCGAGGCGCGCCGGCGTCTTCGGGACGTGCGCGAGTCCGCCGCCACGACGGTGTCGCAGCCCCCGAGCACCGTGCGCGGCTAGCGCCGCCTCTTCCCCGGAGATGCGCCGCACGGTCGGCGCCGCCATCGTCGGTTTCCTGGGCATGGCTCTGGTGGTGCTGGGGGCGTCGTTGCCGAGCTCGCCCTTCACCTCGAAGCTCCCCGGCGCGTGGATCTTCGGCATTCCCGCCCCCGGGTCGGCGCCCGGCCCCCACGAGCTGGTGGGGATGGCGGTTGTGTACGGGGGGATGATCGTGCTGCTGGGGGCGTGGTACCGCCTCGTCATCTTCCCGGTTCCCCACGGCCCCCCACCCCTGCGTCACCTGTCCGGCGTCCTGGTCCTGTGGGTGGTGCCGCTGGTCGTGGCCCCGCCGCTGTTCAGTCGCGACGTCTACACCTACGGGGCCGAGGGAGAGCTGGTCTCGGGCGGCGTCAATCCCTATGCCCACGGACTGCAATCGGTACGGGGGTCGACGTTCTACCAGTTGGCCGATCCCCTGTGGCGCCACGCCCATGCGCCGTACGGTCCGTTCTTCTTCGACATCGCCAGGGCGAACGCGCACGTGTCGGGCAGTGTCTTCGGCGTCTTGGAGGGCTACCGGCTGGTGGCTCTCCTCGGCGTGGTGCTCATCGCCGTGTCGGTGCCGGCCCTGGCCCGGTCGTACGGGCGCGACGGCGCCGGCGCGTTCGCGCTGGCCGTGCTCAACCCCCTGGTGTTGGTGTCGCTCGTCGGCGCCATGCACAACGACGCGCTCATGCTCGGCCTGCTGGTGGCCGGCGTGGCCCTGGCGCGACGCGGCCATCCCGTGCTCGGCATCGTGCTGTGCGCGCTCGGCGCCGAGGTCAAGGTCCCGGCGCTCCTCGGGGTGCTCTTCATCGGCTGGGAATGGGCGGGCGCCGGCGCCCTCGGGCGCCGGCGGGCCCGGGCGGTGATGGGGTCGGTCGCCGTTGCCGGGGTGGTGATGGCGGCGGTCTCCGAGGCGTCGGGGCTCGGCTGGGCCTGGTTGTGGAATCTCTCGGACCCCGGCAAGGTGAATTCGTGGCTGGACCCGGCCACGGCGGTGGGCCTGGCCCTCGCCCACGTGGTGCACGGGGTCGGTGCCGGCATGCACACCCCCGGGCTGGTCATGGCCGCCCGCGCCGTGGCGCTGCTCGCCGCCGCGGTGATCGTGGGCGCCCTTCTGACCAGGACCGACCGTGTCGGGGTGCCCCGAGCCCTGGGGTGGAGCCTGCTGGCCGTGGTCTTCCTCGGGCCCGTGGTGTGGCCCTGGTACGAGACCTGGGGGATCGTGATCCTGGCCCTGGCGTCCGACGCGTGGTCCCGGCGGGTCGTCCTCGTGCTCTCCTCGGTGGCGTGCTTCGCCACCGTCCCCGCCCACGTCACCGCCACCGCCGCCGATGTCGTGGCGACGGTGGTGGGCCTGCTCGTGGTCGTGGGGGGCACCGCCTGGTGGCTCCGGACGGTGCACGACGCCGCCGTGGCGCTCCCCGTCGACGGGGCCTGATCCGACAGTTGACCCGTTGTTGGGACCTCGGTGGATGCCGGTTGATCCCCGGGGCAGACGCTGGTCGGGTTGCCCGAGGGGGCAGGATCCGGGCGACGCACCCGTGATCCACGGGCTCCGGCTCGGCACCGGGCATGGGGGCCCGGTGCCGAGCCCGCCCGGGTTTCTCAGATGGTCCCGCCCCGTCGGCTCTCTGCCGTCACGCCGATCACGGCGGAGACCACCAGGGCGCCCCCGGGGGCGATGAGCCACAGCCCGAACACGATCGACAGCACCATGAGGAACAGGCCCATGCCGAGCACGAAGGGCCAGATGCTCGAGGAGGGGAACGAGCCGATTACGCCGGCCCCGTCCTCCAAGGTGGCGTCGGTCCGGTCCTCGGGGCGCGGCTTCATGCGCCGCGACCACCACAGGTAGTAGCTCCCGGGCAGGAACCCCAGGATGGTGGTGCCCACCAGCATGACGAAGCCGCCCTGCTCGTAGGCCCAGAACCAGTAGATGATGCCCACCAGGCCGAAGAAGGCGGCCACCCCGAGCAAGAACAGTGCTTCGACGCGCACGCCAGGCTCCTATGCCTTCTCGTCGGCGTCGGCACCCACCGCGGCCTTGCCGTCGAGGTGTCCGTGCCCGTTGCCATTGGTCGCCGCGTTGCCGTGCGCGATCGTCACCGCGTCGGGGTGGTGGTAGTCCCACACGGGCCGTTCGGACCGGATGGGGGGGAGTTTCTCGAAGTTGTGGTGCACGGGCGGTGAGGTGGCGAACCACTCCAGGGTATGGGCGTCCCAGGGGTTGTCCCCGGCGGGGACAGGCTTGCGCCACGACACCCAGAAGTTCACGAGCATGAACACGAAGGAGATGCCGATGAGGTAGGCGCCGATCGTCGAAATCACGTTCAACGTCTGCCAACCCAGGTTGGCGGGGTACGACGCCACCCGTCGGGGCATGCCCCACAGCCCGAGGACGTACTGGGGCATGAAGGTCACCCAGAAGCCGATGGTCAGCAGCCAGAAGTGCGTCTTGCCCATCCATTCCCGGTACATGCGCCCGAAGAATTTCGGGTACCAGTAGTACAGCCCTGCGAACCCGGCGTACACGGCGGTGCCGAACAGCACCTGGTGGAAGTGGGCCACGACGAAGTAGGTGTCGTGGGTGGCGAAGTCGATGGGCGGTGACGCCAACATGACCCCGGTGAGCCCGCCCATCAAGAAGGCGAACAAGAACCCGATGCAAAACAGCATGGGTGTGGTGAAGGTCAGCTGGCCCCTCCACATGGTGCCGATCCAGTTGAAGAACTTGATGCCCGTGGGCACGGCGATGAGCAGGGACAGGAGCGAGAAGAAGGGGAGGAGCACCACGCCGGTGGTGAACATGTGGTGCGCCCACACCCCCGTGGACAGCGCGGCGATGGCCATGGTGGCGAAGACCATGCCCTTGTAGCCGAAGAGGGGCTTCTTGGAGAAGACCGGGATGACGTCGGTCACGATGCCGAAGTAGGGCAAGGCCAGGATGTACACCTCGGGATGGCCGAAGAACCAGAAGAGGTTCTGATACAGCACCGGCACCCCACCACCGGCCGTCGAATAGATATGGGTCCCGAAGTGGCGGTCGGCGAACAGCAGCACCATGGCCGCGGTCAGGATGGGGAAGGCGATGAGGATCAGGATGGCGGTGACGAGCATGTTCCAGGTGAAGATGGGGAGCCGGAACATGGTCATGCCCGGGGCCCGGAGATAGAACGTCGTCGTCACCAGGTTGACGCCGGTGAAGATGGCCGAGAAGCCCGTGAGGACGAGCCCCAGGATCCACAGGTCAGGCGCCGAGCCCGGCGCGAACTGCACCGACGACAACGGTGCGTAGGCCACCCACCCGTAGGCGGCCGCCCCGCCGGCGACGAGGAAGCCGAGGAGCATCGTGATCGCGCCCCCGAGGTACAGCCAGTAGGACAAGGCGTTGAGCCGCGGGAAGGCCATGTCGGGGGCGCCGATCTGCAGCGGCACGATGTAGTTGGCCAGCCCGCCGAAGGCGAAGGGACCGGCGAACAGGTACAGCATGAGGCTTCCGTGCATGGTGAACAGCGCGTTGTACTGCTGGAAGCTCAAGAAGGAGCTGTCGGGGCTGGCCAGCTGGGTCCGCAGCAACAGCGCCATGATCCCGGCCAAGAAGAACATGACCAGCGACGTGACCATGTAGTTCATGCCGATCAGCTTGTGATCGGTGCTGGTCATCCACTTGAGCAGTCCCGTGGGCCCCTCGTGGTGCTCGTGCTCGTGCTCGTGGGTGACCGGGCGGTCGGCGAGGAGGGTCATGCGGCCGCCTTCGTGGTCGAGTTGGAGGAGGAAACGGTCGACGCCGCCTTGGCCAGGCTCTGTTGCGAGCTCAGCCACGCCCGGAACTGGTTCGGGGGCAGCGCCACCACGTGGAAGAACATGAGCGAGTGGTACAGCCCGCACAGCTGGGTGCACTGGGCCCGGTAGATGCCCTGATGCTCGACGGTGAGGTCGAACTTGTTCGTGACCCCGGGCTGGGCGTAGCGGCTGAAGTTGAACTCGGGCACGTAGAAGCCGTGGATCACGTCCTGGGAGTCGAGAACGATCTCCGTCGTCTGGCCGGCGGGTACCACCAGGCCCGGGCCCAGACAGTCCACGGCGGGAGCACACTGGCCTCCGTTGAGCCCGATGGGGTCGGGGTCCTCGGTGGTGACCCCGGTCACCGTGACCTGGCCCGGGTACTGGTAGCGCCAGCCCCACTGGAAGGCGGTGACGTGGACCTTCACGGCCGGGGTGGGGGTCACGGCGTCGACCTGGTTCTCGGTGTAGACGGTGAAGCCGAACAGGATGAGCACCATCACCACGGGGACCACGATGTAGGTGATCTCGATGGGGAGGTGGTACTGGAACTGGCGGGGGATCTCGTCGGACTTCTTGCGGTACCGGATGACCGACCACGCGATGAGGCCACCCACGAAGACCAGGACGACGATGGCTGCGATCATGGTGCCGATCCACAACAGGGACTCGTCGTGCCCCTGCTTGGTCGACCCGCGGTAGCCGTAGAAGGTGGGGAATTGGCAGCCGCCGAGGATCACCGGCAGGGCCGTCGCGGCGACGAGCCCGAAGACCCGACGACGCCACCGTGACGCGACCGTGCTGCTCGATTCGCCGTCGCGGGGGCTCACCGCGACGACACTAGCCAACAGCGATCCGCGAGTAGTAGTTGACGCGCGCCGGCTCAGTCGGGGTGTCGGGCCCTTCCCTCGGAGTCTCGGGCCGTCCAGGTGAACACCCCTTTCGCCATGGTCGAGGTGGCCTTCTCCGAGAGCCGGGCGAACACCGTGGCACGCGCCCGGTGGACTCCGGGGTCCGTCGGCGCCGCCAACGCCGCCAGCTCGGCCAGGTGGCCCGCCAGCCGCAGGGACGAGCCCGGGTCCGGGCCCGTCGCCGGGGACTCCATCAGGGCCAACGCCCGGTCGGCCAGGACCCCCGCCCCCCCGGCCAGGGCGGCCAATTCGGTCGCCAGGGCCGCCTCGGGCGCCGGCTTGAGCGTGGCCGGGTTCCCGTCCCACCATCCGCCGTACAGGCGCCAGACGTTGCGCACCACGAACTCCGGCTCGTCGTACACGGGCCGCAGGTAGGGGCGGTCCGAGAGGTGGGAGGGGGTGGCCACGGTGTGGAGCACCTCGTCGAGCCGGGCACCGGCGTTCATGAGCTCGATGGTCTGGTCGACGAGTGAGTCGAGGAGATCGGCGGTGTCGGTGAGCGCCTGGCGCACCCGCGCCGCGCCCACGACGGGGAAGCCGTGGCCGGGAAGCAGGACCTCGGGCTCGAGGGCGATCATGTCGCGCAGGGCCGCGGCCCACTCCCGTGGATAGCGCTGCACCTTCTGGGGGTTGCCGGCGTTGGGTGACGCCCAGATGAAGAGGTCACCGCAACACAGCACGCGCGTGGCGGCCATCCAGGTCCAGGTGTGGTCGTCGGTCTCGCCCCGGGCATGGTGGAGCTCGAGGGCGACGCCACCGACCTCGAGCGAAAGGTGGTGCGCGTAGGTGCGGTCGGGATAGCGGTACTCGGTGGGCCACCGCAGCCCGGGCACACCGAATTGCCGTTGGTTGATGATTTCGTTGTACCCGGCGGTCTCGATGTAGCGGTCGAATCGTGCCGGCACCGCGTCATGGGCCACGACCACCGGCGCCGGCCAGCCCTGGTCCGAAGATTCCTCCTCCCACACCCCCACGCCGAACACGTGGTCGACGTGGCCGTGGGAGTAGACGGCGGTGTTGAGGCGCAGCGCCGACCATCCCCGCAGTGCCTCGTGCACGGCCTCGGCCACGAAGCTCGAGCCCGTGTCGACCAGGACCAGCCCGTCGTCGGTGGCAATGGCGGAGACGTTGGCGAAGCTGGGGACGAACGACACCCCGTCGGTGACCTCGGCCACCCCGCCCATGTACCCCCCCACGGGGTGGATGTCCACGATGTCGATGTCGCCGCGCCAGAGCTTGTCGGCGAGCTCGAGTACATCCTCGGCCATCGGACCTCCGCTCCTGCCTGTGATGTCGCGCTGGACGGCGAGAGCCTATGGCCCGCCCGTGGGCTCGGTAGGTGGCGTGCGCCGCGTGCGTTGCAGCCGTGCCGCCTGTCTCCCCGCCCCACGGGCGCCGCCGCGCAGCTTCTCCTCGGCCTCGGGAAGACGACGCGCCGAGCGGCCGGCGAGGAAGCCGAGCCCACGCACCACCACCGTGGCGGCGCTGGGCGGCCCCGGGTTGTCGGTCGGGGTCGGGCCCTGTCCGTCAGCTGACATGGGCCCTTCAGCTGCCAGGGGCGTGGCCGCGGGCCGGGTGTAGCGGGTCAGGGTGGCCAGGCGAACCCAGGCCAGCGAGGTCACCTCCACCACCGCGATCCCGGTGACGTCGGGCCGCAGCGCGGGAAGGATGGGCGCCGCCGCCACGGCCAGGGCGACGACGATGTCGAGGGTGCCGTGCAGTCTCGGGCCGCACACCCGGGCCAACCCGAGCGGGCCTCGGGCCGTGACGGCCAGGAGGGCGAATGCGCCCGCGGCGACGAGGAGCAGTCCGCTGTGGCGGATGTGGATGGACAGCTCGGCCAGCGCCCCCGCCACCAGGTACTCGAGGAGCTGGTGTGCCAGGAAAGGGATCGGCCGTCGACGAGGCGCCCGCCGCCGGTCCGGGTCGGGGCCGGGAACTCCGACAGTGATCGGAGCGCTACCCCGAAGCGGCGGACGGCTTGTCGCTGTCCTTGGCGGCCTCGGTGTCGCCGGTGGCCGCCGTGTCCGCTCCGGCATCGGAGCCGTCGCCCTTCTTGCCCTCGGCCAGGCCCTTCTTGAACTCCGACTGCGCGGATCCCAATGACCTGGCCAGCTTGGGCAGCTGGCTACTGCCGAAGACGAGCACCACCACCACCAGGATGATGATGATCCCCCACTCGCTTTCGAGAACTCCGACCATGGGCCTCTCGTTTCTGTGACCGCCGCTCAGCGAACGGAGTCGTCACCGCCAAGCGTAGACCTCCGGCCGTCGGCGGGGACAGCGCACTCGACCCCCGCCCCCGGCCCCACCCGGCTCATCCGGCGAGGAAGACCCCCATGACCAGGGCGGTGATCGACGACAGTGCTGTCAGGGCCCCCCAGATGGCGAGGCCTCGCGTGGTGGACGAGCGGGTGTGGAGGAAGGCCGCCAACCCCGCCAGGGCCACGACCACGATCTTGATCACCAGCACGATCACCCAGGAATGGGGTTGGCCGGCGTGGACGGCGGAGACGTTCCAGAAACCGGTGACGACGAGCAGCGCATAGGCGGGCCATTGCAGGCGGCCGAAGGCCAGGGCCAGGGCCTTGGGCGCCCCTTCTCCGAGACGGCGCGCCGTGGGAACCAACCCAGCGATCGTGAGCTGTCCGCCCACCCACACCGTGGCCGCCAGGACGTGCACCGAGAGACGGATGCCGTCGAGCGCGGGCGAGAGTCCGCCACTCACGATGCCGGTGGGCGTCGATCGTCGTGCGTCACCGAGGCGTTACTTGCCTTGCCAATTGGGCTTGCGCTTCTCGGCGAAGGCGACCGGGCCCTCCATGGCGTCGGCGGAGGAGAACACTGCCCCCACCGCCTCGGCGTTGAGCTTCCAGCCTTCTTCCTCGGAGACCCCGGTGGCGCGCACCATGACGTGCTTGGACCACCGCACCGCCAGCGGCGCGTTGTCGGCGATGACCCCGGCGAGTGCCAGCGTCTCCTCCATGAGCCGGGCGGCGGGGACCACCCGGTTGATCAGTCCCAGTTGCAACGCCCTCGAGGCGTCGATCGATTCCCCGGTGAGCGCCAGCTCGAGCGCGATGGCGATGGGAAGTCGTTTGGGGAGCCGGATGAGGCCGCCCGCGCCGGCCACCAGCCCCCGCTTGGCCTCAGGGATCCCGAAGGTGGCGTGGTCGGCCGCCACCACCAGATCGCACGACAGCATGATCTCGCACCCGCCCGCCAGGGCCGCCCCGTTGACGGCGGCGATAATGGGTTTGGGGAACTGGCGCTGGGTGATGCCGGCGAAGCCTCCCGAGCCGCCCATGATGGCCCCGCCCTCACCCGAGGCGAAGGCCTTGAGGTCCATGCCGGCGGAAAAGGCCTTGTCCCCGGCGCCGGTGACGACGACGACAGAGCACCCGTCGTCCCCCTCGAGCTCGTCGAGGGCGGCCGACATGCCGACGCTCACGTCGCCGTTGATGGCGTTGCGCGCTTCGGGTCGGTTGATGGTGAGGATCTCGACGAGTCCTCGGCGCTCGCGCTCGACTGCGGGCATCGGTGCTCCTTCTTCTCGGTCCGCCCGAGTCTGACCGGGCCTCCGATCAGTGCGCCAGCCGGTACCGGGGCGGGGTGCCCGAGATCTCGATGGCCTCGCCCACGAGGTCACGCCCGGCCAGGGCGCCGAGCTCCTCGGGCATCGCCGCGGCCGAGATCTGGCGCCGGTCGGGGAGGCGGGCGATGACCGGGGCCGCCGACACGGTGCCCTCCGGGCCCATCACCGCCGTCGCTGCCACTACGACGGCGCCCCCCTCGGCCTCGGTTGCCACAGAGACGGCGGAGGAGTCGATGGCCCGCTGCGCATCGGCGGTGTCGCCCCGGCGCCAACCCAGGGGCGGGGGCGTGGCGCCGTAGATTCCCACGGCGTGCTTGGTGGCGTACCACCCCATGGCGCTCACCAGGCCTGTGCCCCCGCCATGGCGCAGACGGTCGACCATGGTGGCGACGGCGTGGAGGGAGTAGTTGTTCCCCGGCCCTCCGAAATAGGGGAGGCCACCGGTGGTGGTGAGGCCCCGGGCGTCGTCGGGGGCGATCCCGAACGCCTCGACGGCCATCTCGACCACGCACGGGAAGCACGAGTAGACGTCGAAGGCGTCGATGTCGTCCACCCCGATGCCCGCCGCCGTGGTGGCGGCGCCGGCCGCGGCCCGCAGGCCCGCCGACGAACCGAGGTCGGGCCGCGCCGTCGGGAACCAGACCTCGTTGGCATCGGCCCCCGACCAGCAGAACACCGCGTCGCGTGCCACACCCGACGCACGCGCCGCGGCCAGCGAGGTGACCACCACCGCGGCCCCCTGGTTCACGTGGAGGATGGCGCACATGCGCTTGGGGTAGGGCTCGGCCACGAGGCGGTTGTCCGGCGTGACCGTCGCCAGCTCGCCCGCGGTGCGAACCTCGCCGAACCAGGCGGCGCGCTGGGTGGCGGCGACCGCGGTGAAGGGAGCCATGAGCGAGCCCAACGCCGCTCGCTGCTCGGGTGGACTGCGCCGGGCCCGGTGGGCGATCACGCTCTCGAACAGCGCGTAGACGTGCACGGGGGCGACCAGCCCGATGCGCAATTCGGCGGGGCCCACCCCGACGCGGTCGTCACCCACCACCGGGTCAGGGTCGGGCGCGCCGCCCGGCCCCGGATCATCGGCTGACGCTGCATGTGCGGCTGTTGCTCGCGCGCCCCCGGCCCGGGCGGAGTGCTGCGCCTCGGCACCGGCGATGAGGGTGACGTCGAGCTGCCCCGCGGCGATGGCCGCGGCGGCGCGACTGATGAGCCACTGCGGAGAGTTCCCCCCGATGGTGGTGACCTCGGTGCGCGTCGGCGCCAGGCCCAGGCGCCGGGCGAGCAGGGTGGCGGGGGCGACCCCGATCGGCGACATGCTGTTCACCATCGAGACGAGCTGGACACGAGAGCGCAGCGCCGGGACCGAGTCCAGCGCCTCGCGGGCGGCGTCGGTGGCGAGTGCGAGCGCCGATGCCGAGGTGGCCCGGTCGATCGACTGGCCCGTCGCCACCACCACCGGGACCCTGGACTCGTCGATGGCCACGTCCCGGCGGGGTTCAGCGGGGGAGCAGGCCGTTGAGCAACAGCGACACGACGAAATCGGCGGCCACCTCGGCCGACAATCCGTCGTCGGTGACCAGCCGGCGATGGGCGATCTGGCCCACGAGGGCGGCGACCGAGCCCGCCACCATGCGGGGCGGGGCCTCGATGATCAGCCCCCGACGCTGGGCGTCCTCGACGATCTTCTCGATGTCGCTGATGAACGCCTCGAAGATCCCGAAGAGGTGCTGCTCGAACCGGTCTCCCAACGCATAGGAGTCCCGGAACAACAACTTCACCAGGGCCCGGTCGGATTCGAAGAACTCGAAGGTGGTCCGGACCGCGGCCCGGAACGGTGCGTCGGGTGAGCCGCGCCCTGGGGTGCTTCGCATGGCTTCGGTGACGTGGTCGCGCAGGGCCTGGCCCTCGGCCTCCATGAGCGCGTGGAAGAGCGCGTCTTTGGAGTCGAAGTACCAGTAGATCGACCCGTAGGAGAGGGTGGCCGCTTTGGCGATGTCGGCGATGGTGGTGGCGTGGTAGCCCTTGCCGGCGAACACCTTCTTGGCGGCGGCGAGGATGTCGGTGCGGCGTCCCTGCTTCTCCATCTCGCTCATGGCGCGCCGCACGGCACGCGCCGGAGGAGATGTGGTGGTGGGTACCGGGGGAGCGCCCGCCATGCGCGCAGGCTAGCAAACTGACGAATCAGTCAGCAGAGCCTCAGGGGACGGGTGCTGGTCATGGTCACGGCCTTGAGCCGATTTCGGCGTGCGCGGCGGCGCGCAGGTCCCAGCGCGCCGCCACCTCCCATCTGTCCCGCCTGTGCTCGAGCACGATCTCGGCATCGGCGATCTCGCTGTTCACGCAGGTGGCGCCGGCCCCGTCGGGGTCCACATAGCCGACCCGCACCGAGCCGGCCTCGGGAATGGTGATCTCCGCCCGCAGCCGCCATCGCCCCACCGTGCCGTGCACGTCCCAGGCCGGGAGCCCAAGTCTGGTGCGGAAGAGCGGAGCCGCCGCCAACGGGTCACGGGGCCAGTCGCGGCCGCCGAGGCGCAACTGCACGAACGCGAGCGCGGGGAGGTGGTTGAGGCCGGGGCGCCGGCTCACCGCGCTCACGATCTCGAGCACGTCGCCGTCGCCGAGCTCGGCGTGCAACCAACCCCAGCGCTGCGCGTTGCCGTGCCCGTAGATGTGGCTCACCGCGCCGCGGGCGTGCGGTGACAAGGTCACCACATCGCGCCCCACGCGAATCGTCCCTTCGAACGCCGCACTCGGTACCACCACGACCTGGGCCGCGGGGAGGGACTCGCGCTCCCACGCCCATGCCGGGAACGTGAACAGGGGCGGGCTCGGGTCCGCGGCGTCGTGGCGCCACCGCAGGTCCCACGCCACGGCGCCCGTCTCTCCCCGCAGGCTCGGCGGGTCCAGCACCGCCGCTCCTCCGAGTTGCGGGGGCCGCCCGGCGTGGCCCGGGCTGACAGGTGAAGCGCCGAACCGATCGAGGACGGGCGGCGCGTCGGGGCGGAACACCGCCGCCCACCCGTGCGCGTGGGCGTCCCCCGAGACGGGGGAGACGAGCTCGTGATGGATCCAGCACCCCAGGCCCGTGCGCGGGTCGGTGAGGGTGACGTACCACACCTCGAGCCGGCGACGCTGGCCCCGCCACCGTTGGGCGAGCGCGTCGGGCGTGTCAGGCCGAGGTGCCCGTCGAGGCCCGCCCGGCAGGCGAACGCGCATCGATCACCCTTCGGGGACGCGCCCTATCCCGACGCGAAGCGCTCGGGATCGACGGCGATGAAGAGCCCTTCGGCGTGGGCCAGGAGGGCGGCGCCGTGCCGGGCGTCGGCCTCGATGCGCAGCTTGCGGCCGTGGCGCGAGTGCAGCTTGGCCCGCATCTCCACCTCGACCCCCAGGGGGGTCGGGGCGCGGTAGGTGACGGTCAGGCGGCCGGTGTAGGCCGGGGTGGCATGGATCGAGAGCACGAACCCCATGACCTCGTCCAAGAGGGCGGCCACCACGCCGCCATGAGCGCGCCCCGGCGCGCCTTCGAAGGCCGGCCCCAGGGTGGTGCGGAGCACCGCCACGTCGCCTTCACGTCCCATCTCGGCCGCCATGCCCAGGGGGTTGGCCTTCCCGGTGACGATGCCGTCAGGGAACTTGGTCCGTCCACTGCCGTCCGGTGGAGGCAGGACGAAGACCGAATCCACCATGTCGAGCGTGGCGCGGACGCGGTCCGGGGTGGCTTCGACCTCGGTCGACAGCTCCCGGGCCCTGGTGGTGATGCCATCGAGCAATTCGTCGTCGACCTCGTGGGCCACGATGGCGTGCCCCAGGCGCCGTACCGCCGCGGCGGCTTGGAGACGAGCCGCCAACGACGGGCGGGTGCTGTCGACGGCGGTCAACTGTGTTTCACGTCCGCCCAGGCGACATCCTTGTCGACCTCGACGTCACGGGGGAGTCCCAAGATCCGTTCCGCCATCTGGTTGCGCAGGACCTCGGAGGTCCCGCCTTCGATGGTGTTGGCCCTGGCCCGGAGGAAGGTCAAGGCGCGCGACTCGGACCGGGTGTCACCGGGCATCCACGCCGTCGCCGCGATGCCATTGACGTCGACGGCGAAGTTCGAGCGTCGCTGGTTGTACTCGGCGTTGAAGACCTTGTTGACCGAGCCCTCAGGGCCAGGCTGCTGGCCGCGCAGGCGGGCCGAGTTGGCGCGGAAGGCGGTGATCTCTTTCACTTCGGACTCGATGTAGAACTGCGCCAGCCGCTGCCGGACGCGCCCATCGGTGCGGTCGGGGACCCCTTCGAGGTACGACTGCCACGCGTCACGCCGGACCCCGCCGGTGAACGACACCGGGTCCAGCGAGATGCCCGCCAACGCTACCCGCTCGTTCATGAGCGTCGTGCGGGCGCAGCGCCATCCGTCGCCCACGTCGCCCACGCGGTTGGCGTCGGGAATGCGGACGTCGGAGAGGAACACCTCGTTGAACTCCGACGATCCCGTCATCTGCTTGAGGGGACGGATCTCCACCCCCGGGGACTTCATGTCCAGGATGAAGTAGCTGAGCCCTTCGTGCTTGGGGACCTCGGGGTCGGTACGGGCCAGCAACATGCCGTACGTGGAGAACTGGGCGATGGTGGTCCATACCTTCTGCCCGTTCACGACCCACTCGTCGCCGTCGCGCACCGCCCGGGTCGACAGCGAGGCCAGGTCCGAGCCCGAGCCGGGCTCACTGAAGAGCTGGCACCAGATCTCCTCGGCCGACAGGATCTTGCGCAGGTACCGCTCTTTCTGCGCCTGGGTGCCGTGGGCGATGAGGGTGGGACCGGCCAGACCGACCCCGAGGAGGTTGATCGACACGGTCGGCAGCCGGTAGCGGACCAGTTCGGACCGGATGACCGTCTGCATCCACACCTCTCCGGAAAGGCCGCCGAACTCCTCGGGCCACAGGGGTGCCGCGTAGGGGCTGCGCCCGATAGTGCCCTGCCACGTGAAGGGGTTGAAGCCGCTGTCGGCCTTGCGCGTCTCGAGCAACTGGTCGTCGCCGGCGTCGGCGGCCTCCATCCACCCCGACGGCAGGTTGTCATGCAGCCAGGTGCGGAACCGGGCGCGGAACTCCTGCTGCTCCGGGGTGTCCTCGTTCGTCCAACGCATCGCCCGCGCCTCTCTCAATGGGCCCGGTCCAGTGTACGGGCGGGCTGCTGCACTGCGCCTGGCTCGGGATCGCCGCTAGCGCACCAGATGGATGGGTGCCGGTGCCGGCCCCGGTGTGGATGAGGGGGCGGCGAGCAGTGCACGGCGGCGGTCGAGCACGTCGGCCACGAACTCACGCCCGCGCCGTAGATGACGGAGGATGTCGACCTGGCCCTGAGGGCGGGGCAGCATCCACGAATGGCCGCCGGGGACCCACACGATGTCGATGCCGGTGAGCTCGGCGAACTCACGGGCCGTGTCGGGGCTGACGATGCGGTCGAAGCATCCCCACACCGGGAGGATCGGCACACCGCGCGCCACGATGCGCTCGACCTCGGACCGGAGGTCCATGGCCATGAGCATCGACCCCACCGGCAAGGTGCGTCCCATGGAACGGAGATTGCGCCTGGCGTCGGGCCACAGCCCTCGGAGGGTGGACGCCAGCCGTCGACCGACGAACAGGTCGGGCGTGTCCAGCACGGCCGCCAACAGGAGGTCGGCCACGCCGGCCATGTCGGGAAGGACCGGAGCGAGCAGGGACACGAGCAGCCCGCGTCGGTGTTTCCAGCCCGGGGTGGCGGCGCCGTCGCGGTACACGATGCCCAGGACCCGCTCGGGATGGGTGTCGGCGAATTGCACGGCCACGGCACCACCCATCGAATGTCCGAGCAGGACGGCCCGCTGGGCCCCGACCTCGTCGAGCAGATGGCCCACCACGTCGGCGATCTCGGCGATGGTGACGCGCTCCCAGGGCAGCGGGTCGCTGCCGGCGAATCCCGGCAGGCTGGGGTTGAGCACACGCCAGCCCAGCGCCTCGGCCAGGTTGCTGCTCTCTCTCCAGTACATCCCCCCACCGGCGAAGTACCCGTGGAGGTTGACGGCCCAGATGGGCTCGTTGCCGGGGCCCTCGGGACCGCAGGCGTCCTCGTTGTCCGACAGGGCGTAGCGCACGCGCCGGCCGTCGACGACGAGCTTGTGCGGGATCATGCGCACCGAACGCCGGGAACCGAGCGCGGGCCCGGGCACGGGTGCAGACGCGGCTCGGTCCCGGTCGGTGTGACGACGCGAAGGAAGCGCGGGAGCTTGCATGATGACTCCGACGACCCTACCTCAGCGGCGCCCGCAACCCGCGGTACGTGGTCTGTCGGGCACGCACCGTCGTGCCAAATAGCCCAGGCTCCGACGCACGGTGGCGCTCGCCACCTAGCCTCGCCATTCGTGGTCCGGCCCCGATCGACCTTGCGCCACGCCGCCATCCAGGCCCGGGTCACGGCCCACGCCGTGCATCACCTGGGGCTCCACACCGTCGGCCTCATCCTCGCCAACTCGGCGCGACGTCAACTCGCACGCACGCGCTCGGCTTCGCCCCCGCAGGGCGACGTCACCCCCGAGTCGCCGGGCCGACTCGAGCGGGTGGAGGTGTGGAACCCGCAACCGGGCACGGCGCTGTTCCATTTCGAGCGGGCCCGGCTCGAGGTCGCCTTCCTCGCCGCCGATGTGGTGCGGGTGTCGTGGGGACCCGGCCCCCGCGCCGTCCCCTACGCCATCGACGGCGACTTCCCGGGGCCTGCTCCCGAGGTCCAGGCCCACCCCATCGACGTGCTGCGCGCCGATGGGGCCTGGGTCATGCGCAGCGACGCCCTCGAGGTCACCGTGGTGCCCGACGGATCGTTGCGCACGGCCCGTGCCGACGGCACGCTGCTGCGCAGCGAGTCGGCGCCGGCCCGACGCGGGCCGGCATGGGAACAGTCGTTCACGATGCGCGCCGGGGAGCGCCTGTGCGGCCTGGGTGAACAGGCGGAGGGGATCGACCTGCGTGGCACGGATCTCACCCTGTGGAATACCGATCCGGGTGGGTCGTGGGGCCCCGGGAAGAACCCGCTCTACCTCGGGGTCCCGGTGCTGGTGTCCACCCACCCTGACGGTGACGTCCTGTGTTTCTACGAGAACTCCACACGCGCCACCTTCAATCTGGGCGACGGCGGGGCGCCGGGCGACGAGGCGGGGACGGCCACGCTGCGATTCGCGGGCGGGGTGTTGCGCCGCTATTTGATGGTCGGGCCCGTGCCCCATCTGCTGGACCGCTACAGCGAGCTCACCGGGCGCCCGGCCCTCCCGCCGCGCTGGGCACTCGGCTACCACCAGAGTCGGTGGGGATACCGCTGCGACGCCGACGTGCGAGCCATCACCGACGGGTATGCGGCGCTGCGCCTCCCCCTCAGTGCCGTGCACCTCGACATCGACTACATGCGCGGCTACCGGGTCTTCACGGTCGACCCCGACCGGTTCCCCGATCTTCCGCACCTGGCCGCGCACGCGGCCGCCACCGGTGTGCGTCTGGTGACGATCGTCGACCCCGGGGTCAAGGTCGACCCCGACTACGACGTGTTCTGCCAAGGGCGCGACCAGCACCGGTTCTGCACCGACGAGCTCGGGCACCAGGCGCAAGGCGTGGTGTGGCCGGGGCGCAGCGCCTTCCCCGACTTCACCGATCCCGGGACCCGATCGTGGTGGGCCGGGCACTACCGCACCCTCACCGACGCCGGCGTGGCGGGGATCTGGCACGACATGAACGAGCCCACCTCGATCGCGCTGCTGGGTGACCCCACGCTGGACACCTCGGTACGCCACCACTTCGACGGGCGCGGCGGCGACCATGCCGAGGCCACAACCTCTACGGACTGCTCATGAACCAGGCCGGGTTCGAGGGCCTGCGGGCCGCCGCCCCCCAACGCCGACCGTTCATCGTGTCGCGCTCGGGATGGGCGGGGATGCAGCGATGGGCGTGGAACTGGACCGGGGACGTGTCCTCGACGTGGGAGTCGATGCGCCAGCAGATCGCCACGGTCGTCGGATTGGGCCTGTCGGGGATCCCCTACTCGGGGTCCGACATCGGCGGCTTCAGCGGCGTCCCCGATGACGAGCTCTACCTGCGGTGGCTGCAGATGAGCGTGTGCATGCCCTACTGCCGTACCCATTCGGTGCGCGGCGTCCCGCCGCGCGAGCCATGGTGTTTCGGCGAGCCCACCAAGCGGATCCTCGCATCCTGGATCCGCTTCCGGTACCGGTTGCTGCCCTACCTCTACACACTGGCGCACCTGGCGTCAGAGAGCGGTGTCCCTTTGATCCGGCCCTTGTGGTGGCCTGACGTCGACATCGACGTCGACGACGCCTTTCTCGTGGGCCACGCGCTGCTCGTGGCGCCGGTCACCGAGCCCGGGGCCCGGGAGCGCACGGTGCCACTTCCCCCCGGGGGCTGGGCCAGTGTGTGGGGAGACGGGCGGGTCGGTGCGGCCCCGGTGCACGCTCCCTTGGAGCGGATCCCCGTCCTGGCCCGGGCCGGGTGCGTCGTCCCTCTCGACGACGGGTGGGCCGAGCCGGGTGGGCCGTGCCACGTCGAGGGTGATTCGGCCGGGACGACGGTGGCGGGGGCCGGAGGTATCGGTATCGGGGTGGCGCTCGATCACGCGCCACGGCTCCTGGCCTTTCACTGCTGGGCCGACGAGGACGGCGTGGCCACCGGGGTGTGCGTCGACGACGCTGGTGACGGGGACGGTCCTACTCGTCGCGACGACGTGCGCGTCGAGGAGGCGCGTCCCGGTGCGACGGCGCGCTGCACCTGGGAGCGCTCGGGCGATTTCCCGGCACCGCCGGTGGTGCGGGTGGTGCTGCACGGGCTCAGTGTGACGCGCGCCGTGGCCGACGGTGTCGAGGTCCCGGTGACGGGCGCCGGCGTCGAGTGCGCCGCCTTCTCGGAGCTGACCCTGGAGGGGCTGGCACCGGCGGCTCCGGCCGGAGCCTGAGACGACGTGCTGCGCCGCCGCCGTCGACGTGACGAGGGCCCCGGTCGTGGCCTCATCCCTCCCGAAGAGGTCGAGCACGACGGGGTGATCCTGCGTCGACTGGCGGCCGAGCACGCCGCCGCGCTGTCCAGGGCGGCCACCGAGAGCCTCGACCATCTCCGGCCCTGGATGCCGTGGGCCACCCCGGAGGGCACCTCGTTCGAGACCCAGCACGAACGCCTGCTGGGCCCCGCCACCTTGTGGAACTCGGGCAGCGGCTACGAGTACGGGATCTTCCTCCCCGACGGCACGTTTGTGGGCGGCTGCGGCCTGCACCGCCGCATCGGTCCGAGCGCCCTGGAGATCGGGTACTGGGTCCACGTCGACCACACGCGCCGGGGCATCGCCACGGCGTGCGCCGGGGCGCTGACCGCCGTCGGGTTCGGGTTGCGCGGCATCGAGCGCATGGAGATCCACTGCGACGAGGCCAACATCGCCAGCGCCGCGGTGCCCCCCAAACTCGGCTACCGGTTGACGGGTCGCGTCGAGCACGAGCCCGAGGCGCCCGGTGAGGTCGGGTCGCGCCTGATCTGGGTGCTGTATCGCCGGGAATGGGAGGCGCGGCCCCCGCGTCCGCCCTCGACCCGCTCGTAGATTGAGCCCATGACCGACGAGGACCCGCACCACCCGGCGCGCTCGGTCCCCGCCCCGAGCACCGCCGCGGTGTTCCACGAGATCACCCGTGGGTGGTGGTGGCACGACGGGCGGTTCCACCTGCTGACCACCTTCGTCGAGCAGCGCCGGCGGGCCACAATGCGTGTGAGGGTCCGATGGCGGCGGAGACCGATCGGGGTGCCATGCGACGGGTGACTGGCGGTCGGCGATGAGCGGGCGCGTCCTGCCCGTCGCCTGGTACCGATTTCGGTCCACGCTGGCTCGCCAGCGGGGCGGGTACCTGGCGGTGGTGGTGCTCGTCGGGCTCCTGGGCGGCGTGGCCATTGGGGCCATCGCCGGGGCCCGCCGCACCCAGTCCGCCTTCCCCGCCTATCTGGCCGCCACCAAAGCGACCCCCGCCACCTTGGCGGCGGGGCTGGCGGCCGGGGCGGTGGTGGCCCTCGGCCTCACCCTGACGGCTTCGGTCCGGCGTCGTCGCCGCGACCTGGCGCTGCTCAAGACCCTCGGCTTCACCCCGCGGCAGGTGGCCACGGCCGTGGCCTGGCAGGCGTCGGTGGCCGCCAGCATCGGGATCATCATCGGCGTGCCGGCCGGCATCGCCCTGGGGCGGTGGCTGTGGACGCTGTTCGCCCGTGCCATCTACGCCGTCCCCCAGCCGTCGGTGCCGGTGCTCGAGATCGTCCTGGTCGGTCTGGGCGCGCTGGTGCTGGCCAACGTGGTGGCCGCTATCCCGGGGCGTATCGCCGCCCGGACGTCGACGGCCTTCGTGCTGCGCGCCGAATGAGCTAGGCAACTCCCCCGGGGTGCAACGCCGTCACGGCCTCGTCCACCGTCGAGAACACCCGCTTGCCACCCAGGCGCTCGAGCAGGCCGCTGCGGGCCAGGTTCTGCGGCGCCCCACCCACGGCCCGGGCCACGCCCACCACGACGTGGGCGCGCTCGAGCTCGTCCACGAGGGCGCGCACCGTGCGCGTGCCGGTGTAGTCGATGTCGGTGATGGCATCGGCGTCGAGCACCAACACCTTCGCCGGGCTCGTCGCCTCCGACAGCGCCTTGTGGATCTCGGCCTGGAACACCGCGGCGTTGGCGTAGTACACCGGCGCCAGCCACTGCACCACCACCACCCCGGGGACCGTCACCGGTCGGTCGTGGTGGCTCAGTGGCTCCCAACTGGTGCTCCCGGGGATCTTGCCCAGCACGTAGCTGTGCGGACGCGCCGAGCGTCGGGTGCGGTCGAGGATGGCCAGGCCCACGGCCACGCCGATCCCCTGTTCCACGCCGACGAAGGCCACCGTGAGCAGCGTGATGATGGCGAGGCCGAATTCCCACCGGTCGAAGCGCCACACCGACACGAGCTGTCCGACGTGGAACAGGCGGGTGGCGACGAAGATGAGGATGGCCGCCAGCGTGGCCAGGGGCACGTCGGTGAGTAGGCGCGCCGCGGGGACGACGAACACCACACCGGCGGCGGCGGCCAGGCCGGCGAATTGAGTGCGACCCCCCGCCGACGCCACCGCGCCGGTCCGCGCCGGGCTGGCGTTGGCGGCGAACGTGCCGCCCAGGCCGGCCAGGATGCTGCCGGCGCCCACCCCCACGAAGTCGCGGTTCACGTCGACGGCGTAGCCGCCCTGATCGGCGAAGGCGCGTGTGGTCGCCGCGGTCTGGCTCAACACCACGAGCGCCACCACCCCGGCGACGGGGAGAACCTGGCCCAGCGACGTCCACGACAGCTCGTGGAGGCCGAAGTGCGGAGGGCCGTGGGCCACCGTGCCGAGCACGGGCACGCCGTGGGCGTGCAGTCCCGCCGCCGCCACCACGACCGTCGACCCCACCAGGCCGAGCAGCGCGGCGGGGAGCTTGCGGTCGATGCGTTCGGCTGCCGTGACGACGAGGAAGACCATCACACCGATGCCCAGTGCCCACCCGTTGGCCTGGCCCAGGTGCCCGACCACGGTGGCCACGCGGTGCACGGTCGTCCCCGACACCGGCGGCAGGGCGAAGAGGTCGGGGAGCTGGTGTACCACGATGATCACCGCCACCCCGCCCAGGAACCCCGTGATGATGGGGGCGGAGAGGAAATCGGCGATCCATCCCAACCGCAACAGGCCCACCACGGCCACGAGCACGCCCACGGTGACCGCCAGCAGCGACACCAGCGCCATGTAGTGCGCCGAGCCCGTGGGCGCGATGTGGGCGACCCCGGCCGCGAACAACGGGGCGATGGTGGAGTCGGCCCCCACCGACAATTGCGGAGCCGAGCCCAGGACGGCGAAGGCCACGGTGCCGGCGATGAAGACATAGAGCCCCGTGACCGGGGGCATCCCGGCCAGCCGGGAGGTGGCCAGTTGCTCGGGGACGGCGATGGCCAACAACGTGAGCCCGGCGAGCAGGTCCGGGCCGAGCCACTGCCGCTGATACCCGTGTACCGAGCTCAGGAGCGCCGGCATCCGCAGGCGCGGGCCCGAGGTGTGCGGCGGCCCGGTCATCGGGACACGGTCATCGGGACACGGTCATCGGTTCGGTTCCCCTCCCCGCCCGCAGGCGGCGGTCAAGGATCGAGGTCGAGCCAGTGTCGCACGCTCGAGACCACGGTGACCTCGGGATGCGACCACACGAACCGCTCCACCTTGTCGAGGATCTCCTCCACGTGGTGGGCGTCGGGCGCCACGGTGCAGAACCCGATGCCGGCCCGCTGCCACAGGTCGTGGTACGCCACCTCCGACGCGGAGACCCCGAGGCGCCGCCGGGCCGTCTCGACGAGATGGCGGACCACGGCGCGCTTGGCCTTCAGGGAGTCACTCGCCCCGATGTGCAGCTCCATCTCGAGGGCGGCGACGTGCATGGTGCTCACGACCCGCGATGGTACGGTGACGCCGATGTCAGGGTGGGGGGCGGCGGCGAGCGGGCGCGGCACCGCCACGTGGACGGGGGGCAGGCGCTGATGCCGCGGTGGTTGACCGAGGACGAGCTCCGCGTCCTGGGTGCCGCCTGCGACCGGCTCGTGCCCGAGGACGAGACCCCGGGCGCGACGAGCGCGGGGGTCCCCGACTACATCGACGGGCTGCTCGGGGCGTTCCTCGTCGACCCGCCTCGCATCTGGGCCGGCGGACCCACCTCGGGGCGCTACGGCGGAGACGCGGCGTTCGCCCGCTTCCACCGGTTGACCCCGCTCGACGAGCTGGCGTGGCGGACGCGCATCGAGGGGTCGCGGGGCCTGGCCGAGCGGGAGTTCAACGGCCCTGTGGTGGGCCTGCAGGAGCGGTACCGGACGGGGCTCGCCGCCCTCGGTCCCGACTTCGGCGACCTCGCCCCCGAGGACCAGGACGAGCGGCTCCGCACCACGCGGGATTTCACCGCCCTGCTCTACGAGCACTGCTGCGAGGGCATGTACGGCGCCCCCGAGTACGGGGGCAATCGTGACGGTGTCGGGTGGGAGGCCATCGCCTTCCCCGGCGACGTCCAGCCCCGGGGATGGAGCGACGCCGAGGTGGCGGGCCCGTGACCGTCGACGCCGTCATCGTGGGGTCGGGGCCCGGGGGCGCCACCGTCGCCGACGTGCTCACCCGGGCGGGCTGGAACGTGGTCATCGTGGAGAAGGGCCGCAACCACCTTCTCGATCCCGACGACCTGTCGAGGCCGGCGGCGGACTACTCCAACGACGAGCTCAAGTTCGTGCACCGCTATTTCCTGGGGCCCGACCCCCTCATCGAGCCCCGTACCTTCCGACGGGGCGAGGACGAGGGCGACCACACCTACGTCGGGGAGGTCAACTCCATCCCCACCACGGTGGGCGGGGGAGGGACCCACGCCGATGGCAAGGTGCCGCGCTTTCGCGAGGAGGACTTCGCGCTGTGCAGCACCCACGGGCCCGTCGAGGGCGCCGAGGTGGCGGACTGGCCCCTCTCCTACGACGACCTCGAGCCGTTCTACGCCGAGGCCGAGCGCTCGATCGGTGTGGCCGGCAGCGCCGGGGCCAATCCCTTCGCGGCGTGGCGATCGGGCCCCTACCCCATGCCCTCGGGGGCGCCCATGTACGGCGCGGTGCGCTCGAGCGCGGCGGCCGAGGCCCTGGGCCTGCATCCCTACGCCGCGCCCACGGCCGCCAACTCCGTGCCCTATGACGGGCGCCCGGCGTGTAACAACTGCGGGTTCTGTGCCTTCTTCGGGTGCCCCATCCACGCCAAGGGTGACCCGGTGGCTTTGCTCATGCGCGCCATGGCGTCGGGGAGAGCGGAGCTGCTGTCGGAGACCTTCGTGTCGCGCCTCGTCACCGACGGGCACCGCGCCACCGGCGTCGAGGTGATCGGGCCCGACGGCGAGCGTCGCACCATCGGTGCCCGCCACGTCGTCGTGGCCGCCGGCGCGGTGGAGACGCCGCGCCTGCTGTTGCTGTCGGGCATCGACCACCCCCTGGTGGGACGGAACTTCATGGTGCACTTCCAGACCTTCGTCATCGGGATCCTCCCTGAGCGCCTCCACGGCCACCGGGGTCGGGCCGTGACCCACGTCCACGACGACGCCATGATCGTCGACGACGCGGCGCGCGCCGCCGCGGCGGAGGCGGGGCTGCCGTGGATACGCGGCGGGCTCGTCGAGCACGGGGGACCGGGCCTGCCGGTGATGGAGGCCAAGATCTACCCGTGGGGGGCGAAGCACAAGTCGCTCATGCGCTCGTCGCCGATGCGCGACCGCATGTGGGCCTTCACCATGCAGGGCGAAGACCTCCCCCAGCTCACCAACCGGGTCGACCTCGACCCCACCGTGCGCGACGTGCGCGGCTTCCCCGTGGCCCGGGTCACCTACCGGCCCCATCGCCACGAGCTGGTGGCCTCGGCGCATCACGCCCCACGCCTGGTGCGGGTGCTCGAGGACATGGGGGCCACCTGGACGATGACGTCGACCTCACCGCTGGCCGAGGGCGAGGACCGCCGGGGGGCGCTCTCGGCCATCCCCATGAGCCGCCACGTCATGGGCACGACCCGCATGGGTGCGGACCCCGAGACCTCGGTGGTGGACCCGGTGGGGCGCGTGCACGGGCTCGACAACGTCGTCGTCGCCGACTCCTCGGTCTTCGTGACCTCGGCCGGCTACGGGCCCACGCTCACGCTGGTGGCGTTGGCGGCGCGTGCCGCCTCCGCCTTGGTGGGGAGGACGACGCCCTCCTAAGCGGCGCCGGGCTAGGTGAGGAGGTGCGCGGCCAGCAGCTTGCCGCTGGCCTCGAATTCCTCGGCGGGGACCTCGGCGTGCATCCCCGGGCTCACGTGCATGCGCTTGTCGGTGCTGGCGAAGGCCTCGAACAGGGCGAAGGCCAGGTCGCGGGGGAAGAGCTCGTCGTGCCACTGCACCAGGAAGAGCAGCGGGCATCCGACGGCGCCGGCATCGACGGCGAAGCGCTGCTGGGTGGGCCCGGCGATCCCCATGAGGCCGAGCACGGCCACGGTCACGCGCCGCTCGGCGGCGACGGTGGGGAGGCCGAAGATCGTCCCCATGGACAGGCCCCAGTAGCCGCAGGGCCCCGGGATGACTTCGGGGAGCTCTTGCACGGCGTCGAGCGTGGTGTGCCAGTCGGCCACTATGTCGTCGATGAGTCCCGGGTCCGCCGACCAGCGCTGGACGAAGTCGGCGAAGGGGAGGCCGGCGACCAGACCCTTGTCGGCCCGACGGTCACCGTGGACGGGACCGTCGATGGCGACGGCGGACAATCCGTGGCGGCGCACCAGCCCACGGGCCAGGGCCACGATGTAGTCCTCGCGCTTGGAACCCGACGCCCCGTGCCCGAGCATGACCACCGGTCGGGGCCGGTCGTCGTCGGCCGCCGTCCACAGCACACCGGGGATGCGTCGGTCGCCGCGGCTGACCTCAAAGCTCCGTTCGCGCACGCCCTTGGCGGCGACGTCGGTCCCGAACTGCATCGGTGCGAGCGTACCGGTCAACTGCGCGGCACCTCCGACCAGGACACGTCCTTGTCGTTGCGGGGCTCGCCCGGAAGTCCGAGGACGCGCTCGCCCAGGATGTTGCGCATGATCTCGGACGTGCCCCCCTCGATGGAGTTGGCGCGCGAGCGCAGGAAGGTGTGACGGGGGTCGGCCCCACCGGAGAACACGGCCCGGTCGGGCCGACGCATCTCGTAGTGCGTCGGGAAGAGGGTGCCCGTCATCCCGAGGAGGTCGATGCAGAACTCATAGACGCGCTGGTTGAGCTCGGCCCCCACGAGCTTGGCCACCGACCCCTCGGGCCCCGGGGTGCCGGCCGTGCGCAGGGCCCGGGCCCGCATGTTGGTGAGCCGGGCCACTTCCGACTCCACCCACAGCTCCATGAGGTGGTCGCGCTGCGAACCGGTCTTGTCGGATTTCTCCTTCCAGATGCGCAGAGCCTCGTGGATGGGGCCGGAGCTGCGCGCCACCACGCCGCCCCCGATGGCCACGCGCTCGTTCATCAAGGTGGTGGTGGCCACACGCCACCCCGCCCCAACGGCATCGAGGCGGTTGCCGTCGGGGATGCGCACGTCGGTGAAGAACACCTCGTTGAACTCGGCCTCACCGGTGATCTGGCGAAGGGGGCGGACTTCGACCCCCGGGGCGTGCATGTCCACGATGAAGTAGGTGAGCCCGCGGTGCTTGGGGACGTCGGGGTCGGTGCGCGCCACCAGCAGTCCCCAGCTGGCGGTGTGGGCCAGAGTCGTCCACACCTTCTGCCCGTTGACCACCCACTCGTCACCGTCACGGACCGCCCGTGTGGCCAGCCCCGCCACGTCGGACCCCGCGCCCGGCTCGCTGAAGAGCTGGCACCACACCTCTTCACACGTGAAGAGCGGTCGCAGGTAGCGCGCCCTTTGCTCCTCGGTCCCGTGGGTGAGGACCGTGGGGGCGGCCATGCCGTAGCCGATGACATTGCGGTCCGCCTCGTTGGGAGCGTCCACGGCGCGCAGCTCTCGTTCGACGAGGCCCTGCAGCTCGGGGCTCAGCCCCAGGCCCCCCAACCCGACCGGGAACGACACCCAGGCCAGGCCGGCATCGAATCGGGCGCCCAGGAACTCCACCGCCGGGGTGGACGCCGGGTCGTGCTCAGCCAGCAGGTCCCGCAGCCGGGAGCGGACGAGGTCCTCGTCGGTGGTCACGGTGTCGGAGAGGGGCATGGGCCCACGATAACGACAGAGAGCCAGCAGCGTCAGACGCAGCCCAGCGCCGGGGGAGCGCGACGAAACGGGCGGGCGCCGGGGGGGCGGTCCCGCCCGCGTTCGCCGCTGTCACCTCAGGCGGGTCCGGGTGTTCGTTTGCGACTCAGGTATCGGCGGGTGTCGGGCCGTCCTTGAACGGCACTGTTTCTCGGACGACACTGACCCCTGAAACGACACTGTTTCTTGGACGACACGTAGATTCTTGGACGACACGTAGAGTCGCGCTCCGTGGACGACGCCGTGGAGGGTGCGGAGGACGACGCCTTCGCCCAGAACAGGGCGAGCTGGGACCAGCGGGTCCCGGTGCACGTGGCGTCGGAGTTCTACGACGTGGAGGGGTGGCTGCGCCAGGGCCGCGGCCCGCGCCCCGAAGAAGCCGCCGCCCTGGGCGACGTGTCGGGTCTCGACCTGGTGCACCTGCAGTGCCATTTTGGGCTCGACACCCTGGCGTGGGCGCGCGTCGGGGCCCGTGTCACCGGGCTCGACTTCTCCGAGCCCGCCATCGATTACGCCCGCGTCCTGGCGCGGCGCGCCGGCCTCGAGGACCGGGCCACGTTCGTGTGCGCCAACGTCTACGACGCCGTCGGGGCCCTCGGCCCCCAGGCCTTCGACGTGGTCTATGTCAGCCTCGGCGCCCTGTGCTGGCTGCCGAGCGTCGACCGGTGGGCGGCGGTGGCCGCCGCCCTGGCCCGCAGCGGGGGCCGGCTCTTCCTCCATGACGTGCATCCGTTGTCGGACGCGTTGGCTGACGACGAGCTCGGCGTCGAGCACACCTACTTCGAGGAGCCCGACCCCTTCGTCGACGATTCGGGCTTCACCTACACCGACGGCTCGTACTCGGTGTCGATGGAACGGAACTTCTCCTGGAACCACAGCCTGGGCGAGATCGTCACGGCCGTGATCACCCACGGCTTCGTCCTCGAGCACCTCGAGGAGCACGATTGGACCTCCTTCGCCCGCTTCCCGTGGCTGGTACGGCGAGACGACCAGCACTATGTGCCGCCTGCGGGGCGCCCCCGGGTGCCGCTCAGCTTCAGTCTCCGGGCCCGCCGTTTGTAGAGTCGGGCCCGCGTCGGTCACCACCGGGGCATGGGCCGAGCCGACGGGAGGGCGTAGTGGAGCGAGTGGAGTTCGAGACGATCGTCTACGAGAAGGACGGGGGGGTGGCCCGCATCATCCTCAACACCCCCGACAAGGCCAACATCCAGACGGCCCAGCAGGTGTGGGACATGGACGAGGCCCTGGTGCTCGCCGACGACGACGACGACGTCAAGGTGCTCGTGCTCAAGGCCAACGGGGAGGGCTTCTGCGCGGGCCACGCCATCGTGGGCATCGACGAGATGCCCGAGGTCTACCCGACCACGGGCCCGACGCCCGAGCGGACGTGGCGGCGTCACCACCAGGGCCTGTTCCTGTGGCCGCCGCTGCGGTTGTGGGAATTCCCGAAGGCCACCATCGCCCAGGTGCACGGCTACTGCGTGGGCGGTGGCACCGTGTACGGGCTCCTCACCGACCTCACCATCGTGTCCGAGGACGCCTACTTCCAGATGCCGCTCCCCCAGGGCTTCGGGCTTCCCGGTGCCCAGACCATGATCGAGCCCTGGGTCCTCATGAACTTCAAGCGCGCCGCTGAATACCTGTTCCTGGCGCCCACCATCAGCGCCACCCAGGCGCTCGACTGGGGGATGGTGAATCGCATCGTGCCCCGCGCCGACCTCGAGGAGACGGTGGAGGAGATCGCCGCGACCATCGCCAAGATGCCGCTCACCACCATCCTCGCCACCAAGCAGGGGCTCACCCGGGCATGGGAGATGATGGGGATGCGGATGCACCTCCAGCAGTCCACCGACCTGGTGGCGCTGTGCACGGGGGCCAGCGACGTGCGCAGCTACATGGCGTCGCTCGGAGGGAAGCGCCCACGCCAGAAGGCGGCCGACCACGAGGTCGGCGACTGATTCGCTACGGGGCCCCCGGACAACCGGGCTCGGACAGGGTCATCCCGACCCCGAGGCAGTACGACGACAGGCGCAGGGAGAAGTACGACGGCCCGGCGCCGTACAGCGCGCCGCTCTCGGGGCCGAACTCGATGCCGAACGGGATGGTGTCGAGCCAGTACGTGCTGCGGAAGTCCTTCCACCCGTAGGCGTTCTGGAGCTCGGTGCCCACCTCGGACAACACCGTGCTGAGGTCGACACCCACGGTCCCCGAGCGCACGGTATCGGCCTTGTCCAAGACGAACCAGACCGTGCCCCCCCACGGCTGTGTGTGGCCATTCCCGAACACGTTGCTCACGTAGACCGACCACGCACCGTTGCCGGGGTGCTGCGTCCCATCCACCACGAAGGGGACGCTGGCGGTCCCGACCCTCTCGTTGTCGGGGAGCAGGGCCTGCTCGTTGTAGTCGGTCCACACCATGACCTCCAGCGTGCCGTCGGCCGTGCACGGTGTCTTGGTGTCGGAGTGGTTGAGCCACATGTCATAGGCGATGTCGTAGGTGATGTGGGGCGTACGCGCCGTGTAGGCGGTGGTGCCGATCAAGTCGGGAGGAATCGAGCCGACCCGCATGGGGAGCCCCACACGACGGGAAACCGGGGGCGAGGTGCGGGCCGAGCACTGGTTGATCCCGTACAGGACGCTCGGGTACCCGCGCACCCAGGTGTTGGCGCTCGGTGCGATGCACGTGGACTGCGTGCACGGCGGGGCACTGGGAAGATGTCCCTCGACGGTCACCGCCCCGCGGGAATCCACCGCCATGTCCAGCGATCCGGGATTCGTGGTGCTCGTACCCAGGTTCCATGCATCACCGGTGAGCTGGGCCGGCCCGAGATGCGGCCCCGCCGACGCACATCCTCGGGGAGCTACGGGGCCGAGGCGGCACGAGCCGGTCCATTGCCAGGTCGTGGCCTTGGCTCCGGGGGCGGGCAGGAGGGTGACGGTGCGCCCGGCCGGCGCGGTCCCGCATGCCGCCATGGTCACCGCGGCCATGCCCGACACGAGGACCACGATGAGCCCGGATCGCCGTCGTGCCCGATACTCGGCACGCCGGTCGAGCTTCAGGGGAAGGACCACTCCGGCTCCCCACTAGAGGGCGACGACAGGGACACGACTTTGCTTCAGAAGATGTGGATGTAGGGGTGTCCCCCCCGCAACACGATGCTCACGACTTTTCCGACGACCGACGAGGCGGAGATGGCGCCGAAGGAACGAGAGTCGCATGACAGTGACGGGTTGTCCCCCATCACGAAGTACTCGCCCACTGGGACCGTGGTCAGGGGTATCGGCTTCGAACCCACCAGCCGAAGCTTCGAGTGCGGTGACCCCGGGTCGCGCAGGGCGTGGCCGTTGACGTCGATGGTGTCTCCCGACGACCCAATGGTCTGGCCGGGCATGCCGACCACGCGCTGCACCAGATCCTGCCCACCGTTCGCAGTGGTGAGACAGGAGTCGGGCTCGGGGTGGTGGAAGACGATGATGTTCCCTCTCTGGATCGGGCCCGCCACGCTGGTCTTCACGACCAGGATGCGATCGCCGGCCTGGAGGGCCGGCGCCATCGCCCCCGACGGGACCGTGAAAGGCTCGACGACGGCCAGTCGTAGCACCAGCCCGACGGCGCTGCCCACCACGACGACGACGGCCCATCCGATCAGGAGCCGACGACGGTGGCGGCGGCGCGACTGGTCGGTGCGGACCGGGACGATAGGACCCTCGTGCTGCTTCTGTACCCCCAGATCGAGGCCCCTCAGGCGATAGTCGACCCGGCGCCTCGAACGCGACCGGGCGTCTCCTGCCGGGGGTGGGCTCACATATCCCTGGTCGAAGCTCAACACCGGGTCGACCCCGGCGTCCGGAGGTCGGATCGACACCGAGGACTGCTTCTTTCCGTTGGTGGAGTGCACGCTCATGGCCTCAGGAGCTCCCGCGGGGCGCCCGACGTCACCAGCAGGTGTTGGATGTTCTCGATCTGTGCGTCGTCGAGCTGGTCGAACGCGATCCCGAAATGGGTGCCACGTCCGGTTTCGCTGTGCCAGGTGACAGTGCCGCCGACGTCCAGCCTGATCTTGCGATCGAAAGCCGTGAGCACGAGGGGCGCGTCGAGCCTGGCGCCGGCCGCGGCGAACACCTTGGCGTCGAGCGCCACGCAGTGCATGCCGCCCGGGCTGATGTCGACGAGGTCTGTAGACACGGTCTTGTTCCTCTGGTGAATTTCCGCTCGTCCCCCGACATGCACGCGGACATCATGGCGACGCTCCACCACCGCGGACCGGCGACGGAGCCGCGATCCCCACAACCCTCGTCCGGTAGACAGGGCAGAGGTGTGGCGGCTGGCGTTGGCGCGTCGTCGGGTCAGGACGTAATCGAGCGACCACGCTCGCTTCTCGGCCGGTGCCAAGTTGGACCAATTGGCGGGCATGCGTCGGATGACCGGCGGCAGGGAGCTGCTGAAGGTCGCCTCGGTGGGGAGTCGTACTCCCCAGCCGGCCGCGATGGCGGCCGCCTCGACGGGGGTCACCACGGCACTGCCCGGGTCGTAGGGCAGGTCGAACAGGCCGGGGTCGTCTCGCCAGTCGCGACATCCGGCGGTGACGGCCTGGGCGACGTCGGGCCAGCGCACCCGGGCCAGCAGGTACGGGCCCACCCGATCCGCGAGCACGAAGTACTTCACCTCGGCGGACGCCACCGTACGTACGGGTTCCACGGCTACCTGACACCCGTCGGCGGCGACACCGAATGCCCAGACGCAGACGACCGAGGTACCGACGATCCAGCCACCTCGACTGCGCTCCCCATACGTACGTGGTCGACGGGAGTGCCGGGCCGAAGCTGGTTGGGGGAGGCGAACGCCGCAACGCCGGCGCCGACCACTGCCGCCAGGACCACGGCGGTGAGGGGGCGGAGCACCCTGAACGGTGGCCGGCCGCGACTGGCGAGGCGAAGACGCTGTTCTTCGTACCGGCGGCGGTACTCGGGTGCCGAGACGAGTTGGGCCCGAAGGTTCCACAACGAGGCGACCGGGGAGCAGGCGTACACCGTGCCCTGAATGGCCACGATGATGATGAGGAGGATGGGTGGGTGCCGCAACGCGGCCAGCAGGCCGGCCGACGTATAGAGAGCCACCGCCAGGAGCCCCTCCCAGCGGCTGAGCCTGATGGCGCTGCGCAGGCGGTGACGGCTCGCACCGGTCTTCAACGTCCTCAGGAAGACGCCCTCGCGTCGTGACATGCCCTCGATACAGGCGATGGCCGTAATGAAGCTGGCGGAAAGGCTGATGACCATGCCGAGGACCGATCGCGTCCGCGAGATGGGGGTCCAGTGGCGAAGGGTCCACATCATGCAGATGGTGGCGATGATGATGAGTGACATGGGCAGGAGCGAGCGGTCGCCCCCGAGCGGTGTGAGCGCGAAGTTGGAGCCCGACAACAACAGCCCGGTGATCGCCAGCAACAAGACCGCGAAGCCAAGCATCAACAGGTCCCGGAACCAGCTCATCGAGGCCATCAGATAGTCACGTCGCTGGCTGGCAGTGAGGTGGTTGTCGGGTGAGCGGTCCCAGGGCATGAGGCTCCTCCAGTGGAGCCGGAGGATCTGCATGGCGCCGAAGCACCAGCGATGGCGCTGCGTGTTGAGGCCGGCAAACGTGGGCGGCACGATGCCCCGGCCGAAGCAGCGCGGGACATACAGCCCCGACCAGCCCGCCTTGAGCACCCGGAGCGAGGCCTCGGTGTCCTCGCTGATGCACCATTCGTTCCAACCCCCGATGCCCTCGAGGGCACTGCGCCGGAAGAGTCCCATGGTGCCCACGAAGGGGACCGAGTCGCGCTCGTTGCGCGACGACATGATGGTCACGTAGAAGCCCTGATAGGAGTCGACACAGGCCGTGTAGTACGCGCTTCCCTCGTAGTCCCGGTTGCCCTCGAAGCTCTGGACGAAGCCGACGCGTTGGTCCGAGAAGTACGAGACCGTCTCGCGCAGGTAGTAGGGCTGGACGATGTCGTCGGCGTCGATCAAGCCGATGATCTCGGCCCGCGGGTCGGTGTAGCGCCGCAGGGCGAGGTTGCACGCTCCCGCCTTGTAGCCCTGCAACTCCTCGACGTGGACGAACCGGACGCGCGCTCGACCCCGGCAGTACTCCTCCACCGGGCCGTACACCGCCGGGTCGGCGGTGTTGTTGTCGAGGACGACAATCTCGAAGTTGGGGTAGTCGATCTGCTCGACCGCCTTGATGGTGGCGATCAACATCTCGGGAGGCTCGTTGTACGCCGGGATGTGCAACGACACCATGGGCAGGTACGTGGGATCGGCCTCGGGAAGCGGACGCGAGTGCCGCGTCCGGCACAGGACATCGCTCATGTAGTTGATGCTCGAGTTCCACACCAAGAACGCGGCGAAGTCGAGGAGGATCAGCAGGGACGAGGTCAGCGCTTCGACGATCGAATGCGTCGCCGTGGACGCCACGAGGGCCGCGAAGGCGAGGAAGGTGAACCCCGCCGCCGCGAACGAGGCGTAGAACACCTGGCCCACCACGTTGATGTCGGGGCGAAGGACGATGACGACCACCGAGCAGATCGTGAGCAGGTAGGCGGCGGTCTCGAGCCCGTCGGCACGCAGCCCCCAGAACTCGGCGGTGAGGAAACACGCCAGGGCCGAGACGGCCGCCGCGCCCAGGGCGGCCACCAGGACCTCGGTAATCCTCGACCCCGTCCAGCGAAATCGGGTGCCGATGTAGCGGGCCGGGCTCAGGACCAGGACGGTGGAGACCACCAACTGCACGAACGAGAGGACGAAGAGGTCGTACAGGTTGAAGTCATGGACCACCCGAGCCTCCTGGCGTAGGGGCTCGGGCGCAGAGCGCGGCCATCGGGGCGCCAAAGGCCCGGCCAGCGACTGCTCTCTGAGAGGTCACCCTACGAAGAGTGGTCGAGGAAGCTCTCGGGGTTGTCAACGGATTCACAAACCGTCAACAACATGCCTGTGCCGGCGCCGCCGGGAGGGAGCGCTGTCTCCGACGGGGGCGGGGCCCCCCGGGGCCGCCTCAGGCCCGGGGCTCGACCAGGAGGCTCTGGACCGACCGGCCCAGAGGGCCGTGCACGTCCCACAGCGCGCTCTGGGCCACGCCCACGCCGGGGATCCCGATGATCGTGGACGCGTCCAGACAGACCCACTCGCCGAGAGCCGGTCGGTGCAGGGTCACGGTGAGGTCGGGGTTGATGAAGACATGGTGGGCGAAGTCGAGCTCCGAGCTCACCCCGTTGCCGAAGTCCGACGCCGCCACCACGCGCTGCAGCGGTGTGGGCTCCTCGCCGGGCAGCACCGGCACCGCCAGCCGCACCCACACCGTGGCCGGCCCTCGTTGGTCGAAGGCCCCGGCCACGTACCGCAGCTCGGCGCCGGCATTGTGGAAGGCCCGGTAGGCACCGATGGTTGTCGGTGAGCCGTAGCCACCTCCTGGCCCCGGCGGCGCGCCCGGGTCGACGCCGGGGACGGGACCACCTCCGGTGAGCTCGCGCCCCGGGGAGCCCGAGGGGGACCCGG
Organism: Acidimicrobiales bacterium; assembly: GCA_036511675.1. GTDB lineage: Bacteria > Actinomycetota > Acidimicrobiia > Acidimicrobiales > UBA8190 > Chersky-840. The sequence goes on along the minus strand of DATCBU010000111.1, from coordinate 3,971 downwards.
GCGGTTGCAGCCGGATGCGCAGGGCCCGTGCCCACGCCACGTCCCGGTCGCCGGTCGAGATGCGGGCTTCCACGAGCTGGACCCTGCGTCCGGGGCGCACCACCGAGGCCGACACCGACAAGCGGGCCAGGGGCACGGGCCGTAGGAGCTCGACGGTGAACCGGGTGACGTGCATGGGCTCGTCGACGGGGACCGACTCGACGGCGCGTGCCAGCAGCGCCGCGACCGGGCCGCCGTGCAGCGCGTCGGGCGTCCACGGCCCCCGGGCGTACTCGGTGGGGACGACATCGGCCCCGTCGGGGTGGAAGAGGGCATCGTCTCCCGAGGGCGCCACTGCGGGCGACGTCACCGGCCAGGAGGCTCGAGCCGGTCGAGCACCCACGCCGGCGGTCGGGCCGTGAAGCCGTCATCAGGCCAGTCCATCCAACCCGACATGGCCAACGCCCCCCCGTCGGGATGCAACGTGGTGCCCGTGATGTAGGAGGAGAGCTCCGAGGCGAGGAACAGCACGCAGTTGCCCACGTCGGCGACCTCCCCCTTGCGGCGCAGGGGGATGGTGAGGAAGTCCCCGGGATCGGTCCCCTCGCCCGCGGCGGCGGCGCGCTGGCCCGCCGAGCCCGCCCGCCCGGCCACGCCGGCCAGGCCGGCGGTGGGCACGAAGTCGGGCGCCACGCAGTTGACGCGGATGGCCGCCGACCCGAGCTCCACCGCCAGGGTGCGGGTGAGATGTGTCACCGCCGCCTTCATGGCCGCGTAGACGGCGTAGCCCGGCGCGGCGCGATGGGCCTCGATCGAGGTGATGGTGATGATGCTCCCTCCGCGCCCCGAGGCCGCCATGCGCAGGGCGGCCCGCTGGGTGGCGTCGACCACCCACGTGAAGTTGGTGCGCACCAGCGCGTCGCGGCCCTTGGCGCTCACGTCGGTGAAGGCGGAGCGGAACGTGCCCCCCACCACGTTGACGAGGATGTCGAGGGGACCGAACGAGTCGTCACAGGCGTCGAACAACGCGGCGAGGGCGTCGGGGTCGCGCACGTCGGTGACCGAGGCGACGACCTCCACACCGTGGCCCCGGGCCTCGGCGGCGGTCCGGTGCAGTGCCTCGCCGTCGGTGTCGGCGAGGGCCAGCGCCACCCCGGCGCGCGCCAGGTCGAGGGCACTGGCCCGGCCCAGGCCACCACCGCCACCGGCGACCACGGCCACCTTCCCCGACAACCCGGCCCGCTCGTCGAGGAACGACACCGGTGCCGCCGTGCTCAGTCGCGCTCGGTGCCGACCACCGACACGAACGACACCATCTCCCCGGGGTACCCGCCCAGGTTGTGGGTGAGAGCCAGGGCCCGCCCGTTGTCGATCTGGCGCTCGGGGGTGGCCTCGCCCCGCAGCTGCAGCCAGCACTCGAAGAACATGCGCAGCCCCGAGGCCCCCACGGGATGCCCGAAGCTCTTGAGCCCCCCGTCGGGGTTGACGGGCAGCTCGCCGTGCAGGTCAAAGGTGCCGGCCAGGACTTCCTTCCACGCCGTGCCCCGGCCGGCGAAGCCGAGGTCCTCCATGAGCACCAGCTCGGTGGGGGTGAAGCAGTCGTGGACCTCGGCCATGGCCAGCTGCCGGCGCGGATCGGTAATGCCCGCCTGGGCGTAGGCGTCCGCCGCGGCGGCCTCGCACTCGGGGAAGTGGGTGTAGTCGTAGCCCGGGTCGATGAGCCCCGAGCCGTTGCCCGCCGCGAAGGACAGGGCCTTGATGTACAGCGGCTTGTCGGTGTAGCGCAGCGCGTCCTCGGCGCGCACCACGATGGCGGCGGCGGCGCCGTCGGCCACGCCCGCGCAGTCGAACACGCCGAGGCCTCCCGCCACGCGCGGCGACTTGAGCACCGTCTCCTTGGTGATCTCGCGGCGGAATTGGGCACGAGGGTTGCGGGCGCCGTTGTAGTGGTTCTTGACCGAGATGGTGGCGAGCACGTCGGTCATCTGGTCCTCGTCCACGCCGTACTTTTGGGCGTAGGCCGGCGCCACCATGGAGAACATCGCCGCCGCGGTGAGCGTGCGGGCGGTGCCGTCGTTGGGCGGCGCGGCCGCGTTGAGGCCCTGGTAGCCGCTGTCCTTCACCTTCTCGGCCCCGACCGCCATGGCCACGTCGTAGGCGCCCGAGGCCACGGCGTAGGCCGCGGCGCGCAGGGCCTCGGAGCCGGTGGTGCAGTAATTCTCGACCCGGGTGACGGGCTTGTTCTCGAGCTGCAGGGGCCGGGCCAGGGTGATGCCGCTCATCCCCGACTGGGCCGTGCCGAACCAGTAGGCGTCGACGTCGTGCTTGGTCACCCCGGCCGAGGCGAAGGCGTCGGTGGAGGCGTCGACGATCAGGTCGTCGAGCCCCCTGTCCCAGTGCTCGCCGAAGGCGGTGCAGCCCATGCCGACGATGGCCACCCGGTCGCGGATCCCGTGTGATGCCATGGGTCTCCTCCTCGCCTCGTTCAGCTCTCGGGAGCGGGCGTCGTCCCCGACCGCAGCGGACGCGCCTTCCAGAAGTAGTCGTGGATGCCGTCCGCGCTGTAGAGGCGGCGGAAGGTCATCTCCACCCGGTCCCCGATGTGCACGGCGTCGGCGTCGACGTCGGTGAGCTCCACGGGGAATCGTCCGCCGCCTTCGAAGTCCACCACGGCGAACACGATGGGGGGGCTGGGGGAGTAGGCCAGGCGGTCCACGGTGAAGGTCACCACCGTGCCGATCACCTCGGCCATGGCCACGGGCTCCATGTCGTCCACCGCCCCGCCCCGCATCGAGACGCGCGCCGGGGGCATGTGCACCGCCCCGCTGGTGCGGTCACGCGACCCCACGAACCCGAACTTCCATTCCTCGCTGCGCCACGCTGCGGGGGCCGACACCCGCTGGGGCTCGGGGCGCCGGGGTGGCTCGGGTCTGAGCATGCCCCGCCACGACAGGAACTTCCCGTAGGAAAGGGCGGCACCGCCCTCGACCTGGGCCGCCACGGGGCGGGCCGGAGTCCACGTCGAGATGGCCTCGGTGGTGCGGAAGACGAGGCCGTCGGCCCCGTCGGCCAGGTGCAGCAGCGCCACCGTCTCGCCCGGGCCCGCCGTCTCGAGCACCGACGCCAGCACCAGACCGGGATGGGCGGTGCCGGACTGGCCCACCGTCGCCGCCAGGTCGTCGGCGACGACGTCGGGTCGGACGCCGAGCTTGGACGCCAGCGCCTTGGTGGCCCGGGTGTGCATGCCCGTCACCACCAGGTGGTCGACCTCGGTGGCCTCGAGTCCGGCCGTCTTGAGGGCGCGGGACCAGGCGTCGAGCCCGAGGGCCAGGTAGCGGGTCTCGCCGAAGCGCTCCTCCCACGCCTTGGAGCGGCGCTCCCCGGGTGCCCGCCAGCGGTCCAGGATCTCGTCGGTGGCCGAGGCGCCTCCCAGATAGCGCGCCACCACGGGCGACCCCGGGCTCTCGTCGGCGATCAGGAGCGCCGCCGCGGCGTCCCCTCCGGCCGACTCGTCGGCCCCCCCGGGCAGTCCGTCGCGCTGGTCGGCCATGACCACCAGGGTCGTGGTGGTGGAGGTCAGGGCGCTGAGCAGGGCCCCGACCCCCGACCGCAGTGCGCCGCCGAAGTCGAGGGCGGGGACGTCGCCCGACAGCCGCAGGGCGGCGTGCAGCGCGGTGGCGTTGGTCTTGTCGAGATAGGCGGGCGAGGCGGTGCTGAACCACAGGGCGCCGAGGACGGCCGCCGGTGCCCCGCCCAGGGCGGCCCGGGCGGCCTCGACCCCCATGGTGGTGGTGTCCTCGTCGTGCGAGGCCACGGCACGCGCGCCCTTGCCGCCCCCCGACCCCAGGAATGCGGTGACCTCGGAGCGGCGTAACCGGGCTCGGGGCACGTAGCCCCCGGCGCTCACGATCCCTCGGACCTGCCCACCCGACCCCGGCGCACCCGGCACGGCGGCGATGGTAGCCGATACGATCTGACGACCAGTCAGGAAT
>DATCBU010000110.1:0-3234 GCA_036511675.1 Acidimicrobiales bacterium | reverse complement strand
GGCGGCGGCGGCCGCGCCGGTCACGTCGGGGTCGAGACCCGTGACGCCGACGCCCACCACCATGCCGGCGGCGCCCGCCAACGCACCCCCCAGGACCTGACGGCGGCTCAGGACCCGTCGCCAGCGCTCCTGCCCCCCACGTCCGCTGTGCACCGCGCCCGAAGATAGATGGCGACGGCTGCGCCCGCTACGACGAGGTGACCTGGCCGTCGGCGATCTGGTCATGGTCGACCTGGCCGGCGGCGATCTGGTCGTGGCCTGGGCCCGTCGCGCCGGAATCGGCGTGGGTCGCCTCCGGCACCGGGCTGGCTGCGAACGCCGCCGCTGCCGTGACCCCTCCCGACACCGACGCCAGGCTCGCCAGGGTGCTGACGGCGACCTTGGCCGAGCGAGGGCGACCGGTGCGGACGGTCTTGACCTTGGTCAACTCGTCGGCCTGCAGGGCGGTCAGGACGGCCTCGATGGCCTCGTTGTCGAGCTCGGACGGGACATGGCGCTCGAGCATGATCGATTCCAAGAGGGCTTCGAGACGGGCGGGGGAGATGCCGGAGATGGGAAGCGGCAACGGAACCACCTCGCTTCCCCAGTCGGTGAACACCTTGGCCGGGGTGCGCATGAGCTCGACGATCTCCGCCGCCGGCACCGGAGGGCTGAACCGGAATCCCTGCACCTGGTCACACCCGTGGGTGTCGAGGAACTGGAGCTGCGCGTCGGTCTCGACACCCTCGGCCACGACGACGAGGTCGAGGCTGTGGGCCAGGGCGATGACCGCCCCCACGATCGACGCACCGCTCGCCTCGCCGTCGATGCGCTGGATGAACGAGCGGTCGATCTTGATGGCGTCGATGGGCATCTCGGCCAGGTACGTGAGGGCGCTGTAGCCGGTCCCGAAGTCGTCGATCGAACAGCGCACACCCAACGACCGCAATTCGTTGAGGCTGGCCACCACCTCGTCCACGCGTTCCATGAGCACGCTCTCGGTCACCTCGAGCTCCAACAGGGAGGGGTCCAACCCCGTCGTCTTGAGGACTCGGGTCACCATCTCCACCACGGGCTGATGGGCGAACTGCCGTGGGGACAGATTGACCGCCACCGGGATGGCCGGGAGGCCCTGCTCCTGCCATCCCTGCGCCTGCTTGCAGGCGACGTCGAGCACCCACTCGCCCAACGTCGCCACCAGACTGGTCTCCTCCGCCAGCGGGATGAACGCCCACGGCGGGATGAAGCCCAGACTGGGATGGCGCCAGCGCGCCAGTGCCTCGACCCCCACGATGTCCCCGGTGGCCATGTCGAGCTTGGGTTGGTAGTGCACGGCCAGTCGGCCCGACTCGACCGCGGACCGCAGGCTGTCCTCCAGGGCGAAGCGCAGCCGGGCCCGGGCACTCATGGCCGAGTCGAAGACCTGATAGGTGTTCCGGCCCGCTGCCTTGGCCTGGTACATGGCGGTGTCGGCGTGCTTGAGGAGCGTGTCGGCATCGGCACCGTCCCACGGAGACACCGCCACACCGATACTCGCCTTCACCGTCAACTGTCGGCCCCCGACGCTGAAGGGGTCTTCGAACCGGTCGAGGAGGCGCTCGGCGAAGTCGACCACGTGGCCGTCCTTGCGCCCGCTGTCGGGGATCAGGAACGTGAATTCGTCCCCGCCGAAGCGGGCCAGGGTGTCGTGTTCCCGAAGGCAGCTCTGCAGGCGCTTGACCACGGCCTTGAGCAGATCGTTGCCGACGGCGTGCCCCAGGCTGTCGTTGATGTCCTTGAACCGGTCGAGGTCGAGGAACATCACCGAGACCGCACTGTTGGTCCGGTCGGCCTGCACCAATGCCCGCTGGAGCCGGTCCTCGAAGAGCAGCCGGTTGCACACACCGGTCAGCGAATCATGCTGCGCCCGGTACTCGGCGGCGGCATGGGTGAAGACCTGGTGCAGGAGGTACAGGACCAGCAATGTCGGCAGCAGGGTCGACCCGATCATCAGCGCCGGCTGCCGATCGCGGATCCCGAGTACGGACTCGGCACTGAGCACGGCGGGGACGACGAGCCCCACGGCCACGAGCATCGCCACCCGCACCCCCCGGGGACGGACCGAGCGCAGCGGCACCGGGTCGAAGGCGACCCGGCGGGAGCGGTGCACGAACGACACACCCCACAGGCACGTCCCCACGAGCGCGATCGACGCCACCAGACGCGACGAGTGCGAACCGCCCGAAAGCGCCAATCCCGAGTAACTGGCATCGGCCACGAAGAGACAGGTGAAACCCATGATCATGTAGCGGTACATGACGGGGTGGCGCTCGGTGAGCGAGACGAGGCTGCACACGAGCCACAGCAGGATCATGTCCAGCAGTGGCGCCACGATGGCAGGGATCTGGAAGCCTGGCCGCCAGCCCTGTCGAGGCACGATGACGAGCGCCAGGATCACGAAGCCCAGGGCGAGGGTGGACAGCAGCGCCTCGGCCAACGAGTCCGCCGAGCGTTCGGGAAGGCGCTGATGGATCAGCGCCACCAGCCCCACGATGGCCAGGAGGTCGCCCCCCGTGCTCATGATCATGGGTGCGCCGAACTGCGTGGACGGGCCCCCCGCGTGCACGGCCTGGAGAAGGTCGGCGACGACCACGCACATCAAGCCGGATCCGAGGCACAGCCATGACGAGCGCCACGGACCGCGATGCAAGGACCGGTTCGACGACAGGCCGAACGCGACGGCGGCGCCGACCGCGAGGCCGACGAGGACCGCATCGATCGTTGGATTCAGGATCGCCGCCCTGATGCCTCCCAGGAGCACGGGGTTCATCCCCGGCGACCCGATCCTGGGCCCGGCACACCCGTCGGCGTGCCACGCAGGGGAGCAGGTGCTCCATGGGCATCGACGCTTGACATCACGACGGACCTGCTTCTTGGGTCTCGGGAGGTGCGGCCACGACCGCGCCCCCGCTCTTCACGGTGGTTGGCAACTGGTTGACGCTCGACGGGGCGCGTCGCAGCGCCACGGGGTCTGTTTCGGCGCCCGTCGCCCCGGTCTTGAGCCATCCTCGGCCACCGACCGTGGTCAGGCTCGGGGCACGATTGGCCCGGTTTGTCAAGGACCGCAGCGTCCCAGCCGATTAATGCACGTGACGATGGCCACCCCGGACCAGGAGCCGACCCCGCAGAAGCTGCGCAAGCCCGCCCGGCTTGCCGCCCCCACGCGGGGCCACGCCGGCCGGGTTCCGCCCAAGTCCGTCACCACACCACGCGTCA
>DATCBU010000109.1:0-11662 GCA_036511675.1 Acidimicrobiales bacterium | reverse complement strand
GAGCGGCCCCGAGCGCGACCTGCTGCGCCGGTTCCTGTCGATGATCCAGGTCCAGCGCCAGGACTTCAACGGGCGCATGATCACCATCCGCGCCGAGGACCTGCGTGCCATCGCGTGTCTCTTCGGGGTCACCCCCGACGCAATGAGCCGTCGGCTCGACGAGCTGGGCCTGCGCGTCATCACCTGACGCTCACCCCCCCGGGCCGTCCCGCCGCCGGGCTCACCACGCCAGGACCCCTGCGAGGCGTCGTGGCAACAGTCTTTTCACGGGAGGATTTCGCCGCCTGGCACGGCCGCGGCCGCGGTCGGGTCGCGAACATCACCGGATAGCATGACGATGCACGGTGCGATACGGAGCGCCGAGCTCTGGAGATGCGGTGAGCGAACAGATCCGGTGGTTGAGCACCAAAGAAGCGGCCGAGCACCTCGGCGTGACCTTGCGCAGTCTCTACCGCTTCATCGACGAGGGAGCGCTGGCCGCGTTCAAGTTCGGTCGTGTCATCCGGCTCAAGGCCGACGACGTAGACGCCTTCATCGAGAACTGCCGCATCGCCCCGGGCAGCCTCGAGCACCTCTACCCCGAGGTGAAGGGCTCCGCTGCAGTGCGCGGCCGGGCCGAGACCCCGTAGGAGACTGGCCCGGGCCGGTGACCGACACCGCAGACTGTCTCTTCTGTCGCATCGTGGCCGGGGAGATTCCCGCTGACATCGTCCACCGTTCGGACCACGCCGTGGCGTTTCGCGATCTCAACCCCCAGGCGCCGGTCCACGTGCTCGTGGTGCCGCGTCGCCACATCGACCATGCCGGGGTGCTCGAGCCCGGTGACGCCGACGCCCTCAGCGGCGTCTTTCAGGCCGCCCTCGAGGTGGCCGAGTCGGAGGGGATCGCCGAGCGCGGCTACCGGCTCGTGTTCAACGTGGGGGAGGACGCGTCGAATTCCGTGCCCCATCTCCACCTCCATGTGCTGGGCGGCCGGCGCCTGGCGTGGCCACCGGGGTGAGCCCGCCCCCCGAGGCCGGAGCCGCGCCACGCGCGTGACCGGGGCAGCGGGCGGCGGTCTCTCGACCTGCTGGTAGCCTCGGGAACGAGCGCCAGTGTCGTCGACCCAGGTCAAGATCCTCGTCCCCGGGAACCACCTCATGGTGGGTCTTCTCGGGCAGAGAGACGAACTGTTGCGACTGATCGAGGATTCCTTCGACGGCGTACGCATCGTCGTCCGGGGCAACGAGATCACCATCGACGGCGACGAAGCCGAACGGGTGGGCCGGTTGTTCGACGAGCTCGTGACGCTCCTGGAGCAGGGGCAACGCCTCGACGCCGGCGACATCGGGCGGACCATCACCATGGTCAAAGACGACGTGAGCCCGGCCGAGGTGCTCACCACCGAACTGCTGCGCTCGGCCCGGGGCCGCACCGTGCGACCCAAGACCGCCGGCCAGAAGCGCTACACCGATGCCATCGCCACCAACGTGGTGACCTTCGGCATCGGCCCCGCCGGGACCGGGAAGTCGTATCTGGCCGTGGCGCTGGCGGTCCAGGCCCTCCAGGCCCGAGACGCGGACCGGATCATCCTCACCCGGCCCGCGGTGGAGGCGGGCGAGCGCCTGGGGTTCCTGCCCGGCGACATCATGGCCAAGGTCGATCCCTACCTGCGTCCCCTGTACGACGCCTTGTACGACCTGCTCGGCCCCGAGGGCGCGCAGCGCCTTCTCGAGCGCGGCACCATCGAGGTGGCTCCCCTGGCGTTCATGCGGGGCCGGACCCTCAACCGGAGCTTCATCATCTTGGACGAGGCCCAGAACACCACACCGGAACAGATGAAGATGTTCCTCACCCGCATCGGGTCCGGCTCCAAGGTCGTGGTCACCGGCGACGTCACCCAGATCGACGTGCCCGGAGGGCGCTCGGGCCTGCCCGGCCTCGAAGCGGTGCTGGGCACGGTCCCGGGCCTGGCCTTCGTCCAACTGACCCAGCGCGACGTGGTGCGGGCCCGCATCGTGGCCGACATCGTCTCCGCCTACGAGCGCGCCGACGAGGCCAACGGGAAGGGCCCCGGGGCGGTCAGTCGTACCAACCGCGCCGGCGGAGGCAGCTCGTCGCGCCCCGGCAAAGGAGCACAACCCGGTGGCAATTGACGTCTTCGCCGCCGACGAGCAGTCCGAACGCGAGATCGACATCCTCCGCTGGGTGCAGCTGGCGCGCGACGTGCTCGACGCCCAGGGGGTCAAAGAGGACGTGGAGGTCTCGTTGCTCTTCGTCGACGAGCCCACCATCGCCGAGCTCCACGAGCGGTTCCTCGGCGAGCCCGGGCCCACCGACGTCCTGGCCTTTCCCATCGACGAGGAGCCCGAGATCGGGGGGCGGTCTCCCGACGAGGGCGGAACGGGCCCCGGTGGCGGGCTGCCGAGCGACGAGTTCGACGTGCCCACGCTGCTCGGTGACGTCTTGGTGTGTCCCTCGGTGGCGGCACGCAACGCCGGCGAGCACGGTGTGACCTTCGAGGACGAGGTGGCCCTGTTGGTGGTGCACGGCCTGTTGCACCTGCTCGGGATGGACCACGGCGAGGACGAAGAAGCCGAGACCATGGAGCGCCGGGAACGGGAGCTGCTGGCCCGCTTCCACCGGGCTGCGTCGTAGCGGGGCCGTCGTGTTCTCGGCCGTGCTTGCCACCGGGCACTTCGGGACGACCGACATCGTCCTCGTGGCGGTGGTGGCGGTCCTGCTCGTGGGCGCGGCCCTGCTGGCGTTGGCCGAGACGGCGCTGTCCCGTACCAGCAAGGCCAAAGCCCTGGCGCTGCGCGACGAGCACCGGCGCGGATCGGGTCGCCTGGTGCGGCTGGTCGAGAACCCCCAGGCGTTCCTGAACCCCATCCTGCTGCTGGTGCTCATCTGCCAACTGGTGACCGCCACCTTGGTGGGCATCCTGGCCGAGCGGTTCTTCGGCGCCCTGGGGGTGTTGGCCGCCACCTTCTTCGAGGTGGTGGTGATCTTCGTCCTGGCCGAGGCCCTGCCCAAGAACTGGGCCGTCTACAACCCCGAACGCTCGGCGTTGTTCGTGTCCCCCATCGTCTCGGCGCTGGTGGGCTTCCCCCCCGTGCGGATGCTCTCGAGCGGACTCAACGGCCTCGCCAACCTCCTCATGCGTTCGCGCAATCGGGAGTCGCGCGGGATGCGCGAGTCGGAGTTGTTGGCCATGGCCGATGTGGCGTTGGAAGAAGAGGTCATCGAGACCCAGGAGCGCGCCCTCATCCACTCCATCATCGGCTTCGGCGACACCATCGTGCGCGAGGTGATGGTCCCGCGCCCCGACATGCGGACGGTCGAGGCCGACGTGGCGGTGTCCCAGGCGCTCGACGTGGCCATCGCGGCGGGGTTCTCGCGCCTTCCCGTCCACGAGGGCAACCTCGACGACGTGGTCGGCATCGCCTTCGTCAAGGACCTCATCCGCGCCGAGCGCGAGGGCCACGGCGCCCGACTGGTGCGCGAATTCGTCCGTCCCGCCCAATTCGTCCCCGAGACCAAGCGCGTGTCCCGGCTCATGCGCGAGATGCAGGACCGCAAGTTCCACCAGGCCATCGCCGTCGACGAGTACGGCGGCACCGCCGGCCTGGTCACGCTCGAGGACCTCATCGAGGAGCTGGTGGGTGAGATCGTCGACGAGTACGACATCGAGGAGCCACCCGTGCAGACCCTGGCCGACGGCGAGGTGTCGGTGACGGCCCGGTTCCCCGTGGACGAGCTCAACGCGCTCATCCACGCCGAGCTCCCCGAAGGCGACTGGGACACCGTCGGGGGCCTGGTCTTCAACGTCTTGGGCCGCGTCCCCGTCGAGGGCGAGGCCGTCGAGGTCGACGGCGTACGCCTCGTGGCCGAACGGGTCCAGGGACACCGCATCGGCCGTATCCGTATCTCGCCCCGGCACGCGCCGGGCGCACACGGCTCGGAGCACCCCGCCCCGCAGCACCGGGACTGAGCGCGTGACGCCAGGCCCCGACGATGACGGGAGCGTGACCCGGGGCGGTCAGGGCAACCAGGTCGGGCCCCATGACGGTGGGCCGGACACGGGCGCCGCGCTCCGATCGGGCTTCGTGACCGTGGTGGGCCGGCCCAACGTCGGCAAGTCCACGCTCGTGAACCGAATCCTGGGGACCAAGGTCACCATCACCTCACCACGGCCCAACACCACGCGCCGGGCCGTGCGCGGCGTCCTGCACCGGCCCGGACTCCAAGCCGTGTTCGTGGACACCCCCGGGTTGCACCGACCCCGGACCGCCCTGGGGACGAGGCTCAACGAGCAGGTGGCCGAGGCGCTCGACGACATCGACGTGGTGGTGCCCGTGCTCGACGCCACCGGGCCCATCGGGCCCGGGGACCGGTTCGTCCTCGAACGCGCCGCGGCGACGTGTCGTGGACAGGCTGCGGCCGGAGCCACCGGTTCGATGTCGCGTGTGCTGGTCGTCGTGAACAAGGTCGACCGTGCCACCAAGGCGCAGGTCCTGGAGCGGCTCCACGGTGCGCACCATGTCCTCGAGGGAGAGGGTGCCGACGCCGGGGTGGAGTACTTCCCGGTGTCGGCGGTCTCGGGCCAGGGCATCGACGCCCTCGTCGACGCCGTGCTGGCCCGGCTCCCCGAAGGACCGCCCTACTTCCCCGAGGGCATGGTGACCGATGTCCCCGAGGCCTTCTGGGTCGCCGAGCTCGTGCGCGAGCAGCTCCTGGCCCACGTGCGCGAGGAACTGCCCCACTCGATCGCGTGCCGTGTGACGGAATGGGAATGGCCACGGGTGCGCATCGAGATCATCGTCGAACGCGAGTCCCAGAAGGGGATGGTCATCGGCAAGGGCGGGGCCATGCTCAAAGACGTCGGCACCGCCGTGCGCGCCCAGCTGCCTCCCGGTGCCTTCGTGGAGCTGCGGGTACGCGTCGAGAAGCACTGGCAGCAGCGGCCCGACATGATCGAGCGACTGGGTTACTGAGCGACGGGGTTCCTGAGCGACTGGGTTCCTGAGCGACGCGACTGCCGACCGGCCCGGTTACCGAGCGTCGGCGCGCCGGGCGATGGCCTGGAGGAAGGCGACCACCTCGTCGTGGTCGATCGTGCGCTTCATGGGGGGGAGCCCGGCCAGGAGCGCGGGGCGGTAGTTGGCGGTGGCGAGGCGCGAGTCGAGCACGGCCACCACCCCGTTGTCGGTCGAGGACCGGATGAGCCGGCCGGCCCCCTGTGCCAGCAGGGTGGCGGCGCGGGGGAGGTCGACGGTGCGGAAAGCGGCGGCTCCGGCCCGGTCGCGCCGCGCCTGGAGCAGCGGGTCGTCGGGCCTCGAGAACGGGAGCCGGTCCAAGGTGACGAGCGACAGCGTGGGCCCGGGTACGTCGACCCCCTGCCAGAACGACATGGTGGCGAACAGACAGGCGGCATGGTCTGACGAAAAGGCGTCCAAGAGCTTGGCCTTGGGCTGGTCGCCCTGGGCGAGCACCTCGAAGGCCAGGGTCGGGCGCAACGCGTCGGCGGCCTCGTGCATGGCCCGCCAACTCGTGAACAGGGCCAGGGTCCGTCCTCCTGCCGCGGTGATGAGCGAACCCAGCTCCTCGTGCAACGCCTCTCGGGCCCCGGGGCGGCGGGGGTCGGGGAGGTGCTTGGCGCAGTACAGCAGGGCGCAGGTCTCGAAGGGGAAGGGGCTTCCGACTTCGAGGTGGTCCGTGGTCGCGGGTGGGAGCCCCAGCCGGCTCTCGAGCTGGGGGGGCACGGTGGCCGAGGTGAGCACGGCCGTGACACCGGGCCACAGCCGCTGGGCCAGCATGGGCCCGACGTCAATCGGGGCCACCCGCAGGGTCGGGGTCCGCCCCGATGGCCCCGAGGCCTCGACCCAGGCCACCTGCTCGTCCCCGAGCCCGATGACCCGGGACAGCTCTTCGCCCAGATGGCCCACCGCCAGCAGGGCGCGGTTGCGTCGCGCTCCCTCGTCGTCGCCGGCGCCGGCGCCGGCGCCGGCGCCGGCTCCCGCCCCGAGCCCGGCGCCCTCGGCCGAGGCCCGGCGCAGGGCGCCGTTGAGCGCGCCCAGGCGTCCCCCTGCCAGCTCGAGCACTGCGGCGAGCTCCTGGGCTTCGGGGGCCCGGTCGCTGGCGCCGCCGGTGAGCACCCGTCGACCGGTGAGCGGGCCCAACACGGCGTCGAGCCGGTCCGCCACCTCGGCCACGCCGTCGACGATTCCCCCGTCGTCGGTGCCGACCAGCCCGCGCGTGGCCTGGGACAGGGCCCAGAGTCGGCCGGCGGTGATCTCGACGCCCAGGGCCGCCGTCATCACGTCCTCGACGGCATGGGCTTCGTCGAGCACCACGACGTCGTGCTCGGGGAGCACCGCGCCGTCACTGGCCACGTGGGTGGCGTAGAGGTGCGTGTTCACCACGATGACGTCGGCCGCGGCGGCGCGCTCGCGAGCCTTCTCGGCGAAGCAGATGCTGCCCGAAGGACAGCGGTACGCCCCGGGACACTCGCGTGCCGACACCGAGAGCGCGGCCCAAGCGCGCGGGTTGGGCTCGAACTCGAGCTCGGCGCGGTCGCCGGTGGCGGAGGTCTGGGCCCAGGCGATGAGCCGGCGCAGCTGACCGCCCAGCCGTCCGATGTCGATGGTTTCGGGGGCGGGACGCGGGCCGGTAAGGACGACGCCGTCGGCGTCGTCCTCGAACAGGGCCATGCCCGCCACGCCGGCCTCCTCGGCCCCCCCCACCTCGGCGGCACGTTGGCGGCAGAGGTAATTCGACCGACCCTTCAAGACGGCGAACTGCACGGTGCGGCGAGCCCGCAGCGCCTCGGCCACCAGGGGCAGGTCCTTGGTGGCGAGCTGGTCCTGGAGGGCCCGGGTGGCCGTGGCGACAACCACCGACCGGCCCGCCAGCACGGCCGGGACGAGGTAGGCGAGGGACTTCCCGGTGCCCGTGCCCGCCCCCACCACCAGGTGGCGGTGCTCGGCGATGGCGCGCCCTACCGCCTCGGCCATGGCCTGCTGGCCGGGACGGTGCTCCCCGCCGCCGGGGAGCGCGGCGGTCACCGCGGCCAGTACCTGGGCGACTTCGGCAGGGTCCGGCACCGTGTCGACGGTAGTGGAGGGGCCGTGTGAAAAACGCGTGAACGCCCCCCGAAAATGGCACCCGACACCCGCGCCGCTCGGTACCATGGGCGCACCAGAGAGAGGAGGTGGTCCAACTGAGTGGATATCAACTAGGGACCCTGGAGGTGGCTGGCCGCTAAGGCGGCTCGCTGGACCACCTGGCGAATTCCAGCCAGTTACCGGCTGAGCACCCCGGTCGGGAAGTCGTCCCACCCGACGAGGTACGGGGCCTCGGTGCCTTTCCAGCAACAACTCGATCGAGGGGCGTCCGCAAGGGCGCCCCTCGATCATTTCTCGAGGCCCCGGCCCTCGAGGCCCGGGGGCCCGCCGAGCAGCCCCGATACTCGACGGCGCCTGGGGGTCGGGCTACCATCTTCCGAGCGTTCGGTGGATCACGCAGACCGTGCGTCGTTGTCGGTTGACGTTCGTGTCTCCCGCAAGTGTTCGTGCGTGGAGAAGCGAGGTACGGCAATGGCCGAGGGCACGGTGAAGTGGTTCAACGCAACGAAGGGGTACGGGTTCGTCACGCCTGACGACGGTACGCCCGACGTCTTCGTCCATTTCTCGGCAATCGATGGCACCGGCTACCGCGAGCTCATCGAAGGTGAGCGCGTGGAGTTCGAGCAGACCCAGGGCCAGAAGGGCCCGCAAGCTACCAAGGTCCGCAAGCTCTAGAGACGCCTAAGCCAACGCGGGGGCAGCCACCGGCTGCCCCCGCGTTGTCGCGTCCGGGGCCGCCCGCCCCGGGTGAGACCGGCCCCCGGGGAGCCGTGGCCCGCTCCCGGGCACCGGAGCCCGGGGCCTCAGCAAGTAGGTTCGGTGCGTGGTGTTGCCCCTCAACGGACGAGTGCCGGAGGGCATCGACCCCTCCGACATCCCCGCCCACGTGGCGTGTGTCATGGACGGCAACGGTCGCTGGGCCAGCCAGCGCGGCCTGCCCCGCACCGAGGGCCATGCCGCGGGGGAGGAGGCGCTCCTCGACACCGTGAACGGGGCCCTCGACCTCGGGATCAGGTGGCTGACCATGTTCGCCTTCTCGACCGAGAACTGGCGCCGTCCCCGCGACGAGGTGCGGTACCTGATGGGGTTCAACGAGTCGCTCCTGATGCGACGCCGCGACGAGCTGCACGACAAGGGCGTCCAGATCCTGTTCGCCGGCCGCCGCGACTGGCGGGTGCCGCGCCGGGTCTTGCGGCGCATGGACGAGTCCGTGGCGCTCACCCAGGGCAACCGGCGGATGACGCTCACCATGGCCTTCAATTACGGGGGACGGGCCGAGATCGTGGACGCGGTGCGGGCGCTCGTGGGCGAGGGTGTGCCCGCCGCCAAGATCGACGAGCGGGCCATCCGCTCGCACCTGTACTACCCCGACCAGCCCGACCCCGACCTCGTCATCCGCACCTCGGGCGAGTACCGCATCTCGAACTTCCTGTTGTGGCAGCTGGCCTATTCGGAGCTGGTCTTCACCGACGTGCTGTGGCCCGACTTCCGGCGTGCGCAGCTCTTCGACGCCGTGGCCCAGTATCAGCGCCGCGAGCGTCGGTTCGGTCGGGTGAAGACGTGAGGGTGGCGGCGGTCGTGCTGGGCCTCGCCCTCTTCGGGGGGTTGATCGTGCTGGCGGTGGCGGGGGTGTCGGGGGCCACGGCCGTGCTGATCACGGGCGGCGCCGTGGTGGCCATGATCGGGCTGGGCAACGCCGTGGGCGGGCGCCACACCCCGGACCGCTCGCCCCTTCCGCCCGAGACCCATCAGGCCGACACCGACGAGGCCGAGGATGCGGAGCGGTGAGCCTCTATCGCGACGAGGGCGTCGTCCTGCGCACCATGCGGCTCGGTGAGGCCGATCGCATCATCACGATGATCACCAAGGGACACGGCAAGGTGCGCGCCGTGGCCAAGGGGGTGCGCCGCACCAAGTCGAAGTTCGGCGCCCGCCTCGAGCCGCTCAGTCACGTCACCATGCTGTGCTGGCAGGGGCGGGAACTCGACATCGTCAACCAGGCCGAGGTCACCGACACCTTCCGGACCGTGCGCGAAGACCTGGGCCGGGTATCCAAGGCCTACACCGTGCTCGAGGTCACGGACCAGCTCTCGCAGGAGCGCCACGCCAATCCCCGCCTCTACGACATGGTGGTGGGAGCCCTGCGCGCCCTCGACGAGCGCGACGCCCCGCTCCTGGTCCCGGCCTTCTGCCTCAAGGTCCTGGCGCTCGAGGGGTCCTCGCCCGTGGTCGACGAGTGTGTGTCGTGCGGGGAGCACGACGGCCTGGTGGCCTTCGACATCATCGAGGGCGGTGTCCTGTGCCGGTCGTGCCGGCGGGGCCGTTCCATCTCGCCCGCCGCGCTGGAGCTGGTGCGGCGCATCCTGGGTGGGGGCCTGGCCTCGGCGCTGGCCGAGCCCGACGGGCCGCTCGCCGCTGAGGTCACCGATCTGGCCACCGAGGCCATGGAGGCGCATCTGGACCGGCGCCTGCGCAGCGTGCACTCGAGCCCCACGGCGTAGATGGCGGCACCGTTCGGCGTGTACGTGCACGTGCCGTTCTGCGCGTCACGTTGTGACTACTGCGCCTTCGCCACCTGGACCGACCGCGACCACCTCATGACGGCGTATGCCGAGGCGTGTGTGGCCGAGCTGCGGCGCGCCACCCGCCACGAGGGCCTGGCCCCGGCCACCAGCGTGTACGTGGGCGGGGGCACGCCGTCGCGCCTTCCCCCCGACCTCCTGGCCCGGATCCTCGAGGCCGTGGTCACCGACGACGACGCCGAGGTCACGGTGGAGTGCAATCCCGAGGACGCCACCGCGGCGCGCTTCGCCCGCTGGCGCCAGGCCGGGGTGAACCGGGTGTCGTTCGGGGTGCAGTCCATGGTCCCCCACGTGCTCGAGAGCCTGGGCCGACGACACGGCACCACCCAGGTGGCGCAGGCGGTCGGTCTCGCCGCCCAGGCCGGCGTGGCGTCGGTGAGCGTGGACCTCATCCTGGGCGCCGCCTCGGAGACCGACGCCGACATCGAGGCCACCCTCGAGGGTGTCCTGGCGCTCGAGCCCCGTCCCCGGCACGTGAGCGCCTATGCCCTCACCGTCGAGCCGGGCACGCCCCTGGCGCGCCAGGCGTGGCGCCATCCCGACGACGATGTCATCGCCCGTCGCTACGAGCGCGTGGACCAGGCACTGTCGGCGGCGGGGTACCGGTGGTACGAGGTGTCGAACTGGGCCATGCCCGGCGACGAGTGCCGCCACAACAGCCTGTACTGGGCCCAAGGGGACTATCGCGGCATCGGATGCGCGGCGCACTCGCACCGGGGCGGGCGGCGGTGGTGGAACATCCGGACGCCCGAGCGCTACATCGAGGCCGTGCAGGGCGGGCGGTCCACCACCGCGGCCGACGAGGTCCTCACCGACGAGCAGTCGGCCTTCGAGGGCCTCGCCCTGGCGCTGCGCACGTCGGTGGGCGTGCCCGCATCGGTGGTGCCCGACGACCCCGATCTCGACGGGTTGGTGGAGCGCGGCGGCGACCGGGCCGTGCTCACGGTGCGGGGGCGGCTGCTCGCCAACGAGGTGACGGTGCGACTGCGTGTGCCCGAGGGGAATGGGGCGCCCACAGGTGCCCGGTAACCTCGTCGCATGACCGAGCAGACCGGGGACAACGCCGCGCCCGAAGGTCCGCGCTACCCCGACCTGGTGGAACGGATCGTCAACCTGGCCAAGCGGCGGGGCTTCATCTTCCCCTCGGCCGAGATCTACGGGGGGTTCCGGTCCACCTACGACTACGGCCCCCTGGGTGTCCTCATGCTGCGCAACGTGAAAGACGCCTGGTGGCGCTCGATGGTCCAGCTGCGCGACGACGTGGTGGGCATCGACGCCGCCATCCTCTCCAGCCCCAAGATCTGGGAGGCCTCGGGGCACCTCGACAACTTCACCGACCCCCTGGTGGACTGCCGCAACTGTCACGAGCGGTGGCGCGCCGACAAGATCGACGGCGTCTGCCCCAACTGTGGCTCGAATGACCTCACCGAGCCGCGCGCCTTCAACCTCATGTTCAAGACCTTCGCCGGCCCGGTGGACGAGGACGCCACCGTGGCCTACCTGCGCCCCGAGACGGCCCAGGGGATGTTCGTCAACTTCTTGAACGTCGTGACCACGACGCGCAAGAAGCCGCCCTTCGGCATCGCCCAGGTGGGCAAGTCGTTCCGCAACGAGATCACGCCCCAGAACTTCGTGTTCCGGACCCGCGAGTTCGAGCAGATGGAGATGGAGTACTTCGTCCCTCCCGACGAGGCCGACACGTGGTTCCAGTACTGGCTCGAGGAGCGCATGCGCTGGTACCTCGACCTCGGCATCCCCGAGTCGAAGCTCCGACTGCGCCATCACGAGTCCGACGAGCTCTCGCACTACTCGACCGCCACCGCCGACGTGGAGTTCCTCTTCCCGTGGGGGTGGGACGAGCTCGAGGGCATCGCCAACCGCACCGACTTCGACCTCAAGGCCCACGCCGCCAAGTCGGGCGAGAAGCTCGAGTACTTCGAGCAGTCCACGGGTGAGCGCTACGTGCCCTACGTC
>DATCBU010000108.1:0-26882 GCA_036511675.1 Acidimicrobiales bacterium | reverse complement strand
GCGTCGGGGGTGACCCCGAAGAGACACGCGATGGCACGCAGGTCCTCGGCGCGGATGGTGATCATGCGCCCGTTGAAGTCCTGGCGCTGGACCTGGATCATCGACAGGAACCGGCGCAGCAGGTCGCGCTCGGGGCCGCTCACCGAGTTGAGCTTGGTGAGGTCGATCGTGACCTTGTCGTGGCCGTCCCAGGGCCGGAGCTGGCGCCGGGCCCGGCCCGGGCTCTCCCCACCGTTGCCGTTGCCTTCTCCGTTGGGGCCCCAGCGCGTGGCGTCGTCGTCCTGGGGCAGGAGCTGATCGACGGGAACGTCGTAGAGCTTGGCCAGACGCTGCAGCCTGGGCACCGAGATGGCCCGCTCGCCTCGTTCGTAGGCGCCCAGCACCGACGCCTTGAACTCCTGGTCCGACATGGCCTCGACCGCCTGGAGCGACAGCCGCATCTGTTTGCGCACGGCGCGCAGGCGTGATCCCACTGCTCGGGCGTACGCCGCCCGCGCGGACTCTTCCTGCTCGTCCTCTTCGGGCAAGACCGTATTCACCATGACAATCGATTCACCATGACAATCGAGATCCTCGCTGCGCTCGTCCCCGTACCTGCCGACGGCCCCCGTGCGAACCCCGCGAGAGCTTGACAACCGTGCCTGATCCCCACCGTCGGGCACATGCGAGGATAATCCCTTTTAGTGTCCCTCACTCAGCGTGGTGATTGCAAGAACCGGTTCTCACGGTCGATCGGGGATGACCCGCCACGACGGGTCCGGTCACCTCGGGGGGACGTCCCCACGACGGCTTCCGGCCGCCTCTCACCGGACCCGAACCGGCGCCGGGAAAGCCCCCCGACACACCCCCCACCGGGCTATCTGGAGGGCGGAGCTGGGCCCGGAGGGGGGCCTCCAGGACCGGGCGCAGGCCCCACGAGCCCCTGGCGAAGGGCACAAAGGAGCAGGCCGGCGGCCACGGCCGCCGTCTCGGCCCGCAAGACGGTGGGGCCCAGACCCACCAGGGGGCGCCCCTGTGCCTCGGACGGATCCCAGCCCCCCTCGGGGCCCACCGCCACGGCCGGGGCGCCGATGCTGGGCGGCGCACCCCCGAGTTGGGCCAACGCCAGGGGCACCGGCGCCAGGCGCTCCGACAGGGCATCGAGCCCGGTCAGGGCGGCGAGCTCGGGAAGCCACGGGCGCCGGCTCTGGGCGGCGGCTTCGCGCGCCACCCGGCGTAGCCGTTCCAGGGCCCGGTCCCGGCGCTCACCCTCCCAACGCACGACGGCGCGTAGTGACCCGAGCACGATGATGCGGTCGACGCCGGCCTCGGTGAGCTTCTGCACTACCCACTCGGGTCGTTCCCCCTTCACCGGCACGAACGCCACCGTCACCTCGGGCTCGGCCCGTCCCGCCGTCACCGTGGGCCCGTCGGCCTCGAGAACGGGCGAACGAGCCGCACCGTGGGGCGCGGGGCCCGTGAAACGACACGGTCGCCACCGGCCGGCGCCATCGGACACCACCACGGTCTCGCCGAGACGCAACCGCAGGACCTGCACGAGATGATGCTCGTCATCGAGAGACACCTCGAGCGCGTCGAGATCGTCCACGAAGACTTGCGCCGCCGCACCGAGCGCGGCGGGCGTCGCCGGGTCGTCGCCCCACGATCGGCTCCCCGAGGCGTCCGTGGTGCGCACCGCGCCCGCGATCAGCCGAAAGCAGAGCGCAGGCGAGACATGAGGCCTTCGTCGGGGGGGCCGACGTCCTCCCCGCTCTCCGCCGCCAACTGGCGCAGGAGGTCCTCCTGGGTCTTCGTCAATTGCGTCGGCGTGTCCACCACGACCTGGACGACCAGGTCACCCCGGCCGCGCCCTCGGACATGCGGCACCCCCCTCCCCCGCAGGCGCATGAGGTGCCCGGACTGGGTGCCGGGATGCACCGCCAGGGTCTCGGTGCCGTCGAGGGTCTCGAACTGCGGCGTGGCTCCCAGCGCCGCCTGGGAGATCGACACGTGCAGGTCGGCCTGCAGATCGTCACCGGTGCGCACGAAGATGTCGTCGGCTCGGACCGAGAGGTGCACGTAGAGATCGCCCGACGGGCCACCGCGGGGCCCGGCCGGGCCCCGGCCCGTCAGGCGCAACGTCGAGGCATGGTCGACGCCGGCGGGGACGTCGACGGTGAAGGTGCGTGGCTCGCTGACCCGTCCCTCACCCCTGCAGTCCGAGCACGGGCTCGAGATCACCTCGCCGCTGCCGCTGCAGCGCCGGCATGGCATCGCCGTCACGACCTGGCCCAGGATCGACTGACGCACCCGATGCAGCTCTCCCGCCCCTTGGCACTCGGGGCACCGCATGGCGGTCGTCCCGGGCCGGGCCCCCGTGCCCTCACAGGTGGCGCACCCCACCGGCGTGTCCAGGGTCAGCTCACGCGACGTCCCGAACACGGCTTCTCGGAATGCCAACTCGAGCACGATCTCCGCGTCGTCACCTCGCACCGGGCCGCCCCGACGCCGGGTGCCGGCACCGGAGCCGCTGAAGAACGCGTCGAACAGGTCCCCGAGCCCACCCCCGAAGATGTCGCCCGCACCGGGCACGGCGCCGTCTGTGCCCTCGGGCCCGAAACGGTCGTAGCGCGCCCGGCGCTGCGGATCGCGCAGGACCTCGTAGGCGAGCGACACCTCCTTGAAGCGTGCCTCGGCGGCGGCGTCGCCTCCGGTGCTGTCGGGGTGGAGTTCGCGGGCCATGCGACGGTAGGCGCGCTTGATGTCGTTGTCAGACGCGTCCGGGGCCACGCCCAGGAGCCCGTAGTAGTCAGTCGCCATCGCCGGGCTCCCCCCGTGGCCTGGCCGCCACACCACTGCGGGTCTTGCTCCGTCCCGTGCCCGACCGTCCCGTGCCCGATCGCCCTGTCGACGTGCTGGCCCCGAGGTGCTCGCCGAGTTGCTCTCCGACCAACTCCACCGCGGCCAGGGCGCGGGGATAGTGCATCCGGGTGGGGCCCACCACGCCGATGGTGCCGGCCACCTCACCCTCGATGGCCACGGGCGCCAGCACGAGTGCGCACGATGCCAGGGGCTCGAAGCCGTGCTCGGCGCCGATGGCCACCGACAGTCCGCGGTCGAGTATGTCCTCGATCAGCTCCACCACCACCAGTTGCTGCTCCAGGATCGAGAGCACGGACCGCACCGTCTCGACGGCATCGAATGCCGACGCCATGCGCGACGAACCTCCCACAAAGACATGGTCGGGCTCCCCCCCGATGCCGAGCTCCCCCAGCGCCGCCACACCGCAGACGATCACAGCGTTGAGCGAGGGCGCATCGCGCAGTTCGGGAACTGCGCCCGGGTTCGCCAGGGTCCCGCCCCGCGTGCAGCTGTTGAGGTGGCCGGCAGCATCGGCGAGCTGGTCGTCGGTGGTATCGGCCGGCAGGTCGAGCGTGCGTTTCTCCACGGCCCCGTCCGACAGCACCACCACCAGGAGCGCCAGACGCGAGGACAGCCCCACCAGCTGCACCGAACGGATCGTGGCCGACTCGTGACGGGGGCCGACGATCACCGCCGCGTAGTCGGTCAGCCCGGCCAGAAGCCCGCTCGTCCGGCCCAGCAGCTCCTCCACCTCGCCGTGGACGTGCGCGAAGAACTTGCGCACCTCGTGCCGCTCGTGGGGGCCGAGGGTCCCGGGCCGGCCCAGGTGGTCGACGAAGAACCGGTATCCCTTGTCGGTGGGGACCCGTCCGGCGCTGGTGTGGGGTTGTGCCAGATAGCCGTCGCGCTCGAGCGCCGCCATTTCGCTGCGCACCGTCGCCGACGACACCTCCACGCCGGGATTGCCGGTGATGTGGGCCGAGCCGACGGGTTGTGCGGTCTCGATGTACTCCGAGACCACCGCGTTCAAGATGGCGGCCTTGCGGTGATCGAGCTGGGTGTCGCTTTCGGTCTCGGTCTTTCCGCCGCCGGATGTGCCGGTCTCAGGAGGCGTGGCGCGCCGGCGCGCCGGCGGCTCCGCCGTCGGCCGCGGGGGGCGCGCCGCGTCCGGTGTGCGCTCGGCGGGCTTGGTGCGGTTCGCCTTCATGGTCCTGGCAGTCGAGTCTACCGAGTGCTACCTCGTTCCCCCCTGTTGGGCCGGGGCCTTCCCCGTGCCCCATGGGCTCCCGGGCCAGGTCGGCGGCCGATCGAAGGGCCCTCTGGGAGTCAGGGCCCGTGCTCGGATCAGTCCTCGAGGCGCAGGGCCGAGATGAAGGCCTCTTGGGGGACTTCGACACGCCCGATCGACTTCATCTTCTTCTTGCCCTTCTTCTGTTGCTCGAGGAGCTTGCGTTTGCGGCTGATGTCCCCGCCGTAGCACTTGGCCAGCACGTCCTTGCGCTTGGCCTTGACCGTCTCGCGCGCGATGACCCGGCCTCCCACCGCCGCCTGGATGGGCACGTCGAAGAGCTGACGGGGGATGAGTTCGCGCAGCTTGTCGGTCATGCGCCGTCCGTAGGTGTCGGCCTGCGAACGATGGACCACGGTGGAGAAGGCGTCCACGGGGACGTGGTTGATGAGAAGGTCGACCTTCACCAAATTGGCGCTCTCATAGCCGTGGGCCTCGTAGTCGAGGCTGGCGTACCCCTTGGTCCGGCTCTTCAACTGGTCGAAGAAGTCGACCACCACTTCGGCCAGGGGAATGCGGTAGATGAGCTCGAGTCGCTCGGGCGATAGGTACTCCATATGGTCGATCTCGCCCCGGCGGGACTGGCACAGCTCCATGACCGACCCGATGTACTCCGACGGCACGATGATGGTGGCCCGCAGGATGGGCTCGTCGATGTGGTCGAGGCGGCTGGCGTCGGGCATCTCGCTCGGATTCTCGAAGCGCATCTCGCCGCCGTCGGTCAGATGGGCCAGGTAGGCCACCGATGGAGCCGTGGCGATGAGTGAGAGGTCGAATTCACGCTCGAGGCGCTCCCGCACGATCTCCATGTGCAAAAGGCCCAGGAAACCACAGCGAAAGCCGAAGCCGAGCGCGCCCGAGGACTCGGGCTCGAAGGTGAAGCTCGAGTCGTTGAGCCGCAGCTTCTCGAGCGCTTCGCGCAAGGCCGTCAACTCGTCACCGTCGATCGGGTACAGCCCGCAAAACACCATGGGCTTGGGGTCGCGATAGCCCGCCAGCGGCTCCGGAGCCGGGTGTACGGCGTCGGTGACGGTCTCGCCCGAGCGGGCTTGGCCCACGTCCTTGATCCCCGCGATCAGATAGCCAACTTCGCCCGGCCCGAGCTCGCTGACTGGGGTGGGCACCGGCATGCGCACGCCGATCTCCTCCACCTCCTCGGAGAAGCCGGCTTGCATGTAGCGCACCCGGCTGGCGTTGCGCAGTACCCCCTCCATGACGCGGATCGAGCTCACGACCCCCCGGTACTGGTCGTAGGCCGAGTCGAAAATCAGGGCGCGCAACGCCGCCTCGGAGTCGCCCGACGGAGACGGCACCCGCTCCACCACGGCGTCGAGGAGCTGCTCGACACCGTCTCCGGTCTTGGCCGAGATCCGCAGGATCGACTCGGCGGGGATGCCGAGCACCCGCTCGATCTCGGCCGCGTACTTCTCGGGCTCCGCCGCCGGCAGGTCGATCTTGTTGAGCGCGGCCACGATCTCGAGGTCGTGCTCGAGGGCCTGGTAACAGGTGGCGAGGGTCTGGGCCTGGATGCCCTGCGAGGCGTCGACGAGCAGGACCGCACCTTCGCAGGCCGCCAACGAGCGGCTCACCTCGTAGCCGAAGTCGACGTGACCGGGTGTGTCGATGAGGTGCAGGACGTGGTCCTTGAAGCGGACCCGCACGTTCTGGGCCTTGATGGTGATGCCCCGCTCGCGCTCGAGGTCCATCGAGTCGAGGTACTGCTCGCGCATGAGGCGGGGGTCGACGGCGTGGGTCAGCTCCAGAATGCGGTCCGACAGCGTCGACTTCCCGTGGTCGACATGGCTGATAATGGAGAAATTGCGGATGAGGTCAGGGCTGAGCACAGCACTCGGAGCGTACCGGCGCAGGCGTCGGCCCCTGGTCCCCGGGGAAGCGGTGTCGGCGTCCTGCTAGGCTTGCGCCCTTGGTGGTGCCCTGGTGGCCCACCGGTTCGGATCGGATTCTCGGTCCGGCAGGAGCACTACTCCTTCCACCTCGAATCGTCGACGGGCCGCCCACAGCGGAGCACGTCTCGGAGCAGCGAAGAGCCCCATGGCCAACATTCGAAGCCAGATCAAGCGCAACCGTCAGAACGAGCGACTCCGGCTGAGCAACAAGTCGGTGCGCTCGGAGATCCGCACGCGGACCAAGACAGCCATCACGGCCGTCGACGCTGGCGCCGACGACGCTGCCGAGGCCACCCGTGCCGCGGTGCGGCGCATCGACAAGGCCGCCGCTCAGGGCGTCATCCACAAGAACCAGGCGGCCAACCGCAAGTCCCGGCTCATGCGCCGCGCCCACGCCGCCAGCGAGGCCTGAGCCTCAGGACCGTCGACGCGACCCGGTGGCGACGGGACGACGCGTCGACTCTCTCGCCGCACCCAGCCGGCTGAGCCGACCCACGAGCACCTCGAGCACCGTCTCCGACGGCAGCGCGCTGCGCCCCCGCACGTCGAGGTCGGCATCGGCCAGCAAGGTCACCGCCCTGCTGATCCCCGAGGGGCCCAACCGTCGGCCCTGCTCGAGGGCCTTGCGGGCCGGGTAGGCACTGCGCATCCCGAGGCGCGCCGCGGCCTCGTCGGGAGTCGTGACACCGGATCCGTCGAGGCGGAGCATGGCCTGGTAGTGGCGGTGCACGATCGCCAGGACCTGTAGGGGATGGAACCCCCCGGCCCCGAAGAGCCGCTGCAGCGCTTCGAGGGCAGCGGCGGTGTCCCCTTTGTCAATGGCGTCGGTGAGGTCCCAGGGGGCGACCGAGCCTGCTTCGCCCAGGAAGGGCTCGAGCTTCTCGACGTCGATGGACGCGCCCTCGCCGTACGCGGCCGCCAAGGCGTCCAGGAGTCCGCGCAGCCGACTCATGTCGCCGCCCAGGTGCTCACCGAGCCTGGCCCCGGCGCGGGCGTCGAGCCTCACGGGGCCGTCGTGCAGCCGCTCGACGAGCCACTGCGTGCGCGCCCGGCCCGTGCCCACCGACGTGTCCACGACCATCCCTTGTCGCTCGACCGCCTTCACCAGGGCGGCCGGGATGGTGCCACTCCCCGCCCCTAGGACCAACACCACCCCGGGTAAAGGGTCGTCGAGACAGGCTGCGAGGCGAGCGGCGTCAGCCGCCAACAGCCGGCCCGCGTCCCGGAGCACCACGATCCGCCGATCGGCCAGGAACGGGGGGGTCGTCAGGGCGTCGACGACCATCCCCACGTCGAGCTCGTCGGCGGCCGAGCCGCCGAGCTCCTCGACCACCATGGACAGCTCGTAGTCACCGACGAGGCCTCCGACCAGATCGTGCAGGTGCTGGCCGACGAGCGAGGCGTCGTCGCCGCGCACCAGGTACGCCGGCTTCGGCATGGCGCCGGGCGGAGGCGGGCTCGTGACTGGGTTCTTGGATGCGCCGTCCTTGGATGCGCCGTCCTTGGATGCGCCCCCGGGGCGCGTCGGGCTCATGCCGCCTCGAGCACGGCGGCCAGTGCGTCACAGACTCGGCGGGTCCCGGCCACGTCGTGCACCCGCACGATTCGGCACCCGAGCGAGACGCCCAGAGCGGCGGCCGCCAGCGATGCGTCGTTGCGACGGTCGATGTCGAGGTCGAGCGTCACTCCCAGGAAGGGTTTGTTCGAGGCCGACAGGAGCAGGGGGTGGCCTAGTCCGGCGAGCACGGCGGAGGCCCGCAGCAGTTCGAGTGACTGGGCGGCGGTCTTGCCGAGATCGAGCCCGGCGTCGAGCACGATGTGCTGCGCACCCACCCCGGCGGCGAGCGCCCGGGCGGCGCGCTCGGACAGGAAGTCGCGCACCGAGGCCACGACATCGGGGTACTCGGGCTCGGGGTCGGGGACGCGGGGACCGATCCGGATGTGCGTCGCCACCACCGTCGCTCCCGCCGTGGCCGCCACCGGCAAGTACTCAGGATCGGCGAACCCGCTGATGTCGTTGCCCACCACCGCCCCCGCACGGTATGCAGCCGCGGCGACCGACGCTCGCCACGTGTCGATCGACAACGGCACGTCGATGCGCTCGTGCAGGGCCTCGATGGCCGGGATCACGCGATCGAGCTCCTCGGCCTCGCTCACCTCGGGGCCCGGGCCCGCCTTCACACCACCCACGTCGAGGATGTCGGCACCGTCGGCGACCAGTTGATCGGCGCGGCCCACCAGCGCGGCGAGAGAGAAGGTGGCGCCTTTGTCGTAGAACGAGTCCGGAGTCCGGTTCAAGATGCCCATGACCAACGCCCGTGTGGCCAGATCAACGGTCCGGTCACCGAGGCGGAGGTGCACCGCCAGGAACCTACACGCCTGTCAGGTGCCGCAGCCCCGGGTCGACCGTGGTGCCGGGGTCGGCTCGACCCCGGGGAGAGCCGGTGCGGCGCTCAGAACAACCGGGCCGCCAAGGCCTTGCGGTAACGCGCCGTGCGGGGGTCGTCGGCCCCGAGCGTCTCGAGGAGGTCGAGGAACTCCTGGCGCGCCTGCTCGTCCTCTTTCACCTTCTCCAACAGCGCGTCGAGCAGCACGTCGACTCCGTCGGCGGGGACTTCGACCTGCTGGGCGGCCAACCGGGCCGCGGCGGCCACTTGGCGCGCCTCGGGCGTCTCGGGGATCCGGGCCAGCAGTCGGAGCGCCTCGGGGGGGTCGCCCCCTTCGACCATGAGGCGGGCCAGGGCGACCACCGCTCCGGGGTGGTCGGGCTCGAGTTCGAGGGCCCGCCGCAGCGACTCCTCGTCGCCGGCGGCCACCAGCCCGTCGGCTTCGGACGGCAACGGGGCCAGGCGCTCTACGAACTCGGTGATCTGCGGCTCGGGAACGGCACCGATGAACCCGTCCACGACCTGACGGTCTTTGAGGGCGAAGACCGCCGGGATCGACTGCGCCTGGAAGGAGGCCGAGATCTGTGGGTTCTCGTCGACATTGACCTTCACGAGCTCGACCGTCCCCCCTTTGGCCTCGACGGCCTTCTCCAGGATGGGTCCCAGGGTGCGGCAGGGGCCGCACCACGGAGCCCACAGGTCCACCACGACAGGAACCTGCTCGGAGCGCACCAGAACGTCCTGCTCGAAGGTGGCATCGGTGGCGTCGATCACGCAGAGGACCATACCGGGCGCTGATCCCGGCTCAGGCCGTCACGGGCGCGGCGGGTAGCGTTCCTCCCATGACGACTGCCGACTTCGTCGACGGCGGCGTCGAGGGCATCGACGCCGAGGCGGTGACGACATGGTTCGCGTCCCATGTCGCGAGCAGTGCGCCCCCGCTCTCATTCGAACTCATCGCCGGAGGCCGTTCGAATCTCACCTATCGGGTCACCGACTCGTCGGGCCGTTGCTACGCCCTGCGCCGCCCGCCGCTCAGCCACGTCCTTCCCACCGCCCACGACATGGCGCGCGAGTACCGCGTCATCACCGCCGTGGGCCCGACGGCGGTTCCCGTCCCCCGGACCTTCGGGCTGTGCGAGGACCGCGAGGTCAACGGACAACCCTTCTACGTCATGGAGTTCGTGGACGGCCACATCATCAGAGACGCCGGGGCGGCCAAGGCCGACCTCGACGAGGCGCAACGCCGCAAAGCGGGGCAGTCCCTGGCCGACACCTTGGCCGCGCTGCATGCGGTGGACGTCGACGCCGTGGGCCTCGGGGACTTCGCCAAGCGCGACGGGTACATCGAACGCCAGCTGCGACGGTGGTACGAGCAGTTCCGCAACTCGCAGGTCGAGGGTCTCGACACGGCCACCATCGTCGGCGCCGTGCACGACCGGCTGGCGGCCCGCATCCCGGCACAGGTGGGGACGTCGATCGTCCACGGTGACTATCGACTCGACAACACCGTGCTCGGCCCCGACGGAGAAGTGCGGGCCGTGCTCGACTGGGAGATCTGCACACTGGGCGATCCCTTGGCCGATGTCGGGCTCCTCATGGTGTATTGGACCGATCCCGGCGACGACGCCGCCCTGCTGGGTGTCACTCCCACCACGGTGCCGGGATTCCCGAGCCGAGCCGAGATGCGGGCCCGCTACGCCGAGGCGTCGGGACGCGACCTGCAACATCTCGACTTCTACGTCGCCTTCGGCTACTGGAAGCTCGCCTGCATCATCCAGGGGGTGTACGCCCGGTACGTGGGTGGCGCCGCGGCCGGGGACCGGTCCAGTGTCGAGGACTTCGGCCACAGCGTGATGCGATTGGCCGAGATGGCGCAGGCCGCGCTGGACGCGGCGTGACGCTCTACGAGCGACACGGGGACCGCAACCAGGACCGTCCCGTGCTGGTGGTGGCGCTCGACGGGTGGGTCGACGCCGGGCTCGGTGCCGACGGTGCCATCACCGCG
Organism: Acidimicrobiales bacterium; assembly: GCA_036511675.1. Classification (GTDB taxonomy): domain Bacteria; phylum Actinomycetota; class Acidimicrobiia; order Acidimicrobiales; family UBA8190; genus Chersky-840. The sequence continues at coordinate 16,451 of DATCBU010000108.1, read as the reverse complement.
CTCTTGTCCGCCGACCCCACCGAGCTCGTGGCCACCTTCGACGGCGAACAGCTCATCGACCAACGGGCCCGCCGTCCCGTCGTCCACATCTCGCACGGGGTCAACGAAGGCCTCACCTGGCCCGTCATCCAGATGCGGGCGGGCACCGATCGCGCCGGCGCGGATGTCTGCTACCTCGTCGGCCCCGAGCCGGACTTCCGGTGGCCCTCGTTCGTGGCGTCGGTGGTGACACTGGCGGGCCACCTCGAGGTGCGGTTGGTGGTGGGACTGGGTGCTTTCCCCGCCCCGGCCCCCCACACCAGGCCCGTGCGGCTGGCGGCGACCGCTCCCCGGGAGTCGGCCGACCTGGTGGCGCGCGTCGGCATCGTCCAGGGCGAGATCGACGTCCCGTCGGGGGTCTGGGGTGCGCTCGAGCTCGCCTTCGGCGAGGCCGGCGTCCCGACCGTCGGGTTGTGGGCGCGCGTCCCGCACTACGTGTCGGGCATGGCCTTTCCCTCGGCCAGCGCGGCGTTGCTGGATGGGTTGGCGGTGGTGGGCGACCTGTCGGTCGATTCGACGGACCTCCACACCGCGGCCGACGCCTCGCTCCAGCAGGTCGATGACCTCATCGCCAAGAGCGCCGAGCACACGGCGATGGTGCGGCAACTCGAACGCAGTGTGGACGCGGCGGAGGGCAATCCCCTCGACGTGGGCACGCTCCCGACCGGTGACGAGCTCGCCGCCGAGCTGGAACGCTACCTACGCGACGAACGCAGCGACGACAGCCCTCCCGACGACCTGTAGATCACGGCTACTGGATGGCCAGGAGGTCAACGACGAACACGAGGGTCTCGTCGGACGTGCCACTGGGGCCCCGGCCGGTGCCGTAGCCCAGGGCCGGAGGGATCACGATCTCGCGGCGACCACCGATCTTCATGCCCGTGATGCCCTGAGCGAAGCCGGGCACCACCTGATTGAGCGGGAACGACGACGGTTGCCCGCGCGACCAGCTCGAATCGAAGGGCTTACCGTCGGTGTAGTTGGTGCCCACGTACTGCACCTGGACGGTGTCCGACGCCGTGGCCGTGGCCCCGGTGCCCACCACGAGGTCCTTCGTCTCGAGACTGCTGGGCGGGGGTGTCGTCCCGGGACCGATGTGCGGTTCGGCCTTCAGGTCGGTGGCACCCGACACGACGGGGGGATTGGCGGCATGGGCCGGGGCCGATGCCGGGGGCGACGCTGCGGGGGTGCTCGAGCCACATGCCGTCAACACGAGACCGGCCACCACCACCAGGGGAACGAGTAATCGGCGCACGGCGGGCAGACTACCCACCGGGCAGCGGGCAACGGATGCACCGAGGGGCACCCCGGATGCGTATGGGAGGTAGGCGGTGGACACGTCACGGATCTACAGCGTGGGAGAGGCCCGGCGACGGGCGGCTCGGTCGGTCCCCCGGGCGCTGTTCGACTACATCGACGGCGGGGCGGAGGACGAGGTCACACTGCACCAGAACGAGCAGGCCTTTCGGGAGACGACCTTTCGTCCCCGTATGGCGGTGGAGGCCGGGGAGCCGCGCCTGTCCATCTCGCTGCTGGGCACTCCTTTGTCGATCCCCGTCCTCCTGGCACCGTGCGGGTTGGTGCGCTTCATGCACCCGGAAGGGGCGTCCGCCGTGGCCCGGGCGGCAGCGGTGGCGGGCACGGTGTCGGTGCTCAGCACCGTGGCGGGAACGTCACTCGAGGAATTCGCCACGTCGGCGCCCGGCCCCAAGTGGTTCCAGCTCTATGCGCCCGGCGGCCCCGAGCAGACCGGGGAGCTCGTGCGACGGGCCCAGGACGCGGGGTACGCGGGGCTGGTCGTCACCCTCGACACCCCTGCGCTCGGACACCGCGAGCGCGACGTCCGCCACGGGGTGACCCAGCCGTTCCGGTTCACGGCGGCGAGCGCCGGTCGGCTGGCGGCGCAGGTGGCGATGCGACCCCGGTGGTTGGCGGGCATGGCCCGAGCCGAGATGCGCGCCCGCGCCGGGTCGCCAGACAACACTGGCGCGTCGGGGGCGACGCCGTCGGCACGGCTCGTCGCCATGGGCGCCTCGCCGTTCTCGTGGGACGACGTCGGTGCCATCCGCGAGCAGTGGTCGGGTCCGCTGGCAGTGAAAGGTGTGCTCTCGCCCCACGATGCCCGTCGTGCGGTCGAGGTCGGCTGCGATGCGGTCATCGTGTCGAACCACGGTGGTCGCCAACTCGACGGTGCGCCGGCCACCTTTCGGGTGCTCCCGGCCATCGTCGACGCCCTCGGAGGCTCGGCCGCGGTCGTGCTCGACAGCGGCATCCGACGCGGCAGCGACGTGGTGAAGGCGGTGGCGGCCGGGGCCGACGCCGTCATGATCGGGCGCGCCTATCTGTACGGGCTGGCGGCGGGGGGCGAAGCTGGCGTGACGCGGGTCCTCGAGATCCTCCGCACAGAGATGGTGCGCACCATGAGCCTCATGGGCTGCCCGTCCGTCGCCCACCTCGACCGAAGCTGGCTGGAGATGCCTGCCAGGCTCTGAACACCAACGTGCAATGGCGAGGACGGCCTGTGGCGTCAGCGCCACCTCTGCGTCAAGGCGGCGAGGCCAGCGCCACCGGTCACTCCCGACGACGGAGCCGCGGCGTGGACATGGCCCGCCAGCCACATCCCGATGCCGATGAGCACGGCGAAGAGCACGAAGACGACCGCCAACGTCACATAGCGCGTGGTGGGGCTGCGCGACTCAGACAGCTGCGTCGACTTGAGCCGGGCCAGGTCCACGGCGTCGAGGCCCCGGGGGCGTGCCGGGCCGGCATCGCCTGGGCGGGCATCGGGCCGCTGGTCGACGATGGCCTGCATGGCGGTCGTCGACGTGGCGGCATTGATGGCGAACACCCGCTGTGTGTACTCATAGGCCTCGAGGTGCCCCGCTTCGAACTCGGCCAGCACGCGTCGCAGGAAGGGCTCGCGCAAAGCCAAGCCCTGGTCGTCGTCGCCCGGGGAGGACGGACCGTCGGGCTCGTCTGGGAGGGAGGATCCGTCTGGGCCCACCTCGTAATTGTCGGCCACCTCGGATGGGAACTGCAACGCTTTCCGCGATTTTCGGCCCACCCGGGACCGCCAGCCAGCCTGGGTGGGCGCGATGACCGTCGGATAGGGTGCGCCGATGCAAGTCGACGGGGGCATCGGGTTCGATCCGAGTGATGCAGTGGAGACCGCGCAACGAGCCGAAGCAGACGGCTTCGATGGCCTGTGGTGCGCGGAGACGGGGCACGACCCCTTCCTCCCCCTCCTGCTGGCCGCGGAGCACACCGAAAGGATCGAGCTCGGCACGGGGATCGCGGTGGCCTTCGCCCGCAACCCCATGAGCACCGCCGTCCTGGCCAACGACCTGCAGTCGTTCTCCCAAGGTCGATTCCTGCTGGGACTGGGCTCGCAGATCAAACCGCACATCGAAAAGCGGTACTCGATGCCGTGGTCGCACCCGGCGCCCCGCATGCGCGAGTTCATCACTGCCATGCGCGCCATCTGGTCGGCGTGGCACGACGGGACCAAGCTCGCCTTCCGAGGGGACTTCTACAAGCACACGTTGATGACGCCCTTCTTCAATCCCGGTCCCAATCCCTACGGGGTCCCCAAGGTCTTCCTGGCCGCGGTGGGCGAGCTCATGACCGAGGTGGCGGGCGAGGTCGCCGACGGCCTCCTGGCCCACGGCTTCACCACGGCGCGCTACATGCGCGAGGTGACCCTGCCGGCACTGGACCGGGGACTGGCTCGCGCCGGACGGACCAGGGCGGACTACGAGATCTCGTACCCGGCCATGATGGTGACAGGGACCAACGACGCCGAGATCCAGGCCGCCACTCAGGCCGTCAAAGCGCAGTTGGCCTTCTACGCGTCGACGCCCGCCTACAAGCCGGTGCTCGACCTCCACGGGTGGGGTGACCTCTTCAGCGAGCTCAACACCTTGTCCAAGCGGGGCGAGTGGGTCCAGATGGCGGACCTCATCCCCGCGGACATGCTCGATGCCTTCGCCGTCTCCGGGGAGATCGCCGAGATCCCGGCCAAGGTGGTCGAGCGCTTCGGGGGCATGGTCACGCGAGTGAGCTTCTATGCCCCGTACCGCATGGATCACACCAGCATCCAGGAGCTGTTGGCGGGTTTCAGGGCCGCCTGAACACCCCGGGTCGGCCGCCCCGAGCAGGCCGGGGGCGCATCACGTCACGAAGTTGACGAGCCGAGGCGGCCGGGCCACCACCCGGGACGGCTCGGCGCCGCCCAGCGCGTCGACCACCCGCGGGGAGGCGGTGGCTCGTCGCACGGCGTCCTCGTCGGTGATGTCGGGCGGGACCTCGATCCGGTCGCGCACCTTGCCGTTGACCTGGACCACCATGGTGACGCTCTCGGAACGTGCCAGGTCCGGGTCGAACGAGGGCCACGACTCGGCGTGCACCATGGCCCCTTCCCCGTGTCGGCGCTCCCACGCCTCGGCGGCGATGTGCGGCACCAACGGAGCGAGCAGGAGGAGCAGCGCGTCGGAGGCGGCGTCGTTGGTGGCGCCGTGCGGACCATCGGGAGCGTCGCGTTGGTAGCGCCGCAGGGCGTGGGAGAACTCCATGCAGGCCGACACCGAGGTGTTGAAGGACCACCGCTCGAGGTCGTCGCTGACCTTGGCGATGAGCTGGTGCGTGGCCCGACTGATCTCGACGTCCTGCGCCGCGGGATCACCCTGGCGCTGGACGGGCGGTGTCTCGACGGTGAGGCGCCACACGCGGTCGAGGAACCGGCCGCACCCGTCGATGACACTCTCGGTCTGGTCCGTCCAGTCCATGTTGTCGCCCGGGGGCCCCGCGAAGATGTGGAAGAGCCGCAGCGCGTCGGCACCCACCGTGTCGAAGTACCGGGACGGCGTGACGAGGTTCCCCCGGGATTTCGACATCTTCTTGCCATCCATCCGGATCATGCCCTGGGTGAACAGCCGTCGGAACGGCTCCCGCTCCAGACCGGGGGCCAGTCCGACGTCGATGAGGGCCCGGGTGTAGAAACGCGCATAGAGCAGGTGCAAGATGGCGTGCTCGATCCCCCCGATGTACTGGTCCACCGGCATGAAGTGCCGGGCCTTGGCGGGATCGAATGGCTGGTCCTCGGACCAGGGGTCGCAGAAGCGCAGGAAGTACCACGACGAGTCCACGAACGTGTCCATGGTGTCGGTCTCGCGCTCGGCCGGTCCCCCACATCTCGGGCAGGTCACGTGGCGAAAGGTGGGATGGCGCTTCAGGGGCGATTCGCCGGTGGGGAGGAATTCGACGTCATCGGGAGCGAGGACGGGCAGCTCGTCCTCGGGCACACCGACGATCCCGTCCACGGGGCAGAAGACGACGGGGATGGGGCATCCCCAATAGCGCTGACGTGACACCAACCAGTCGCGCAAGCGGTAGTTGACGGTGCGCTGCCCGATGCCGCGCTCCTCGAGCCACGCCGCGGCGCGTTCCTTGGCGGCGGCGATGTCCAGGCCGTTCAGGAAGTCCGAGTTGATCTTGACACCCTCACCGGTCCACGCACCACCGTCGAAATCCGCGGGCGGCTCGGTGGTGCGAAGCACCCGCAGGCCGTGGGCGGCGGCAAAGTCCCAGTCCCGCTCGTCCTCGGCCGGGACCGCCATGATCGCCCCTGTGCCGTAGCGCATGAGGACGTAGTCGGCCACGTACACCGGGATCGCCTCACCCGTGAAGGGGTTCACGACGTGGCCCCCGGTGAAAGCCCCCCGCTTGGCCAGGGTCTCGGCGCCGTGCTCGGAGGTCCGGTCGAGCTCGCTGCGGTCCGCGGCCGACGAGCGAAGGCTTTCGACCTCGGCTCGCTGGGCCGGCGTGGTCAGCACATCGACGAGGGGATGCTCGGGCGCGACCACGGCATAGGTCATCCCGAAGCTGGTGTCGGGCCGCGTGGTGAACACCCGCAGCAGGAGGTCCTCGTGTCCCTGCGCCAGGACCCGCAGGTCGAACTCGACCCCCTCGGACCGGCCGATCCAGTTGCGCTGCATGGTCTTGACCCGCTCGGGCCACTCGAGGGCGTCGAGCGAGTCGAGCAGCTCGTCGACATAGGCCGTGGTGCGGAAGAACCATTGCTCGAGCTCACGCTGGACCACGAGGTCGCCCGATCGCTCACAGGTGCCGTCCGCCAGGACCTGCTCGTTGGCCAACACCGTCTGGCAGCCCGGGCACCAGTTGACCGGCGCCAGGGCGCGGTAGGCCAGGCCGGCCTCCAGCAGCCTCAGGAAGATCACCTGGTTCCAGCGGATATAGGAGGGGTCGTGGCTGCGGACCTCCCGCCGCCAGTCGTAGACCGCCCCCAGGCGCTGCACGCTGGCCTTGAGCTCGGCGATGCGCGCCTCGGTGAAGGCGCGGGGGTGCTCGCCCGTCCGGATGGCGGCGTTCTCGGCCGGGAGGCCGAAGGAGTCGAAACCGAAGGGAGATAGGACGGCGAAGCCCTGCATGGTGCGGTGTCGGACAAGCAGGTCCCCGAAGGTGTAGTTCCGAACGTGGCCTTGATGAGCGGCCCCGCTGGGATACGGATACATGCACAGGACGTACTGGTCCGGACGCGGGTCGTCGGCGTCGATCTCGTAGAGGTGGCTGTCCGCCCAGCGCTGCTGCCACTTGCGCTCGACCTTTTGCACGTCATAGGGCCGCGCCATGCCCCGATTCTAGGGAGTCGGGCGCAGCACCCCGGACACCGCTCCCCCGTCGCCCGGGGCCAAGACCGCGGCCCGAATCAGCACCGAGATCAGCACTCGCGCCGGTGCGAACCCCGTTGTCAGGCCATGCCGGGCTGATAACGTGGCGGCTCGTCCCGGGGGCGTAGCTCAGTTGGTAGAGCGCTTGACTGGCAGTCAAGAGGTTCGAGGGTTCGAGTCCCTTCGCCTCCACTCGAAATCCCTGGTAGAGACGGTCTTCCTCTCATCGACGAGGGACCGTCACACCCTCTTGGCAATCCGGACTCGTGAAGGGGTCGTCGCGACACGGACACGAGCCAGGAGGTCATCCATGCAGGGGCACGTCCAGTGCGTTCTGTCATTGCAACGCGCCTTCGCGTCCCAGGATGCTGAGTGATTACGAGGTCGGAGCAGAACGCTGAGGCTCGAGATGCTCCCGGAGCCATGATGCGGTGCGCTCCTCGTCCCACTCGCCTGCAGCGGCGGCCAGAACCACCCGTTCAGCCTCGTCCACCGACGGATTTGTATTCCACTGCCAGGCGTTCATCTCGATGAACACTCTGAGCGTCACCCAGGCAGCTCACTTGTTGCCGTCGAGTAAGGGGTGGTTCTTGACCAATCGCACCAGAAGTTACGGCGGCTTTGTCACAGAAGGCGGGGTAGAACTCCTCGTCGCCGAAGGCGCGTGCAGAGCGGAGTCGGCCAGATCGAGCGTGGTTGCGTTCAAGAGTGTCTTGAGATCGACGCCTGTTACTGCTGCGGCGATGGCGAGAAAGTCGGCCAAGTCCGGGTACTCGACGCTCACTTGGCAAGGCGTTCGAGCAGCTCGCGATCCTCCTTGATGATCTTCGCCAGGCGTGCCTTGAATTTGGGGTTCTTCCGCCGCCGCTCCACGGCCTCGATCAACGATTGTTTGACCGTCTCGTTCAGGCTCTTGCCCTCGACCCGTGCGAGCGCCTCGGCGTCAGCAGCCAGGTCGTCGGGAAGGCGGACGGTGAGGTTCTTCGTCATGGTGTCATGACACCACGTCACCGCAGTGGTTCACCTCTGGTACTGCATCAGAACCTGAAGGCGAGGTTGCAACCGGGCGGCTGAGGGCCAGCGTGTAGTCGACCTGATTGAGGTCAGCAGGAAGGGCGTCGACCTCTGATCAGTCTTCGGGAAGAGCAGCAAAATCACGCTTGGTTTTCCTATACCAGCCCATGCCGGATATAGGTTTTTTCCACCTGCCCTTCATCTCCTTCAAAGCACCTTTGTGCGATTCATCACCCGCTGCGACCATTTCTTTCAAATGGCCGTCTTGCGCCTTTATAACCTCATCAGCAGCGGTTCCACGGAGCGCGAAGTCACATGGTCCACCCAACTGCTTACATGTCATCGTTTTCATAAGGCTCGCCTCTTTTCAGGTATGGACTTCCTGCGATTGGTCAGGTCAGAGTTCGGCTCTTGCTTGAGTCGTGGTGTTCACCTGCGGGAACCCTACGTTAGGCACACCTTCAGTCCGAGAGCCGTGCAGATGGGTTCCCAGCCATCGCCCGAACTCCACTCCACCAGGCGATCGGCCGGTGTCACCGGCCCTGAGTGATCTTGCCCGCATGAGGTCGAACTCCGGCCCGGGATCCGTACTGGCGGGCCGTCCCCCGGGGAAAGTCAGCGCGTCGCCACCGTCCGGGGGACCGATCCTGGCTCCCGCAGGGTGGCGCAACGCATGAGGACCAGGAGCCGGATGCACCACCATCCGGGATCGACCTCCCCCTTGGCCAGGCTGAGCCGGCTGGAGGTGGCGGCGGCGTGATGGTTGTTGTGCAGCCCCTCGCCGACCACCAGCCACGCCAACCACTGGTTGTTGGTGGCCAGGTTGTCGAACGGTCGCCGGCCCCACCGGTGTCCGACGGCGTTGATCGCCCCCCCGCCGAGCAGGTAGTAGGCGGCGTGGACGGTGGCGGCGACGAGTGCCAGTTCCCAGCCGACCAGGAGGACCAACAGACCCAGGCCCAGGCCTAGGCCCAGGAGAGCGTGGTCGAAGAGCAAGGCGTCCCAGCGGTCGGCGGGGATGTCCCGGGCGTAGCGGGCGACTGCAGCCGGGTCGCGCGCCACCTTGCGATAGAGCAGGGCGTTGGCAAACTGCACGCGCGGGAAGCCCAGAACTATGGGGGAATGGGGGTCGCGCTGGGTGTCGGTGAAGGCGTGGTGCTTGCGGTGCACCGCCACCCACTGTCGAGGGCGCATCCCGGTCATCACCCAGATGAGCACCCGGCCCGCCCCGCGGACGCTCGGTGACAGGGCCAGCGCCCGATGCGAGAGGCATCGATGGAGGTACACCGTGGTTACCAGGAGGGCGACCTGTGACGTGAACAGGCCGAGGACGACGACGCCGACAACGGGAAGCATTGCCGACAAGCTAGTGCGCCATCAGGCAACGTTTGCACTGTTACAACCGGTTGGCACGATTCGGTCATGCCCCGCCAGCGTCCGACGGATGCGCCGCAAGTCGTCCATCGAACGGCGCGGATCGCCCTGCGCACCACCCCGGCACAACGCCAGCGCTGCTTCGGCCTGCTTCGCTCCGGGGGCGACGTCTGGGCCTGCGTCCTCGAGCTGAACGCCATCCGTCGCCGGCGCAAGGGGGAGCCCCTCGTCACCTACCAGGCGTTGTGCCGTGAGTTCTCGGCAGACGGACCGGGGATCTTCGGCGAGCTGTCGACGACCGGTGCCCGCTCCATCCTGCGTCGCTACTCCGATTCGTGGATGACGACGGCCAGGCGTCGCAGAGGCGGGGAGATGTCGGCCCGCTACCCGAGACGCAAGAAGGCCCTCGTGCCGTCGCGCTACTACGCCGGCACCTTCAGTCTCGACGAACGTCGGCTCACGATCCCCGTCACCCGGGGGTCGGCGCCCCTCGTCGTCCGCCTCACCCGGGAGGTCCCCTACCCGGCCACGGCCATCCGCTCTGTCACGCTGCTGGCCGACGGCGCTCGGCTGTGCGTCGATGTCACCGCCGAGGTCGAGGTCGAGCGCTATACACCGGAGGAAGCTCCCGACCCGACCAGGATCGCCGGGGTCGACCTCGGCATGATCCATCTCTTCGCCGTCGTCGCCGACGAGGGATCCCTGCTCGTGTCGGGCCGGGCCCTTCGGGCCGAATCCCGGCTTCACCTGGTCGAATCGAAAGCGCGGCACCGGGCCGTGGCCCGGCGGGCCCCGTCAAAGGGTCAACGGGGATCTCGTCGGTGGCGGAAGTACCGGGCCAGGACCAAAGTCCTCGAAGGCCGGCACTCCCGACGCCTGGCCCAGGCCCGCCACGAGGCGGCCAGATCCGTCGTCGACTTCGCTCGGGAGAAGCGCATCGGCGCTCTGGTGGTGGGCGATCCGCGCGGGGTCCTCGATCGAGACGTCGGGGCCCGCCAGAACCTGGCCACCAGAAATTGGCGGGTGGGGCGGATGATCGGCGTCCTGCAGGACAAAGCCACAGCGGCCGGTATCGAGGTCACGGCCGTCGACGAACGGGGGACGTCGTCGACGTGTCCCCGTTGTGAACACCGCGTTCCGAAGCCGAAGGGGAGGAACTTCTCCTGCCCCCATTGCCATCTTCAGGCCCACCGCGACATGGTGGGCGCCATCAACATCGCCTCGAAGTCGCCTCGAGACGGGATCAACGTCGACCCGGCGAGGTTGGCGATCATGCACCGTCGAGCCGGCCGGCATCTGCCCGGTCGGACCCGGCGTGACCCGAGACGGGTGGCTTGGCAGAAACGTGGCCAACTCGTGGGTCAGTGGCCGGCCGCGGCCCGCCCCGGGGACGTCCACGATGACGATCCCGGAGAGTCGCTCGCCAAGGATGCTTCGGCCCCCTGAGCGAGGAACCGCGAGCCACTGTCTGGACAAGGCAAAGGTTCGCGGTCGCGGCACTAGTGCGCCATCGTGGCTCTGCTCGGACCGCTCCCCCCTCAGTGCAGTGATGCGCTGGGCCGCCCTCGACCCCCAGTGGGCTTCGGCGCCAGCACCGTCTCCGGGCCTGGGGGTGCGATGCAGCATCCCGCTACGTCGATGGCTCCTCGGGCCCGCCGTGGCCCCGTCGAATGCCGGCTGATCGCGCTAGACATGCCCCCGCAGGGCACGGGCGCGTGACCCGCATCAACCGTCGATGGACTCGCAGAGTTGCGTGATGGCTGCCATCCGGTGGGTGTGCATGTCCGACCTGCACCTCGGGGCGTTGAACAGCGTCCTCACCTCAGTGGCCCCCGACGGGGAGCACGTGGACCGGTCGTGTCCGTCGCCCGTACAAGATCTGTGACCAGGATCTGGCCGCCGTCGGCCTGCGCGCACAGCCGGGGCGCCTCGATCACTGGATCGCCGAAGTAGTCGTCTGTCTCTCCGATCACCTCCCCGGTGCTCAGCCCGATACGCAGTCCCAACGGTCGCTCAGCGCTGGCGTTGTCCCGGTCTACGGCCTGCTGCATGGCCACAGCGCATGACAGGGCAGCGGAGGCAACGGGGAACACGACCATGACCCCGTCACCCAAGCTCTTCACCTCGGTCCCCCCTGACGCGGCGATGGCCTGACGAAGCATCGAAAAGTGCTTCCGGCGCAGTTCGCCCCCGGCCTCGAGAGTGAGCGCAGCGGCTAATTCAGTGGAACCGACGAGGTCGGTGAAGAGCACCGTGAGGTTCTCAGTCGAAGCCCACGGCCCTCCTCTTTCCCGCCTGTGCGAAAGAATAGGCGAGACCTGGGAATTCGTCGTCTGGCTCGTGGTGGACACACGCCGGCGGGGCAGATTTGCCCGGGCCCTCTCGATGTCCCCGCCACGGACACGTCGATCAAGGTGGCGGCCAGCGTTCTTTGCGAGTTCGCTCACGGTGCAATTGAACGAGGCGGGCCGGCTTCTGAGTGACCGGCGTGCGGTGACACCCAGAGTCCCCTCCCCCCGACCGGACTCAGACGTCAGAGGCCGGCGAGCGCGTGAAAGACCACAGCGGCGGCCGTTGCTACGTTCAACGAGTCAACCCCGTCCATCATCGGGATCTGGACCACCACGTCGGACGCTGCCACGGCGGCATCTGTCAGGCCCGGCCCCTCCGCACCGAGGAGCAGGGCTACACCGATGGGGGGATCGGAGCCGGACATCCAGGCCTTCAGCTCGGCCAGACTGATGGCACGGACCCCGCTGTCGGCAGCCGGACGCGGCACCAACGCGGCGACGACGAAGCCGGCGGCCCGCACCTGGTGGAGCTTGGTCGGCCACGGCACCAGTCGGGCGAACGGCATGTGCAGGACATGGCCGACAGACACCCGGATCGACCGCCGGTAGAGCGGGTCGGCGCACGTCGGGTCGAGGAGGACCGCGGCCACCCCGAAGGCGGCGGCGTTGCGGAACAGGGCACCGATGTTCTCGTGGTCGTTGAGGCCCTCGAGGACGGCGACGAGCGGAGGGGCTCCCTCGGAAGGGGATGGTCGAGCGGCCTCGGCAAGGAGCCGTCGTGTCTCGGCGGGTGACGGGCGGTTGGCGACCGCCACCACACCCCGGTGCAGGGCGAAGCCGACCGTGCTCGCCACCAAGGCGCGAGACCCCACCAACACCGGCGCGCCCCGGGCCCGTGTGGCCGCAACCAGGTCACTGGCCGCCGTCACCTGGTGATCGTCGACGAGCAGCGAACGCACCGTGTACTGCGACGTGAGGAGCCGCTCGACGGCGAGTCTGCCCTCGACCACGAACACTGACTGCTCGGCGTCCAGCCGGACGCGTCGGGCCGGGTCGTTGAGGGCCCGGTAGAGGTCGAGTCGCTGGTCGCCGGGGTCCTCTACCCCGACGAGCGGGCCCGGAATGACGACAGGAAGGTTCTGGGGCGCGTCCGACACCCTGCCAGCCTCGCGTAGACGCACGCGTCGCCGCGGTCGTGCCACCGTCTGGTGCATTGCGTGTCTTCTCGAAGGCCAGAGAGCCCTACGGCGGTGAGCCCTCCCCGAGCAGCCTCCTCGACGAGTCCGCCGACCGGCGTGGCCAACTCAGAGCTGAATGCTTGACCGACCACGCCGGGCATTTGCTGCGCCACCATGTGATTGTCGACGTGGGCAATGACCGACTCCGTGTCGTCTCGGAAGTACGACGAGTCTCGGAGGTTAGGATTGGGTGTGTCTTTCATCAGTCGCCGGAGGGCGTCGGGCGTCCCGCGATTTCTGGCAGCCGACCTTTCCGGCTCTGCTGGCACCGAGGCGCTGCGGGCTGACCGGGCTCGCGTGGGCGAGTTCATCCGCAGCCCTCTGAGCGACGGCGACACCCTCGACCCGTTCGCGGCCCGCGCCGACAAGGAATATGTCTTCGCTCCGGACCGGGGCGCGGCGCTTGCATACCGGTCGCTCTTTGGCGTGGCACTGGGATCGGGGGATCCCATCGGAGCGAGAGACCAATTCCAGGATTGCCTGCGGCAGTTCGTGTCCCAGTCCGATGGGCTGGGGCTGCGGCCGGTCATCATGCTCGTCCGCGAAGACCGATTAGCGCTCTACCAGCGTCTCGGGTTCAAAACACTGTATTTGGGCGACGAAGCCATCCTCGATGTCGCCAGCTTCACTTTGGACAGCCCGCGGATGCGGAATGTTCGTCAGGCGGTCAAACGCTCCGCCAACTTCGGTGTCACCACGGAGATCATGCACGAGGTCGATATCCCTCCCTCGCTTATCGACTCGTTGCGCGAGATCACCGTCCGCGCCCGGCACGGGAAGCGCGAGGAGGGCTTCTCCGCCGCCCTTGAGGAGCCGTTCAGTGTCCCCCAGCCGACTTGTCTGGTGGCCGTCTGTCGCGATCGCATGGGCACACCTATCGGATTCCAACGATATTCATCGTGCAGCGGGGACACGAAGCTGTCGGTCGACGCCATGCGTCGCGTTCCGAGTGCGCCGAATGGTACCGGGGAACGTATGATCTTTGAGGTCATCCAATGGGCCCGGGACAACGGGATCATCGAACTTTCCCTCAACTTCGTCGCGTTTCGGAAGCTTCTCCAGAGCCTGGATGTGGCTTCGGGAAACGGGACCGTGGCTCGCGCTATCAGACACTTCAATCCTGCGGGCGCGCCACGACTCTTCGCCTTTACCAATAAGTTCCGCCCCCAGTGGGTCTCCCGCTACCTCGCCTACCGCTCACTTTCCGACATCCCGAGATTCGCCCTCGCGACCTTGAGCGCAGAAGGACGTCTCCCCCCGTGGGTGGCGCGCCTCGGCACCCGTAGCCTCTGACGCCACGACCCGAGACCGAAGGGAGCACCGTGACCGAGACGACGGGTCCAGAGGCACTCGGTGCTTTGCAGCCGTTCATTGGCCAGTGGCGCATGACCATGGGATCGACCCCGAGCCCAGCCGATGCTCCGCGTGCACTCACCACCTTCGAGTGGCTTTCGGGAAGGCGGTTCCTTGTCCAGCGATGGGAGGTCGAGCATCCCGATGCCCCGGATGGCATCGCCATCATCGGCCTCGACCCCGCCAGGGCAATCTTCCTCCAGCACTACTTCGACTCTCGAGGGGTGGCGCGCGTCTACGACATGGCCTTCGCCGACAAGGTGTGGACTCTTCACCGGTTTGCCGCAGACCCCGACTTCTCGCAGCGCTTCACCGGCCGCTTCAGCGAGGACGACGATACGATCGCCGGACGTTGGGAGACCTCAAGCGACGGCTCCAGCTGGTTGCACGACTTCGACCTCATGTACACCCGGGTGCCATGACGACGACGCGCCTCGTCCAGTGTGTGCCGGAGCGGGTCGGCCGGGCAAGCCCGATCCGCTGACACAACACCGCCACGCAGCACGCCTGGCGTGGCCCTGACTAACCTTCCTCGTGCTGCGGGGTGAGGGGGTCGTGATGGCCAGGTCGTGGAGTCCGGTCGCGGGGTCGAGGTCGGGAAGACCCCGGACCCCGTTGCTGGCGAGTGCCGCCGCGTCGTTGGCTGTGTTCTGCTCGCTGTTGACATTGTCGTCGTCGCCAGCTTCGGCACTGACGCGCCACGCGCATGTCCAAAATGCCTGGGGCGATGGGCCCGTGCGATGCCACCTCTCGGGTTCGTTGACCTTCGGCACGCCGCTCACCACTGGCAATGCACCTGCCGCAACGGTGCGCGCCACGTTGTCGCGTTGCGCCGACAACTCCCGCGGGGAGGGAGTCGCAGGCGGAACCCTCACCGGCGCGTATGCCACGAGCCCCCTCCATTGTCCCAAGCTTTCCAATGGCGCAGCCCTGCTGTCCGGGGAGGTCAGGTGGCGAGGCCAATATCGGCCGAGCATGCTCAATAGCGGGGGCTCGACCGGTGGTTCATTCCAAGGAGCGGTGACCACGACGTATGCCGTCCCGTCACGGTTCTCTCTCCGGTGCTCACAAGGCATCACCATGATGCATGTCGGTGGGAGCATCACCTTGGGTCCCAGCTGCGGTCCGGGCCAACCGCCGGTCACGATCTATCCCATCGGAAGTGGCACGACCTGCGGAAGCAGGTATCTGCCGACGAGCATTGCCGCTGGCTCCGACGGCGCTCTGTGGTTCACCACACGAGTGCGTGACGCTGAAGGTGGGTCGTACATCGGAAGAATGACGACCTCTGGTGCGGTGTCGATGTTCGCCACACCAGCCGATGACCCTATGGACATCATCGCTGGTCCCGATGGCGCGCTGTGGTTCACAGGTTCCCTCGACATCGTGCAGATGACAACCTCAGGTCACGTGACCACCTACGGTCCGTACACCGACGGCGCAGGGAACTACCTGGTGCCCTCGGCGCTCACCACGGGTCCTGACGGAGCCGTGTGGTTCACAACCTACGGCCACTGGATCAATAGCGGAAGAACGGCCACCGAGAGTCCCGGCTATATCGGGCGGGTCACGACGTCGGGCGCCTTTTCCCTCTTCCCGCTCAGCTCCGGGGAGCCAGTGGCCATTACCGCAGGTCCTGACGGGGCCCTATGGTTCGTCACGTCCGGCACCTGGGTCAACAACACCTTCGTGGACGGATACATCGGGCGGATGTCGACCTCCGGTGTTGTCACCACCTACGGCGACGTTGCCGGCGGCGATCCGAGCATCACGGCCGGTCCCGACGGAGCCGTGTGGTTCGTCGCTGCACTGGGAATCGGCCGGATCGCAACTGATGGCACCGTGACGACCTACCCGCTGGGGACCGACCCTGTGAGCATCACCGCAGGTCCCGATGGGGCCTTGTGGTTTACCGACTACAGCTACTCGCCCTCGCCCGACTTCTCCTCTCATTCAGGTTCCATCGGCCGGATCACCACATCAGGCCAAGTGAGCGTATACGCGAGTCCGGGCATCTATGCCCCCTTTGCGATCACGTCCGGCCCCGGCGGCGCAGTGTGGTTTGTGAACTACATCAACGACACGATTGGCCGCGTCGCCACCCCCTGACCAGCGCGTCGTCGCACCCTCGCGCCCGCTCGGCACTTTCTCCGGACGACCCGGACTCCCCGAGGTCGAGCCGCAGTGCTCGACTCGTTCGTCCTAGCGGGTGCGCCTAAGTTTGCGCCCAGCGCGGGCAGCCCTTCAGGGCCGCTCGGATGGTGGCGATATGAGGAGGGGCGATGGCCGGTCCGGGCGGCGGGCGTGTGGGGCGATCGTGGCGACGGTTCCGCCGGCGACCCGGGGGTGTCCAGATGGCGTCGGTGTTGGTCGTGGTCGTCCTAGTGGCTGGGCTGGTGTTCGCACTCGGAACCGGCTCTTCGGCCAAACACCCGGGTTCGACGACCGGCGACACC
>DATCBU010000107.1:0-24318 GCA_036511675.1 Acidimicrobiales bacterium | reverse complement strand
GCCGCCGGCCGCCGCACCGAGTCCGCGTTCCCGCGCTTTGTCGCCAAGTACGGCATCGACGCCGTGGGCTATGCCACGCGCCCCGTGCCGCAGCTGGCCACCCTTCCCGAGGTCGCCTCTGCCACCAGGTCGGTCAGCCCTCTCAGCGGGCGACCGACGTGCGCCTGTCACGGTGTGATCGACCCCACGAACTTCTCCGTCACCGTGTTGCCCGCCAACCCCGAGTCGCTGTCGAAGCTCGTCGCCGGACGGTGGCCCGACGAGTCGTCCCCGTACCAGGTGCTGGCGTCGTTCACCTTGCAGCAGGACTTCGGCGTCCAGCTCGGCACCGTCATCCGTGTCCCGTTCTACGCTGCATCGCAATTGTCTGCGTACTTCAGCGCCACCGGTGCGGAACCGACGCCGACAGGCCCGACGCTGTCCTTGCACGTGGTCGGGTTCGAAGCCAGCGAGGGTGATTTCCCGGCCGGGGCCGCCCCTTCCTACAGCCTGTACACCACCCACGCCTTCGCCCGCACCGTGGTCCCCCGGACGGCGGCGGCCAACGTGTACTTCGTGCGCTTGCACCGCGGCGCGGCCGGCCTGGCCCGATTCGGCGTCGATGTCAATTCCCTGGCTCCGGCCGGTCTCGCCGGTGACGAAAGCATCGATCATCTCAACGTCTCGGTGCAGGCGTCGATCCACCCGCAAGCGGTCGGCTGGTGGCTGCTGGCCGTCCTGGCCGCGCTGGTCGGGCTCTTGGTCATCGGCCAGGCCTTGGCCCGCCAGAGCGTGGTCGAGAGCGAGGACCACCCCACACTGGCCACCTTGGGCCTGGACCGGCCCCAACTGGTGGCGCTGTCCATGGCCAGGAATCTGGTGGTGGCCATCGCCGGGGCGGCCGGCGCGGTGGGGCTGGCCACTGCCCTGTCCCCACTGGCTCCCGTGGGCGAGGCCCGGCTGGCGGAGCCGTCCACGGGCGTGGCCTTCGACGGGCTCGTCCTGGTGCTCGGGGCGCTGGTCATCGTCGTGATCGTCGTGGCGTTGGGCGTGTGGCCGGCACTGCGGGCCGCCCGCACGTTGCGCGCCGACGACGACACCAGGGTGTCGCGGCCTTCGGCCATCGCGGCCCAGCTGGCGGCGATGGGCGCCGCACCGAGTGCGGTGATCGGCGTGCGTCAGGCTCTGCAGCGGGGCCGCGGCCGCGCTGCGGTCCCCGTCGGCACCGCGCTGGCGGGGACGGTCCTGGCCGTGACGGCACTGTGCGGCACCGCCGTGTTCGGGTCCAGCCTGTCGCACCTCACCGCCACGCCCGCGTTGTACGGCGACCCGTTCCAGATCAATTTCAACCTCGTCGGAGACCAGCCAGACCCGGCATTGCTCACGAGCCTCGAACACGACCCCGCCGTCACCGGGATCACGCGCGGTCTCGGGACCGAGGTGTCGGTCGACAAGGTGCCGGTGGGCCTGGTGGCAGCCGCGCCTCTCCGTGGACCGCTCCTGTTGTCGACGGTGGACGGGAAGGTGCCGGACGCCGACGGCCAGATGGGCCTGGGGGCGGCGACCATGCGTCAGGTGGGCGCGCACGTGGGGTCGGTCGTCACCGTCACCGTCACCACTCCCTCGGGCGGCAGACGGACCGTCGACCTCCGTGTGGTCTCGAGGATCTCGTTCCCCGTCCTGGCCGGGATCTCGGGCCTGGGAAGCGGAGCCGCCATGACCATCCCGGGGTACGAGGATGCCGTGTGTCCCCCTGGGTCCGGACAGGCCCGCTGCCAGCAGGCGGTGATCGGAACGTCCAACGGCGGGATGTTGGTGCGCTTCGTGTCCGGGGCGCGGGGATCGCGGGCCATCAGCCACTATGTCGACACCTACCGGACACTGGCGGTCCTTCCCAGCACCCCCACGTCCCTCGTCAACTTCGGTGAGGCGGTCAACTTCCCGCTCATCTTCGGGGTGATGCTGGTGGTGTTCGGCGCCGCCACCCTGCTGCACCTGCTGGTGGTGAGCGTGGCGCGCCGTCGACGCGAGATCGGGCTCCTGAAGGTGTTGGGCTTCGTGAACCGCCAGGTGGCCTCGGCGGTGTCGTGGCAGGCGACCACACTGGCCCTGGTGGGAATCGTGGTCGGCGTCCCCTTGGGGGTGGCGGTCGGCCAAGGGGTGTGGAAGGCGTTCGCCACCAACCTCGGGGTCGTGCCGGTCTCGGTGGTGCCGGTGGGAGTGGTCGTGGCCCTGGCGCTGGGCGCCGTGGTGGTTGCCAACGTCCTGGCCATCGCCCCCGCCCTGGTGGCCACCCGATCGAGGCCCGGACAGCTCCTGCGCGAGCGTTGAGCTGATCGGCCGGGGCCGAGCGGGTCGAGCATCCCCCCTGGTCCTGCCGGTGGACTGCCTCTGGAACTGGAATCCGTTCTAATGTCGGGGCGTCCCGTAGCGGGCGGGGGAGGAGCCGTAGGAACGGGCACCCCTCCAGCCGAGGCGGCGGACAGAGACGAGAAGGACGAGAAGGAGAGGCCATGCCCGGTCCCGGCACAGAGAACCTGATCTTCGAGCGTCATGGCGCCACCGCCGTGGTCACCATGAACCGGCCCGAGGCCAAGAACGCCCTCAGCCTCCCCATGCTGGTCGGCATGGCCGACGCCTGGGAGGAGATCGACACCAACGACGACATCCGGTGCGCGGTGCTGACCGGCGCCGGCGGGACATTCTGTTCGGGGATGGACCTCAAGTCCATGTCGGCGCCCGAGGCCGACGCCTATCGGCACCGCCAGGAGGCCGATCCCGACCTGCACTGGAAGGCACTGCTCCGCCACTACCAATTGCGCAAGCCCCTCATCGCCGCCGTCGAGGGATGGGCGGTGGCGGGAGGCACCGAGATCCTCCAGGCCACCGACATCCGTGTGGCGGGGGAGAGCGCCAAGTTCGGGGTGTTCGAGGGCCGTCGCGGCCTGTTCCCGCTGGGCGGGTCCACCGTCCGGCTCCGCCGACAGATCCCCTTCACCGTGGCCATGGACCTGCTGCTCACCGCCCGGGAGGTCAGCGCCCGAGAGGCCAAGGAGATCGGGCTCATCGGCCGGGTCGTCCCCGACGGCACGGCCCTCGACGAGGCGCTGCGCATCGCCGAGGTGATCTGTGGGAACGGCCCCCTGGCGGTGGAGGCCATCAAGCGGTCGGTGCGCGAGACCGAAGGGGTCCCCGAGGTCGAAGCCCTCAAGATCGAGCTCGAGATCGGCTGGCCCGTCTTCGCCACCGAGGATGCCGCCGAGGGCCAAAAGGCGTTCGCCGAGAAGCGCACCCCGCAGTACAAGCGGCGCTGATGCCCGACCCCGAACTCGGAGTCTCGGACTTCGGCATCTCCCCGGGTGGGAGATCCCCGGCTCCGGCCGAAACCCGTCCCGCCGGCGAGGACGCCCGCTTCGATCTCGCCCACCAGGTGCGGCGCATCACGAGTGCCATGGTGGGCCTCCCCATCGGCGACGCCGACATCACCGCCGCCGCGGCGGCGCTCAAGGACGTCGCCGACGAGCTCGAGCGCGGTGCGGGCCCCGGTCGCCGGTTGCGCGCCCAGCCCGATCCGGTGGGACATCCCCAGGAGTTCTTCCCCACCAGCCCCGTCATCGGCTTCGCCAACCCTGTCGCCCCTCCCGTGGTGGTCGAGGCGGTCGACGGCGAACTGCGGGGGACCGCCACCTTCGACTACCAGTACGAGGGGCCGCCCACCTGTGTCCACGGCGGGGTGATCGCCATGGTGTTCGACGAGATGCTGGGCGCGGCCAACATCATGGCGGGGAGCCCCGGCATGACCGGCACGCTCACCATCACCTACCGCAAGCCCACACCCCTGCGGACCCCGCTGCGCCTCGAAGCCCGGTTCATGGGGAGAGAGGGGCGGAAGATCCGCACCTACGGCGCCATCTTCAACGGAGAGACCTTGACCGCCGAGGCCGAGGGCATCTTCATCGAGCTCGTCCCCCAACGGTTCCTGGCGTTCGTGACCGAGCACTCGGACTCCCCCGAGGCCGTCGAACAGGTACGGGCCGACGCCCGTCGTCTGGGGTTCACCGGGGACTGAGCACCCCTTCGCGACGCCTCCCGGCGGCCCCGACAGGCGTGGCGAGACCCGGAGAGGCGGAAAAAGAGGGAAAGAGAATTGTCGGGCCGGGGCAGTCCCGGGCTCGACGACGCCAGGCCTGACCAGAACCGACTCCCTGACCAGGGATTTCTTTCCCCGCTCGCCGATGGTGGTGCACCTTACGGTGCGTGGCCGTTGTCTCAACAGATTCCCCCGGCGCGCCGATACCCAACTGGGTGGCCGGCGCTCGGGCCCGGCCCAAGGTGAGGACGGCGAGGGTTGAGCGCACGAGCACGCCACAGCAGCGGACCGCCTTCGCTGCGCAACGGGGACAGGACCGCCGAGCGCGCCCCGGCGTCGGTCGCCGTGGACGCAGCCGGTGCCGGCGGTGTCGCCCCTTCGGCCGGCCCCCCCGGGGAGCTGGCCGCCGAGGACCTGGCCGTGTTCCTGGAGATGTCGAACGAGATCTTCGGCGTGTTCGACCTGGCGCAGGGTCTGGTGTGGAGCAACGGCGCGGCGGCGGCCCTGCTGGGCTACGACGAGCAGGAGCTGGCGCGCCTGTCCCTGGTCGACCTCATTCATCCCGACGACCTGGTCGAGGCCCTGGCCCTGTTCGACCAGCCCGCCGAAGACGAGGAGCCGGCCGGGATCCAGTCCCGCTACCGGTGCAAGGACGGCGGTTGGCGCTGGCTGGAATGGACGGCCCGCCTCGCGCCCGAGTCGGGGTTCGTCTACGGCGCGGCGCGCGACGTCACCCACCGCCACGTGGCCCAGACCACGCTGGGCGCCAACGAGGCGTGGCTGCAGGCGATCCTCGACCACTCCACCGCGGCGATCTTCGTGAAAGACCGGATGGAGCGCTACGTGGTGGTGAACGAGGTCTTCCTCCGCTCCGTTGGGCTCCGCCCCGACGACGTCGTGGGGAAGACCGTCGCCGAGATCTGGCCGGACGCACCCGTCGACGACACCGACCGGCGGGTGCTCGAGCACGGCGAGGTCTTCACGCGCGACGACATGGTGACCCTCGACGACGGCACCCACGTCATGATGACCACGCGTTTCCCGCTGCTCGATTCCTCGGGAGCCGTGACGGGAATGGCCGCCATCGCCACCGACATCACCGAATGGACCCGCGTCCAGGCGGCCCTGGCCGAGCGCCAGCGCCTCCTCGACACCGTGATCCGGGCCTGTCCCGACATCGTCACCGTGCTGGACGCCAACGGCAGTGTCCAAGAGATCAGCGAGGCCTCGGCCCGCATCCTGGGCTACGACCTCCGCGGCCCCGTGCAGCACGAGATCGAGGCCCTCATCCATCCCGAGGACCTGGCCCGGGTGCACGCAGAGGCGGCCAAGATCTTCGCCATGCCCGACGCCCAGCTCGACCTCACCTACCGCGTCCGTCATGCCGACGGTCGTTGGGTCGTCCTCGACACCCGCGGCCAGGCCATGGTGGGAGATGACGGCTCGACCATGGGGGCCGTGGTGGTATCCCGTGACGTCACCGACGAGCTCGAGGTCGAGGCCGAGATGCACGTCGCCGTGGAGGCGGCCGAGCAGGCCAGCAAGGCCAAGAGCGAGTTCCTGTCGCGCATGAGCCACGAGCTGCGCACTCCGCTCAACAGTGTGTTGGGTTTCTCCCAGCTCCTGGAAATGGACGACCTGCCCGATCACCACGGTGAGGCCGTGGGCCACATCATGCGGGCCGGCCGGCACCTGCTGAACCTGATCGACGAGGTGCTCGACATCGCCCGGATCGAGTCGGGGAATCTCGAGCTCCTGTTGGAGCCCGTGGCCATCCGCCAGGTCCTCACCGACGCCATCGACCTCTCCCGCCCCCTGGCCGAGCGGGCAGAGATCTCGGTGGTGGCCGACCTGGAGCTGTGCCCGGACACCTTCCACGTCCTCGCCGACCGCCAGCGGCTCCTCCAGGTGCTGCTGAATCTGCTGTCGAACGCCGTGAAGTACAACCGCACGGGGGGCCGCGTCGGGGTCGCCGTCGAGGCGGTCTCGCCCAACCAGGTCCGCATCACCGTGACCGACACCGGCAAGGGGATCAGGGCGCAGGACATCGATCGCGTCTTCGAGCCCTTCGACCGCCTGGGTGCGGAGTCCAGCGGGGTGGAGGGCACGGGCGTGGGGCTCACGCTGTCGAAGTACCTGGTGGAGCGGATGGGCGGCACCATCGAGGTGTACTCCCGGTTCGCCGAGGGCACCACCTTCACCGTGGACCTCCCCACCGCGATGGCACCCGTTGCCCCCGTGCCGGGGCCCGAGAATCCGCCTGATGCCGAGCCCCGCGTGACCACGCTGCGCGTGCTGCACATCGAGGACAACCTCGCCAACCTCGAATTGGTCGAGCAGGTGCTGACGCGCTCGGGCGTCGTCGAGCTGCTGGCGGCGATGTCGGGCAGCCTCGGGATCGACCTGGCCCGCCAGCACCGCCCGCATCTGATCCTCCTGGACCTGCACCTCCCCGACATGTCGGGGACGGACCTGCTCGACGCGTTGCAGGCGGATGCGCGCACGGCGGACATCCCTGTCGTGGTGGTCACCGCCGACGCCACCCCGTCCCAGATCCAACGGCTGCGCGACCTCGGCGTGGCGGCCTATCTGACCAAGCCCATCGACATCCGCGAGCTGCTCAACGTGGTGGAGACGATGTCGTGTCGGCCCGGGGAGCTCAGGTGACACCCCGCGTGGGGTTGGCCCGTGCCGCCCCCCCGGAGGCGACGCCCGCCCAACTGGGCACGTTCCTCGACCTTTCGGCCCAGATCTTCTGCATCACCGACTTCACCAGCGCCCTGGTGTGGTGGAACGCGGCCTTCGAACGGACCCTCGGCTACACCGCCGAGGAGTTCCGCGGCCTGGCCCTCGACGACCTCGTCCATCCCGACGACCGGGAGGTGCGCAGGGCGGCCGAGGCCGTGTTGGCCACGAACGGCGAGTCGGGGCTGACCGCGATCCGCTTCTGCACCCGGCAGGGCGAGTGGCGATGGCTGGAGTGGACCACCCGGGTCGACTTCGAGCGGCAGCGGGTCTACGGCGCGGCGCGCGACATCACCGAGCGACGACGCGAAGAGATCGCCCTCAGCGAGAGCGAGGCCCGGTTGCGGGCCATCCTGAAGTACTCGCCTTCGGTGATCTTCGTGAAGGACCTCGAGGGCCGCTACCTCTTGGTCAACGACGAGTTCGGACGCGCCTCGGGTGTCCCCGTCGACACCGTGGTGGGATCCACCGCCGTGGAGTGCTGGCCCGAGGACACCGACACCATCACCGCCCGCGAGCGCCAGCTCCTCGTCGACGGGGTGTCCTTCGTGAGCGACGAGCTCCGGACCACGGTCGACGGCCCCCGGGACTTCATGGTGAACCGGTTCGTGATCCGCGACGACGCCGGCACCCCCTTCGCCATCGGCGGGATCGCCTCGGACGCCACCGAACGCCGGGGGGCGGAGCGGGCCTTGGCCGCCAGGGACCGCCTGCTGGACTCGGTCATCAAGGCCAGCCCCGACATGATCACGCTGATGGACCGGGCCGGGAAGATCCATCAGATCAGCGAGGCCGAGAGTGCACTGTTCGGGCATCGCCACGAGGTGTTCACCCGCAGTGACGTGTTCGACTTCGTCCATCCCGACGACTTCGACGATGTGGCGTCGTTGTTCATCCGCATGGTGACCGGGGCCGTGGCCCACCTGCACCTGCGCTACCGGGCCCGCCACGCCGAGGGCCACTGGGTCACCGTCGATTCGCGCGCCCAGGCCGTGCTCGACGCTGATGGCCACTTCGCCGGTGCCGTCGTGGTGTCGCGCGACATCACCGACAAGCTCGAGTCCGAGCAACGCCTGCAGACCTCTCGCGAGTCCGCCGAAAAGGCCAGCAAGGCCAAGAGCGACTTCCTGTCGCGCATGAGCCACGAGCTCCGCACACCGCTGAACTCCATCCTCGGGTTCGCCCAGCTGCTCCAGATGGACGACATCCCCGGGCAGCAGCTCGACGCCGTGGACCACATCCTGCGGGCCGGTCGACACCTGCTCGACCTCATCGACGAGGTCCTCGACATCGCCAGGATCGAGTCCGGGTACCTGGAGCTGACCCTGGTGCCGGTGATGGTGGCCGAGATCGTGTCCGAGGCCGTCGAGCTGACCGATCCCATGGCGGCCCGGGCCGAAGTGGTCATCCGGTGCGCCGTGGATCCCCGTGACGGGTACGTCGTCACCGCCGACCGCCAGCGCCTCATGCAGGTCCTGCTCAACTTGTTCTCCAACGCCGTCAAGTACAACAAGCCCGGGGGCCGCGTCGACGTCACTTGCGAGCCCGGACCATCAGGACGACTTCAGCTGAGCGTGACCGACACCGGGCGGGGCATC
Source organism: Acidimicrobiales bacterium (assembly GCA_036511675.1). GTDB lineage: Bacteria > Actinomycetota > Acidimicrobiia > Acidimicrobiales > UBA8190 > Chersky-840. The sequence continues at coordinate 15,906 of DATCBU010000107.1, read as the reverse complement.
CGGCGCGAGGACTACGACCGGGTATTTTTGCCCTTCGACCGTCTCGGCCTCGAGCACACCGGGATCGAAGGAACCGGCGTCGGCCTGGCCTTGTCCCAACACTTGTGCCAGCGCATGGGCGGCGAGCTCAGCTTGGAGTCGGTGGTCGACGCCGGGAGCACCTTCGTGGTCGAGCTGCCCTCGGCGGACTCCGCTCCCTCCCCCCCCGGCGGCCTCGCGGCCGCGGTCGAGAGCGCTCCGAGCGCCACGCCCGCTTCGAACGACACCCACAACGAGCGCGGTCCGGGGCCACACCCGGCCCTGGTGGCCGGGCCCGACGGGGGCAGGTCCGATGGGGCCAGGACCGATGCAAGGAGATCGGCGGCGTCGTCGGCGCCAAGCAACACGGGAACCGGCGGCGACACGGGCGGCGACACGGGCGGCGACACGGGTGGGGCGCCGGGCCCGGGCCGGGTGTTCCGTGTCCTGCTGGTGGAGAACAACCTCACCACCCTCGACCTGGTCGAGCGGGTGTTGTCGCGGCGGCCCGGCACCGAAGTGCTGGCGGCGATGCAGGGCGGCCTGGGTGTCGATCTGGCCCGCGAGCATGTTCCCGACATGATCCTGCTCGACCTCTACCTCCCCGACATGACGGGCGAGATCGTGCTCGACCGTCTGGCCGAGGACCCCGCCACGGCCGATGTTCCGGTGGCGGTGATCGGCGCCGAGGCCCCACCCCAGCAGGTGCGCCAGCTCCTCGGGCGCGGGGTCATGGGGTTCCTGGCCAAGCCCATCGACGTCCGGGGCCTGCTCTCGCTCGTCGACGCCGTGCGCGCCGCGCGCGGGACCTGAGCCCGCGGGCTCAGATGGCCCGCTGGCGCCCTTCCCAGTAGGGATCCCGGAGCTTGCGCTTGTAGAGCTTGCCGTTGGGGTCCCGGGGCATGTCGTCGGTGAAGTCGATGGTCTTCGGCGTCTTGAATTTGGCCAGCCTGCCCTCGCACCACCCCAGGATCTCGGCCTCGAGCTCGGGCGAGCCCTCCACGCCGTCGACGGGTTGGACCACGGCCTTCACTTCCTCGCCCCAGTCGTCGTGCGGGATCCCGAACACCGCCGCGTCCACCACCTGAGGATGGCCCAGCAGGATGTTCTCGATCTCGGCCGGGTAGATGTTGGCCCCCCCGGAGATGATCATGTCGGTCTTGCGGTCGCACAGGAAGAGGAACCCGTCGTCGTCGAGGTAGCCGACGTCACCCACGGTGAAGAACTTCCCGATCCTGTTCTTCCGGGTCTTCTCCTTGTCCCCGTGGTACTCGAAGTCGGCCGACTGCATGGCCATGTACACGGTGCCGATCTGCTTGGCCTCGAGCCGGTTCTCGTCGTCGTCGAAGATGGCGATCTCCGAGATGGGCCAGGGCTTGCCCACCGTGCCGGGCTTGGTGAGCCACTCCTCGGTGTTGACGATGGTGCCCCCACCCTCCGACGCCGCGTAGTACTCGTCGATCACGGGGCCCCACCACTTGATCATGGCGTGCTTGGTGTCGACCGGGCAGGGGGCGGCGGCGTGGATCATGTGCCGCAACGACGAGAGGTCGTACTTGGTGCGGACGTCCTCGGGCAGGGCCAGGAGCCGGTGGAATTGGGTGGGCACCATGTGCGAGTGGGTCACCCGGTAGCGCTCGATGAGCTCCAGCATGCTCTCGGCGCTCCACTTGTCCATGAGCACCACGGTGTGGCCCATGTGGATGGCGGCACCCGAGAACCGGAGCACGGCGGTGTGGTACAGCGGCGATCCCACGATGTGGACGTTGTCGTCGCGGGGGTTGATGCCGAACAGCAGCAGGATCCCCGCCAGGGCGATGGCCATCTCGTCGGGGTCCGCCTCCGACAGCGTGCGGCGCACCCCCTTGGGGTTCCCCGTGGTCCCCGAGGTGTAGTTCATGGTGTCGCCCAGGCTGCGGTCGTCGGGCCGGTCCGTCTTCTGGTTGTCGCGCAGCTGCGCGTAGGAGGCGAAGCCGGCGATGTCCCCCACCGCCAGGCACCGCGAGGCGGGGATCTCGGCCTCGTCGACCGCGTCGAGACAGATCTGGGCGAAGCGCTCGTGGCCGATGAACACCTGGGCCCCGGAGTCCTTCACGATGTAGGCGATCTCGGGTGCCACCAGATGGTGGTTGATGGGCACGATGTACCACCCCGCCTGCATGGCGGCGAGGTAGATCTCGAACACCTCGGCACTGTTGGGCAGCACGAAGGCGATGGTGTCGCCCTTGTGCAGCCCCAGCTGGCGCAGGGCGTGCACGACCTGGTTGGCCCGACCCAGCAGCTCGCCCGCCTTGAGCTCGGTGCCGTCGGGGGTCACCAGAGCCAGATGGCCGGGCTCCTCCTCGGCCATGGCCCAGAATCCGAAGTCGGTCATCTTCGCTCCTCACTCGGCGCTGCGGTGATCCGCCCGTGCCATACGCCAGCGTTGGGTGACGCCGGCATCCCCGGTACGCGACCGCGAGCTTTGTCGGCGCTCCCATCCGGAGCTCACCCTCGTCCTCGGCGCGGACCCACGCGAGGCTAGAACGTGTTCTCGCTCCGGGCAAGCCGCTCGGTGGCCAACGTGCGCAGCTCGTCGACGCGGATCTTGGCGTTCCCGGTGAGCGAGAGCTCGTCCTCGGCGAAGAACAGGACCCGGCGCGGCAGTTTGTACGACGCCAGCCGACCCCGCAGGAAGTCGCGCACGCCGTCCTCGTCCACGTCGCAGCCGGGCTGGGCCACGGCGCACACCACCACGATCTCGCCCAGGGTGGGGTGGGGCACCCCCACCGCCAGGGCGCTGTGCAGGCCGGGATGGCGCAGGAGCTCGTTGTCGATCTCGACGGGCGAGACGTTGGCGCCGCCCGTTTTGATGAGGTCCGAGGTGCGCCCCACCCAGTGCAGATGCCCGCGGCCGTCGACGAACCCGGCGTCGCCGGTGGCGAAGAAGCCCTCGGGGTCGAACACCTCCTCGGGGGCGACCTTCACGTAGCCCTTCATGAGGGTGGGCCCTTTGACGCGGATCTCACCGGGCGCGCCGACCGGTTGTTCCTCGCCGGTCGAGGCGTCGACGATGCGCACCACGTTGCCCGGCAGGATCGCCCCCTCGTGGCCCTCGCGCTGGACGGCGGGGGTGTCGGCGGGCATGGAGCTGATGATGGTGAAGGTCTCGGTGAGGCCGTAGGCGGCGCGTGGGCTCCAGGCGTCGTCTTCGATCTTCACCGACGGGTGCCGGCCGAAGGCCGTGAACGAGTCGACGTGCACCACGGCGGAGAGGTCGCGCGACTCCCAGTCGGGATGGCCCTCGAGCGCGGCCAGTTGGTGCGGCCAGGCGTGCGGGTTGGTCACCCGCTCGGACTCCAAGAGCTCGAGCGCGGCGCCGGGCTCGAACAATTCCTGGAGCACGACACAGGCCCCGGCGGCCAACGTCGCCCCCATGACCATGCAGTAGCCCGCCGTCCAGAAGAAGGGGAAGGCGCTCCATACCCGCGCGCTGGGATCCAGGCACAAGTGCCGGCCGAAGCGCCAGCTCTGGAGGGCGGGGGCGCGGTGCGCGTGCAGGACGCCCTTGGGCTTGCCCGTGGACCCCGAGGTGTAGACGACCAACGCGTCGTCGTGCGGCGAGACCATCGCGGCGCGCCGCAGCGCCACGTCGTCGTCCACGGCGTCCCCGGCGGCCAGGAACTCGGTGTAGGAGTCGCGGCCCAGGCACGCCAGCGTGGTGAGGTAGGGAAGGTCCCCGAGCATCGACTGCACCTGCTCGTGGTAGCGGTGATGGGCCAGGCGCTCCTGGTAGATGAGCACGGCGCTGTCGGAGTGGGCCAGCACGTGCTCGATCTCGGGTGGTTCGAACAGGGTGTTGACCGGCACCAGCACCCCGCCCGCCAGGGCCACCCCGAAGGCGGCCTCGACCCACTCGGGCCGGTTGCCCATGAGGAGTGCCACCCGCGTGCCCTTGCCCACGCCCGCCGCCACCAAGGCCTGGGCGAAGCGATGGGCACGCCGGGCGAGCTCCTCGTAGGTCCACCGCACCACGGCGTCCCCGTCGTGGAAACACAGGGCCTCGCGCCCGGCGTGCCGGGCTGTGGTCTCGGTGAGCAGCCCTCCCATGGTGAGCGCGCCGATGCCGCGCTCGGAGTCAGGAGGTGGTCCCCTGAAGTGGGGCACAGAGGGCGTCCGGTGCCCGAGCCGAGTCGGCGCGGCCTACGCCGGCAGCTCGACCTCCACCGGCCCCTTCGCCATCACCGACCCGTCCTGGTTGGTCATGGTCACCTCCAGGGTCACGAGCCCCGCACCCAGCATCTTGTCGTAGCGGGCGTCGGTGACCTCGGCATCGAGGAGGGTGAGGTCGCCGTCGAAGGCGGGGAAGCGGTACTGCACGGCCGAGTGGCGCACGAGGCCCCGGTCACCGGCCCACGCCGCCACGTAGTCCAGCACCCATGCCCCCATCGAGGCGCCGTAGCCGTAGCCGCGCGGCATGCCGATGAGACGGGCGTGCTCTTCGTCGGTGTGGCCCCGCGACGGGCCGTGGTAGAGGCCGTCGGCGAGCTCGGGGTCCTCCCGCGCGCCCACGAGGTCGCGGTCCATCTCGTCCAGCCATCCCGCCTCGCTCAGATGGTCGGCACCCTCGTGATAGGTCGAGCCCCACACCGTGAAGGTGTAGCCCCGCCACTCCGAAGCCAGACTCGGCAGCGAGTGGGGCCCGATGGGGCGCGTGAGAAGGCTCTGGCCCACCTCGACGGACTCGAGGGTCGGGCTCTGCGCGCCGGCGCGGCTGCGGATCCACTCCCGGCGTTGGGCCTCGATGGCCGCCAGGCGCTTCTCGGTCCACGTCGGCAGGGGCGCGGCCTGCTCGAAAAAGCTCCGGTCGCGCGCCACGTCGGCGCGATAGCGCACCGCCGTCGACCATTGCTTGGCCACGCGCTCACCGCGCTGGTTGGTGTAGATGGTCTCCCCCCGACTGAACATGGTGGGGCCGGCGAACTTGGTCTCCGACACCTTGTAGTCGACGAAGCGCCGCTTCATGCGCAGCAGGTCGCCGGGGTAGATGCGGGGCCCCGCGAACCACCACTCGTCGCCCCCGAAGATCATGTGCGTCCCCGGGATGTTCCCGACGATGGCGGGCCCGGCCCCGTGCCCGACGTCGCAACAGATGGTGAAGGACTGTGGTGCCACGATCCGCCCGAACACACTGGTGGCCGCCACCTCGTCGTCGAAGTGCAGGGGGTTCGGGTACTGCATGGCCTGGACCCAGCGGCGGATGTCGGTCACCGACACCGGCTCCTTCAGTTGCCCCCCTCCCACGGGCTGGCCGACGTGGCGGTCGACGTCGGTCGTGTCGAACTCGATGTGCTCGTTGACCTGGGTCATCGTCCCCCTCCTGCTCGGCTGAAATCCTGACACAGGCGTCAGTGCGTTGCTCGGGCGCCGGCTGGGGAGTGCCGGGCCCCGCCGTCTAACATCCCGTCAGATTTCGGACCGACGAGACAGGGAGCGGCAGGCGACGTGGCTGGGTACCTCGAGAACAAGGTGGTCGTGATCACGGGCGGGGGCGGGGGCATCGGCCGGGCCTGCGCCCTGGCGTGCGCGGCCGAGGGCGCCAAGGTCGTGGTGGCCGACATCGGCGTGGGGCTGGCCGGTGAGGATCCCACCAGCGAGGTGGCCGAGGCCGTGGTGAAGGAGATCGAGGCGATGGGCGGCGAAGCCGTGGCCGTCGCCCAGGACGTGAGCACCATGGCCGGGGGCGAGCGCATCGTGCAGACCGCCGTGGAACGGTGGGGCCGGATCGACGGGGTGGTGGCCGTGGCCGGGATCCTGCGCGAGCGGATGCTGTTCAACATGTCCGAGGACGAGTTCGACGCCGTGATCGCCACCCACCTCAAAGGCCACTTCACCGTATTCCGGCACGCGGCGGCCATCATGCGCAAGCAGGAGTCGGGCTCGCTCATCGGCTTCACCTCGGGCGCCTACGCCGGCAGCGTGGCCCAGGCCAACTACTCCGCCGCCAAGGGCGGGATCGTGTCCTTGGTGCGCTCCGCCGCGGTGGGGCTGTACCGCTACGGCGTGCGCGCCAATGCCGTGGCGCCGGTGGCCCGCACCCGCATGTCGGCCAACGTCCCTTCCGAGCTGGCCGAGATGGGCGATCCCGAGGACGTCGCCCCCCTGGTCGTGTTCCTCCTCTCCGACGCCGCCAAGGACGTCACCGGCCAGGTGTACACGGCTGTGGGGGGGCGTATCGCGGTGTGGAACCAGCCCGTCGAGCTGCGATCGATGCGCACCGAGGGGCGCTGGACCCCTGAACTGGTCGCGGCCCGGTTCGACGAGGTGGGCCAGGAGCGCATGGGCCTGATCGACCGCCTCGAGCAGATCCGGGCGGCGGCCGCCTCGGGCGAGAAGCCCAACGCCTGAGCTCTCGACCTCACCGACTCCCGACACGTCACCGACGCCGGCACCTTCACCGACCCTCACAGAACACCGAGGCCCCCTCATGCGCTTCAGCTACGCCGAGTCCATGACCGACCCGTCGTTCTACGGGCCCCTGGCCGCCGCGGCCGAGGACGCCGGCTACGACACCTTCGTCTTGCCCGACTCCATCGCCTACCCCCGTGATTCCGACACCACCTACCCGTTCAACCCCGACGGGTCGCGCCAGTTCCTCGAGGACAAGCCCTTCATCGAGCCCTTCAGCCTCATCCCCGCCCTGGGGGCGGTCACCACCACGCTGCGGTTCGTGACCTTCGTGGTGAAGCTCCCCATCCGCCATCCCGTCATGGTGGCCAAGCAGGCCGCGTCGGTGGCCGTGCTCACGGGCGACCGCTTCCTCTTCGGCGTGGGCACGAGCCCGTGGCCCGAGGACTACGAGCTGCTCGACGTCCCCTGGGAGCGCCGGGGCAAGCGCATGGACGAGTGCATCGCCGTCATCCGTGGGCTCACCGGCGGCGGGTTCTTCGAGTACCACGGCGAGGTGTTCGACCTGCCGTCGGTGAAGATGGCCCCCACGCCGGCCAAGCCCATCCCCATCCTCATCGGGGGCCACGGCGACGCCGCCCTGCGGCGCGCCGCGGTGATGGGCGACGGCTGGATGCACGGGGGCGGCGACCCGGCGGAGCTCCCCGGCCTGCTGGCCCGGCTGGGCGAGCTGCGCGCCGAGGCGGGGCGCGACACCGCACCCTTCGAGACCCATGTCATCTCCATGGACGCCTTCAGTGTCGACGGGGTGCGCCGCCTCGAATCCCAAGGTGTGACCGACGTCATCGTGGGGTTCCGGTGGCCCTATGTGGTGGGGCCCGACGTCGAGCCCCTGCAGGCCAAGATCGATAGCCTGCGGCGGTTCGCCGACGACGTGATCACCAAGGTGAAGGCCTAGTTTCAGATTCGAACCACAGAGAGAGGGCGACGCCATGGGCGCAGCGTTCGAGATGTCGAAGAAGTCGATGGCGATGTCCGAGGCCAAGGACCGCGAGGGATGGCTCGGCCTGTTCGCCGATGACGCCGTGGTCGAGGACCCCGTGGGGCCCTCCTTCGTCGACGCCGAGGGCAAGGGCCAGCGGGGCATGGAGGCCATCACCGCCTTCTACGACAACGTGGTGTCGCAGAGCGAGAGCCTGAAATTCACCATCCGCCAGACCATCGAGTGCGGCGACGAGGTGGTCAACGTCGGCGAGCTCCGGATCACCCTCGCCGGCAACCAGGTCGGGATCGTCCAGCTCGCCAACATCTACAAGGTGAACGCCGAAGGGAAGCTGGCCTCCCTGCGGTCGTTCTGGGAGCAGGACAAGCTGAGTTTCAGCGAGGGCTGATCCGGCTGACCGGCTGACCGCTGCTCGTCCAGGGGTCGTTCGTCACGATCTCGCCGGAAGGTGCAAGGAATCGGCCCCGATGGGCGTGGTAAAGACATGCACGCCGATGTGGCCCGCCTCTGGGTGGGGGAGCCCGGGACCGGATTCGGCAGGGACGACGGGGGTGGCGTGGCCGCTGCGGATGCCTCGCACGACGGGGCCGGTGCCTTCGACCCCTCCCGGTCGGCTGCCTTCGACGACTTCTACCGGGCGCATTACGAGTCCCTGGTACGGCTCGGCTTCCTCCTGACCCTCTCCGAGGACGTGGCCCGTGACCTCGTCCACGACGTCTTCGTCCGTGTGTACCGACGGTTCGACGGGCTCGACGACCCGCTCCCGTACCTCCGGCGCTGCGTGGTCAACGCCAGCCGGTCCTGGCACCGGCGACGCCGGCTGGAACGGGCGCAGTCCAGCGCGGCGGAGCGCGTCCCCGACGTCATCTTCGAGGCCGACGAGCTCTTCGACGTGTTGGCGCGCCTGCCCGCCCGCCAACGCGCCGCCATCGTGCTGCGCTTCTACGAGCAGATGCGCGACAACGAGATCGCCGCGCTGTTGCACTGCCGGCCGGGAACGGTGGCCTCACTCGTGCACCGCGGCTGTGCCCGGTTGCGAGGTGCCATCACCGAAGGGGACACCCAGGGGGAGGGGTCATGAACGACACGTCGGGCGGCAACTTCGAGGACCGTTTGCGCGCCGCCCTGGTCGAGCGCGCCGGCTTGTTGTCGGCACCCCCCGACGGGGCGGGGATGTCGCATGTGGCGGCGCGTGCCCGGCTCCGCCACACCCGACGCCGCTGGGAGGCCGCGACACTGGCGGTGGTGGTGGTGATGGCGGTCGGCCTCACTGCGGCGGTCACCTCGGGCGGTGCCGGCCCACGGGAGACCGCGGGCCGTCCGATCGTCCCGGGCCACGCCGGCTCTCCCGGTGGCCATCGACTCGACCGGCGCGACGGGGTGCTCCTGCTGCCCTTGTCGGGCACGGTCAGCGCCTCGAGCCCGGGCGACACCGTGGCGCAAGGGTTCGGAGTGGCCGCCCCCGGATCCACCACCGCCACCACGGTGCCCAACCCGGAGAAGAGCAACGCGGCTGTGCCCGGCACCGCCAGTGCCACCACGACGGCGCCCATCGACGTGGCGCCTCCGTCGTCGACGCCGCTCCAGCGCCTCTACGGCCACACCTCACCCGACGGGGTGCAGATGACCGCGTTCGACCAGCCCGCCGGTGGAGCCGGCTCGGCACCGGCGTTCAACGCCGGCGGCGTGTTCAACGCCTCCCCGGAGGACCCGGGGTGTCTGACCACGACACAGCTCACCATCGAGGTCTCCGACATTGACGCCGTCGGGACCGTGACCGAGCCCCTGTTCAAAGGGGCCACCGGTGCCCTGGTCGACGTGCAGATCGGTGAGATCGGCAATACCGAAGGGGCACCGGCCACGTGGGTCATGGCGCAGGTCGGCGCCGGCGCCGCCACGGTGCAGGTGCAGTTCGCCGACGGTGTGATCGACCAGGCCACGGTCCCCGCCACGGGCGTCGTGGTGTTGGGCCATAAAGGTGCACCGGTCGATGCGCTCGGGAACGGGTCGGTGGCGGCCATCAACGTGGTGGGGAGCGACGGGCAGGTCCTCGCCGACTACGGGTTGGGCACCGAGGCCTCGGTGCCGGCCAGCAGCGACGCGCCGAGCTCGCTGCCCGCGCCGGGCGCGGCCCAACCCGCCGATCCCGCCGGCGCCACTGCGGCGATCGCCCGCGCTCTGGCCACGGCGCTGGGGTGCAGCGCTTCACCGGTGCAGCGAGTGCAGACGGTGGTGGGAGGCGACGTCCTCGAGACCCTGCCGTTCGCGGGGAGCGCGGTGGTGCACGTCGACCACGTCGTGTTCACCTCGGCGACGGCTGCGGTGGCCCAGTACCACCTGGATTCCGGTCTGCTGAATTCGGGCCAGCAGGAGGCGGGTCCGCTCTACGCCGCGGCCACGCTGACGGCGAACGTGTGGCAGCTCTCCCTGGCGTCGATCGCCCCCGGGCTCGAGGTGACACCGGCCAACCAGGTGGGCAACGTCACCGTTGCCCCCGGTGGGCCCCTGTTCGTCAAGAGCTGGCCCGGCGGCACGGCGGTGGCGGTGTACAGGGCGCTTCCCGGCTCGCAGTCGGCATCCGGGTACGGCACCGGTGAGGCGGCGTGCACCCCGGCCGGCGGGGTGGTCGAGGAGGTCACCACGCCCGGGGCCGTGCACGTACTCACCGCCGCGTTGTTCCCCAATTACACCGCGCCCCTGATCGACGCCGCGGTGTCGAGCGTGGGGAGCGCCGAGGGTGCCCCCGCCACTGTGATCGACGTGGAAGTCGGGCCCCAGGCGGCGTCGGTGTCGGTGACGAGCAGCACCGCGACCGTGCAGGAGTCACCAGTGGACGGCGAAGCGGTCATCGTCCTTCCCGGCGATCCCTCCACCGCGCTCGCCGGGGCGGGATCACAACTCCAGGTGAGTGACAACGCCGGGGCGGGGCTGGCCACGGTGTCGCTCCAGGTCGAGGCCAGCGCGCCGGCTGGGCCCTCCACCTTGCCCACCTCGCTTCCCACCACCGCTGGCGCCGCCCCCGCCGATCCGCAGGCAGCCACCCAGGCCATCACCCAGGCCTTCGCGGTGGTGTTCGACTGCGCCACCCCGCCCGTCCAACGGGTGCAGTCCATCCAGGACGGGAGCCTGGTGGCAGGAGCTCTCGAACAGCTCGACACGGGTCCGTATGAAGCCCTGGCCTCGTCGAGCTACATCGACGTCCAGCACGTGGTGTTCGAGAACCCCACCCTGGCGGATGTGGCCTACACCCTGCGGTTCCACTCCGACGCCGGGCTCATCTTCCCCATGGTGGGACAGGCGGTGGTCGTGGCCGGGAGTTGGAGGGTCAGCTACGGCACCATCTGCGCCGCCATCCAACTGGGGCTGGGCAACTGCCAGTCCTAGACCGCGCCTCGGGACTGCACTTTCCTACGAACTGTCGCCCACGTTGAACTGCTCGAGGGCCTCGGCCACGTTCGAGTCGGTGTTGATCTGGGGGAAGTCCTCCCTGGTGTTGAGATGCGGGAAGGGGTCAGCCGGCACCGCCACTCCCAAGGCTTTGCACAGTGGCTCCCATCCGTCGCCCGGCTGCCAGTCCACGAACTGTGATCCCGGTGCCGAGGCGCGCACCTCGGCGTTGTGGCGCTCGTAGGCGGCAATGGCCGCGGCCTTGTCGGTGACGTCGGGTGTGAAGCGCGCCGAGGACACGGCGCGCCACATGGCGAACCAGTCGGCCATCTCCGGGGGAACTTGCGAGGCGTCCATGGCGAAGATGGTCTGGCTGGCACTGTCCCACCAGGCCTCGCTGTTGCGCCGGGTCGACAGCACCACCACGGCGTCGGGGTTGGCCTCGAGGATCTCGGGCCAGAACAGACAGGCCGGAAAGTCCGACGTGGCGCCGTACCCGTCGAGGAGTGCGACCCAGTCGACGTTGCCACCCTCGGCTGCCTCGTGCCACGGTGCCACGTGGTCGGGGTGGGTGAGGATCTCGAGCATGTGGTAGCAGGGTTGGCCGGTGAGTTGTTCGAGGCCTGTCTTGAGAGACAGCGTTCCCGTTCGACCGACTCCCGCGCCCACGACCTTCAACGCCATGACGTTCCCCCGCTCCCCATTGTCGACAGCTGCCGTCAGCACCCGCCGCCGGCGCCGGGCGAGCATAACCATGTCCACTTCCCCCCACCCGGAGTGGAGATGGCCCGCCGAGGACCCGCCGGGTGGCCCCGCCTTTCCGGATTCGTGCTGCGTCGAGCCCGTCTGGGCCGCCAAGCCGGCAACTTGGCCCTGATTTGACCGCTGGTTGACCACCCTGTGGGAATGACCTGCCACGATGAGCGACTGGACACGTCTTGCCGGTCACCTGGCTGATTCTGCGCTGGAGGACGGTGGGGCATTAGCGCTGGGAAGCTCAGGTGCCGAGGACTCGAACAATTCGGGCGCGAATTGGCGTTCTCACCAAGACGGCTGTGGTCGCCTCCCTGGCGGTCGGCCTCGGGGTGACCGGCTTGGCTCCGCGGGCGGGCGCCACCACTCCGGGCAGCCCGCCCTCGTTCTATCCAACGATCTCCCCCGTTGGAGCCCTGGTCAGCGTCAGTGGTCTCGGCATCACCACCCTGGCGGTCTCCCCGCAGAACGTGGGGGACGTGCTCGTCCTGGCCGTCAAAGCGAACATGGGCGCCTTCGGCGAGACCATGTCGGGCGGCGGCGTGGGCAGAGGGTGGGCACTGGACACCGGGGAACTGCTCGGCTTCGACGGTGTCGACCTCGAGCTCTGGATTGGCACTGTGACCACCACCGGGGCTTCGACGATCACCGCCGACTTCGGGACAGACGTGACCTCCGTTGCTACAGGCCTGGCGGCTCAGGAATTCTCCTCGTCCCTGGGGTCGGCCGCCATGTGGACCGCTGGCAACTATTGCTGTGCGCCCGGGCTCCGCACCACCACTGCGTCCTCGACGGTCACATTCTCGCCGGGCACACCCCACGGGACCGACGAGCTGTACTTCGGGTACGCGGCGGTCGAGAACTCCGGATCGGCGGGGACCACGCCGGGCTTCAGCTATGCCACCACATCGGGCGGTGATGTCGTCGCCTACGACACCGACGTGTCCTCTGCCGTGCAGCCGACTGCGGTGCAGACGCCCGCCGGGACCTATGACGCGCTGTCGTTCTTCGTCGATGCGTCGGACTCGGCGCCTCCCACCGTCACCGGGGTCAGCCCGGACTCGGGGCCCTACGGCGGGGGCACCACGGTGACGATCACCGGTACCAACTTCCTGGGGGCCTCGTCGAACAACCTCTCCGGCCTGTCCAACTTCACCGTGGACAGCGACACCCAGATCACGGCGACAACCCTCGAGGGGAACCTGGGAATCTCGAACGTCACGGTCACCACCCCTGCCGGCACCTCGGCCATCAACGCGCCGGCAGACGACTTCACGTTTTTCGTACCCCCCGGTCCCGTGGTCACGTCCCTGAGCGCCAACTCGGGACCGACTGCCGGAGGGCCTTCGCTCACCATCACCGGGACCGGCTTCGCCGACGTCTACGGAGTGTGGTTCGGCACCGAGTCGTCGTACTTCACGGTGAATTCGCCCACCTCCATCACCGCCACCGTCCCGCCCGAGGCGGTGGGCACGGTGGATGTCACCGTGGAGGTCTATAGCCAGCGAATGTCGGCCCTCAATGCGCCCGCGGATCAATTCACGTACTTCGCTCCGCCCACTGTCACGAGCGTCGGGCCATCCTGGGACAGGTCGGCGGGGGGAATGGCCGTCACCCTGTCCGGATCCAATTTCCTGGGGACCTCGTCCGTGCGATTCGGGAACGCCGCGTCCACGTTCACGGTGGACAGCGACTCTACGATCACCGCCGCTGACCCGACCGGCTCGGAAGGCACGGTGGACGTGACGGTTATCACCCCTGGCGGCACGAGCTCCACCAGCGGGGCGGATCAGTTCACCTACTTCGCTCCTCCCACGGTCACGAGTGTCGCTCCCACAGCGGGGTCGACCGTCGGAGGGACCTCGGTGTCGATCTCCGGGGCCAACCTGACCGGAGCGACTGCGGTCGACTTCGGCCCCACCTCGGCGACGAGTTTCACGGTGCACAACAACAGCTCGATCTCTGCCACCGCTCCCGCCGGATCCCAAGGCACCGTGGACGTCACCGTCACCACGCCCGGAGGGACCAGCACCACTAGATCGGGTGACCGCTTCGCCTACTACATCCCTCCCAGGGTCACCGGTGTCTCGCCCGCCTTGGGCCCAACCTCCGGGGGTTTCTCGGTGACCATCTCGGGGACGAACTTCTCTGGCGTGACCGCCGTGAGCTTCGGCAACAAATCAGCCTCAGGGTTCACAGTGAACAGCGCCACGTCGATCTCTGCCACGGATCCGATCGGCTCGGCCGGAATCGTGGACGTCACCGTCGCCACTCCAGGGGGAACGAGCCCGGACGTGACCGCAGATGAGTTCACCTATTTCGCCACTCCGACGATCACGAGTGTCGGGCCTGCGGCCGGGCCTGTTGCGGGGGGCACGTCGGTGACGATCACGGGGACCAACTTCTCCGCCGTTAGCGGTGTGATGTTCGGCTCGGAAGCGGCCTCGTCGTTCACGGTCGACAACCCCACCTCCATCACGGCCACCACGCCTCCCAAGGGGGCGTCGACCGTGGACGTGACGGTCACGACGCCAGGTGGCACTTCGAGCACGAACTCGGGAGACCGGTTCGCGTACTTCGCCGTTCCCGCCGTGACGGGAGTCACACCGGGATCGGGCCCCATTACCGGAGGCACGTCGGTCGTCATCACGGGGGCCAACATGGCTGGAGCGACCGCCGTCTGCTTCGGTGACGAGCCCGCTTCATCGTTCACGGTGAACAGCCCCACGTCCCTCACGGCCAGGGCTCCTGCTGCAGGAGTTTCCACGGTGGACGTCACCGTCACGACTCCGGGAGGCACATCCCCGACGAGTCCGGCCGACAAGTTCGATTTCCAAGGCACGGGCTATTGGATGGTGGGCGCCGACGGCAGTGTGTACGCGTTCGGTGGGGCGCCGGACGAAGGATCACTGCCCGGCATGGGTATTCGCGTCAACGATGTCGTGGCTGTGGTCCCGACCGCAGACAGCAGGGGTTACTGGATGATCGGGTCCGACGGGGGTGTGTTCGCCTTCGGCGACGCCGGCTACGTGGGGTCACTCCCTGCTCTGGGAGTGCACGTCAGTGACATCGTCGGTGTGGTGCCCACCGTCGACGGCAGGGGCTATTGGATGATCGGGTCCGACGGAGGGGTGTTCGCGTTCGGCGACGCCGGGTTCGTCGGATCGTTGCCGGGCATGGGCCTTTCCGTGCGTGACATCGTGGCTGTGGTCCCGACCTCTTCTGGCCACGGTTACTGGATGATCGGGTCCGACGGAGGGGTGTTCGCCTTCGGTGACGCCGGGTTCATGGGATCGGTCCCCAACCTGGGTATCCACGTCGACGACATCGTGGGAGCCGTCGCCACCGCCAGCGGTCGGGGTTACTGGATGATCGGGTCCGACGGAGGCGTGTTCGCCTTCGGGGACGCCGGGTTCGTCGGATCGCTGCCGGGTTTGGGTGTGCACGTGCACAACGTCACCGGTGTGGTGGCATCCCATGACGGCAAGGGCTACTGGATGGTCGGGAACGACGGAGGGGTGTTCGCCTTCGGTGACGCCGGCTTCAAGGGGTCAGTTCCGGGTCTAGGAGTTCACGTCAGCGACATCGTGGCATTCGCTCGGCAGTAGCGGCCCGCGCCGTCAGCGGTCGGTGAGGTCTTTCACGAGCTTCGCCGGCGCCTTGCGGATCCAGGCGTCGGTGAGGAGGTCCTTCACCAGCGCCAGCTTGGCGCGTTTGAGGTCCACGACCACACAGGCCAGTCGCTTGCCCCAGTAGAACTCCTGACAGGCCTCGGGGTTCTCGGCCACTGCCGCTCGGATCTCCATCTCGTCGACCATGACGCGCAGGTGGGCGTCGTCGGGGACGGTGGCGAAGATCTTCCCCCGCACCCGGAACGAGGACATGTCGTGGTGGGGCTCTTCGGTCGTCTCCGGCAGCGCCAGGGCGACCTTGCGGGCCTGGCCGAGCGTGGTCACGGGCCGGACTACTCGTCGTCCTCGTCAGGAGGGGCGTGCTGGATGATCATGGGCCCATCGTTGCGGGGGCTGTTCACGGCCTTGTCGACGGGGTGCCTGACCAGGGTGCCTTTGGGAGCGGGCAGGAGCATCTTGGACAGGACCTCGGTGTCGTGCTGGTCGGGGTCGAGCCAGCGGTCGAAGTCGGGTCGCTCGATGATCACGGGCATGCGATTGTGGACGTCGACCATGTCGGCCCCGGCGTTGGTGGTGATGATGGTGCAGGTGCGGAGCATCGTCTCGGGGTCGGGATCCTCCGAGCGCGACTTGTCCCACCAGGTCTCGTACAAACCGGCGAAGGTCAGAGGGAGGCCGTCAGCCCGGCGAAAATAGAAGGGGACCTTGCGCTTGGGGCTGGCGGGG
>DATCBU010000106.1:0-57983 GCA_036511675.1 Acidimicrobiales bacterium | reverse complement strand
CGCGGCCGCACCCACCACCATCAACAGCTCGAACCTCATCCCCGCCTCCACGACGGGCGTGACCGCGACGCCGAGCACCACGACGACCGTTGCCGGCTCGAAGTCCGCCACCGCCAGCCCGCAGGGCGGAGGACGGAATGTCGTCACGCCTTGACCGTGGGAGCGGTCGTGGCTGGCGTCATGACGAGACCGGCTCGGCGATCGTCGAGCTCGCCCTCGTCATCCCGCTGGTCGTGCTCCTCTTGGGCGCTGCTTTCAACGGGTGGAACGGAATGCAGCAGACCATCCGCCTGACCAGCGCGGCACGCGCCGGGGCCATCGTGGCTGCCAACGACCTGACCACGACCTCGAGTCATCCGGCCACGACCCAGGACCAGGCCCTGGCTGACGCCACCACTGCCATCAACGCCGAGGAAGGCGCCACGAACGTCTACCAGAGCATCGATTCCTCGGCCAACAACTACGTCAGCGTCGCCCTGACGCCCAACGAGACCATTTCTGGCCCGGTGGCGATCAGTGTCGTGACGATCACGATCTCGCATGCGTCGGTGAGCTTCGTGCCCTTTGTCGGAAGCTTTCCCGTGACCACCCACGCAACTGCGAGGTACGGATGACGTCGATTCGTCGGGCACGAGAGGACAGCGAGAGCGGGGTCGTGCTGATCATCTTCGCTCTCGCCATGGTGATCCTCCTCGGCATGATCGCCATCGCCCTCGACGGCGGCTACGGATTCGTTCAGAACCGCAGGGCGCAGAACGCCGCGGACTTCGCCGCCTTCGCCGCTGCCCAACAGCTCAACAGCTCGAGCTACTGCAACGGCACGACGTTTCCCACGACGCACCAGATCGCCATGGTCGTCCAGAAGCTGGTCGACGACAACGGGTCGGGCATCGGGACGGCGTGGAAGGCCCACTTCCTCAACTCGGCAGGGAATTCGATCGGGACATTCACGGCGAACACCGGACCCGGCAATCCTCCCCCCGGTGCGTGCGGGGTGAGCGTCAACGCCAGCCCGCAATGGACGCCGTTCTTCGCCGGCATCTTCGGCATCCACCAGTTGAACGGCTTCGCCTCGGGCTCGGTCGGCAACGTGGCCAAAGGCCCGCCCATCGGGATTCTGGCTCTGAACAAGGTCGGACCACACGAGATCCTGGGTGGCGGGACCGGGACGTTCGTGGTCGACGGCACCATCTTCGTCAACAGTGACGTGTCCCAGCAGCCATGGACCAGTTCGTCGGCTGGCCTGCAATGGGACGACGCCATCGACGCCAAGACAAGCAGCAACCTGTATGTCTACGGCCCCGTCGACACCGTGGCGGGCATGGACAACGGTGAGTCGCTGTGGCCGCTGGACCACTGCTTCGAAGGCGCCGGACCTCAGGGGGGCACGAGCCCGGGAACGCTCTTTGCGACCGGCGACCCCACCGGCCCCGGCGCGGCGTTGCCATTTGTGAAGCTGTCGTGCGTCGACTCGAGCGGGTCGGTCACCTTCGACTACAACAGCTTGACCAATACCTCGCCCCAGATCACCGACCCGCTGGGGGCACCCGGCGCACCGGCATCTCCCACGGCGGCGACCACCGCCTGTCCGGGCATGGGCGAGATGACGAACCCGCCGTCGCAGGTGGTGGGTGGCGTCACGCAACTTCTGCCCGGTGACTACACGAGTCCGGTCGAGCTCACGGGGTCGACCAATTTCCAGGACTGCTCCGGATACGGAGGGGGAGAGGGTGCCTACCCCGGTATCTATCGCTTCGAGCAGGGTCTGTCGATCAATCCGGGCGCCGGTGACGCGGTGACCGGGAGCAACGTGGTGCTCGATACGGTGCTGCCGTACCCCGTGGCCGGAAACGTCCCGGGCTCGGGTGCCGGCGCGGCGTTCAACGCCAGCGGGCCCGGCAACGGGGCGCCGTGTCTCCCGTCTTCCACGCTGACCAGCAAGGCCAGTGGGAACGGCACCCCGCAATCCGAGACACCCCAACCCCCGACGGCGGCGAACGCTTGTGGCGGCACCACACCCACGACCTACGGGGTCACGGCGCGCGGAGAAAAATGCATTTGTGTCGACAGCTCGATGACAGGGACGGGCAACAACTTCTCCCTCATTATCGGCGGCGCCTCGGATGCAACCGTGGACCTCACCGGACCGACCACCGGGCCCTACGCCGGCGTCGACAGCTCACCGGGCATCGTGCTGTACCAAGACTCAGGCGCTCAGGCCAACTTCGGGTTCGACGCCGAGGCCGGTGACTCGGCTGCGATCACCCTCACCGGCGTCGTGTACAACGCGTCGCTGACGAACTACGGCACGAATTCGCCTGCTGACTACTGGGACGGACCCGGCGGTGGCATCCCCTTCTATGCGGGTGGCACCCTCCAGACCGGGTTCGGGGCGGGATGGAGCAACGGCCCCGCCCAGTCGTCGGGCTCGGTCACGCTGAACGGCACAGCCATCGTCGATGACTTCAATACCGACGGGAACACCAACATCACCATCCTCGGCCAGCCCTACCAGGTACCAGGCAGCGGCAGCCTGTCCTTCATCGGATGACGCCTGTGCGCCAGAGCCTCGGGGCCAGTGGTCGGGACGAAACGGGCGCTACCCTCGTGGAATTCGCGCTCGTGGCGCCCTTGGTCTTCCTGTTGATCTTCGGGCTGATCGCCGGTTCGTTCCTGGCCTTCCAGAACGCGTCGCTGCACGACGGGGCCACGGCGGGGTCGCGTATGGCGTCGATCGAGACGTCTCTTGTCACCCAGGACGCCCCCAACCAGTACTGCGAGTCGGGCTCACCCACGTCGATCGAGCAGGCGGTCAAGGGTGCCGCGCCCCTCGTGACGGTCAACATGGCCCCGTTGTGCGCAACGAGCGCCACCCCGACACAGCTCACCCAGAGCTCGACGGTCGACGGGGACGTCAACATCACCGTCACCTGCGGTGGGACGTGCGCGGCGCCTACGTCGACCACCATCACGTTGACATTCGACGCCAAGGGGATCGCGGCGCCCTTCGGCCTCACCTACCACATGACCGCCACCAGCCAGGACCCCGTTCTCAGTCCCTGAGGCTCTCAGTCCCTGAGGATCAGGCGGCCAGCACCACGCCGGTGGGTTCGGGCGCGGGGTGTGTCGAGGTGCGCATGGTCCGGAGCCATGCCACGGTGCCCGCCGCGATGAGCACATCCCGGACGAAGAAGGTCAGTGTCAGGCTGGCCGCAAAGGTATGCCCGGGCAGGTATCCCAGTCCCTCCGCCGACGCGGCATAGGGGAAGATCGCCAGATTTGCCGCTGCCGCCAGCAGCCATGCGATCCGCAGCCGGTAGAGCGCCCACAGCGGCATGAGCCAGATGAGGTACTGCACCGAGAGCACCTTCGACCCGAGCATGACGAAGGTCAGTGTGGCTAGGCAGGCGGCCTCGACCGGCAAGCGCCCCCGGACTTGCTCCCACCACACCCACAGACAGGCGCCGACGCCGGCAAGCTCGAACCCGAGCGAGAGACCCCCGGTGATTCCGCTCACCACGTTGAGGCTGTGGTACGTGCCGACCCAATTGGCCCCGTGCCAGTCGAGGAGGACCGAGAGTCCGGAGGAGAGGCTCCCGTCCTCAGCCGGACGGTGCAGGTAGTAGCGCAATGCGTTGAGGGCCGTGGCGTGGTTGAGCAGCGCCGGCACTCCCGCCACCACGAACAACGAGCCCGCCATCCACCACAGCCGTCGCCACGGGACCCGGCCGTGCCGACGCCATTCAGCGATGAGAAAGACGGGCCAGAAGGCGGCGGGGAAGAGCTTGAGCGCGAAGCCGATGCCGCTCCACGTCCAGGCCGCAGTCCATCGGCCGCGCTTGGCGGCCCGCAACGACAAGAAAGCGGTCAGCGTGGCGAAGATGTCGTAGCGACCGGTGACGACCATGACCGCGCCGATCGCCATATAGATGATCAGTCGCCCGGCGGCGCGGGTGTCCCAACCCGGAAGGCCTGAACCTTCATAGCTGACGGCAAGGACGACGAGGGCGATTCCCGCCAACAAGGCGAAGGCCCAGGGATACGAGAACGGAAGCAGCAACGGGAGCAGGAACACCACCAGCGCGGGGGCAGGGTACTCGAGGGGCAAGCGGTGCAACAGAGGAGCGTGCAGCGCAGCGTGGGCGTAGCGCTGGTACTCGAAGACATCGAAGGGGTGCAACAGCGTCGTCGACACCGCGGCGGCCATGACGCACAGTGCCAACGTCGGCATGACCACCGGGCGCCACTGCTCGACGAGTGTCGTCCGGGCGTTCAGGACCACCCGTCGGACGCTCGGCATCGTGCCATTCTCACCTGCCGGCGGGACTGCGCGTTGGACCTCGGACGCTGCGTCCCGGCGTCAGGACACGCACCCCGCCCCGGGGCGGTAGAAGTCGGCCACCGGCACGTGGAGGGGTCCCAGCGTGGCCACCGGTGCGCGCGCCGGCGCGTCGGGCTGGCCCGGCTCGCACAGGTCGGCCACCTCGCCTTCGAACGCCGGTGCGGCACTGAGCAGCGACGTCGGCCCGTGGGAGAGGAAATACCGCGCCGCCCACCGCAACGGGACATCGGCGAACCAACCGTGGCCGTACGGATTGGTGACCGTTTCGACGAACTCGTGGGACAGGGCGTAGGTGGGGGACGCGAAATCGGGAACGGAATGGCATGCCGGGTCGGCGGCACACGCCGCTCGGCCCCACAGCGCCAGTCCACCGGTCAAGCCGATCGTGGCCAAGCCGTCGGGCCGTCCCGGCCAGGGGACCGAGCTGTGGGCGGAGACCCCGCCCAGCGCGTAGGGGACCCCGGGGTCCACCCACATGGCCACCATGGCGTCAGGTGGCAGGCGTTTCGGGACCTTGGTGGCACCGAGGCCCGGGCACGGCACGACATGGACGTGGCCCCCCAGGACACGGTGCAGCTCGGCGGGGAAGGGTCCCGACGCGGTGCTCGCGGCGGGATCCGATGATGCGGGGGTGCTCGGATCGATCCAGCAACCGCCCGAGCTCAGCGAGCCCACGCCGAACCCCGAGCCCACCACGGCTGACGCCCACTGCGACGTGGGAAGGGCCTTCTGGAATGCGGTGGCCTGGGCGAAGGCCGGGGTGGCGCCGCCGCTGTCCCATGACGGCCCCCAGAACACCTGGTAGAGCACGGGATGGGCGAGTACCTGGTGATCGTGGCTGACCGGCAGCGCCTTGCCCCCCACGAGCGCCGCCCCGTCGACGACCGCGGCGGTGGCCCCCAGCATCACGAGCGCCGAGCTGAGCACCACCGAGACCAGCGCGGCGCCGATCGCCCCCCAGCTCGCCGGTGAGGGCCGGTGCTCCAAACGGCCCAGCACGACACGGAAGCCCAAGAAGGCGGCGGTCACGCCGCCGGCGATGGCCAGGTCCCAGTACCAGGGGCGCAGGAAGGCCACGGTGACGAGGACGATCACGGCGCACACGGCAGTGACGCGGCGAAGGGCACGCGCGCTCGATGCGCGACTGAGGCCCCGCTCGTCACGGACCAGGAGCCAGACCGTCGCCCCCGCGCTCACCACGGCGAAGAGGGCCACGGCGCCCAGGACGTGCCCGGTCACCGTGACTCGGTCCTGTCCCGTGCGACGACGGACGCGGCCCCCACCATGACGACGCCACTGTCGTCGGGATTTGCCGTGGTTGTCCAGCTGAGGGCCATGTTTTGCCAGGCTACGGCCGGCGGCCCG
Source organism: Acidimicrobiales bacterium (assembly GCA_036511675.1). Lineage (GTDB taxonomy): Bacteria > Actinomycetota > Acidimicrobiia > Acidimicrobiales > UBA8190 > Chersky-840. The sequence goes on along the minus strand of DATCBU010000106.1, from coordinate 52,276 downwards.
TTGACGTCGGGGCGCGCTGGACTTATCATCCTATGAATCGGACATACTGTCTGATTCATTGGAGGTACCGTCCGAGTGGATCCCGCCCCGATCGACCTCACCGACTCCCGCAACTTCGTCACCGGCGTCCCCTACGAGTGGTTCGCCTATCTCCGCCGCAATGCTCCCGCGTATTGGCACGAAGAAACCGACGGGCCCGGTTTCTGGGCCATCACCCGCCACGAGGACTGCGTGACGGTGAACCGTGACGCGCAGCGGTTCTCCTCGTACCGCAAGGGCACCTTCTTGTGGGAGACACCCGAGGACCAGCTCGAGGAGCAGCGCCTCCTCATGGTGACGATGGACCCTCCGGTGCACACCCGCTACCGGCGCCTGGTGAACAAGGGCTTCACCCCGCGCATGATCGGGGAGCTGCAGCAGAGCATCCACGGTGTCGCCGACGAGATCATCGACCGCATCTGCGCATCCGGATCGGCCGACTTCGTCCTCGACGTCGCCGCCGAGCTCCCGCTCGTGGTCCTGGCCGAGCTCCTCGGCGTCCCTGCCGAGGACCGGTCCAAGATGTTCGACTGGTCCAACCGGATGATCGGGCGCGACGACGCCGAGTACCAGGGTGGCCTGGACGTGGCCGAGGAGAGCGCGGCGTTGGCGGCGGCGGAGCTGTTCGGGTACGCGGCGGAGCTCTACGAGCAGAAGCGGGGGAACCCCGGCTCGGACCTGATGAGCGTGCTGACCCAGGTCACATTGGACGGAGAGCAGCTGTCGGAGCTCGAGCTCGACCTATTCTTCTTGTTGTTGGCCGTGGCGGGCAACGAGACCACCCGCAACCTGATGTCGGGGGCCATGGTGGCGTTCTCGCAGTTCCCCGACCAGTGGGAGCGGCTGCGCAACGACCGGAGTCTCCTGCCCTCGGCAGTGGAGGAGATGCTCCGCTTCGTCACGCCGGTGATGAACTTCCGCCGCCAGGCCACCGAGGACGTGGAGATCGCCGGCCAGGCCATCAAGGACGGGGACAAGATCGTCTTCTTCCACACCTCCGCCAACCGGGACGAGACCGTCTTCGAGGACCCGGATCGTTTCGACATAGGCCGGAAACCCAACCCCCATATGGCATTCGGAGGGGGTGGGCCCCACTTCTGCCTGGGTGCCAACCTGGCCCGCATGGAGATCATCGTGATGTTCGAACACCTTCTTGACCGCCTTCCCGACATCCACGTGGACGGGACGGTCGAGCGCCTGCAGTCGAACTTCATCAACGGGGTGAAGCACCTCCCCGTGTCCTTCTCGCCCACCGCACCCGCCAGGGCCCGCTGAGTGTCCCGTTCGTCGCCGGCGGAGCTCAAGGCGCTCATCCGTGACTTTCGTCGGGATCAGATCATCGACGTGGCCCGGCGGCTGTTCGGCGACCGCGGCACCACCGAGGTCCCCATGGACGAGATCGCCGCCGAGGCGGGAGTGGCCCGGTCCACGCTCTACGTGTACTTCGCCAATCGCGACGAGCTCCTGCGCGCCTGCCTGCAGCGCATGCACACCCTCCTCCTGGACGCGGTGGTCGTGTCGTGGGAGCGCGACGGTTCACCGGTCGAACGACTGCGCACACTCGTGCTGGCCATGCTCGAGCGCATCGACGACAACCCCGCCTTCTTCCGTCTCACCTTGGCCACCCAGGGCGCGCCCAGCCAGGTGGCGTCGACCGTCGGTGCCGAGCTCGACCTCATCGGGCTCGACGTCGCCGGCCTCATCCGCGACGTGATCGTGCAGGGCACGCACAGCGGGGACTTCCGGTTGCTCGACGCCGACAAGGCCATGACCTTCGTCGGCCAGCAGCTCTACGGCGCCATGTCGGTGCGGGCCGGCGACCCCCGACCCGCCCCGCGCCACGAGGCGGCTGACGAGCTGTGCACCTTCTTGCTCTACGGCCTGGCCGGCCCGGCCCTGGGAGAGCCCCACCTGCCATCCGCTGGGTGAGCCCTCCGGGGGCCCCTGGGTGAGCGGGGGTCGACGGTCCTGCGCCCGTGGATGACAATGGACGCCATGCGCCGCCGCCGTGCCAGCTCTGATGGCCCCACCCCGGTGGCGGGGGGGACGGAGGGCGGCCTGGATCTGACGGTCATCGCCGTGCCCCTTTACTTCGCCACCATGGCGGGGGAGTACTTCTGGCTGCGCCGGCGGGCCGCCCGGCAGGGGCCGGCGGCCGGGGACTACGAGAAGCGCGACACCCTGGCCAGCCTGGCCATGGGCCTGGCCAGTCTGGTGGCGCCCTTGGTGGCGCCCAAGCTCCTATCGCCGTTCACGCCGGGCCGGGGCCGCTACGGCCGGGTCCTCGTGGTGGGGGCCCTGGGGGCCGCCGCCGCCACGACGGTCGCCGACGCCGTGACGAGACGGATCGACGCGGGAGCACCCGCCCTCGAGCCGGCGGCCGCGAACGGGGGCCGTCCGGGGCGCGCCCAGCGGCGCCAGGCGGCCCGCCTGGCGCGTGGCGTGTCGTCGGTGGGTGGGGTAACCGCCGTGGTGGCGGGAGGCGTCGCCATCACCACCACGTGGGCGTCGCGCACCACGCCCGAGCGGTTGTGGCGTCGGCGGGTGGTTCCCGACCTCGGGACGGGAGTGCTGGCAGTCGCCGCAGCCATTGCGGCGTGGGACTTCCTCTACTACTGGGACCACCGCTTCATGCACAGCAGCCGGTACATGTGGGCGATCCACGTCGTGCACCACTCGAGCGAGCACTACAACCTGTCGACGGCGCTGCGCCAGCCAGTGGCCGAGGCCCTCGGGACCTTCGTCCCCTTCGGGTCGCTCTGCCTGTTCGGCATCCGACCGGGGTTGGTCGAGACGGCGCGTGGGGTGAACCTGCTGTACCAGTACTGGATCCACACCGAGACCGTGGGCGGTCTCGGCCCCGCCGAGGAGGTCCTCAACACCCCGTCGCACCACCGGGTGCACCACGGCTCCAACCGTCAATACCTCGACCGCAACCACGGCAGCATCCTGATCGTGTGGGACAGGCTCTTCGGCACCTTCGAACCCGAAGGAGATCGGGTCGTCTACGGCCTCACCAAGAACATCAACACGTTCCAGCCCGGTCGGATCGTCACGCACGAGTACGCGTCGATGTTGCGCGACGTCGCCTCCTCCACCACCTGGGCAGAGCGGCTGTCCTACATCGTGCGGGGCCCGGGATGGGCCAACGCCCATCGGGCCGAGGGCGCCGTCGCCGACGGCCTTGCCATGGGGGAGCCCGAGCGGCCCGGCCTCGAGGTCCCGGTCAGCGCCTGAGGCCCCGGCGCCGGCGGGCCCGCACCACACCGATGAACGTCCTTCTCGTCACCCTCGACCAATTCCGCGGCGATTGCCTGTCCGCCGCCGGACACCCCGTGGTGCGGACGCCCAACCTCGACCGTCTGGCGGGAGAGGGTGTCCGTCTGTCGCGTCATTACAGCCAGGCCGCCCCGTGCGGCCCGGGCCGGGCCTGTCTCTACACCGGCACGTACCAGCTCAACAACCGCGTGGTGGGCAACGGGACCCCGCTCGACTTCCGCTTCGACAACGTGGCCCGCGCCGCGCGCCGGGCCGGGTATGTCCCCACGGTGTTCGGCTACGCCGACCAGGGGATCGACCCCAGGACGGCGACGGGGCCCGAGGACCGCCGGTTGTCGACCTACCAGGGTTTCCCACCCGGATTCGAGGTCGGCCTCGACCTTCCCGACGAGCAGGACGCCTGGTGCGCATGGCTGGCGCAGCTCGGCTACGACGTCGCCGACGGGGACACGGCCCTGGCCACCGAGCCCCGACGACCGGCCGAGCACGGCGTGTCGGCGTTCTTGAGCGACGCGGTCATCGCCTGGCTCCAGCGCCAGGACGCGCCCTGGTTCGCGCACGCCAGCTACTGGCGTCCCCACCCGCCCTACGCCGCCGCCGGCCACTGGTCCAGCGCCTACGACCCCGACGCCATTCCGGCGCCGGCGCCGCGCCCCGAGCAGGCCATGCCGTTCTGCGGTCGGTTGGCGGCTCAGCCCTCGCCGGGTGACGACGGTGCGCTCCGGGCCCTGCAGGCGCAATACCTGGGCATGATCTCCGACGTCGACGAACAGTTGGGCCGGGTCCTCGACACGCTGCGAGCGCTCGGCATGTGGGACGACACCCTCGTCGTCGTGACCTCCGATCACGGAGAGCAACTGGGCGACCAGGGCATCCTGGGCAAGGGTGGACCCTTCGAGTCGAGCTATCGCATCCCCGGCATCGTGCGCGACCCGCGCCACCCCGGGTCCCACGGCCGCGTCCTCACCGAATTCACCGAGAACGTCGACCTGTTCCCGACCATCTGCGAGGCCATCGGCATCGATGTGCCCGCACAGTGCGACGGCATGCCCCTCACACCGTTCCTGGCGGGAGCGGAGCCGCCGTGGTGGCGAACGGCGGCCCACTGGGAGTACGACTGGCGCTGGGAGTACATCTTCCGGGGCCCGCACCCATGGCCCTGGGACCGTCGCCTCGAGTCCAAGCACCTCACCGTGCTGCGTGCCGAGTCGGCAGCCTACGTCCAGTACGGGGACGGCTCGTGGCGCTGCTTCGACCTCACCGCCGACCCGGGATGGGGGACCCAGGTTACCGATCCCGGCGTCGTCCTCGAACACGCCCAGTCCATGCTCACGTGGCGATCGCGCCATGCCGACCGTACGCTCAGCGACATGTTGCTCTCTGACGGCGGGGTCGGCCGCGTCCCTGACATCGTGACGTGACGCTCCCCGAACTGCTGGCCGTGCTCGACGCCATGGCATCGGAGCCGTCAGAGGAGACGGTGGGCCTGAGCGAGCTCGACCACGCCCTGCAGTGCGCACACGAGCTGGTCCTGACCCACCCCGACGACGCGGAGCTACAGGTGGCGGGGTTGGTTCACGACGTCGGCCATCGCTTCGGCTCCGACGAGCTCCACGGCGTGCTCGGCGCCGAGCACGTGGTCGGCCTGTTCGGGGCGCGCCTGGCCGCTCTGGTCGAGCTGCACGTGCCCGCCAAGCGCTACCTGGTCACCACCGACGCGTCGTACCGGTCCCGACTGTCGGTGCAGAGCACGCGCACCCTCGCCCTCCAGGGAGGCGCACTGGGGCCCGACGAGCTGTCGTCGTTCTCGGCCTCGCCCTACGCCCCGGACGCCGTGGAGCTGCGCCGGGCCGACGATGCGGCCAAGGTGCCGGGTCGGTCGGTGCCGCCCTTGGTACACTGGACACCGCTGCTGCGCGCCTTGGCCGTGCACGAGCCGACGTGACGTCGAGCTCACCCATCCGGCGTGCGCTTCTGAGCGGCCCCGAGCTCGAGGCGCTCCACACATGGACCACCGAAGTCGAGGCGTGGCCGGCCGGGAGCCATCAGTGGGGGCACTACGCCGAGCGCACCGCCGCCGGGGACGCCATCTGCCGGACCGAGAACGTGTCGGCCTGCCACGCCGGGTTCGCCGGGCTCGCCCGCGGGCCGCTGGCCGATGCGGCGGCGGCCGCTCTCGGGGTCGAAGTGACGGCCTTCAAGGACAAGATCAATTACAAGCAGCCCGGTGGTGCCGGGTTCAGCCCCCATCAGGACCTGGCCGCCTATCCGGGCGCCTCGCGTGTCGTGTCGATCCTGGTGGCGGTGGACCAGTGCTCCACCGCGTCGGGGTGTCTGTGGTTCGCGTCCGGTGTCGACGACCTTCTGGCCACCGACGACCGGGGCGTGGTGGTTCCTGACGTGGTGGACGCTTTGTCGTGGACGGCGGCCGAGCTCGCACCCGGTGACGCGCTGTGCATCGAGGGTCTCACGCCCCACTTCAGCGAGGCGAACCGGAGCGCGGCGCCGCGACGGGTGTTGGTGGCGAGCTACGCGCCGCGAATCGACGACTACGGCCGGGAGCGGTACTACGCGGCTCGGGAGCAGGAGATGGAGCAGTCGCGCGCCCGCGACGAGCAGTTCCGCATCAGCACGCTGGCCGACTTCGAGGGCATCGAGGTCCGCACCGACAGGCCGGGGGTCATCGCGGCGTGCTGGCACTGATGCCAGCGACGGCGGGCGTCAGCTGTTCGCCGAGATGAAGTTGTCGCGGATGGCGCGGGCCGTCTTCTTGGCCTCGTACATGGCCTCGTCGGCCTGGCGCACGAGCAACATGGGGTCGGTGTCGCCGTCACACTGGGTCAGCGCCACGCCCACGCTCGCCTCCAAGGGCACCAGCACGTCCTGGACCGGGATCCGGCACTGCGCCACGCTCTCGCGGATGCGCTCCACCACCGTGTCGCCGGTGCAGCTGTGGGCGTGGCACAACACGACCAGGAACTCGTCCCCGCCCAGACGGCCCACCACGTCGCAGTCGTCGGTGGCCTGCATCAGGGCCATGCCCGTGGCCAGGATGGCGGTGTCTCCCACCTCGTGTCCGTACGTGTCGTTGAGGGGCTTGAGGCCGTCGAGGTCGATGAAGAGCACGGCCACGGTCTCGCCCGCCTCGCGGCGCCGGCTCACGTCGTGGGTGAGGAACTCGAACACCGCGGCACGGTTGAGGAGCCCGGTGAGCGAGTCATGGGTGGCGGCCTCGTGCAGCAGCTGCCGCTGAAGCTCGCGCTCACGGATCCGGACGGCCAGGGTGTCGACCGAGGCCTGCAGGGCGTGGCCGGTTCGGCCCGGCAACGGGATGAGCAGCTCGGGGTCCGACAGGTCCTCGGCCGCCAGAGCCACGGCCTTGGCTTCGACCGCCTTCAGCGTGAGGGCCATGTCGTTGAACGCCTCGGTGGTGGTGACGACCTCGCGGGGGCCCGAGTCGGGCAGGCGTTCGAGGTCGAACTCACCGCTGTGCACCTGCAGGGCGGCGGCAGCCAGTTTCTTGAGCGGGCGGGTGAGCACCCGACCCCCGACCACGACGCCGCCGATGCCCACCAGCGCCAGCAGGGCCAGGAAGATGAGCTCTCCCACGAGGTGGCCCGAGGCCGTGACGGCCTGGGACAAGGCCGTGTCGTGGAGGTCCTGGGAAGCCGACGTGACGAGCTTGTTCAGGTCCCCCAGGTAATGGACGCCCGGGGTCATCGATGACCCGGCGAAGGCGGCGTTGTTGACGAAGGGCGGCGTGGCGCCGGTCAAGGCGACGTTGAGGCCTTGTTGGATGGTGGCGGCGAAGCGCTGATCCGAAGGATCGGTCTGGAGGTGTTGCCAGGCCTGGAGAGCCTTGGGGCTCAACTGGCCGGCGAATTCACCGGTGGCGGTCTGGTACTCGCCCGCCGCCTGGATCAGCTCCTGCTTGGAGTCGGCCGGACCGCTGCCCTCGAGGACGAAGATCGCACCCTCGATCTCGTGGCCGCCGGCCAGGAAGGCCTGATAGGTCTGGCGCAGCGCCGAGGCGTGCACCTCGAAGGTCCCCGGGGGTTGCCACGAGCCGACGTCGGCCTGGAGCCGGTCGTAGTCCTTGTACCAGATGGTGTCGATGTCGTTCGCCATCTTGGTGAGAAAGACGTGGACGGCGTTGAACGACACCGTCTTGGCCGCCACCTGGGTGATCATGCCCTGGAGTTCGGCGACATCGGCGCGCATGGTCGGAGTGGAGGAGAACGTGGGGAAGCCGGCGATGGTGGCGGTCCCTTGCGCCAGCTGCGTGCTGAAGGGCACGGCCGGGTGCAGCAATGAGTCGAGGACCGTCTCACTGATGCCGATCTGCCCGGCGTAGGACACCGCCGTCAACGGCACCTCGAGAGAGTTCATCTGGGCCCGGGCGTTGGCCACGACCTGCAAGGCGGTGGCGTCTCTGGCCACGACCTCGGCGTTCTGGCGGAACCGCCACGCCGAGTTGGCCGACGACAGGATCAGGATCCCGGTGGCCAGCATGGGCAGCAGGACCAACAAGGTGAGCAGGAGCCGGACCCCGGGATGCCGGCGAGACGTGGTGCGGGCCGCGCTCTGTCCCTCCTCGAGCTCCGCACCGGATCTCGAGTCGTGTTCGGCCGACGTGGTGTCGTCGCCGCGCTGGTGGGCAGGGGTCGTGGCCATGGGCTCCCGAAAGTTTTCGACAGGGGAGGCCCTGTCCTTGACCCGAGGTATATCCGGGCAGGTCACAGGGTTGATTCGGCTCGTCTCCGGAGGCCCCGGGACGCCGATTCCGCCCTCTCCCACGATGAGTGACAAGGTCATTTGGGCCGCCTGGCCCAAAGCCGTGGCCAGGACCGTGCCCGCACCGGGGCCCACGGCGAGCGACGGGGTCGTAGCGCTCCCTACGGCTCAGCCACCTCGAATGCCGCGCCCATCGCCGCGATGACCTCGGAGGCGGGACGATCCTCGGCCAGGCGGAACCCCTGGCCTGCCCACATGTTGATGGCATGCGGGTCGCCACGCGCCAGGGCCGCCCGCCGCAGGGCCCGGGTGGCGTTGTTGATCTGGGGATAGGCCGAGGGCGCGTCGGGATGGGCGCGCATGAAGTCGTTCACCACCCCCCGGGCTCGCCTGCCGCTGAAGGCGCGGGTGATCGACGTGGCTGTGAAGCTGGGGTCGACCAGCGCCGCCTTGTGCATCTCGGTGGCGCCACTTTCGGGGCACCGCAGCAAGGCCGTTCCCACCTGCGCCGCCACCGCGCCCGCCCGGATCACAGCGGCGACGGCGGCGCCGGTCATCAACCCTCCCGCCGCCATCACGGGTATCTCGACCTCGTGCCGTATGGCGGTGACGAGCGCCACGAGGTCCCCACCGGTGTCGGCAGCGGTGTCGTCGTCGAAGGTGCTCTGATGCCCTCCGGCCGCGATGCCTTGGGCGCACACGGCATCGGCCCCGACCCCGGCGGCCATGGTGGCTTCGGCCGGTGTCGTGACCGTGATCACCACGCGGGTGCCGGCGCGCTGGAGCCGCGACACCACCTCGGGCGCGGGACACCCGAACGTGAAGCTCACGATCGGCACAGGATGTCGGGTGAGGAGCTCGATCTTCTCGGTCCAGTGATCGTCGTCCCAGGAGGCCGTGAGCTCGACGCCGAACTCGGCCGCCTGGGGGCGAAGGCTCTCGAGATAAAGGTCCAGCGCGACCTCGTCCACCTCGGGGCTCCCGGGGACGAAGACATTCACCCCGAACGACGACGCGCCCCGCCTCCGGGTCTCCGCCATCTGCTGCTCCAGCTCCCCGGCGGCGAGGTAGCCGGCGGCCAGGAATCCCAGACCGCCGGCGTTGCTCACGGCGGCGGCGAGTGCTGGTGTGGAGGGACCGCCGGCCATGGGTGCACCGACGATCGGCCAGCGCACAGAGAGTCCCAGCAGGTCCATCGGCGTGCCGTCCGTCCTCGGGCCGTCCCCGGCTCACAGTAACGGCCTCCGTGCGCCACCCGCGCTGGTTCCGTAGAGTTCCGGATCGACCGGCCCGCACCGGCCCCGGACATCGGAGTTGCCTTGACCACCGCACCCCATGAGCCCCGTCCCGACACATCGGACATGATCGCCGTGCACGAGGCCCTGCGGGCATCACTGGGTGGCGCCGCGCACCTGGTCCGTTGTGTCGAGGCGCCTGACCCGGCGCGAGTGGCGCTGATCTCGAACGTGTACGACAACGTGCTCGACTTCCTCCGCGTCCATCATCACGGCGAGGAGCAGTTGGTCTTCCCCCTGCTGCGTGAGCGCTGCCCGGATCACGTCGAGATGCTCGACGACATGGCGTCGCAACACGCCGATGTCGTCGGGCTGGTGCAACGCTCTGACGCGTCTCTGGCGGCGTGGGCCGGTGGGAGTGCCGAGTCGCAGGAGGACTGCGCCATCGCCTTGGGGGTACTGGCGGGGCAACTCGACCAACATCTGGGTGACGAGGAGCGGCAGGTGCTCCCGCTGGCCGCTGCACACCTCTCGGTGCAGGAGTGGGGGGCGCTCCCGGGTCACGCGTTGGGGAACTTCACCGGCGACAAGGTCTGGCTCATCCTGGGCCTGATCCGCGACCACATGAGCCAGGCCCAGCGCGACGAGATGCTCGCCCACATGCCGCCGCCCGCGGTCGACATGTGGACGTCGATGGGGGAGCAGGCCTACAAGAACCTCGTGGCCGAGGTGGGCCCTCCCTTCGTGTAGCGGGGAACCGTGGCCCGGTCACGGGGGCCGGTTTCGTTCAGGTCACTGCGCCGGGTCGGTCGATTCGGCGAGGAAGCCGAGGATGGCGGCGGCGACGGCCTCGGCGTGCGTGAACACGCCGAGATGGCTGGCCCCGGCCACCTCGACGACGCGGGCGCCGGGGATCATGGCGGCGGCTTGCCGCGCCCGGGTGGGCGGGGAGTCGACATCGTGCTCGAAGGCGAGCACCAGGCACGGCCTCGACATCGCCGGCCAACGCCCGGCCCGCTCCACATCCATGGACCAGGCCAGGGCGGCCTCGTACTGCCCCAGTCGACCCGGGTTGGGCCAGGGCTCGAGGTCGCCGATGAGCGAGAGCCACAGGTCGACCACGTCGTCTTGCTGGAGCTCGTGGTTGGGGAGATACCGCATCGTCTCGACGGCGTTGAACCACGGAGGCAGTTCGTGGTCGAGGCGGGCCAGGTCGCGCTCGACGGTGGTGATGGCCTTCTCCCACGAGGTGCCGATGTTGCAGCTGCCGATGAAGACGGCGGACCGCACCCGCTCGGGAAACCGGAAGGCCATGGTCTCGGCGATCCATCCCCCCATGGAGTAGCCGGCGATGTGCACGGCCTCGAGGCCCAGGTGGTCGAGCAGCCCGACGGCGTCGTCCACCATCTGGTCGATCGAGTACGGCGCAGGGGGGGCCGACGACGGCGCCACCCCCCGGTTGTCGAAGGTCACCACCCGGTAGCCCGCCTCGGTGAGGGCGGGGACCATGGCGAAGTGCCAGCCGACGGCGGGTTGGCTGAGCCCGCATACGAGGACGACGGGATCACCGGTCTCGGGGCCGAACACGTCGTAGGCGATGGTCACACCGGGGAGATCCACTTCGGGCATCGGTGCATCATCGCCGACGCGACGGGCTCCCTGCCGGGCGCCCTCAGGCGGCGGTGGCGGACTGGCTCAAGAGGCCACGGGGTCAGTCGATCCCGGACTCAGGCGACGGGCGGCCGCAGCCCGTCGCACACGACCGTCATCATGCGTTGCACGGTGACATCGTCGTAGCCCGAGTGCCCTCCACCCTGGCAGACGCCGACGACCAGGCCGATCATCTCGTCGGTCGAGATGTCGGAGCGGACGCAATGTGTGGCCACTGCCCGCTGCAGAAGCACGTCGATGCTTCGTTTCATCTCGTCCATCATCTCCGCACAACTCGACTTGATGTCGATCCCGGCCGAGCTCAAGGCGTCGAACAGGTCGTGTTTGGCCGACGCCTGGGTGGCGAACTCCCCGAGGAAGGAGAACAGTGCCTCGCCGGGCTGCTCCGCACCGGCGCGATCGCGGGCGATGCGCAGCAGGTATTCGAGACGGGCGGTCACGATCGCCTCGAACAGGGCTTCTTTGGTGGGGAAGTGCCGGTACAGCGTCCCGACCCCGACCCCCGCTCTCTCGGCCACGGTGTCGATCGGGACCGACAGGCCCTCGGTGGCGAAGACCGCCTCGGCCGCCTCGAGGATCTTCTGCCGGTTCTTCACGGCGTCGGCACGCATGGGCCGGGCCTCGGTGGCCTGGGCGGTGTCGTCCACGGCGGTCGGTGTCTTGGTCGTCATGACGTTGGGCCCCCAACATCTGGTTGACAAACGGAACGCACGTTCCGTATAGTACCAATGGAAACGGAACCTTCGCTCCGATTGTAGACCTCCCGGGCTCGAGAAGGCCAGGACCGGGTCGCAGTCACGAAGGACCTGATTTCCTTCCCCCCGCCAAGAACACGCTGAGAGGTGCCCAGTGACCACAACCGACCTGATGCCCACCATCCAAACTCCGACCGAAGCCCCCGACCCCAAGCGGTACTGGTCCCTGGCCGTCATCGCCGTGGCCCAGTTGATGATCGTGCTCGACGCCTCGGTGGTGATCGTGGCCCTGCCTTCGGCCCAACGGGCCCTGCACATCTCCATCGCCAACCGGCAGTGGGTGATGAGCGCCTACACGTTGGCCTTCGGCAGCCTGCTCTTGTTGGGCGGTCGGATCGCCGACTACTTGGGGCGTCGCCGCATGTTCATCGTGGGACTCCTCGGCTTCGGTGCCGCGTCCGCCCTGGCCGGGTTGGCCCAGGATCCGGCCATGCTCTTCGGGGCTCGGGCCCTGCAGGGCGCCTTCGCCGCCGTCATGGCCCCCGCCGCCCTGTCGCTGCTGACCGTCACCTTCACCGAGCCCCACGAGCGGGCCCGAGCATTCGGCGTCTACGGCGCCATCGCCGGGGGAGGGGCCGCCATCGGCCTCGTCCTGGGCGGGACGTTGACACAGCTGGCCTCGTGGCGTTGGACGCTGCTCATCAACGTGCCCATCGCCCTGGTGGCGGCGATCGCGGCGAGCCGGGTCATCCGCGAGAGCCGCGGCGAGACCAAGGCCGGCTACGACCTTCCCGGCGCCGTGACCGTGACCGGGGCGCTCTTCCTCTTGGTGTACGGCTTCACCGTGGCCGGCACCCACGGATGGGGAGCGCCGTTGACCATCGCGCTGCTCGTGGGCGCAGTCGTGCTCATGGGGGCGTTCACCGCCATCGAGCTTGCGTCGAAGCACCCTCTCCTCCCCATGCGGGTGCTCCTCGACCGCAACCGGGGCGGCTCGTACCTGGCGTCGCTCCTGGTGGGGAGTGCGATGTTGGGCACCTTCCTGTTCCTCACGTACTTCTTCCAGGGAACGCTGCACTACTCGGCGCTCAAGACAGGGTTCGCCTTCCTTCCCTTCTCCGGGGGCATCATCCTCGGTGCCGGGCTGGCCAGCCGGCTCCTGCCCCGGATGGGGCCCCGGGCCCTGATGGTCGGCGGATTGGCGCTGGCCGCGGGTGGGCTCATGTGGTTCACGGGCCTCACCCCCCACAGCTCGTACGTGGTCCATGTCCTCGCCCCCGAGATCCTGGTGAGCCTGGGCATGGGGATGACGTTCGTCCCCATGAGCAGCACGGCGTTGATCGGTGTCGAGCCCAAGGACGCCGGGGTGGCGAGCGCGCTGGTCAACACCACGCAGCAGGTCGGCGGCTCGCTGGGCACCGCCCTGCTCAACACCGTTGCCGCCTCGGCCGCCGCCACCTATCTCGCCGGTCATGTGAAGACCGTGGCGGCGGCGCAGACGGCCGCCGTGCACGGCTACACGACGGCATTCACCGTCAGCGCGGCATTGCTCGCCGGTGCCGTCGTGGTGGCCGGGGTGCTCGTCCAGACATCGCGTCACCACGCCGGATCCTCGGAGGTACACGAGGGAACACCCGAGCTCTCCGCAGGATCGGACCGGGCCCGGGTTCCTCAGCCGGCCCGTCTGGACCGGGACCTGGCCGAGGAGTCAGTGGCCTGAGCCGGGGGCGGGCGGCGGCGAGGGGGCGAGGGCGCGAGTCCGGCCTCCACCACGTCGTCGCCTCGCACCCGGACATCCGCGTACCAGGCCAGGACGAACGCCACCCCGGCACCGAAGAGCAAGACGTCGGTGATGCCGATGACGCCGACCACGGGGCCGATGAGGAGGTTCCCCAGGGCGACGGTCCCACCGAAGCCCATGATCCAGAGCGCCATGACCCGGCCTCGCACGGCGTCGCTCAAGCGGGTCTGGAGCGTGGTGTTCAAGGCCGTGATGAAAGCGAAGTAGAACGCGCCCACGACCGCCACCACGAAATACGCCGGCAGCGCGGCGCGCAGGAGGGCAAATGCAGCGAGCGCCAACGAGTAGCAGATGAGACAGACCCGCACGATCATGGCTTTGGAGGTCCGGGCGAACACGGTGCCGATCGAGATGGCCCCGATGAGCGCACCGGTGCCGAAGCACGCGTAGAGGAGCCCGTAGTTGGCCGACTTGGGGTCGATGCCGAGGTTGTGGTCAGCCACTACCGGCATCTGCCCGATGAAGGCCAATGCCAGCAGCGAGAACACGAACACCGTGACCAGACAACGCCCCACTACCCGGTCCTGGCGGGCCGTGGTGATGCCGGCCGTGAGCTCGCGCCACCGGCTGGCGTGCTGCGTCGTGGGGGGGCGGGCCGGGAGTGAGACGACCAGGAGCGCCGCCACCACGAAGAGGTAGGTGGCGGCATTCCCGGCGAAGACCCACGCCGGTCCGACGTAGTGATAGGCCACCCCGCCGATGATGGGGCCGATGACCCGCGAGGCGTTCATCTGCGCCGAGTTCAGTGAGATGGCTCCGGGCAGGTCGGCCCGGCGCACCAGCCCGGGGAGGATGGCCGAGTAGGCCGGGCCGAACATGGCGCTCCCCACGCCGACCATCACCACCATGAGGACCAGGACCACGTGCGAGGGCGACGGGTCCCTCACCACCAAGGCCAGGGCCAGGGAGAAGACCAGCTGTTCGACCGAGAGGACGATCAGGAATTTCTTGCGGTCCACCTTGTCGGCGATGAGGCCGCCCACCATGGCCAGCAGGAGGGCCGGACCGAGCTGGGCGAAGATGATCACCCCCACGAATGTGCTCGAGCGGGTGATGTCGTACGCGTAGGCACCCAGCACCACGTTCTGCATCCAGGTGCCGATGTTGGAGGCGAAGGCACCGAAAAAGACGATGCGGAAGGTGCGGTGCCGCAGGGCCGAGACCGCAGTCCCCGACGCCAGTGGGCGGTCGCCGTCGACGACGGCGTCCTCGATCTCCTCGAGGGAAGGGGCGGCGAGCTCCGGCTCTCCCGGAGGTTCGGCTGGCACCCCCGAATAGTAGGTTCGCTACGGATCACCCGGGCCCGGGCGGTAGTGCCGACGATCGACGTCGCCTACGGCAGCTCGTCGATGTCGCCCGCCGGCGGTATGCATCGCCGCACCCTGATCGATGACGGCAACGGCAACGTGGTTCGTCGCGAGGACACCTACCAGTAACCCTGTGGAGTTGTGGTGACCGCTCGGTCCATCGCCGCAATCTCGAATGGCTGATGGGCCGGGCGGTTCGTCGATGCGTGGGCATGAAAGAATGCCGAAATGGCTGACCATCGTGATCCACGCCGCGCCATCGCTCGGCGAACGGCCCAGCTTCCGGCTACGAGCCGGTTCCTTTATCGCATCGACCATCACAGCTCGCGGCCTAAGGCATCGCTCATCGTGGTTGGATTGCTCTTCTGCCTCTTGCTCGTGGGAGCGATCCTCGGATTCCCGTCCGGGTGGGTGATCGGAAGCGAGGTCGGAATGTCGGCGACCACGCTGGTCATGGTCTTTGCCATTCAGCACACCCAGGGCCGTGAGCAGGCGGCCAGCCAGCGAAAGCTCGACGAGCTCCTTCGAGCAATTCCCGGCGCTCAAGAGCGGTTCATGATGCTCGAGGAAGCTCCCGATGCGGTGCTCCAGGACGTCGTCGAGGACCAGCGCGGTCAACACGATGACGCGGTGGCGCAGGATCCCTTGGAGCATTGAACCGGCGCGACGATTGCAGAGAACCTCAGGCGTCGTCTTCGGGCAGGGAGAACTCGACATGGACGCGTTGCTCAGGGCGGCGCTCGCCCTGTTCGGCGATTGCACTGAGGACGGCTCGATCGGCCGGTGTCAGCGGCGGCGGCGCAATGCTCCGGGGATAGAGGTTCCTCATGCGGACCACGTTGACCTCGGCGGCGTAGATGGTCAGCTCTGCCGCCAGGTACAAGAACGAGATCAGGCCCAGGACACTGCCGAAATACCCGTAGACCTGGCTGGAGTGGCGCAGCGTATGGCCGACGAGGAACGTGCCCGCCAACGAAAGGATGGTCCATCCCACGCCGGCCAGAATGGCGCCCGGGATTAGGCAGTTGGTCTTGATGCTCTTCGGGGTGAGCACCCGGAACCCGAGCACGTAGAGGACGGCGCTGGATACCAGGCTGAGCACGACGGCGAGCACTTGGGACCACACCGGTCCGTGACCCAGCGTGGCTGTTCCGGCCAGGAAGGTCGTGAGAGCCACGTCGAGAGCCAGGATGGCGAGGAACTCGAGGCTGCGCCCGAGGCGAGGAAAGAATCCGGGTCGTGTCACACCCGGGACGTTCCAGATCTCGGCCATGGCCCGCTGCGCCGCCTGGCTCACGCCGAATGAGCCCCACACCAGACCGATCAGACCGACGATGAGGCCGACCCCACTTCCCGCATGGAGCGAGCTCACGCCATGACGGCCCGAGAGCTGGTTTCCCACGATTGGGAATTGGCTGACGGCCGAGTTAAGAATTCGTGTCTGCAGGGCGGCATCATGGGAAAAGAACAACCCCAGGACCGTGGTGAGCACGAGGAGCAAGGGAAAGAGCGAGAGGAACCCGTAGTAGGCGATGAGTGCGGCCAGGGAGCCGGCCGAATCGTCGCCAAACTTCTTCATGACTCCGAAGACAAATGCAGGGACGATGTGTCGCTGTTGGAACCGGTCGACGTGACGGATGGTCTTCTCTATTGGATTCACGGTCCGGTTCTACCCAATGTGTGCGCGAGGGACAACCACTGTCGGTGCCGTGACATGGGGTGCAGGTGTCGATGCTGTGTTTCGGACCCTTTGGGGTAAGACACTGCTGGCCGGCCAAGCAGGAGGGACGTCATGCCGCAGAAAACGTGGAGCTCCAAGCGGGAGCGCCAGTACCGGCACATCAAGGAGGGGCTCCTCGATCGAGGAGACTCTGAAGGCCTGGCGGAGGAAATCGCGGCCCGCACCGTGAACAAGGAACGTGCTCGAGCGGGAGAGTCCCGGCAATCGAGTCGCACTTCGACTTCGGACATCTCCTCAGGACGACGCGGCGGCCTGAGGTCGCATCGTGGAACGGGGGGCCGCACCCGCGACCAGTTGTACGAAGAAGCCCGACGACAGGGAGTGCAAGGTCGGTCCAAGATGTCGAAAGCCCAGCTCGAGAAGGCCGTGGACCACTAAGGGATTGAAGGTCAGCCAATCAAGCACATGAGGAGAACCTCGCTTCGCCACGCCCTGCTCTCCAATGGTTGCGGCGAAGTGATCGTGGCATTGACGATCAACGCGGTGGCCGCGATCCTGGGCCGCAGCAGTGGCTAGGCAGAGTAGTGCCCGGGAGGACGAGGAAGGGGGGGCCGTGGCTGATCGGGGTCCGAGCGCGACGGCGGGGATTGTGACGAAGGAGAGCCCCAGGTCCGTTGCCGACACCGTGGCTCTCCTGGTGGACCTGCTCCGGTCCAAGGGTTTGAAACTGTTCGCGGTGATCGACCACAGTACCGAGGCGCGGGGCGTGGGGCTGGAGCTCCGCGACACCAAGGTGATCATCTTCGGTAGCCCGGTGGCTGGCACGCCGGTCATGGTGGCATCGCCGCTGGTAGCACTCGATCTGCCGCTCAAAGTGTTGGTGTGGGCGGACGGAGACCGGACCAAGGTCAGCTATACGTCACCACGCGAACTCGGCAATCGTTATCGCCTCAGCGACGCATTGGTTGGCAGACTTGCCGGCATCGAAGCGCTGACCGATGCTGTGGTCACTCACTAGGCTCTATACCGCATTTCGTGCCGGTCGACTTTGCCTACGCCACCAGTAATGTGCTCGATGTCACCGTGTTGATCATGGCTGTGGCGGCCGTTGTGGCTTTCATCGGCCTCCGACCGGGAGTGCAGGAGAACTCGGGGGAACTGGGGGCCGACCCTGCCATGGAAGCCTCACGTGGGTCGGGAGCAGCGTGATGACGAGGTGCGGTGGAGTTTGGTCGGAGGAGGGATGATGGACAAAGAGCGTGTCCGCACGTTGTTGGCGGCCGAACGGGCCCGAGTCCAAGACCTGCTGGGCGAGACCGCCGGTGCGGGCCAGGAGGACCGGGCCACGGCCAACGAGCCCGGCGATCTCTCGGACCCGGCCGAGCGGCTCACGGCCGAAGAAGTCGATGATGCGGTGGCGGCGGGCCTGCGTGACCGGCTGGCGGCGCTCGACCGGGCCGAGGGGCGCCTCCAGGACGGCACCTTCGGGCGTTCGATCCGCAGCGGGCTTCCGATTCCCGACGATCGGCTCGAGGCCGACCCGGCGGCGGAGCTGACGGTGGAAGAGGCCCGAGGAGACTGACTCCGCTAGGGCTGGGCCCGACGCCCTGTCTCGGTGCGCTGCGAGCTGAGGTTCAGCGCCGGTCGGAACGTCTGGAAGCGACCCCGGCCATCGGCTTTGGCCTGGTACATGGCGCTGTCGGCCCGAGACACGACCGAGTCATAGGTGTCGCCGCGTTCGGGAAAGACCGTGATCCCGACGCTGGCCCCGATGCGCAAGGTGAGATCCCGGACGACGAAAGGCTCGCCGAGGGCCGTGACGATCTGGGCCGCCACCCCCTCGGCGTCGTCGGAGTGGCTCACCTGCTGGAGGAGGACGCCGAACTCGTCGCCACCGATCCGGGCCACGGTGTCCTCGTCGCGCACGGTCACCAGGAGTCGCTGGGCCACGGCGCGCAGCAGCTCGTCGCCAGCCTTGTGGCCGTGATTGTCGTTGACGAACTTGAACCCGTCGAGGTCCACGAAGAGCAGCGCCAGATGGGACCCGCTGCGGCGCGAGATGGAGAGTGACTGCGTGACCCTGTCCTCGAACAGTCGTGAGTTGGCGAGATCGGTGACCGGGTCATGGAGCGCTTGATGGCGGACCTCTTCGAGCAGCGCCACGCCGTCAAGGGCGGTCGCCGCCAGACTGGCGGCACCGCTCAGGCGTTCCCACAGAGAGCTGTCGGCCCTCACGTCATGACCATCCGAGCCCACCACGAGGGCCCCGAAGAGCGTGTGGCGCGCCGTGATGGGGACGACGACACCTGACGAGAGCCCCGTGATCTGCAGGATGGAGGACAGCACGGGGTCCGATGTCGCCGTGACCGGCGTGGGCATCACCATGTCGAGGAGGCGGCGCTCCACCTCGCTGTTGCGCACGGCCCCGGGCGCCTGCACCTCCCCGTCGAGGGGTCCCGGCGCAGCCGACGCCACCCGGGCCAAGAGGGCGTCCCCGGCATCCCACAGCAGCACATGGGCCTCGTCCCGCCCGGCGATGGCTGGGACCGCATCGGCGAGGCGCTCGGCCACCTCGGTCCGGGTGGCACGGTCAGCCAGTGCCTTGCCCAGCGCGAGCAGGGCGCTGAGCGTGGTGTTGCGCTCCCGTGACTCGTCCAAGGCGGCGGCTGTCTCCAGGGCGGCGGCGGCGTGCCCGGCATAGGCCATGAGGAGCGAACGTTCCTGGGGGAGGAAGTGGTAATTCTCGGGGTAGAAGGCAGCGAGACGCCCGAAGTGGCCGCGCGTGGACTCGATGTCGACGACCAGCCGGGACGGGTCGCTGGTCTTCGCGTCCGGATGCAGGACCTCGTGCGCAGCCGCCTCCGCCTCGTCGGGGGCGAACCCCACGTGGTGAATCCTGGGGGCGACGTCCCCGGGGAGCTGGGCCACGAGCAGGTACCGGGGAGCCCGGACCGCGACCCCGGCTCGCCGGGTGATCGTCTCGAGCATCGAATTGACGTCCCGCGTGGAGGCAAGCTCCTTTGCCACGGACTCCAGGGATTCGAATCGTTTGGTCAGGACGAGCGCCTGCTCCCGGAGCACGACGACTTCACGCTCGAGGCTGGCTTCGACCGAGGACGTCGGATCCCAACCCACCCGGACCAGGCACCGACCATCGCCCCGGGTCTGGCATTCGATCTCCTCGACGTCGGCGGGCTCCATGCCGAACAGCACCGGGAATTGCGACAGGGCACCCAGGGTGTAGCCACAGAAGAGCGGATCCCGGGTGTGGGCGGGTGTCACGACGCTGATCAGACCGTGGGTCTCGTCGACGGCGACCACCTCGGCCCGGGTAACGGTCGACTGTTTGGCCGAGATGGCCGGATAGGCGCGCAACATCTCGGCGGGGGATCCGATCGAGCGCAGGAGCGCCAGGACCTCGGTCCCGGCATATTGGCGGAACACCTCTACCCCGGCCTTGCGCCCGACGTCGGGGTCGGACAGGACCTCGGACGCGGCCTGGAAGAGGGCGAGAACTTGGGGATAGGAGCTCCACCCGTCGGGTCGCCGGAGATCGGCCGCCGACCGGTGCTCGCCCGAGCGCGCCAGGACCTCGGCCACCGCCGCGTCGCCGCCGGCCTGGTGCACCACGGCGAGCAGGGCGCCGACCATCGAGTTGGCCAGCTCTTGGCTGGTAGCGGAGTCGCCCACCCTGTAAATGTCGACCGTCGGCGGCCGGATCTTGACCCGCCACGGCGTCTGGGCGAGATAAACAATTGCCACGCACAACAAAGAGCCGGACCCTGGTCCCGAGGCCCTGCCAGGGGGCACCTTTGGCTCGGGGGCAGGGTCGGTTCCCAGCGCGGTGGTGCACCGGTGGGCGTCGGGTGTGGGTGCGTTGCTGCAGCAGTACGTCCTGGGCGTCGAGCCCGTCACCCCCGGCTTCCGGTCGTGGCGGATCGAGCCCCATGGGGGGCATTGACCTGGGTCCAGGGGCGGGTCCCCACACCTGATGGACCGTTGTCGGCGTGGTGGAAATGGGTCGGTCCCCCCGATGCCCGCCGCAGCTACACCATGGCCGTGTCGGCTCCCGGTGGGACCACCGGCGCGGTGGACCTGCCCGTCGCTGACCACGGGAGTGTCGTCGTCGACGGGCATCGGGTGCAGGTGGGCGCCGCCCACGGCACCCAGGTTCGGTGGGACGCGGACCGACGCCGCCTCGTCGTCACGGATCTCGGTGCGGGGACCACGTCATCCGATGGACGCCATAAGGCGCGCCCCGCCCCCCACCGTTATGCTCCTCAGCCGCTTGACCACGGGATTCGACCACGTCCGATCGGAGCGCGCCGGATGACGAACGACACACTGACGGACTTCACCAAGGAGCAGTTCAGTGCGCAGGGAAAGACCCGTGACATCTACCGGCTGGGCTCGGGGCCGGCCGTCATCGTGATCGCCGAGATCCCCGGAATCACTCCGGCTGTCGCCGGGTTCGGTCGCAAGGTGGCGGCCATCGGATGCACCGCGGTCCTGCCCCATCTCTTCGGGGTTCCCGGCGCGTCGGCGTCGGTCCCCGTGGCACTGCGCTCTGTGGGCCCGGCCTGTGTCTCACGAGAGTTCTCGGTGTGGGCCTTGAAGAAGACGAGCCCGGTCACAGTGTGGCTGCGGGCGCTGGCGGCCCACGAGCACGAGCGGTGCGGGGGCCCGGGCGTCGGCGCCGTGGGCATGTGTTTCACCGGCGGGTTCGCCTTGGCCATGATGGTCGACGACACGGTTGTGGCGCCCGTATTGAGCCAACCCTCGTTGCCCTTCCCGATCTCGAAGCGGCACAAGGCCGACATCGGGATCTCCGATGCCGACCTCGCCAAGATAAAGACCCGGGTTGCCGAGGGCGCGTGTGTCCTCGGGTTGCGCTTCAGCAACGACCCGTTCTGCTTTGCCGCGCGGTTCGACACGCTGCGTCGGGAATTGGGTGACGGCTTCATCGCCGTCGAGCTCGACTCCTCGCCCGGCAACCCTTACGGCCATCCCAAGAACGCCCACTCGGTGTTGACCGAGCACCTCGATGACCGTGAAGGAACGCCGACCCGGGCTGCGCTCGACCAGGTCCTCGAATTCTTCAAGGAGCGGCTCCAGGTGTCGTGAGACGCGTTGATGGCGGAGGGAGTCCCCTCCGCCATCAACGACATCACCAGCTGTGGTCAGGCCACTGCGGCAATGGCTACGACGTCGACACCAGGCTCTGGGGCGGCGTCGAGGTCGTCCCGGTGTACTTCGTGACCGGGCCCGCGCCCAGATCGGTCACCTCGACCGGCGACACCGGGGTACTGCCGATCCAGCTCCCCGAGGGGGTCACCGCCGGTGGTGCGGTGCTGCTGAGCTTGATGACCTGGGACCCCTCGAATCCGAAGTGCACGCTGCTCGAGTACGACAGGGGAACGAATCCCGGCGTGACGAAGTTCTTTCCGGACGAGGCGATGGCCGCCAACAGCCCGGCGCGCGTCAGGTTCTTACCCGCTTTCTGCAGTGCCTGGACGAAGGTGTAGGCCAGCGCGATGCCGTATTGGGTGTTGCCGTCGAGCCCGGACTTGGCGTAGAGGCTCGGGGCGTAGTCCTGGAGGAGCTTCTTCTCCACCTGGACCCAGGGGTTCGACACGTCCGCCTCGGGCTCGAAGTACGCATCGGTCACGACCCCGTTCAAGAGGCCGGTCGCCGCCTTGGCCTGTGCCGCGCTCCCGCCACCTTTCTGCGTGAACGACGACAACAGGGGTCCGACGGTGGGGGTGTCGGCCCCCACGTTGGAGATCACGTACTGCGGGAGGTACCCAATGGCCGCCGCCGGCAGCATGGCCAGGGCCGTGGCCGCCGGGATCGTGGCCATGGCCACGACCTGGGCACCGGCGGCCTTGAGCGCCGCCATCTGATTGGACAGCGGCCCTGCCAGCGTGGCGGCGTCGTAGCTCTGGCGCGAGACCACCGAAGCAGCAGGGATCTCCATGTCCAGGCCCTTGACGAAGTCGTTGCCGAACTCGTCACCCTGGAACAGATATCCGATCTTCTTGCCGGCGAAGTTGGCCTTCATGTAGCTGCCGAGGATCTTGCCTTCGATGGTGTAGGGCGGTTGCCATCCGGAGCTGTAGGGAAACTTGGGATCGCTCCAGCAGTTGCACCCCGACTCGATGAAGAGCTGCGGCACCTTCTGGGTGTTCAAGAACGCCTGGACGGCGGCCTGGGTGGGGGTGCCGAGCGAGCCGATGTCGGCGAAGATGTTGTCCTGGAGAACCAGCTTGCGGGTCAAGGTGGCTGTGTTGGCGGGGTTGTACCCGTCGTCGAGGTAGTTGTAGTTGATCTTGCGACCGTCTACGCCGCCATGGGCATTGACCCAGCCGAACACCGCGTTCATGGCCGGGGCGATCTCGTCGTAGCCGGGGGCGGCTGGTCCGGTGAGCGGCACGGTGGCGCCGATGCTGATGCTGTTGGCGGTCACGCCGGGAACGTTCGCCGCCGCCGGTGTCGCCTTCGGTGACGAGCTGCACGCCGCGAGCACGGTGGCTCCCAGCGTGACCCCCAGGGCACCGGTCACCAGCAGGCGCGCCCAGCTGCGTATCGATGTGTCTCTGCTCTGTCTCATCGCTGCTCCCTTTCTCACGGCGTGTTGCACGGCCATCGTTATTTCTCGGTACCGATGCTCGAGACCTGTCGCCACGCCCACCGTAGGCCTCCCTGGATGCCGGTGGGGGCTGCGATCATGGCCACGATCAACACGACGCCGAAGATGATGGTGGCGAGGTAGGCGCTGGCGCCGCTCCCCAGGTTGAAATCACCCGACAGTGACGTCGACCACTGGGGGAGATACACCAAGAGGACCGCACCCCACCACATGCCCATCAGCGTGCCCGTTCCGCCCAGCACCATGGCGGCCAGCAGTTGAATGGAGAGGGTGAGGGGGAACTCCCCGGTGTTCACCACCCCGGTGGACAGTCCCAGGAAGGCACCCGCCAACCCGGCACAGGCGGCGCTGATCACGAATGCGGTGACCTTGGTGCGCGCCACGTGGATCCCTGACAGCGAGGCGGCGATCTCGTCGTCACGGACGGCCCGGAACGACCGGCCGAAGCGACTCCGCAGGAGGTTGGCCAACAGCACGAGGACGATCAAGGCACCCAGGATCTGGATCCAGGCCAGCCACTCTTCGGGATTGACGGTCCCCGGCGGGCTCGGCACCGTGGTGGTGATCCCCTGGTCGCCTCCGAAGGCGGTGCTCCATTTGTCGGCGATGGGCGGAAGCGCCAGGGCCAGGAGCAGGGTCATGCCGGCCAGGTACGGACCCTTGAGCCGGGTGGCGGGGATACCGATGACCAGTCCCAAGATTCCTGCCGCCGCCACCGCCGCCAGCAGCTCGATGACGAAGTTGAGGTGGGTATGGGTCATGAGGAGTGCGGTGGCATAGGCCCCCACCGCCATGAAGGCGCCGTGACCGAGTGAGATCTGCCCGTTCACTCCGGTCAGGAGGCTCAAGCCCGACAGGGCGATCACGTACAAGGCGATCTCCCCGACCTCGAAGTCGTTGTATGGGCTGAGCGACACGGTGAGGAGATACAGCAGCGCCCCACCGCCCAGGGCCAGGATGAGGTGGCGGACGAGCGGTTGGGCCGGGAGTCGGAGACGGCCCAGCCACCGTGGCCGCATCCACGTGAGGCCCCGGGCCGCAGTCGGCGTCATCTCAGACTCTCCGGGCGGGGGGCCGGGCGAAGATCCCCTCGGGCCTAGCCATGAGCGCCACCATCAGCAGGACCAGGGCGCCCAGGGGCTGCAGGCCCGAGCCCAGATATCCACCGACGTAGGAGATCGACAATCCGGTGATGAGCCCGCCAATCAGGGCGCCCACCGGACTCTCGAGGCCTCCGATCACCGCGGCGGTGAATGCGTAGACCAGCACCAGGTCCATGAAGTAGGGACCGAAGGAGCTGGTGGGCGCGACGAGGAGGCCGGCCAAGGACCCGGCCACGCCGGCCAGGGCCCATCCCAGGGTGAGCAGGAGCCCGACCCGCACACCGAGCAGTCTCGAGATCTCTCCGGCAAATGCCGATGCCCGCATGCGCAGGCCCAGGGTGGTCGCCCGGAAGAGCACCAAGGTGCCGGTCATGAGGATCAGGACCGAGACCAAGATGAACACGTCGAAGTGCGAGAAGGCCACCTTGGTGTGTCCCACGGTGAGCCCGCTCTGGGAGTACGCGGCGGGAAACCCACGACTGGAGTTGCCGTAGATCGTGCCGGCGAGTCCTTCCAGCACCACCAACAGGCCGATGGTGACGATGACCGGGTTGAGCTCGGACTTTCCCTGGAGGGGACGGATCAAGACGCGTTCGACGAGGGCTCCCAACACGAACCCGATCACGAGGACCGCCGCGAACGCCCACCAATACCCGATCCCCCGACCGAGGATGCTCGAGGCGATGAACGTGGTGATCATCCCCATGGCTCCCTGGGCGAAGTTGACGATGCGCGTGGCCCGGAAGATCAGGACCAGTGCCAGCGCCAATGCGGCGAAGATCATCCCGTTGGCGATCCCGTCGAGCGTGATGTTGACGAACAGTCCCATGCTCTGCGCCTAGAACCCGAGATAGTGGTGTCGGAGACCGCTGTCGGCAGCGATCGTGGCGGCGTCGTCACTGACCACCACTTCGCCGAGGTTGAGCACCACCGCACTCTGCGAGACAGACAGTGCGCTGCGCGCGTTCTGTTCCACCAGGACGACGGTCATGTCCGTTCCCTCGGTGTGGGCCCGGAGCAGACCCATGAGCTGTGCGGTCACCAGCGGGGCCAACCCCAGCGACGGCTCGTCGAGCAGGAGCAGCTTGGGACGCGAGATCAGGGCGCGGCCGATGACGAGCATCTGCCGTTCCCCCCCGGAGAGGGTCGAGGCGTGGCTTCGGCGGAAGCCGCGGAGGCGGGGAAAGAGCTCGAGCATGGACTCGATCGCACCTTGACGCTCGCGACGGCCCATGCACCACAGCGTGGCCAGCCGGAGGTTGTCCTCCACCGTCAGCTCGGCGATGACGCCGCGCCCCTCGGGGACATGGGCGACGCCTCGTCTGGCGATGTCCTCGACGGCTCGTCCCAGGAGCTCGGCTCCGGAGAACCGGATCGACCCGGCGCGGGGCTTGACCAGTCCACTGATCGTGCGGAGCAGTGTTGTCTTCCCCGCCCCGTTGGCACCGAGGATGGCGGTGATGGCACCGGGTCGCGCCGACAGCGTGACCGACCGGAGGGCGTCGACCGCTCCGTAGGACACCGAGAGGTCCTGGACCTCAAGCATCGTCGGGGCTCGATGGGGCGGGTCGGGACCACCCTTGGACCTCGTCGCCCAGGTAGGCCGTGGCGACCTCGGGATTGGCACGGACCGACTCGGGGGACCCGTCGGCGATGACCTGTCCGAAATTCAGCACGACCAGTCGATCGCATACCGACATGACGAGGTCCATGTGGTGCTCCACCAGGAGCACCCCCATGCGGGGAGTGAGACCGCGGATCATCGTGCCCAGCTCCTCCATCTCGTCGTTCGACAGGCCGCTGGCCGGCTCGTCGAGCAGCAGGAGGCCGGGCTCGGCCATCAGCGCCCGCGCCAGGGCCGTCCGCTTCTGGATGGAGTAGGGGAGTGTGGCAGGGAGGCGTCGGGTGTAGGCACCGATACCGAGCTCGTCGAGCAGGGCCGAGGCGCGGGTGGCGACCAGTCGCTCTTCCCGACTCGAGCGCCACAGACCCAGGAGGGCAGAACCGATGTCACAGTGCATGTGACTCTGGGCACCGACCATCACGTTCTCGAGGACCGTGAGCCCGGGGCACAGACCGACACCCTGGAGCGTGCGGGCGATCCCGAGCCTGGTCAGGTCGTGAGGGCGGTGGTGTCCCAGCAAGGAGGACCGGCCGTAGGTGATGACCCCCGAGCTGGCCCGCACGAAGCCGCAGATGACGTTGAACAGGGTGGTCTTCCCGGCGCCATTGGGCCCGATGACACCGACGATTTCGCCCTGTGCCGCGGACATCGACACATGGTCGAGGGCGACGACCCCCCCGAATTCCACACTCAGCTCGTCGACCAGGAGTGTCTTCTCGTCACTCTCGTGGAGGCTGCCGAGGGCACTCACCACGAGCTACTTTCGGCTCAAGGGTCCGAAGGGTGCAGCGACACGAACCCAAGGTTTTCCGCGCCCCGCTCGCGTCGTTCTCCCGCAGCCCCCTGCATCACCAGGGATACTACCGATGCCACCAAACGCGGACGGGCATGGGTTTCCCGGGCACAGACCCGCCGCCGCCTCGCTCAGTCGGCGAGGCTCGCGTCCAGAGTGATCTCGGGTACGCCGGCCAAGGCCCGACTGACGGGGCACCCGGCCTTGGCGGCCTGGGCGTGTTGCTGGAAGGCCTCGGCGTCGATCCCCGGCACCTTCCCCACCGTGACCAGAGCGATCTTGGTGATGGTGGGCGTACCCTCCACCAGGCGCAGGGTCACCACGGCGTCGGTGCGCACCGAGGCGGGCGGCGTGCCGGCCTGGGCCAGGATGCTGGAGAGCGCCATGGAGAAGCACGAGGCGTGGGCGGCGGCAATGAGCTGCTCCGGATTGGCCCCGGGCCCGTCTTCGAATCGTGACTTGTAGGAATACTGGCCTGTGATCGTGTCCCCGGCGCTGAACGTGCCGCTGCCGGTCGGGATATCACCCTTCCACTCCGCGCTTCCCTTGGCCGGCATGCGTGCTCCTTACCCTCGGGTGGACGACGAACCTGCGCGGCAGCGTACTCGTGGGCGCCGATGTTCCACGGCGGGCTCACGTCCCGCTGCGGACACTCCCCGACAGGGCCCCGTCGGCGTTCCCAGTCCGCTGCACAGCCTGGATGGGTTGCCCCCGCCGGAGTCGGTCGCTCCACAATTCCGTTTCGAACCGAGACGGGGCGGTGTCGGCCAGGAAGGAACGGACGACGGAGACGAAACGCCCGGGGTCGGAATGATGCGGAAAGTGCCCGGCGTCCTCGAAGACCTCGAGTCGGCTCCCCGGCATGGAGGCGGCGGCCAGATAGGCATGGTCGACGGGGATGATGGCGTCGTGAGCGCCCCACAACAGCAAGGTGGGCATCCCTTCGGTCAGATACGCACGATCGAGCATGGTGATGACCTGGCCGCGCCAATCCACGCCCGATCGAAGTGTCCGGAGAATGGCGCGCCGGGAGGCGGCGTCGGGGAGGGCGTCGAAGACCTTGAGGATCTCCTCGGTGTCGCGTCCGAGGTCGGTTCCGAGGGAGCGCAACAGGTGCGCCGCCACGCGGGCCCCGAGCTTGAACATCGGCGACCCGAAGGTGGGCATCAACAGATCGGCGTGGGGGAGTGCCGCCAGGCGAAGCAGCAAGCTCACGCTTCTGGCGACGCCACCGGTTCCTACCAGGACGAGGCGTTCGCAGCGTTCGGGGTAGGTGTACGCGAACTGCGCCGCCACGCCCCCGCCGAGGGAGTGGCCCACGACGGTCACGCGGTCGATCTCGAGCACCGACAACAGGTCTCGCATGCCGTTGGCGTAGGCGGCGACGGAGTAGTCGGCCCGAGGCTTGTCGGAGAGCCCGTGGCCCAGAAGGTCTGGGGCGATGACCGTATGGTCGGCGGCGAACGATTCCATCACCGGGAGCCACGTGCTCGAAGAATCACCGATGCCGTGGACCAGGAGGAGCGGTGGACCGTGACCGGCCGAAAGGAAGGCGCGCCGGTAGCCGTGGATGGTGACGAATCGGTATTGGATGCCCTCGGAGCGTTCCATCAGCTGGAAGGTGGAGGCCACCTTGCCGTTCGTCGTGCTCATGTCGGCTCCTCGGCACCCGCCGTCGGGCGGTTCGGCCTGAATCGGTCCCCGTTCTACGACTCCCGGGTCACCGCGGTGTGACATGCATGTGAACGCCCGGTTACGGGCTACCGGGCACGGGCGGCTCGGGCCGGTTCACCGGTCCGCTCCCCGACGCGATGACGGTGGTGGCGCGATCGACCGGAAGTGCGGGGGTGCTAACAACCACGGTGTCGGTGGCCGGCTGGTAGGACCAACCAGGGGAGTCCGATCCGGGCGGGTGCTCAGCGAGACGACGTCCGTTCAACGTCACCTCAGAGGGTGGGGTGAGGTCCACCATCTGGACCAGATAGGTCATCGCTCCTGGTGCACCGCGGTAGTGCCCACGAGCCGACCCGATGGTCACGCGGTACGACGCGGCACCCGCCCCGTCGGCGCCCACGGTGTCGGTGATCGTCGTCTGGGAGTCCTGGCCTCGGGTGTAGCCGAGGCCGGTGCCGCTGTCGGCATAGAGCGTGAAGCTCCCCGCCGAGCCCGGGTACACGTCGAGCACGGTGGCTCTGACACGGGCTGCGGATGCCGACGATGGGGGTTGCTCGGGGATGATGCCGCCGGCGCGGACGAACACCGGCATGCGGTTCAGGGGGACCGCCAGGGTGGTGGTCATGGGGCCGGTGAACGACGCCCCGGTGAAGTAGTCGACCCAGCGGCCAGGCGGGATCCACACCGTGGTCTGTGCCACGGTGCCCGGAGACGTGACCGGCGCCACCAGCATGTCGGGCCCGTAGAGGTACTCGGTGGGATGGGAGTAGGCGTCGGCCTGCTCGGGGTAGTCGAGATACAGGGGGCGTGCCATGGGCAGACCATCGTTGTGTGCTTGCGAGGCAAGGGTGTAGGTGTAGGGGAGCAGCGACTCACGCAGACGGAGGAATGCCTCGGTGATGCTGCGGACCGGTTGCGGGTACTGCCACGGCAGCCGATCGTCGTTGTTGGAGTGCAGTCGCAGGACGGGTTGAAACGTCCCCAGCTGGACCCACCGGTCATACAGGTCCGACGCGTCCAAGGGAGCCCCCGGGGGTGCGCCCAGGAAGCTGCCGATGTCGTCGCTCACATAGGGCTCCCCGATGGTGGCCTCGTCGGGAGTCAATGCCGCTTCCTGCGCCAGGGTGTCCCAGGTTCCCCAGGCGTCTCCGGTGAAGGCGATGGCCGAGGTGTGGTCGGACCACGGCCCGGCCGGGTACACCCTCTGGGGGTTGCCGTTCGACGATCCGATCCGGGCCAGCACGAAGCCTCGTTGGCCCTTGTTCACCATCTCCTGGGCGTAGAGATGCCCGATCCACGAATCAGGGGTCAGCCCCCGGGTGGAGACCGTTGACGCGTCACAGCACCAGTCCAGCCACCAGAAAGCCACGCCTTGTTTCTCGAAGCTCTGTTGGAGGGCGAAGTTGGACTCGGCTTGCAAGACCGAGCTCCAGTCCCAGACCTTGCAGATCCCGGCCTGGCAGCTCGTCCTCGGCAACGTCGTCCCGGCGATGCGCTGCGCGGTGGCGACTTTGGGGTCGTCGACGGCGATGCTCGAATGGATGTTCAAGGTGACGTCGAGGCCTCGGGCCCGGGTCCATCGCAGGAATTGGCTCGGATCGGGGAAGAGTTCGGAGTTCCATTCCCACCCGTCCCAATTGTTGGGTGCCTTCCAGTCGGTGTCGAGCGACAACGTGTTGAGGGGAACGTCGTTGTGTTGAAAGGCGGGATAGAGGGAGTTCTCGATGGCACGACTGGAGTACGGGGTGTAGTCGGAATACCAGACCCCGAACACGTTGCGGGGGGGAAGTGGTGCAGAGCCTGTCAACTGCGCCAGGGTGTGCAGTGCGCCCGCGTAGTTGTGACCGTATGCGAACAGGTACCCGTCCTCGACGTCCCCACCTCGGGGTCGGGGTTGGACCCACCCTTGTGGGTTCCACACCGCGCTCTGGGTGTCATCCAACAATCGCCAACCGGCACGGTCGAGCAACCCGTCGGTGTGCAGCGGCTCGAACGTGTTCTGGCACGTGGCCCCGGTGGTCCCGACGGCACAGGGTTGGGCCGGCTCGTAGGTGAAGGTGTCGAAGCCCCTGATCCAGCCGCCCAACGGATCGGTCTGGGCGGCGGCGGGCGCCGCCTCGCTCGCGGGCCCGATCGACAGGGTGTCGACGTTGACATGGCAGGGGGGGCTCGACCCGCACCGCACCTGGACCGAATCGGATCCTGCAGTGAGCGACACCATGGTCGTCAGCGTCGACCAGGGACGGGCGCTGTCCGTGGCGGCCGCCCTGAGGGTGGAGCGCAGACGACCGTCGGTCATCACGTCGATCGTGGGCGGGACGGCACCGACGGGGGAAGCAGCCACGCTGGAGTACCGGATCGCCAACCGGGCGCGTCCGGCGGGTGCACCCAAGATCTTCCACGTGGCACTGGCGCCCGGTTGACCGAGGTCGCCCACGTAGCCGGCCG
The DNA here is from genome assembly GCA_036511675.1 of Acidimicrobiales bacterium. GTDB lineage: Bacteria > Actinomycetota > Acidimicrobiia > Acidimicrobiales > UBA8190 > Chersky-840. The sequence goes on along the minus strand of DATCBU010000106.1, from coordinate 21,543 downwards.
GGCTCTGGTACCCGGGTTGACTGAAGCTGAGCGTGGCGCCGGCGCCCAGCGCGGCTGCTCCTGCCTGACAGGTCTGGTCGAAGGGGCATTCCCAGTCCCAGGTGGGATGGACGGTGGTGACGGCGTGGAGCCCGACAGCGAAGCGGAGTGAAGTGTTGACCGCAGTGAAGGGTCCGGATCCGACTCGGTAGCGGAGCGTGGCCTGGCTCGTCTGCACCGTGAGCCAGCCATCGGACACCCGGGTGCGGTACTTCGGGACCGACATGCGGCGGTTCACGGCGTTGACCGTCGGGGTGTCCTCGAAGTTCCCAGAAGGTGAATACTCCAGGCGGAGCAGGGTGGGGCTGAGCACCTCGATCCGGGCTCCACCGGAGCGGACGATGGCGGCCTGGTGCGCCTGGCCGTCGGCCAGGTCGACCGGCGTCGCCAGGTCCACCGGAGATAGGTCTGAGTGCGATGTTCCCCACGACGCCGATGCCGCCGCCAGCACGGCTACGACCCCAGCGCCCACCGACGCGCAGATCAAGAGCAGTGCACGACGACCGCTCACCACTCACCCCGCTTGCGATGACGACACGGCGCTGTCACGCGACGGCACCTTACAGTGACCCCCGTAGTCCCACCCGAGCGCGGGTGGTGGCCCGAGGGTGGTGGTTCAGGTGCCGATGTTGCGACCCCGGACCTCCTGGACCAACCATCCGTTGCCATCAGGGTCGCCGAAGGAGAAGAACGAGCCGTAGTCGAGGTGCTCGGGGTCCGGCCCGGCCACCTGGTTCCCCGACTCGAAATGAAAGACGTCGCTGACCTCGGTCCCGCGCCCCACGAGTTCGGCTTGGGCGGCTTCGATGTCGGAGACCACGAGATGAAGCCCCTGCAGTGATCCGGGGGCATCGACGTTCCGCATGAGGGCGATCGAGCATGCCGATCCCAACGGTGTCAGCTGGACCACGCGGAAATCCTCCCCGGCGCTGTGGTCGACGTGGAGGGCGAAGCCGACCTGGTCCATGTAGAAGGCCTTGGCGCGGTCCACGTCCGAGACCGGAACCACAATGAGCTCGAGCTTCCATTCCAAGATGGGGCCTCCGTCGTGTCCGGTGAGGTCGATCCGACGATCGTCACCATCAGCATGGCACGGGTGCGCGTTCCCGAATCCGGTGCCCGCACACCCCACGGCTCAGGGTGGGCCGGGCTGGTCAACGCCGGTCGATCGCCCCCGGGGTAACCTTGGTCTAGGCAGCGCACGCACGGGGGCGTCGTGACGATCGGTGAGAAGCGCACGGGCGTCATCGGAGATGCGTCGGCCTCGGTCGAACATGCATGGGCGGATTTTGGGTTCGCTCCTTGGGTACAACCCACATATATGCGGCTCCGCCGCAAGGTGGGGAGATGGCTAAGGCCTGAACTGGCTCTGGGGGCGATGCTCGTCGCCTACTGCGTCGTGTTCATCCACCTCACGTGGCTCCAGGAGTCGCATTACGGCACGTTCGACTACGACATGGGCATCTTCGACCAGGAGATCTGGTTGGCTGCGCATCACCTGAACCCGTTCATCACGATTCGCGGGCTCGACATGTGGGCGAACCACGTGAACCCCATCATCTATGTGCTCGTCCCCTTCTACTGGCTCGGGGCGGGCCCGCACTTCCTCTACGTGGTGCAAACCCTGGCCCTCGCAGGGAGTGCGGTCCCGCTGTGGCTGCTCGCCCGGGACCGTCTGGGAAATCCGTGGCTCTCTCTCGGGATCCCCGTGGCGTGGCTCTTGTATCCGGCCGTGGAGTGGATGACGAAGTGGCCGTTTCAGCCCGAGTATCTCGGCGTCCCCGCCTTACTGTTCGCCTACTGGCTGGCGGACCGGGGTCGTTGGCGCTGGTACGGGATGTGTGTCGTGCTGGTCCTGGCCACAAAGGAGGATGCCGCGCTTCCCGTCATCGCACTGGGAATCCTGCTCGGCTTCCGTCATCACCGGAGGGCGGGCCTTGTCACCGCCGCCGGCGCACTGGCCTGGTTCCTCGTATGTGTCGAAGTGATTCTGCCGAGCGCCAGCCCCACGGCGGCACCCTTCTTCGCCTACCAGTTCTCGTCCCTGGGCGACTCCATGGGCCAAATTCTGTACAACTCCGTGCGTCACCCATCACGCATCTTGCGGCTCGCCTTCAGCCACGACCGCTACCAGTACTACTCGCAGATGCTGGTGCCCGTGGCCGGGATCGCGCTCCTGGCGCCGGCGACACTGTTCCTGGCCCTGCCGACCCTGCTCGTGAACGTGACCGACAACCAGGGCTACACCCATGACATCCGATTCCAGTACGGGGCTTTTGTCGCCGCCGGGGTGTTCCTCGCCGTCATCGAGGCGGTGGGGCGGGTCCGGCCGCTCGGGCTACGACGACTGCTGGTCGGCATGGTATGCGCCTTCGCACTGGCCTCGAACGTGGCGTGGTCGCCGTCGCGGCTCAACAACCAGCTCTATCACAGTGGCATCTGGGCACTCACCGCTGACCCCCAGATGGCCACGCTCGACCAGCTCGTGCATATGGTCCCGGCCGGGGTGGGAGTGTCGGCGACCTACAACGTGGTCCCGCACCTCGCGCATCGCGATCAGATCTACACCTTTCCCAACCCCTGGGTCCGGTCGTACTACGGCACCAGCGACACCGAGCCCCCCGAGAGCACGACTGCGGTCCAGTACCTGGTCCTCGAGACCAACGGTGAGTCGGTGGCAAACCAGCTCTTGGTTCGCCGACTCACCAAGCCCGGTGGACCGTTTCGCATCGTCCTCGACCAGAATCAGGCCATTCTCGCCCGGCGCGTCCGACCCGGTCGGTAGGGGATGTCGCGCCTGTCGTGACCGGTTTCAGCCCTCGGGTAAGGCCCAGTTGCGATCGGGGTGCTGCGGGGGCACATTCATGGGCTCGGTCGGCGCCCACCCACTCGCCTCCACATCCTCGAGGACGTGGACCATGTTGTAGGAGTCCTCTTCGTAGGAGAACTTCCCGTCGCCGGCATAGCGAAGCCGGGAGTAGGCCGACTGGGTGTACGGCGTGCCGTCAGCTCGGGTGCCGGGAATGACCTGGGTCCACTTCACCACGACGTCGTTCCCCTCGATGGCGGTGAACTCCACCGGGAACCTCCAGTCCCCCAAGCCCACCATGGAGTGCTCCAACCAGTGGGAGATGGCCTCCTTGCCTTGGATGCGGCCCCAGGCCGCGTCCACGTAGAGGGCGTCGTCGGTGTAGAAGTCAGCCAGGGCTCCGAAGCCGTTCGGCTCGAGGCCCTCGTCGATGCGGCCGCGCAAGTCGCGATAGCGGTCGACGACGGCTTGGACCTCGTCACGCGGATGGGATTGGGGACTGGTGGTCATCGGGCGAGGGTAGCCCGCGACCAGTGAGCATGGCGACCGGCGGTCATCGATACTCGAGGGCCATCGACACCTGGTGGGTGCCGCTTGCGCTCGGCTAGTAGGACGTATCCTCCACCACGGTCAGGTCGACGAACTCTGCAGGACCGTCGAAGACCTCCGCCATCGTGGCCCGAACTTCCTCCAGGCGTTCCTGGCGTCGCGGATCCTGCTCGCGTTGGCGGGCTTTCTCCTCACTCTCGAAGATCACAAAGTTGTACACACGCGAGGGGTCCTTTTGGTCTCGCATCGCCACCGAGCGCAGCAATCCGGATCCCGGTTGCTCGGCCGCTCGCAACTGCTCGTACACCACCGACAGACGGTCTTCCTTCCCGGGCTTCAGGCGCATGGTGATCAGTTGTGCCCACATGAGACAGTCCTCCGCTTGTCGATGGGAGCGAGAGCATAACCTGCCAACGGCCCGCAAGAGGGCGAGATCCCCGGGCCCGATGGCGAGCGCGCCACGCCAGCTGATGCTGCTCATGACTCCCGAAGAAGCAGCGCAGGTTTCGGTCGACTGGCGGCCAGTGCCGGTACGACGGCCAGGAGATTGGCGGCCACGACGACCGACGCGGCCAGCACTCCGAAGAGCCCGATCGGCACGACCGGAACGGGAACGACGCCGAGGTGACTGGCGAACGCGTTCCATGTCGACTTTCCCACGACGACTCCCAGAGGTACTCCTATGATGATCCCGACGACGGCCAACGTCGTCGCTTGCCACGCCACGACCGAGGCGACCTGGTGATTCACGAAGCCCAGCACCCGCAACAGTCCTGTCTCTCGGCGGCGGCGCGACACGCTCACGACAAGAAGGTGCATGAGGGTGGCGGCACCGAATACGGCCAGCATCACCCCGAAGATGAGGGGGAAGTTGACGGCCTGGCCAAAGTTCACGAGCGATGTCGGAATGCTCGGGGGTGAGTCGAGAGCGGAGTAATTCGTCAAATAGTCGTTGACGATGGCCTGTCCCTGTGGGCCCGGCTCGACGCCGGCCAGAATCCCACTTCCTCGCTTCTCCTGTCGGCACGTCGCCCTGGCCGGACCCGGCGGGCACAACAGGGCGTCAGACAAGCCATTGTTCGTGAAGAGCGCACCGTTGCCGAGACTCACCGCCCCTTCGATCTCCGGGAAGGAGACCTGGGACACCACCCGAAAGAATGCGGATCTCTTCTGACCGGACGGTCCTGACAGCGTCACGCTGACCACGGAACCGAGATGGGCGCCGGCTTGGCCCATGGTGGCCGCTCCCAACCCGACCTGACCGTCTCCGTCGGGAAGATGCCCGTCGACGGTCGAGAACAAGGGTCGACCCCGGACGGCCGTTTCGGCCAGGGCTCCCACCACGACCTTGTCGTTGATCGTGATCTCCCCCGACCCGATGCCGGCCGTGATCCTGGTCACGGCCGGGTCGTGCTCGAGGCCTCGCAACAGTGCCGGAACAGCCGGCCCTCCGCTGGTGTTGAGATCGAGCTGGAAGGGCTCTCCGTACAGCGCCGGCGTGGACGTGAGATGGGCCAGGCTGGCTCCGAACACCAGCGTCCCGCACAGCGCCACCACAGCCAACACCGTTCCCAGAAGGGCGCTCCCGACAGGAACCGTCGAGCCCCTGCTCTTTCGATCCAGCGCGTTGCCGACACCGATCACCGCGCTCGGCGGGGCACCAGAGGCGGCGAGCCGCGCACCAATGGGCGAAGGGCGTGAAGCCAGGGGCCGATCGTCGGGGTGCCAAAGACGCGCCGCCCGAAGCGCCGGCCACCCGGCCAGGGCGATCACAACACCCACGATGGCCAGTGCTCCGATCGTCAGCACCAAGGTGTCGAAGGTGAAGCCGGTCGACGTCTCCGCAGTGCGCGCCTCACCCAGGGGGGCGATGGGGGAGAGCGCGGTAGCGACCACCACGGCTCCGACAGCGCCAGCCAATGCCACGAACATCGCTCGCGCCATGCTGATCCCAGCCAGCTGCGACCGATCCGCACCCAGGGCCGCCATGGTGGGATAGTCCTGGCTCTCGAGGATGGTCTGGCGCGACATTGCTTGACCGATGACGGCGAGTCCGACGAGGGCAGCAAGCAAGGCCAAAATCCACCACCCGATTGCTTGGGGATGGATGGACGCTTCAATCGATGTGGCCTGGACGTCTTGATCGGCGTAACTCCCGATTTGCAGCCGATTGATGGCGAACTCGAATCGAGGAAGGGCCGCTTGTCCGTGGCGCAGGTGGATGAAGTACTGGTAGTACAGCGCGGTCCGGGTCAGGACGGTGCGGGCGAAGGCGCGAGTTCCGTACAACGAGTAGGTAGGAGTTCCCTCAGTGGGGAATTCATCTTCCGTGGCCTCGATGCCGACTACGTGGAGAGCGACCGTCGGACCTCTTGGCCTGGGAAGTACGTCGCCATTCTGGTTGTTGAGAGCTGAGGATTGCGATGACGAGTACAGCGGGACATGGATCACCGTCCCGATCTGCACGCCGTTGTCCTGTTGCAGGTTGTAGGAGGCCAGCACCTGGTCGGATGCAGACTGGTCGGGCAAGTGACCCGAGACGAGCTTGAACGGCGGCGGCCCTTTGGCCAAGGCCACGGCCACGTAAAGTTCATTCCCGTTGATGGGATGGGTGCAGGCGCACGTGGGTTGGCCATTGTTGGGGAGCACGAGCTCGGTCGCCGAGGTGACCCCCGGCAGCGTGACGATCTTCGGCTCCGGCTGGTTGGTGTAGAGGATGACGTCGAATCCATGCCTGGACACAAAGCTCGGGAATGCCGACTGGGTGCGCTGACCGGCCGCGGTGGCCGCCAGTACGAACCCCCCGACGACACTGATGAGGACGGCAATCACCAGCCATGACCGCCATCGGATGCGCCACTGGGCGCGCAACGCGAATCTGATTGCGCCCAATCTGCCTCCTCCCATGATCGCTGCTTCCAGTCTCCCGAAAGGGAGAGGATCGACCAAGGTGGCCACCTTGCTGACGGGTCTCGTGCTAGCACCACTGATCGGTTCATCTCCGTCACCGGCGGCGGAGAGCCCCCGGGCCCGAGCTTGCGCCGCAGCCCTGGGGTACCCTGCGCGGCATGACTGATCAGCTGAGCGTGACCCTGGAGATGGCGGCCCCGGCGGAGCGCGTGTGGGCCATGGTCTCGGACTTGACCCGCATGGGGGAGTGGTCGCCCGAGAACGAGGGATCGGTATGGCTGCGCGGCGCCACAGGCCCCCACCCGGGCGCAAAGTTCAGCGGGGCCAACCGCAACGGCAAGAAGAAATGGAAGACCGCCGGCACCGTCGTCGATGCCGAGCCCGGCCGCCTCTTCACCTTCCGGATCACGGCGGTGGGATTCAAGGTGGCGGAATGGCGCTACGAGTTCGAGGCCATTCCGTCGGGATGTCGGGTCACCGAAACCTGGATCGACCAGCGCGGCACGATCGCCAAGACCCTGGGCACCCCCGTGAGTGGAGTGCCCGACCGGGCCGCCCACAACCGCGCCACGATGGAGAAGACCCTCGAGCGGCTCAAGGCGGCCGCGGAGTCCACGTCCATCTCGGGCTGAAAGCGCCCACGGTCGGGGCCGCCCGTGCCCAATCAATGCCTCTCGCAGTGGCGCCGCTGACGCTCTGAGAGTGAATCCCTCAATTTTGTGGATGCCGGTGCTCGGGGCCGGGGTTAGTTTGGATCAGAGATGGGCCCCATGCTCCGCGCCCGGGCCCGGTTCGGACACCTAACCACCGATGCGCCACACCACGGTTTCCCGCTTCGAACAGTCCCAGGACACGCCTGGCCTGGCCGCCTCGCGCCGCCGGTGGCGAGGGGTGCCGACGACGATCAGGCTTCGGAAGATCCGAGTGCCGCTGGCGCTGGTCGTCATGGCGACGCTGTGTCTGGGAGTGGTCAAGGCAAACGCCGCCGTGGCGCAGTCACAGTCCCAGTCCCCGGCGCCCGGCTCGTTGATCAGTGACTTCCCGGTGCATGCGGAGGGGATCGACGGCACGGCCTACCTCGTCAGCTACTGGTCCCAGTCCCAGCAGAACGCGGCCGTGCAGGTCACGGGACTGGTGTTCGTCCCGTTCGGAACGGCTCCGGCCGGAGGTTGGCCCGTGGTGAGCTACGGGCATCCCACCGACGGCATGGCATCCTCGTGCGCCCCGTCACTGGACCCCTCGACGGACGTCCCCGACGTCAACGGGATGCTCGATCGCGGCTGGGAGGTCGTCGCCACCGACTACCAGGGCGAGGTCAACCAATCGATCGCCTCGTCCGACGGCGGGTTGCAGCCCCATGGGGTCAATGTGCCTACCGCCCGCAACATCATCGACATCGTGCGTGCCGCCATCGATCTGCCCGCCGCGCACGCCAGTACGAAGTATGTGGTGTGGGGATACTCACAAGGAGGTGCGGCGGCGACGTTCGTGGGCGATATCGCCGCCACGTACGCCCCGGAGTTGACACTGTTGGGCGTCGTGGCCACCGCACCGGCTTCGGGGATCATCCAAGACTTCTTCGGGTCACCGAGCGATTCGGCGTCACCCTTCACCTTGATGTACGTCGCCGCCTATAACGCCACCTACGGCAGCGCCGTCGCCCCACTCAACCTGACTTCTCTGGGTATGAGCTTCTACAACGATCTCGGTCACGACTGCTACGACACGCTGGCCTCGGCCATGGGTCAGTACCAGGTCAGTCAGGTGTTCACCACCACGACACCGACGTTCTTCTTTGCCATTCTCCTGGCTACCAACGACCCGTGGTACATCCCCCAGGCAACGAGTGCCCCGGAGCTCCTCGTCCAGGGCTCAGCCGACACGACCGACACGCCGCTTGCAACGTGGGCACTGTCGGCGCACCTGTGCTCCATAGGGCAGGACACGGTGCTGTGGGAGTATCCCGGTCTGGACCACAGTGACATCGTGGATTCGTCGACGGGTGATGTTGACCAGTGGATCGCCGACCGCTTCGCTGGGGACAGCAACCCTGACTCCACGTCCCCCAACGGGGTGGCGGGGACTGCGCAATCTGGGTGTAGCTAGGTCGATCCGCTCGGTCGGTCAGGGCTCGAGGACGATCTTCCCCAACGTGTGACGCTGTTCGAGCTCCCGGTAGGCCTCACGCACCTCGGCCAGCGGGTAGGTCTTGGCCACGGGGATCTCGAGACGCCCTTCGGCGATCATTCCGGCCAACTCGGCCAGGACGTCGGCGTTGGCGGCGGCAGCACTCCCGTCGGTCTTGACCCCCCCGTATTCCTGGGCCGCGGCCCGATCGGCGATGGTGTCGATGCGCGCCGGGGACACGCCCAAGTCGATCGCCAGCTTCACGTACCCGCCTCCGAAAGTGTCGATGAAGGCGTCGACGGGCCCGTCATGTGCCTTCGTGATGCGCTGGCTCACCCCGTCGCCGTAGACCACCGGGATCACCCCGTGGCTCACGAGCCAATCGTGATGCGCGTCGCTGGCCAGTCCGATCACCGTGGCGCCGGCGTCGACGGCCAACTGCACGGCGAGAGAGCCCACGCCGCCCGCCGCCCCCGACACCACCACCGTGTCCCCCTGGCTCAGGCCCACGGCCCGTACCGTGGCGTAAGCGGTCGTACCCACCACGAACAGCGAGCCTGCAACCTCCCACGGCACGGTGGGGGGGCGCGCCACCAGGTTGTCGACATCGACCACCACGAACTCGGCGTGGCTGCCCCGAGTGTCGACGAAGCCCAGGACCTCGTCACCGACGGCGAACCCGGTGACCTCGGTGCCCACCTCGGCCACGATGCCGGCCAGGTCACTCCCCTGACCCGAGGGGAAGGTGGCCGGCCACATGGTGTGCAAGAGGCCCTTGCGGATGTTGGCCTCGCCCGGATTGATGCTGGCGGCCATGACTTTGACCACGGCCTGCAAGGGCCCGGGAACGGGACGGGCGACCTCCACCACGTTGAGGACGTCGATATCGCCGTATTCGTCGAATTGGACGGCCAGCGGCATTGATGGCTCCTTCCCGGTGACGTCTGGGGACAACCGCGCCGAGCGCCGGTTCATTCCGGCCCGGTGTCGGGCCAGGCCACCGCCGCCAGTGACGGGCACATTCCGGGGCCGGGTCCTTGGGGGTCGACCCTGGTCCCCCGATCAGGTATAAAGCGGCAGGTCAGGGTGATGACTAGTGGAGGTACGCACGTGATCGCACGCCGTGGATTTCGAAAGGGCGCCGTAGCCGCCACGATCGGCGCCGTGGCGGTCGTGGCCGCGGCGTGCAGCAGCAGCCCGACCAGTTCGCCGACCACGGCCTCGAGTGCCACGACCGCCACCACCGTGGCCCCGCCGACCGCCACCATTCCCGCGCAGTCCGCTGATGCGACCATCGCCGCCACGGTGCCTGCCGCCATCAAGTCCAAGGGCACCTTGACGATCGCCCTGGATGCCACGTACGCGCCGGACGAGTTCATCGCCCCCGACGGCTCCACCATCGTGGGCATGGACGCCGATCTGGCCAACTCCATCACCCAGGTGCTCGGGCTCAAGGCCAAACTGGTCAACGCCACCTTCGACACCATCATCCCCGGGATTCAGAGCGGGAAGTACGACCTGGGCGACTCGTCGTTCACCGACACCCTGGCCCGGCAGAAGGTGGTCGACTTCGTGAGCTATTTCAGCGCCGGTGAGGGCTTCTACGTCAAGGCCGGGTCCAGCGCGAGCTTCAACGGGCTCGCATCGTTGTGCGGTCACACCGTGGCCGTCGAGGACGGGACCACGGAGCAGACCGACGCCCAGACACAGGCCAAATCGTGCACCAAGGGCGGCAAGTCCAACGTCACGGTCCTGTCCTACGGCAATCAGAGCCAGGCAAATCTGGCCGTCTCGAGCGGTCGGGCCCAGGTCGGATTCGCCGACTCCCAGGTGGCTGCGTACATCGTGGCCTCCTCCAACGGGGTCTTCATGAACAGGGGCACCGCCTTCGAGGTCGCCCCCTATGGGTTGGCCCTCCCGAAGAACAATGGCATGGCGGCCCCGGTCCGGGCGGCGGTCAATCTGCTCATCGCCAACGGCGTCTACAAGCAGATCCTGACCAAGTGGGGGGTCCAGGCCGGAGCGATCACCACGTCGGTGATCAACGGCGCCACCAGCTGAGGGGCTCGTCCGGAGGTACCAGGTTCCCCAATGACGGAACCATCAGGTTCGACCGTCCCGGGCAACGCCGACGGATCGGGGGATCCGGCGGCGATGAAGGTCGTCCCTGTCAGGCACCTCGGCCGGTGGGTGGTCGGCGCCGTCATCGTGGTGCTCGTGGCCATGCTGTTCAACAGCGTGGTCTTTTCCAAGGTCGTACGCGGCGGCCAAACCGAAGGCCGCTTCCAGTGGAACGAAGTGGGGAAATACCTCTTCGCCACACCTGTGCTGCGGGGCATCGGCGTCACCGTGGAGCTGACCGTCATCGCCATGACGGCGGGCATCGTGATCGGGGTGATCCTGGGCGTCATGCGGTTGTCGCCCAACCGGCTCCTGTCCGGTTCGGCGTGGGTCTACATCTGGTTCTTCCGGGGAACCCCGGTCCTGGTCCAGTTGTTCTTCTGGTACGAGGGCATCAGCTACCTCTATCCGCGCCTGACCCTGGGCGTGCCCTTCGGGCCGGCCTTTTACACCGTGAACGCCAACGCGCTGGTGACCTCGTTCGTGGCCGCTGCGCTCGGCTTCAGCCTCAACGAGGGCGCCTACATGGCTGAAATCGTCCGGGCCGGGATCATCTCGGTCGACGAAGGCCAGACCGAGGCCGCCCAGACCATCGGCATGACCAAGCTCCAGACACTGCGTCGCATCGTGCTCCCTCAGGCGATGCGCGTGATCATTCCCCCCACTGGCAACGAGACCATCTCCATGCTCAAGACCACCTCATTGGTCTATGCCATCGCCGGAGCCGATCTGTTCACCGCCACGCAGAACATCTCCAACAACAACTACCAAATCGTGCCCCTCCTGCTGGTGGCCAGTCTCTGGTACCTGCTGTTCACCTCGGTGCTGACCGGGGGACAGTTCTACATCGAGCGCTACTACGCGCGGGGCTCCACGCGAACGCTTCCCCCGACCCCGTTGCAACGCCTCCGCCTGATCCTCCTCCCGAGCCGTGCCGAAAGGATCCCGGCCCTGGCGCCGGCCCCGTGGGTGGCCCCCCATGAGTGACTCGGGGCTGCGCAGGCCCATGGTCGAGGCACGACAGGTCCGGAAGCACTTCGGTCGGCTCGAAGTACTGCGGGGCATCGACCTCACCGTCAATCGGGGCGAGGTGCTTTGTCTCATCGGTCCCTCCGGCTCGGGCAAGAGCACGTTCTTGCGGTGCATCAACTGCCTCGAGAAGCTCGACGGAGGAGAGTTGGTCGTCGACGGCGAGCTGGTGGGGTATCGCCAGGTCGGGAATCGGCTGTACGAGCTGCGAGATCGCGAAGTGTGTGGGATGCGTGCCCAGATCGGGATGGTCTTCCAGCGCTTCAACCTGTTCCCGCACATGAGTGTGCTCGACAACGTGATGTCGGGCCCCATGTGGGTCAAGAAGGAGCCCGTCCCCGTCATGAGAGAGCGAGCGCAGCAGCTGCTCGAACGGGTGGGGCTGGTCGACAAGGTGGCCAATTACCCCAACCAGCTGTCGGGTGGACAGCAGCAGCGGGTGGCGATAGCCCGGGCCCTGGCCATGGAGCCCAAGTTGATGCTCTTCGACGAGCCCACGTCGGCACTTGACCCCGAGCTCGTGGGGGACGTGCTGGACGTGATGCGCGGCCTGGCCGAGGATGGCATGACCATGATCGTCGTCACACACGAGATGGGGTTCGCCCGGGAGGTAGGCGACACCGTGGTCTTCATGGACAGCGGCGTCGTGGTGGAAAGCGGCGATCCCAAGGTGGTGCTGACCAGGCCGCAGCACGAGCGAACCCGGTCGTTTCTCTCGAAGGTCCTGTGACGCCGAAGGTCGGTGTCGGGCCGACTTCCTATCGAACAGATGCCGTGGTGCTGGCACCAGACTGGCACACCGGCTGACCTCCTTGGTCGGGTCATGCCGATCGGCACCACTGGGCCGTTGCGGTCGGTGTGGGCGCTTCACGCTGGTGTGTGGCGCCGAGATGCGCGGTCGTTGGCGCTCGTGGCTGGCCCTGGCTGTTGCTCATCGTTCTTGTGGGGGGCGGTCCAGGCTGCCACCGTGGCCGGCCGGCGGACGGCCTCGGCGTTCCCGCGCTTCGCCGCCGCCTACGGCTTCGACGCCGCTGTGTACTTCACCTCGCCCGCCCCGAACAAGATAAAGGTGCCTGGGGTCGCCGCAGCCACCAGGATCATCGGTCTCGATACCGGGCAACCGACCTGCAGCTCCTGCACCCCCCCCATCAACCCCACCGACTTCGGCATCGTCTATATGCCTCCCGCCGGCAGATCGGTGATCAAGCTCGTGTCCGGGCACCTCCCCGATCCGTCCGCCCCCGACCAGGTCCTGGCATCGTCGTTCACGCTGGCGCAGGACGCGGAGAAGCCCATTCCTCCCGAGCGACTGTTGACTTCCGTGGCCGCTGACCTCGGTCGATCTCGGTGCGAACGCTCTTTCCCTTTGCAGTGAAGGAGTGCTGCCCGTCTCGACCTGGGATATAGCCCAAGGGGTGGTCGTTGTCGGGAGACCGCTGTACGGATCAGAGCTCGGGATGCAGGGCCGAGAGGAACACCACGGTAGGGCGGTAGGGGCGCATTATCGGGCGAGCCGCGTCTGCGGCGCGCTGTCTGACCTCTGCGGCGCGTTGGGTGCCGATCTGGTTCAGCCAGGTGGTGAACTGGGCTTGACCGAATCGGTACTCGACAAGCTGCTCGGGTTCGGTGACTCCGACATCGACGGCGCGCTCCTCCACGGCGACGTCGATCAGACCGGCAGCCTTCGCCGCCCTGCCCATATCGGTGGGCGGTTCCGAGAATGGGGGTGGCCTTGGCCTTCATGTCGAGGTACCACTCCGGGATCTGCCAGCCTGCGAGGCGGGCAGTGTCGTCGACGCGGTCGCGGGACTCGTTGTGCGCGGTGTTGGCGAACACGGCGCCGAGGACCGCCCCACCCGGGCGGGTCACCCGGATGAGCTCAGTGAACCCGGCTGCTGGTTCGAAGAGGTGGTTCAACACAAAGGCGGCGACGCAGTCGTCCACGGTGCAATCGGCAAGTGGCAGCGCGCAGATGTCCGCGACCGCGGCCGGCGGTCTTCCCGCCGCGTTCCACGCCAACATGTCCCGGGAGAAGTCCACGCCGATCGGTCGGGCACCCTGTTCGGCGAGCGCCGAGCAGGCCACCCCGGTGCCGGCCCCGACGTCGAGGACAACACGGCCGGCCAGCGAGTGAGGGCTCGTGGCCACGATATAGCGGGCAATGGGGCCGTAAACGAGCGTGGCTCCCGCTGCCCAGCGCCCTCCAGTGCCCGCGTAGCGGTCAAGGGTCATGCCAGGCGGTGCGGCATGTCGAGTTCTTGTCGCGCCACGCCTTCGAGAACCTGGCGTTCCCACCACCTCAACTCGTCGTCGTCACCCAGGGCCTTCTCCCAGCCGAAGGTGGACATCATGCCGATCCGGCACAGATCAAGCTGAGTTTCGAACCAGCCGGTGGTGGCGACGCCGTGACGCTCGAGGGCGTCACGGAAGCGGGAAATGGTCGCCTCCTTGGTTTCCGGCAACCTGACCCTGTTGAGGGCCAGGTACCAGCACAGATCCCAACATGGCGGACCCGAGCCTGGGAAGGCCCAGTCGATGAGGATGGTCCGACCGTCCGGGTGCGTGCCCAGGTTGCCCATCTTCCAGTCGCCGTGGACGAACGTGACCGGAGTTGCCGCCAGCGCCTCGGTGACGATCTCGGGGTGGTCCTGGACGGTACGAGCGACGCGGGCCAGCGCGGGGGCCCGTTCCGGCAGCCTTCGCCACCCGGTGTCAGCGGCGACGATGGCTCCGGGTGGGTCGGCCACCGCGAGTTCGCGCGCCACGTTTTCGGAATCGAAGAAGCGCATGCGCTCGGCCATGGTGGTCAGGCCGCCCACGGTGTCCTGCCATCCCCAGAACACGGCTGAGAGCTGGGCCAGGTGATCGACGAACCCCCTGTGCTGCGCCTCGGGTACGACGGCGTCGCCCTCGGGCACCAGGTGAGAGCCCACGTCTCGCATCAACATGCTGAGCTCGGCGTCGTCGCCCTCGCCGGAGACCTCCATTGCGACCACGGCGTGGTCGATACACGGAGGTACCTGGTCCATGATCCCAGCTCGCCAGACGAGGTACGGCCGGTGGACGTGGTCGCCGGTGGCGCGCATGATCCAGTCCGACGCCGGACTCAGGCGCTTCAGGAAGTAACGGTCCCCGTCGAGAGTCACACGCTCGAACGAGGAGAGGCTGCGAGCGTCGCCTGGGCTCACCACCTCACGAGAGGAGGCTCGGCCCAGCAGGTCGCTGACAGGAGTGACAGACATCGACGTGGTTCCTCCCAACTGGCGCACCCACCACGATGCACCTATCGCGCCACGAATTCCAAGGTGACGGTTACCGTGCCCACCAGTGCGTAAGGCGGAACAGTCCGGGTCATCAACTCTGCCGGGGCCTCGACCACGGTCGCCCGGCTCACAGTATCCGGGCCACGGGCCGCGCCCCTCACTCCGAGGCCGGCGCGAGCTGGCCATCGGCGCCCGGTCCGGGCGTCTTGTGTTCGATCTCATCCTCAACTGAGGCGCCGTCGCCGGAGTCCACGGTTGGAGCAGCATTTGAATACCATGGGCAGATCTGTGGTGTGAGGTGGAGGGAAACAGTCGGTGGTGAGAGCCAGATGAGAGGCGTGGTCAGCCGCCCCAAGGGCGAGCGGATTTCGATGCGAGTGGCTCGATGGGCCGCGCTCTGCTTGGTCCTCCTCACCGTTTTCACGGGTGTTCTGTTCGGAATCTCCACCGCCGCCCGGGCCACACCGCTGCCGCCGACGGTGGAAGGCTGGATCTACCCCTCGTCTCTCGGGCAACCCGCGTGTGATGTCCCGACAGAGCTGTCGAACCTCTCGTCCGCCCCCATCGCAGTTCTGAAGCCGGAATACCTGACGGTCACGAACACAGGCCGGGTCACCACGGAAACAGCAGGCAGTCTTCCGTGCAACGGCTACAGCAATGCGAACGTGGCGTCGGTGCGATCGGCAGCCCAACGTGTCTACGTGACGGTCTCAGCCGGAACACGCGGGACAAAAGCGCTGCTCAATAAATCCGCTCACCGGGCGACCGCGCTGTCAGCCATTTCCGGCTTTGTCGAGTCGAATGGCTTGAACGGAGTGGACCTCGACTTCGAGCCGAACCGGTGGTCGGCGACGACGTGGGGAGAGTTCATTTCCTTCGTGTCGGCTCTCGTTGAAAACCTGCAAACCACAGGGCGGGCCGTGGAGGTCGACCTGGAGCCATTCACCACCACACCGTGGGACGCACAGCGCTATGGGGCGGTTGCGGCAGTTGGAGCGCACGTTGTCGTGATGGCGTATGACCACGAGTTCGATGCGCCGTGCGCTCCCATCAGCCCCTACTCATGGTTGAAGCAGGTGGTCAGTTACGCCCAGAGCCAGGTGTCTGCGAGTCACCTCACCATTGGACTTCCCGCCTACGGGTACACCACCACGAATTGCAAGCGGGTGGCCCGCGTGACGTCGAATGTGGCCTATGTCACGATGAAGAACCTGCCAGGCTTCCCGAGCACTCCAGCTGCGGTGCAGAGCCTCCGAGACCCCGGCTCGGGTGAAATCCGATGGAGTGCTGGCGGTGTCTTCCACGACTTCGTCGACTCCAGTGCTCTCAATGCGAAGCTCGCCGTGGTCGAAGCTATGGGGGTCACTGACGTTTCGGTGTGGAGTCTTGGTGGTGAGCCCTGGTTCGGGGGAAACCCGAGCTGACGAGTCTCACACCTCGGACGGTCGGTTCATGAACGCCTCGGGCCTCAAGAAATCTGGTCCACCGGCCGATCCTTATTCCCGCCTTTGCAAAAGCCATCCCAAGGCAAAGCTCACGGCAACGACCCCCGCCTTCTCTCGGGGGTCGTTGCGCGTCCAGCCCATTCTCGCTCCCCGGTGGGCGCCCGCTGGGCATTGAAGTGGGTGCCAGCGATCTATCCGCGGCTGAGAGCGATCCCCGGCGGGCGCTCCCGCTTCCCCGCCTGCGCCAGGTGGCGTGTGCTGCTGCTCCACTGAAGTCCTGTGCCGGCCGGCGTCCCGTGCCGGGCGCTTTGGGCCGAATGTCACTCTCGACACCTGGACGGCCGAGTGCGGAGCCCGCAACAGGGATGGCCCGCGCCCAAGCTGAGGTGGGGCCGTCCGTCGGGCCATTCCAATCCCGACCCGTCGGATAATGAGTCTGCCGACCTATATGACCGGGTGAACATCTCAGTCACACTGCTGAGGACTTTGTGGAGTTGTTGAGAAAGAGATCTAGGGCGACGGCAAGTCGAAAGAATTCCAATGAACGGGGGGCTGATGATGATGATTCACAATCTTCGAAAGGTGGGATCTGGCACGGGGTGGCGGCGGGGGACACGGTATGGAGCGAGCCTCGCCGTAATCGCCGCCAGCGTCGTGGGCCTCGCCCTCGGTAGCAGCACCGCTGCCAGTGCCACGCCCGCTCACAGCGGGTGTGC
Source organism: Acidimicrobiales bacterium (assembly GCA_036511675.1). Lineage (GTDB taxonomy): Bacteria > Actinomycetota > Acidimicrobiia > Acidimicrobiales > UBA8190 > Chersky-840. The sequence continues at coordinate 4,535 of DATCBU010000106.1, read as the reverse complement.
GGCAGTGTCCGCGGGGGCAAGCTCGGGGTGGTGTCCCCTGTACCCCGGAAATGCCACCTCCAACACCCAGGAGCTGGGAAGCGTGACCGTCAGTGCAGACGGCGCATCCATCGTGGTCGAAACACAGGATGCATCAAGTGGAGCCGCTCCCCAGACGTCATTTGTGTGTTTGGTGTCCTCTCCTGCATCACAGATTACTCACAGGCTTCAGGCGACTCTGTGCGCTGCCGCCGGAGGCGCGTGGATTCCCTTTCCCGGGGGCTCGTTGACCATAGATCTGTGGCAGTACCCGCAGTTCCTGAACACGCAATTCACGATGCAAGTGGCCGCCAACCACAATGCCACCGATGCAAACGGTGACTCTTTCTACAACAACGTGGACGTAAATACGTTGGGGCAATGGTTGGCGCCTTAATTGGTGTGTTCTTGCACCCGCACATCAAATCGCCTTACCCGAGAAACCATTCGGGGTGGTCCAGTCGATTGTGCGGAGGTCATGACACCCTCGTTGGGGTTAGCGACCGGGCGTGACGTGCCATCCACGCCAGTGTTTGGAGAACGAGCGAGGGCGGGGCCGATGCCGATATCCGGAACGCGTGTGTGAGGCATCGATTAACGACCTCATTGCGCAGGTCAGTCAGAGCACCGGAAGCCTGTGTAGCCGGGCCCAATATCCCGCACCCGTTTGTAGCTCGACACCGCTCGGGGCGGATCCGGCAGAGCAGCTCTGCCGTGGCTACAGTTGGTGGACATGGCGCGAATGCGCTCACAAGCGCTCGTGGGTTCAGCCCTAGTGGCGTGCGGGGCGTTCGGTGTAGCAAGTTGCTCGGCTGGACCACCGAAGGCTGACAGGGTGGCCTGTGAGACGGTCGCACGCTTCCAGGATGCGCCACCCATTATCTCGGTGCCCGCATCGGGGGTTGCCGATGGCGAGAGGTCAGCTGATGCAGGCCTGAGAGCAGCTTCCAGGCAGCTCGCGCCAGCGCTCAAGAGCCACGATTCCCGTGCGTATATACGAGCCGAGTCCCATGTCCAAGCGGCCTGTGCTCGGCTTGGCATTTGGCCAACTCCCGGCTAGATCAGGCCATCCCGTACGTGTAGATTCCGATTTGAATCCGGCCTGAGACTGCCGTCGCTAGTGGTCGACCGGTACTCGGGGATGTGCGCCCCTCAGGACGTGGCGTGCGACCGTGCCAGGACAATCGTGGTCCCGGCATTTCCCGGGCGCCGAGAACCGGGCATCATGGCATGGCGTGGATCCTGTCACCTACGAGGCCGAGTTCTGCTACCAACCGACCATCGGACGGATTGGCCTCTTTGTGTGGGATTGGGTTCCGTTTCCCGTTGTCACTCTCCATTTCTCGGAGACGAAGATTGACATTCCGTCGATAGATCGAAAGATCGGGATCCCGGTGTTTTCCACGTCGTGGAGTGCCAACTATAGAGAGATCGAGTGTGTCGAGAGCTTTCGCATTCCGTGGTACTTGCCGTTGTTGACGCTGGGACACGGACAGGTTCCGTTCGGCATTCGGATTCGACTGAGGGAAGCATCCAGAGCACGAGTGTTTCTGTTCTCTCGGCAGAGCCATGAACTGCTGGAGACGTTCGCGTCACACGGCGTGCCGATCGCCCCGGACCCCAAGAACCTGAACTTCCTGTTCGTAGGGCGAAAATAGCCGTATGTGGCTCCCAACGGTAGGGCGACTGGTACTCGGAGATCCCGTACGTGTCGTGTGCTCGTCTGGCCCAGGTGCGCGGGCCAATGCCGGTCGTGGCGCCGGTGGCGTGATGGCCGCTGACTCATCCGTGTTAGGAAGGTGGAAGGGGGTGCGGAGTACCCGAGTAACCCCCGAAGCGACGTCGATGGAGATCTCGTCGCTGCTCGCGGTGCCTGTGGCTGGCATTGCGAGCCTGACCTCATGGAGGCTGGTTGCTACTTCATAGCGCCTCGTCTGAAACGGCCAGAGGTAGCCGACGGCGTCCCCATCGATGAACACCGTGTACCTCCGAACGAGATCCTGAATCACGGTACGTCGAGAAATCGAGATCTCCCCTCTTGGTACTTGCGCGTCCACACATGCATTCTGACATGCAAGAGACGGATGACCCTGCTGCAGAGGTGCCGGATTCCGATCGAGAGGCAGATGGTCTCAGGATCTGGGAAACCCACCAATCCGGTCGCACTCCCGGGTAACTACACCAGCGGCGACGATTCGCTCCCGTCCGTCTGTGGTGGCGATCCATCTCCTGACATCACTGGCGAACGCCTTGCCACCAGAAGACTCGGCATCCTTCACGGTCTTGGTACTTATGAAGGTGCTCTCTGCTGGTGATGGGTTGCTCCCGTCCAATGCGGCTTGGCAGACCGTCACTACAGCGACTGTCGGGCCGTGTGGGGCGCCGCCGCAGGCCGACAGCCCGCTGGCAAGCACCCCCATTGCAAGAAAGCGACGGGCGAGATGAGGCACCGCATCCAGTTTCTCACGGAGTGGCTCACTGGTTGCGCCGGTGGCGCGTGAGCGACCGGGATGGATCTGTAGGACGGCTAGGGCTCGACGCAACGGACGTTCGCCTTGGTCGTTTGCCCCGCCGTGACCCTGACCTGAGCATGGCAGAACGGGACTCCGGTAGCGGTGAGGTTGTAGACCCCAGGAGCAAGAGAGAAGTGAAACGCCGCTCCCGGCCCGACCTGTTGTCTGGCCGCGATCTGCTTGCCCTGTTCCGCCTCGACCGTGCTCTGGAATCGTGCCACTGGCAAGGTCGTCGTCTCCCCTGGGTGTCGAGCCGCGCCGAAGACCAGAACGTGTCCCTGGACGATCCCCGTCGAGGCACTGCAGCCTTCAGTGGCGAGGGCAAGCAGCGACATTGCTGCGGCCAAAAGACACCAACGAATCATGCTTCATCCCTCTCGTAGCTGAACCTTCCACCATCTTCGACGCTCGGCGTCCGCTGATGGTTTCCGAGCGGCAGTTGCCACCATCGGGTCAAGGTGCACATCGTCTCACTGCTGGGACGAACCGCCTCGCCGGTCGCGCCAGAAGCGGACCGTCAGTGCCAGAAGAGTGTGAAGTTGACCCGAGACCTTGTGTCAACACGAACCAAAGCATGCCTCACCAAAGGCTGGGGTGCCACCGATCTCCCAAACAGTTCGACTGTGTAATGACCAGGCGCCAGCAGCCAGCCGTAGGTGTCGTGTGCCCCGAGACCTTCACTTCTGATCGTTCTTCTGGCTCTGCATCACGATCACTTTGTATCGATCTGACATTGCCGCAGTCCCACAGCGCAAGCGTCACAAAGATCAGCGTTGATTGTTCACCCGATGCGATGATCGGCTCCTGCCAGTTGGCCTTGAGGCATGGGGCGCCGGGTTATGCGCCCCCGGTGTCTTCCTCTGTGTCCGACAGGTTGCACCGAATCCGGGTGGCGGACATCGTCGTCCTTGGTAGCCGCACGATCAGTCGTCGGCTCTAGGTGTCGGCCTTCTCCCACACTGAGACGTGCGATCTGCTGTCGCCGGTGAAGGGTGAGCGGTCCCACCAGGCCCACCGATTACTCAGTGACATGCCAGCGAGTCTGGCCATCAGATCCAACTCGGACGGCCATGCGTACCGGAACGGCGTCTTGAACTCGCGTGTATCCGACCCGTAGGCGTGGAAGTGGTGTGACATCGCTTGTTGGGCAACAAGGTCGAGGTAGCGATCGTAACCCACGTAACCTGGTGCATGGGCGAACACGCGTGCATCTTCGCCAGGTGGCAGACGGCGCAGGTCGGGAACTCCAACTTCGATCACGAAGTAACCACCGGACTCAAGGTGAGCAGAGGCGTTGGCGAAGCACGCGACCTGTTGTTCCTGAGTAGTCAAGTTCCCGATCCCGTTGAAGACGAGGTAGACGAGCCGGAAGGTGCCATCGACTCGCGTCGTCGCCATGTCGCCGATCGTCACCTTGACGGGCTGCTCGTCAACCTTGGCTCGGAGTCGGTTGGCCATGGCGGTCGAGAGTTCGATCCCGGACACAGGCACACCTCGAGCTGCGAGTGGCAATGCAACCCGGCCCGTGCCGACAGCTAACTCGAGCGCAGAGCCGTCACCCGCAAGCTCGGTTAGCAGGTCAACTGTAGGCCCGAGCACTGCGGGGTCAAACATCGAGGCAGATCCCTCGTCGTAGTGAGCAGCAATCTCCTCGTCGTAATAGTCCTTGGGCACGGGGCGATATTGGCATGACCGTGTCATCGAGGCCAGCGATTTGTGTCTCAGGTCAACGTCAACGTCCTCTACGATGTCCAGTGCCTTTCCCAGGGTGTTCGCGATCGTAAGCAGCCCTCAGAAAACTCCGGCAGCCAGGTAGCGCAAAACGTGCCGGTACCGGTCGACGTCTGGCAGGACGCCTTCCGCCGTCGACGCCACGCATCTAAACAGTCCTGAACACCTTGAGCTCGGCCTCCGGGTTTTAGGGTGCATCGAGTTGATCCCTGTCTTGCCTCGCCTCGGGAACCACGCCGGAGCGGCAAAGCCGACTTCTGAAATATGAAAGGC
>DATCBU010000105.1:0-40690 GCA_036511675.1 Acidimicrobiales bacterium | reverse complement strand
AGGCGAACACGGCCTCGACCCCCAAGGCGAGCAGCATCCGGCCCGAGGCGGTCAGCGTGTTGCGACGCAACCAGGTCTCGAAGGTCACTGCGTCCCACGCCTCAGCCCGCGCCGCGGTCCACGGGGCGTCCAGTGGCACCTTCTTGGCGAGTGACTCCAGGCGCGCCTGGGCGCGCCCCACATCCGCGATCACGAAGGGGTTGATGCGGGGAATGGTCCCCTTGTAGGTACCCCGCCGGCCCCCGAAATGCAGGACCCGGGCACCGGTGTCGTAGGTGGGGAACGTCTCGACCCCGAGGTCCTTGGCCAGGGCCAGGACCCGGTCTTGGGTGGGCCCCACCCACTGCCCCCCGACCTCGACCACCTTGCCGTCACCGATGGACTCGTTGCGGACCCGTCCCCCCACGCGGTCGCGCGCTTCGACCACGGCCACCGACCGCCCCGCCGCCACCAGCTCCCTCGCCGCGGCCAGCCCGGCGAACCCTGCTCCCACCACAACCACGTCGACTTCGGTCATCGGCATGGCGCGGTTCTAGTGCGTGGTGGTCCGCTCCGCATCCGGTCGCGGCTCGGCGGTCGCAGCGCCGCTGCCCCGACGACCGGCGCCGGGTTGGAGCCGAGCCCCCATGGCGCGTGCCGCACAGTCGCTGAGCAGGACCACGCCTGCACCGGCGGCCAGACCGGCCACGGCGTCGGTCGGGAAGTGCCACCGCAGGGCCACCACCGACACACAGGCCAGCACCGTCACGGTGCCGCCTAAGGCGGCGACGAGCGAGCGCCACCGATCGGGCGTGGCCAGGAGGCCGACGGTCGCGACCGCGGCCACAGCCGTGACCGTGCCCGAGGGGAAGCTCACGACGTCTTCGAAGGTCCGGCCCACGGCGGGCTTCAGCACCCAGTCGCACACGGCCACCGCCAACACCGGACCCACGAGCAGCGCCAGGGCCCGGGGCCGGTTGCGTCGCCACGTGGCCAGGAACCCGGCCACCGCCGCCACCACCACCACGAACGGCGATCCCAGGCGGGTCACGACGAGCAGCAGCCCCGAGTGGTGCACGGCGGGGATGGCGGCCAACGCCCACCGGTCGAGCACGGTGGCGCCCGGGCGCACTTTGAAAAAGAGCCCGGCCCCGATCACCGCCAATACGAGGAGGCCACCGACGGTCAGCTCGGTGCTGGCGCGCGTCCTGGGTGTCACGCGCCGCCGCGGCTCAGCGCGTCGAAGTGCTCGTCGGAGAGCACGACCGACGACGCCGCGCAGTTCTCCTCGAGATGGTCGACCTTCGACGTGCCGGGGATCGGCACCATGACCGGGGAGCGCCGCAACAGCCAGGCCAGGGCGACCTGGGCCGGCGTGGCTCCGACCGCCTCGGCCACCGTGGCCAGGGTGCCGCGCCGGGCCGACAAGGTGCCGTCGGCGATGGGGAACCAGGGGATGAACCCGATGCCCTGGCTCTCGCAGTGCTCGAGCACATCCTCGGACCGACGGTTGGCCAGGTTGTAGAGGTTCTGGACCGAGACGATGGGCACGACGGCGCGGGCCGCCTCGATCTGCGCCACGGTGACCTCGGACAGGCCGACGTGGTGCACCTTGCCCTCGTCGCGCAGCTCCTTCAGCACCCCGAACTGCTCGGCCGCCGGGACCAGGGCGTCGATGCGATGCAGCTGGAAGAGGTCTATGCACTCCAGTCGGAGTCGGCGCAGGCTCATGAGGCACTCCTGGCGCAGGTACTCGGGACGGCCCACCGGAGGCCACTCGGCCGGGTCGGGGCCGATACGGGTCAGCCCCGCCTTGGTGCCGATCACGAGCCCTTCGGGATAGGGATGCAGCGCCTCGCAGATGAGCTCCTCCGACACGTAGGGACCGTAAGAGTCGGCCGTGTCGATGAAGTCGACGCCGAGCTCGACGGCGCGCCGCAGGACCCTGATGGCCTCGTCGTGGTCCTCCGGAGGGCCCCAGATCCCCGGCCCTGTGATCCGCATGGCCCCGAAGGCCAAGCGGTGCACGGACAGGTCGCCGAACATGCATGTGCCGCTCGAGCTCACGGGCCGGTCCGTCGTCGGAGCCACGTCCACCTCCTCAGTTCGCCGGGGACGGCGCCGGTCCATCCTTCCATCTCTCTCCCGGGGTTCTCGCCCCGGGAGCCATTCTCTGGGCCCAGTCTCTGGGTTCAGTCGCTGCGCACGGGGAACCACCCCACCACGGATCGTTCGAGATCCCGCTCGGCGCGGGCCCGGGCCCGGTCGGCCTCGTCCAGGCTCACCGAATCGAACCGCACCTGGTCGCCGGGCCGGAGCTGCCCGAGCACACCGAGGTCGGCGTGCACCACGGTGGCCGCCACGGGGTACCCGCCCACGGTGGCGTGATCGCACAGGAGCACCACAGGCCGGCCGTCGGGCGGGATCTGGACCGCCCCGGTCACCGTGGCTCGCGAGGCGATGCCCGGTGCCGTCGTTCGGAGCGCTTCTCCCGACAACCGCACCCCCATGCGGTCACTGGCCGGGCCCACCTCCCACACGCCGGTGGCGAGGCCGTCGGCACCGGCGCTCCCGAGCTCGTCAGGGCCCGGCACCACGCGCAGCAGGCGCAGGCTCGGGCCCGGGCTCTCCACACTCGCCTCGGACCTGTGGCGCACCATCTGACCGCGCGGGCGCGTGGGAGGGCCGACGTCGAGCACGTCCCCGGCGCACAACGGGCCCGGCCCCAGACCGGTGAGCACATCGCTGGACCGGCTTCCGAGGACGGGGTCGAGGTCGATCCCTCCCGCCACGGCGACGTAACACCGCAGATCCCGAAGGGTCCTTCCCACCGAGAGCTCTTGGCCCGCCGCCACGGGAACCACGGTGTCGACTTCGACGGGTCGACCGTCGACCCGCACCTCGGCGCGTCCCACCACCGCCACATGGGCCGGGCCCGAGAAGCGGAGACGGGGCCCGAGTGCGGTGACCTCGATGGCGCCGGCGCCGGGCTCGTTGCCCACGAGTCGGTTGGCCGCCCGCAAGGCGTAGGGGTCCGCCGCCCCCGCCCGAGGGACACCGAGGCTCGCCACGCCGATGCGGCCCCGGTCTTGCACCGTCGACAACATCCCGGGCGTCTCGACGTGGATGACGCGCGCCGCGGTCGTCCGCAGTGGTCGGCGCCTCCGCACCGTCGCCACTCCGGGATCCTCGACGGCGTGCAGAGAGACGACGTCCCCGGGGCGCAGCGCGGCGAACGGTGGTGTGTCGGGGTCGAAGAGCTCGAACCCGGTTCGTCCCAGGAGTTGCCACCCGCCGGGGGAGACCTGGGGATAGATCCCGGCGAACCCACCCCCGATGGCCAACGAGCCGGCCGGGACCGCCGTGCGGGGCGACGACCGGCGCGCCATCGCGGCCAGGGCCCGAGGGAGGCCGTCGAGGTAGGCGAAACCGGGCAGGAACCCGATGAAGGCGACGGTCAGCTCGCAGCCGAGGAGTTGGTCGATCACCCCGTCAGGGGTCGTGGAGGCGAGCTGCGCCACCTCGTCGAGGTCGGGGCCGTCGAAGGCGACGGGGATCTCCACGCGCCGCTTCGACCTCGGGCCGCCGCCGTCGGCGGGGATCCGGGCGAGCTCGTGCTCCAAGGCGTCCAGATCGGCGACGGAGGGATCGGCGATCACCACCACCGTGCGGTATCCCACCACGACGTCTTCGGTCCCCCGCCAACCCGGGGCGCGGGCGACCGCCGCCGCGATGCCATGGGCCTCGCCCACCGACGCCACCTCGGCGATCAGCGCGCCGTCCCCGAAGCGTCGCACACTGCGCTGAGCTCGGGTCACGGGGCGAAGGGGAGGAGCGTCACCCCGGCGTCTTGGAGGGCACTGCGGACCTGGCGCGCCAGGTCGGCCGCGCCCGGTGTGTCACCGTGCACGCAGATCGACGACGCCGTGAGGTCGATGACGGATCCGTCCACCGCGGTGACGTGGTGGTCCACGGCGATGCCGACGGCGCGGCGCGCCACCTGGGCCGGATCGGTGAGCACCGCGCCCGACATCTCCCGTGCGACGAGCCGCCCGTCGGGCTCGTAGGCGCGATCGGCGAAGGCCTCGGTGGCGACGCGAGCCCCCATCGACCCGGCGACGTCGACGGCTGGCGAGCCGGCCGGGACCAACAGGACGAGATCGCCCACGGCTCGGAGCGCCTCGATGACCGCCGCGGCACAGGACGGGTCGTCTGCCATGCGGTGGTACAGCGCGCCGTGGGGCTTCACGTAGTGCACCCGGGTCCCACACTGGCGTGCCATCGTGTCGAGCGCGGACAGCTGGGCCAGGACCTCCTCGGTGATCCGCGTCGGGGCGATGTCCATCGGACGGCGCCCGAATCCGTCGCGGTCGGGATAGGAGGGATGGGCCCCGACGACGACTCCGCGCCACGTGGCCGCCTCGACGGTGCGACGCATGGTGGCGGGGTCTCCGGCATGAACCCCGCACGCCACCGAGGCGCTCGTCACCACGTCGAGGAGGACGTCGTCGCTCCCGGTCCCGACGTCTTCTCCCACGTCGGCGTTCAGGTCGACCGACGGCACCGTTCCAGTATGACGGCGACTCAGCGTAAGACGGCCTCGACGAGGGCGGGGCCCGGCGTCGACAGGGCCCGTTCGAGCTGGGTGGTGAACTCCTCGGCGGTAGTGGCGCGCGCCGCGGGGACACCCATGCCCGAGGCGAGGGCCACGAAGTCGAGCTCGGGATGCTTGAGGTCCAGCATGTCCCGGGCACGCGGCCCGGGGTCACCGGCACCTACCCGGCTGAGCTCCAACTCGAGGATGGCGTAGGAGCCGTTGTTGAGCACCACCGTGGTGACATCGAGGCTCTCGCGCACCTGGGTCCACAGCGACTGCAGCGTGTACATGGCACTGCCGTCGGCTTCCAGGGACAGCACGGGGCGGTCCGGGCACGCCACCGCTGCTCCCGTGGCGACGGGGAGGCCCTGGCCGATGGCGCCGCCGGTGAGACACAGCCAGTCGTGGCGCGGCGCACCGGCGGTGGCGCCCGACACGAAGATCCCCGACGTGTTGCCCTCGTCGCTCACCACGGCCCCCTCGGGGAGCAGGGCCCCGATGGCCGCCGCCAGGGTCTGGGCGTTCAGCGCGCCGGTGGGACGGTCGGGGCGCGACGCAGGTTCGGAGGTGGCGATGCCGCTCGGAGTACCCACGGCATCGGCCAGTGCCTCGAGGGCGCCGGCCACGTCGTCGGACCCCGTGGCAAGGGTATGGACCGTGCACCCGTCGGGGACCAGGTAGCCCGGGATGCCCGGGTAGGCGAAGAACGACACCGGGGCCAGCGCGTCGGCGAGGATCAGGTGCCTGGCCCCCTGGAGCTGCGCGATGGTGAACTCGGCCAGGTAGCCGAGCCGCTCGACGGCGGGGATCCCGGCGCCGCGCTCCATGCGGGCCGGGAACGTCTCGCACAAGAGCTTCGCCCCCGTGGCGTTGGCGACGCGACCGGCGGCCACCAGTCCTCGCTCGCGCACGGCATTCCCACCCACCAGGAGCACGACCGGCTCGCCCGAGCGCAGGGCCTTGGCCGCACCGACCACGGCGTCGTCGTTGACGGTGGCGAGGACCGCACTGGGGCGGCTCGACGCCGGGCTCCCGGCTTCCATCCACGACAGGTCGGCGGGCACCACCAAGGTGGCCACGCCACCGGGGGGCCCGAAGGCACCCCGGACGGCGTCGACGGCGTCGGCGGCGAGGGCGTCGGTGCTCCCCGAGGAACGGAACCAGCGCGACACGGGCCGGGCCAGGCTCTCGATGTCCGAGGCCAGGGGAGGGTCGTGGGCGAGGTGGGTGGTGGCATGGTCGCCCACCACGTTCACGAGGGGCGTGCGCGCCCGTCGGGCGTTGTGGAGGTTGGCGATCCCGTTGCCCAGTCCCGGCCCCAGGTGCAGCAACGTGGCCGCCGGCCGGCCCGCCATCCGGCCGTAGCCGTCGGCGGCGCCGGTGACCACCCCCTCGAAGAGCCCGAGGACGGCCCGCATCTCGGGGACGTCGTCCAGCGCGGCCACGAAATGCATCTCCGAGGTCCCGGGGTTGGCGAAACAGACGTCGACCCCGCTGTCGACGAAGGTCCTGATGAGTACCTGGGCGCCGTTCATGCTGTGTAGTTGATCAGGTCAGTCGAGGAGATTGCCGGGCCCCAGGATCCCGTGGGGGTCGAAGGCCCGCTTGATGGCCCGCATGAGCTCCACCTTCACGGGGTCCTCGAGCTCGAGGAAGTACTTCTTCTTCTCGGTGCCGATGCCGTGCTCGCCCGAGATGGCCCCACCGAGCGCCATGCCGGCACGGAACACCGATCGCAGGACCTCGGTGCGCACCTCGGGGTCGGGCTGGAACACCGACAGGTGCACGTTGCCGTCGCCCACGTGGCCGCAGCCGGTGATGAACGCGCCGTGCTCCTTGGCGACGGCCGCCACGGCCACCATGTACCGGGGGATGGCGGCGCGGGGCACCACCAGGTCGACGATGTCGTCGGCCCCGGCCGCCTTGGCCACGAAGAACGCCTTCTCCCTGGCGCTGATGAGCTGGGTGGCGGCCTGGGGGGGCAGGACGTAGACCTCCATGGCGCCGAGCTCCTCGAGCAGCTCGCCCAACGACGCCACGTCGTCGTCGAGGCGCGCCTCGTGGGTGCTCTCCAGCACGATGACGAGGTAGGCGAGCGCCGCCTCGCGCACCGGCTCGGGGATGCCGAGGTCGAGGCCGACGTTGGCGGTGATGGCCGTCATCGTGATCATGTCCACGTATTCCAGGATGAGGGGGCCGATGCCATGCGCCATGATCCGGGGCACGGCCGCGGTCACCTCGTCGAGGGTGGTGAACGGGGCCAGCACCGTGGCGGCGTGGGGCAGCCGGGGGTGCAGTTTCAGCGTCGCCTCGGTGATCAGCGCCAGCGTGCCCTCGGACCCGATGAGCAGCTGGGTGAGGTCGTAGCCGGTCGAGGTCTTGACGAACTTGCCGCCGGTGCGGATCACGTCGCCGTTGGCGAGCACCGCTTCGAGACCGAGCACGTGGTGGCGGGTGACACCGTACTTGATGGCCCGCATTCCTCCGGCGTTGGTGGCCACGTTGCCTCCCAGCGAGGCGCTCGACTCCCCGGGGAACACGGGGTACACGAGCCCGTGCTGGGCCAGGGCGCTGTTGAGCGCCTCGAGGGTCACGCCGGGCTGGACCACGGCGACGTGGTTGTCGAGGTCGATCTCCACGATGGCGTCCATCTGCTCGAACGAGACCAGGATCCCCTCCGCCGGTGAGATTGCTGCACCCGAGAGCCCCGTCCCGCTGCCCCGGGCGGTGACCGGGACACCGAGCTCGTCGGCGATCCGCAGCACGGCCGCCACCTCGGCGGTGCACGTGGGTCGGACCACGGCCAGCGGGACACTGGGTGTGGCGGTGAGGGCTTCGTCGTGGGCGTAGTCGGGCGGGACGTCCTCGCCCGCCAGGACGTTGCCCGCTCCCACGACGTCGGCGAGCAACTCCACGATCTCGGCCACGCCTGCCTCCTGCTCGAACCTGTCGTCACCCTAGAACGCCGTCGGGGGGGGCGGCTGTGGGTGGAAGGATCTACGACGATGAACTGGGTCGACTACGTGCTGCTCGTCATCGTGGCGTTGTCGGGCATCCACGGGCTCCGACTCGGCGCCGCCATGCAGGTGCTCACCTTCGGTGGGCTCCTGCTCGGCCTTGTCCTTGGGGCGCTCCTCGCCCCGCCCGTGGCCAGGGTGGTGCACGGACGGTCGGCTCAGACGCTCGTGGGTCTCGTCGTCCTCATCGGCGTGGCCACCATCGTGGGGGGCCTCGGCCGATTGCTCGGGGCGCATTCGGGCCGACTGCTCCAGCGACTGAAGCTCGGGCCCGTCGACTCGGTGTTCGGTGTGGCGGTGGCCGTGGTGGTGGCGCTCATCGTCACCTGGGTCGTGGCCATCCTGTTGCAGGGCAGCCAGTACTCCGCTCTCGACCGGTCGTTGCAACAGTCGCGCATCGTGCGGGCCCTCGATGCCGTGCTCCCCCCCATTCCCACCGTGTTCGCCGGGATGGAGCGGTTCCTGGCCCAGAGCGGCTTTCCCGTCGTCTTCAGCGGGCTGCCCCCGCAGACGGCGGCACCGGTGAACCTCCCCACCGACGCGTCGGCACGCACGGCGGTGCTGCGCGCCGAGGGGTCCACCGTCCAAGTGGCGGGGGCGGGATGCGGCGTCATCCAAGAAGGCTCGGGATTCGTCGTCGCCCCCGGGCTCGTCGTCACCAACGCGCACGTCGTGGCGGGGATCGCCTCGCCCTATGTCATCGACGCTAGCGGTCGCCACGCCACATCGGTGGCGCTGTTCGACCCCCGGCTCGACATCGCCGTCCTGCGGGTGCACGGGCTCACCGATCCCGTGTTGCCCGTCGACGCCACCGTGGTGGCCCGGGGCACGACCGGCGTCGTGCTCGGGTACCCCGGCGGTGGACCGCTCACCCCCCGCAAGGCCGGGGTGGCGGCGGCCTTTCAGGCCGTCGGGCTCGACATCTACGGGAGCTCGCAGACGACACGCGAGATCTACCAGCTCGACGCGGTGGTCCAGCCGGGCAACTCGGGTGGTCCTCTGGTGGCGTCGGGTGACCCCGGGGTCGCCGACGGGACGGTCATCGGCGTCGTGTTCGCGCGCTCGACGTCGAATGCCAACGTGGGCTACGCGCTGGCCATGCCCGCCGTCAGCGCCGATGTGGCGCACGCCCGGGCCGGCAGCCAGACGGTGGGCACCGGCGGCTGCATCTCCTAGCGCGTGGCCCGGGGGCTGGGCCCCGCCGCCGGGGACCAGGGGGTAAGAATGACGCCGTGGCGCTGCCGATCGAGGACTACGGGCTGATCGGCGACACCCACACCGCGGCGCTCGTCGGCCGCAACGGGTCGATCGACTGGCTCTGTCTTCCCCGCTTCGACTCCGACGCGTGCTTCGCCGCGCTCCTCGGCACCGACGAGCACGGCTACTGGCGCATCGCGCCGGCGACGCCGGACTACGAGGTGCGGCGCCGCTACCGGGGCGACACCCTCGTGCTCGAGACCGAGTTCGAGACCGCCGACGGCATCGCCAAGGTGGTCGACTGCATGCCCATCCGCGAGGACCACCCCCAGGTGCTGCGCATGGTCGAAGCCGTCCGGGGCCAGGTCGCCATGCGCATGGACCTCGTCATCCGCTTCGGCTACGGGTCGCTGGTGCCCTGGGTCCGGCGCGCCGACGGGCTGCTGTGTGCCGTCGCCGGGCCCGACGCCCTGGCCCTGTGGACGCCCATCGACACCCGGGGCGAGGACATGAAGACGGTGGCCGACTTCACCGTCACGGGCACCGAGCACATCCCGTTCGTCCTCACCTGGTATCCGTCGCACCAGTCGCCCCCGCGCCCCGTCGACGTGAGCTTCGCCGTGCACGACACCCAGATGTGGTGGGAGGACTGGGCCGCCACCTGCACCTTCGACGGGGAGTGGCGCGATCCCGTCATGCGCTCGCTCATCACCTTGAAGGCGCTCACGTACCAGCCCACCGGGGGGATCGTGGCGGCTGCCACCACGTCGCTGCCCGAGACCCTCGGGGGCGAGCGCAACTGGGACTACCGCTACTGCTGGCTGCGCGACGCCACGCTCACGCTCGAGTCGCTCATGCGCGGCGGCTACCACGAAGAGGCCCTGGCATGGCGTGACTGGTTGCTGCGCGCCGTGGCCGGGGACGTCACCCAGCTGCAGATCATGTACGGGCCGGCCGGGGAGCGGCGACTCGACGAGTGGGAGGTCGGCTGGCTGCCGGGGTACGAGGGGTCGGCGCCGGTGCGGGTGGGCAACGCCGCCTCGGGCCAATTCCAGCTCGACGTGTACGGCGAAGTCCTCTCGGCATTGTTCGAGGCGTGCGGGGTGGGCAGCACCCTGAGCGACTCGGCGTGGGACCTGCAGAAGGCGCTGGTGGAGTTCGTCGCGGGCCACTGGGAAGAACCCGACGAGGGGATCTGGGAGGTGCGCGGCCCGCGCCGGCACTTCACCCACTCCAAGGTCATGGCCTGGGTGGCCGTCGACCGCGCCGTGCGCACCATCGAGGAATTCGGGGTCGACGGGCCCCTCGAGCGGTGGCGCCAGCTGCGCGACCAGATCCACGAGGAGGTGTGCGCCAAGGGGTACAACGCGGATGTCGGAGCCTTCACGCAGTACTACGGATCGGACGCCCTCGACGCCAGCCTCCTCATGATCCCCCTGGTGGGTTTCTTGACACCCGAAGACGAGCGGGTGCGCTCGACGGTGGAGGTCATCGAGCGCGGGCTGACCGAGGACGGCTTCGTGCTGCGCTACCGGACCCAGAACACCGGAGCCGTGGACGGGCTCACCGGTCACGAAGGGGCCTTCCTGGCGTGCTCGTTCTGGATGGCCGACTGCCTCTACATGATCGGCCGCTACGACGACGCCCATGCCATGTTGGACCGGCTCATCGGGCTGCGCAACGACCTCGGGCTCCTGGCCGAGGAGTACGACGTGCGGGCCGGGCGCCAGGTGGGCAACTTCCCCCAGGCCTTCTCGCATGTGTCGCTGGTCAACGCGGCGTACAACCTCTCGGGTCATCCCGCCATGGAGGAGCAGGTGGTGATGGACGAGCATCTGGTGCGGAGCGCCGCCACACGGTCCCGTCGTTCGAGCTCCATGCACGGGCTCGTCACCACCCGCCGCAGTCGGGCCGCTCGGCGCGGGGATGACGCCCTGGCCCAGGACGCGCCGCCGGTGGACGACAAGGCGAAGAACTCGAAGAGGAAGCGGGCACGATGAAAGCGCTCACCGTCGAACCCCTGACCGCAGGCTCGGCCCGGCTCGAAGACGTCGACGAACCGCCCGCCAGCGATGGTGCGGTCCTCGTCGAGGGAGTGGCGGTCGGGGTGTGTGGGACCGACATGGAGATCGTGTCGGGCGCCTACGGGTGGGCGCCGCCCGGACGCGACCGTCTGGTGCTGGGCCACGAGTCCTTGGGTCGTGTCCTCGAGGCGCCGGCGGGCGCGGCGGTGGCCGCCGGGGACCTGGTGGTGGGCATCGTCCGGCTCCCCGACCCGGTGCCGTGCGGGAACTGTGCCGTGGGCGAATGGGATTTCTGCCACAACGGCCAGTACACCGAGCACGGCATCAAGAGCCACGACGGGTACTGCTCGGAGCGCTACCGCCTGCATCCCGAGTATGCCGTGAAGATCGATCCGGGGCTCGGCGCATTGGGGGTGCTCATGGAGCCGACCAGCGTGGTGGCCAAAGCCTGGGAACAGGTCGACCGCATCGGGGGTCGGGCCCACTGGGACCCGCAGATCGTCGTCATCACCGGGGCCGGCCCCATCGGGCTGCTGGCGGCCATGATCGGCGTGCAGCGGGGGATCGACGTGCACGTCTTCGACCAGGTCACCACCGGGGCCAAGCCCGACCTCGTGCACGCCCTGGGCGCCACCTACCACACCGGTCGGATCGAGCGCTCCTGTCCCCATCCCGACATCGTGATCGAGTGCACCGGTGTGGCTTCGCTCGTCTTCGACGCCATGGAGCACCTCAACGCCGGAGGGGTGGCGTGCCTCACCGGCGTCTCGTCGGGCAAGCACGCCCTCAAGGTGGATGCCTCGATGCTCAACCGGTCGATGGTGCTCGAGAACCAAGCGGTGGTGGGCTCGGTCAACGCCAACCACCGCCACTACCTGGCTGCCGCCGAGGCCCTGGTGCAAGCCGACCGCGACTGGATCTCCAAGCTCGTCACCCGGCGGGTGCCGCTCGAGCACTGGCACGACGCCCTGGCCCGACAACCCGACGACGTGAAGGTGGTGATCGAGGTGGGGACGTGACGACCACCGAGATCGCCCCGGGGATCACCGAGATCGACACCCTGCTGGGCGGCTGGGAGAAGGTCACGGCCGGCTACCTGATACACGGGGACGCGCCCGTGCTGGTGGAGACCGGCAGCCAGAGCTCGGTGGGCGTCCTGCTCGACGCCCTCGACGCCCTCGGGGTGAGCCCCGACGAGTTGGCCGGGGTGGCGGTCACCCACATCCATCTGGACCACGCCGGTGGGGTGGGCGACGTGGCACGGGCCTTTCCCGCCGCCACCGTGTACGTCCACGAAAAAGGGGCACGACATCTGGTCGACCCCACGCGGCTCATCGAGTCGGCGTCGCGCGTGTACGGACCGCTCCTCGACTCGCTCTACGGGCGGCTCGACGCCACCCCGGCGCCGCGTATCCACGTGCTGGCCGACGGCGAGGAGATCCGGGTGTCGGCCGACCGGGTGCTCACCACCGTCGACTCCCCCGGACACGCCAAGCACCACCTGGCGCTGCACGACTCGCTGAGCGGCGTGCTCTTCGCCGGCGACGCCGTGGGGGTTCGGCTGCCCGACGCCGGGGTGCTGCGGCCCTCGACCCCGCCGCCGGACTTCGACCTCGACCTCGCCGTCCACTCCCTGCACCGGTTCGCGCTGCGCCGCCCCTCGGGCCTGGCACTCGCCCACTACGGCCTCATCGACGATCCGGGCGCCATCCTGGCCGAGGCCGAGGAGACCTTGCGGAGCTGGGCCAGTGTGGCCGAACAGGCGTGGCGCAACGACCAGGACATCGCCGCGGCCCTCGATACGGCCTTCGCGGCCGAGCTCTCGGCGGTCGACGAGGTGCACCGCGAGAAACTCGAGACGCTCAACGGGGTGCACTCGAACGCGGCCGGGTTCCGCCGTTGGCTCGACACCCGCGCTCAGGGCGCCGCCCCGGGCTGACCGGCGTCACAGAGCTCGAGCCCTTCACCGACCACTCTGGAAGACTGCGGAGCCATGCGCAGCATCACCACCTCGGTCGACGACGTCGTCTCCGCCCTCGAGCACGACGGCTACGCGGTGGTGGAGGGCCTCCTCCCCGACGCCGAGCTCGCCGCGGCGCGCCACGACATGCGACGCGTGCTGGCGGGGACGCCCGGCGGTCGCAACCCCTTCGAGGGTGCGCACACCAAACGTGTCTACGCCCTGTTCGCCAAGACCCGGGCCTTCGACGGTCCCGCCACCCATGCTCTAGTGCTGGGGGTGCTCGACGGCGTGCTCGGCCACTGCCAACTGAGCGCCCCCACCGGCATCGAGATCGGCCCCGGCGAAGCGGCCCAGATCCTCCATCACGACGACGCCATCTACCCCTTGCCGCGTCCGCACCACGAGGTGGTGCTCAACACCATGTGGGCGCTCGACGATTTCACCGAGGCCAACGGGGCCACGCGCATCGTGGCCGGGAGCCACCGCTGGGTCCACGAGCAACCCGACGACCGGACCCCCACCATGGCGGCGGAGATGCCGGCGGGATCGGCGCTGTTCTACCTGGGCAGCGTGTGGCACGGGGGCGGGGCCAACACCACCGACCGGCCCCGCCTGGGGGTGATCCTCGAATACGTGGCGTCGTGGCTCCGGCCCCAGGAGAACCACTACCTGGCGGTGCCCCGGGCCGTGGTGGGGGAGCTTCCCGAGCGTCTGCAGGAGTTGCTCGGGTACAACATCCGGCCGCCGTTCATGGGCTATGTCGACGGCCGTCATCCCCGCCGCGTCCTCGAGCCTCCCGAGTCGTAACGCCGTGGCCGACACCGTCCTCTACGAGCGCCGTGGGCACGTGGCCACGATCACCTACAACCGGCCCCACGCCCTCAACGCCGTCAACGGGGAACTGCGTCGCGACCTCAACGCCGCCTTCGCCCGCTTCAGAGACGAAGACGAGGCGTGGGTGGGCATCGTCACCGGAGCCGGGCGCGCCTTCTGCGCCGGCGCCGATCTCCGCCAGGGGCAGGGGTCCACGGGGGAGTTCGCCGGCACCTTCTGGGAGAAGCCCACGCTCAATTCCTTCGAGAGCGGATGGGAGATCCACAAGCCGGTCATCGCCGCGGTGAACGGGCACTGCCTCGGCTATGGGCTCACCCTCGTCACGTGGTGCGACTTCGTCCTGGCCAGTGACCGGGCCACCTTCGGCTATCCCGAGGTCCGGCTCGGCATCCCCGCCATGGTGGGGGCCATCCGGCTGCCCCAGCGCGTGGGGTGGGCCGACGCCATGGAGCTGTTGCTCACGGGGGAGCCCATCGACGCCGAGCGGGCGCGCCAGATAGGACTGGTGTGGCGAGTCGTGGCGCACGACGACCTCATCGACGAGGCCACGGCCCTGGCCGATCGCCTGGTGGCGGGAGCGCCTCTGGCACAGCGGGCCATGAAGGAGATGGCGGGGCGCGCCGCCGCCCTCCCGCCGCTCGAGGCCATCCGGTTCGGCGAGACCATGCGCAGCGTCGTCGCCTCCACCGCCGACGCCACCGAAGGGCTGCGCGCCGCCGCCGAGCGCCGGCCGCCGCGCTGGCAGGGCCGCTGACTCAGGTGACGCGGCGGTGCTGGCGGAAGAACTTCCAGATGATGGCGGTGGCGTTGATCTCGAACGTCGACGGCCCCGTGATCGACTTCAGCTCGGCGCTGACCTTGCTCCCCGGCCAGGCGTGGCCACCGCCCAGGACGATATAGAACTCGACGGCCGCGCCCGGGGGGCACCGGTAGGTGCGCAAGATGACGTGCGCGCTGACCTTGGTGTCGGTGGGGCGCAGGTTGCACCTGTCTTTGGCCGCCCATGCCCTGACGTTGGCGGGATAGCCCTTGCCCTTGAGGTCGATCGGAGGCGGGGCCGTCGTGGTCGGGGCCGGTCCCCCTCCTCCGAGGTCGTGATTGAGCACGGCGGTGCCGATGCCTCCGTTGAAGTACAGGATCGGGTCGGCGGTGCCGTGGAAGGCGAGGATGGGCACCTCCCGTCCGGGGGTGCACGGCTTCGGCATGACGATGCCGGCCACCGGAGCGAATGCCGCGAAGCGGTTGGCCATGGTGCACGCCAGCAGGGACGTGAAGAGCGCACCGTCGGAGAACCCGTCGGCGTAGACCCGTGACGTGTCGACGCACTGCTGTGCTTCGACGGCGTTGAGCATGGCGTTCATGAAGTCGATGTCGTGGTTGGGGTGCGCTCTGGTGGCGGGCGCGATGTCCCACGAGACCGGTGCCCCGGTGCCTTCGGGAAAGACCACGATGAACCCGTCTGTCTGTGCCTCGGGGCCGAACTGGCTCGTCTGCGCGTGCAGGGTCGCACCCTCGGCCAGGCCGTGCAGATCGACGACGAGGGGGACGGGCCCGGTGCCGTTGTGGGTCGGGGGTGTGGTGAGCAGGTACCAACGGGCCACGCCGTCGACGGTGATGTCCTGGCGCAACCCTGTCGCCGGCGCCGGCGCCGACCCCCCTCCCAGAGACGAGGCCGAGCACCCGGCCGATGCCACCGGGGCACCCGTCGCTCCGGCCCGGGTGGTGCTCGGGCCGGCGGCACGGGGCGAGGAGCAGGCCCCGGCCACCATCGCCAGGACCAGGCAGACGACGGTCCAGCGTGACCCTCGTGTGCGCTCCCCCACGAGGAGAAGCCCACCACATCCCGGTGGGGGCGTCGAAATCTCCTGTGACCAGCGGTTTCCAAGAGGTGGTCGGGGGTGAGACAATGATGAGAACGCCAAGTGGGGGGTGTGGGGCAGTGCGGGGTGGCGATCTGAAGGACCGCTGTGACCACGCGCCGATGCGGCGTGCGGCTCGCCTGGCTCCGGTGTTCGTCGCCGTGGCGGTGCTGGCCGCCGCCTGCTCGTCCTCCCCCCCGGTGGGCCAGGTGGGAGCCACCTTGTCCGCAATGAGCGGCACCGTGACCCTCGACAAGGTCCTGTCGCCGGCCCCGGTCCAGCACGGCTCGGTCGGCCCCCCCTACGGCCACAAGTTGGTGGCGGTGGTCCTGACCGTGCACAGCCCGGCGACCGCAGCCGCCAAATTCGCGGCCATCTACCACAACTCCAAGCTCGTTGATTCCAAGAAGCTGGCCCACATCGGCAAGAGCGCGGCCAAGTACCAAGTGAGCGCCTGCGCCGCCTATCCCCCCTTCGGCGCCCTGCCGGCGGGGCAGTCCGCCACCGGGTGCGTGGTGTTCCTGCTGCCGACGGCGTCCACGCCGGTGGAACTCAAGATCTCGGGCAAGGCCGAGGCCGACTGGACCATCGCCGCCACCGCCATCCAACCCGGCACGGCGCCCACCCCCGTGGCGTCGGTCCCGACCGCCACCGCCCCCCCGGCCGTGCCTCTCACCGGCGGGTCAGGGACGACCACGACCGCGGTCCCTGGGGCGACGACCACGACGGTGACACCGGGGACCCTGGACGCCAGGGGAACCACGACGACCACCTCGGCGGGGTCGGGGAACACCGCGACCACCACGTCGGGCACCCCCGCGGCCCGTCACCCCCACCACGTGGTGAGCAAGGGCGCCAAGATCGTGCGGGTGACCCCCCGGGCCGGTCCGGTGGGATCGCGGGTGCTGATCTCGGGGCGGAGGCTGGGAGGTGCCACGCAGGTCACCTTCAACGGGGTGCCGGCCTTCGTCAAGAAGGCGGCGGCGGGCAAGATCGTGGCGGTGGTACCGGTCGGTGCCACCAACGGCCCCGTGGTGGTGACCACGCCGGCGGGCACCGTGACCAGCCCGAGGAGCTTCGTGGTGCTGTGACGAAGGGGTCGGCGTCTACCCCTCCCCGTCTGGGGCCGCCAGGGTGGGACGGTCCCTCCGGGAGAAGCGCCCCACGGCGATCAGACACCAGATGGCCTCGATCACCCCGAAGGGCCAGGCCCCGCTGGTGAAGCCGTAGCTGCTCGAAAGGGCACATCCGAGGGCGAAGGCCAGGACGTACCACCGGCCCCGTCCTTCGAGGGCGTACATCACCATCATGAACGTGAGGACGGTCACGCCGTAGACGGTCAGTGCCACGCCACCGTCCATGAGCTCGACGCTACCGCCGGGCGCGTCCGGTGTGATCGGATTGACCCATGACGACACCGAAGCCGACCGGCCCGGCATCCGAGCTTTCGGGGCCCGTCACCGCGGGCCGTTTCATCGAGCCGGCCTCGACGGTCCCTATCGACCTGGCCGCGGCGGGCTACGTCTGCGAGGAGTTCTTCGTGGCCGGGACGGCATCGGCGTACGAGGCGGCGGGGCCCCTCGGACATGACGGCCGGTGGTCCGTGGCGCAGGGGGACAGCGCCGCCTACCGAACCAGGATCGTGGTGCGACGGCCGGCGGACCCCGGCCGTTGCAACGGCACGGTCGTGGTGGAGTGGTTCAACGTGTCGGGGGGACTCGAGGCCAGCCCGGACTGGACCCATCTGGGCCCACAAATCGTCCGCGACGGGTACGTCTATGTCGGAGTGTCGGCCCAAGCCTTCGGCGTGGACGGGGGTCAGGCCCTCCTCGGGGTGCCGGGCATGGAGCAAGGACGCGGCCTCGTGGCCGCGGGTCCCGAGCGCTACGGAACGCTCGGTCACCCCGGGGACCGGTACGCCTTCGACATCTTCTCGCAGATCGGTCGCGCTCTCCGGGCGGGGGTCCCGGGAGCCCCTCTCGGCCCGGTGCGTGCGGAGCGGATCATGGCTATGGGCGAGTCCCAGTCCGCCTTCTTCCTGAGCACCTACATCAACGCCGTCCAACCGGCGGCGCAGGCCTATGACGGGTTCTTCGTGCACAGCCGGGGCGGGAGCGGTGCCTCTCTGACCGGGACCCCCCTCGCCAGCCCGGACGTGCCGAGGGGCCTGCAGATTCGCAGCGACACCAGCGTTCCCGTGCTCATCTTCGAGACCGAGACGGATCTCGGGCCCATGCTCGACTTCGGGCCGGCGCGCCAGCCCGACGTCGATCGGATCCGGACCTGGGAGGTGGCCGGGACGGCGCACGCCGATGCCTATGTGGTCGGCGCCTTCGCCTCTCACCTGGGTTGCGACTTCCTGGTCAACGAGGGCCCCCAACACTTCGTGGCCCAGGCCGCCCTGGTGGCGCTGGAGCGGTGGATCGCCGACGACGTCCCTCCGCCCACGGCCCCGCCCCTCGAGTTGGCGACGACCGCTCCGCCCCGGCTGGCGCGCGACGAGCTGGGCAACGCGCGGGGTGGGGTGCGGACCCCCGCCGTCGACGTCCCCGTCTCGACGCTCAGCGGGGAAGCACCGGCCGGAGCGAGCAGGCTGTGCGCGCTCTTCGGGTCCACGGTGCCGTTCGAGGATTCGACCCTGCTGTCTCTGTACGGGGATCGGGCGGGATATCTGGCTGCCTACCGGCGCAGCTTGGAGGCCGCCATCGCGGCGGGGTTCCTGCTCGAGTCGGACCGCACCGAGCTGGTCGAGCAGGCTGAAGCCGTGCCCTTCCCCCTGTGACTCAGGGATTCAGAACAGAGCGGAGGAGGTGGGATTCGAACCCACGGTGACCTTGCGACCACAACGGTTTTCGAGACCGTCCGATTCGTCCACTCTCGCACTCCTCCAACTGGACTTTCGTGTCTCCGTGAGCCCCTTGTCAGCCGGGGTTCTGTCCTCGTCCTGTGTGCTGGGCCCCGGTCACACGAACTTGTCATCGTACAGGCACGATGCGAGAGCGCCCGCGTGGATCAGGCCGCTGGCTACAGGAGGCTTTGCCGGCATCGAACCGACCACGGGCTGCCCCCGCCCCGGTTTCCAAGACCGAACGAACGTCGACGGCGATCGATGACCTGGGAGCTGCGAGCCATCTGGGGAGAACGGGGCCGCGTACTCAGAGCGGTCCAAGCCGCCAATCCTGCGCCTCGCAACCAGAAGCGCAAGAGCGGTGATCGCAACACGCTGCTCCTGATCTCCCGCGATCAGCGAATCCGCATCCGAGACATCGCCAGCTTGCTGGACATAAACGAGCGCGCCGCCAGCGCATTGTCGCCGACCTGGCCAGCACCAGGTACCTCGATCGCGAGCGGGATGGGTGCCGAAACGTCTACACGTCAAGACCGATCTACCCCTGAGACTTCCCTTCCACCGCGACATGGACGTGAAATCGCTGCTCGCAGCAATGTCCACAACGGATGATCCCCACGGCAAGGAATCGGTGGAACACGTCTCGCATACTCCGAAGGTCTCGTAGATCACGCCACCAGCGTCAGGTTGTGGCCCGCGTTTCGCCTGCCGGCGTCTGAACTGAACGCTCGTCAGTTGTGGTCAGCGGCCGCTGGTACCTACCGGGCATTGCGAGGTCCGGAAGCCGACCGACGGTGGTGACGCGTTCGAGAAGACTCCGTGCCGCCGCCAGGACGGTGACGTAGTCGTGAGTGAGGGTGAAGGCGAAGCGCCGGTCCCGGTCGGGTCCGGCGTCCCCAAGGTCGTGGGCGATGAGCGCTCCGGCGTAGTGGGCACCGACGACCGCAATCACCCATTCGCTTCGCAGTGGGTCGTGGGCTGAGAGACAAGCGCCGCGGACGCCTTGGACCGGTGTAGAGGGCATACCTGCTCCGAGGGCGGCGACGAGGGGGCAACGGGCGCCAAGCCGGGAGTAGCGATGCGCCGTCTCGGAGGTGAAGTTCCGGGCGTGTTGAAAGGTACCGAGCACTACCGGTGGTGTTTCCAGGGCGAGTCCTTGGTGCTCGAGATGCTGAGAGATCCACAGGAGGAGGCGTTTAGGTCCGATCCGGACTGCCGATGGATCAACAAGGCTAAACGGGCTGGCGGGAGTCGGTGCCACGGGTTGGCGGAGACGCAGAGCATGGTCGGGAGGAAAGATGGCGCCAAGCGGTCCGGGCGAGCCGAGAGCCCATCCTTGGCCGAGGGTGGCACCGAGGGCCAAAGCTCGCTGGAGGCGAAGGTCCGTCTCTATGCCCTCGGCGAGCACGGTGGCACCAGCACGCTCTGCGTAGGCGGCGACGGTCGTGTAAATGGCCGCCTGATCCACGTTGGGCCAACGATCCACGAGAGAGACATCGAGCTTGACCACATCCGGCGCGACGAATGGGAGTAACGCCAGCGTCTCAGGTAGTGCGCCAACATCATCGAGGGCGATACCACACCCCGCAACTCTCAGGTGGTGGATCGCACGAAGGAGCTCAGCGGGCTGGTCGAGCAGGGCGCGTTCTGTGATCTCCGCCACGAGTCCAACCTGACCATCGGCCCGAGACAGAAGATGCGTGGCGGTATCAGGATCGAGCACGGAGGGTTCAAGGTTGACGAAGAGCTGGAATCGGGGAGGCATGCCGTGGGCGATTGCGTCATCGATGGCTGCATCGGCACATGTTTCGTCGAGTTCGGCAAGTCTCCCTTCCTGAGCAGCCCACCGAAATGCCGAATCAGGGGTGATGCCCAAGTCTGGCCATCGGGCGAGCGCTTCAGCAGCGATCCGCTCATGGGTGACGAGATCGAAGATTGGCTGATATTGGGGTTTGAGATTACGGCGGTCGAGCAACTCATCGAACGCAAACGTCTGCATCTCAGAGGCCGCACATCTTCCCCGCAACAGACCCCGTTGGAGGCTTGTGTCACGCTTGGCTCACTTCACCTCTTTTGGCTATCGGCCAATAGCGGGGCGGGCTGTAACCGAGCAGAGCGTCGGGGCGGATCACCAACGCAAGGCCCAGTGGCGTGATGCGCCTGGCCTTTGTGCCTCGCCCGTTTAGAGCAATAGGACCCTATTGCCGACAAAGGCTGAAGCCGATGGGTGCTCAATGGAACCACTGAGTCCGGCACCTGCCCCGGCACGTGGCGTCGCATCGTTCACTCGCTCCGCCGGGCTCACGGCGCACTGCGCCATCGACCGTCACCGGGCGACGGTGACGACAGCGCTGATCGTGATTCTGATGTTCGCCGTGTTGGTCCACTTTCCGGATCACGGCGTGCCCGTTCACGGCCCCTTCCATCACCCTCTCCGATGACAATTCCCGAATCGGCGTCCCTACCTGGGGTCGTCACGCATGTGTTGCCGGTCTCGCGGGCACTTGCACCCGCCCTCTGCGGCTTGAATGTCTTCGCTCGATAGCAAGACACGACACTTTCTCACCTCAGCGCTCGTGGCCGGGCTGGTCACCGTGGCGTTCCTCGTGTGGATGGTCACCGCCATCGGTGGCCCGCGTGTCACCGATGCGGTGGACGTTCTCGGTGAGCTCGCCGCCGCCCTGGCCGCCACGGCCGCCTGTGGTGTGGCGGCGATGCATACGTCATCACGCCCGTCACGTTGGGTGCTCCTCGGTGCGTCGAGCTTCGCCTGGGCGGCCGGGGAGACGGTGTGGTCGTACTACGACCTCATCCGGGGCGTGTCAGTGCCGTTCCCGTCACTGGCCGACGTCGGGTTCCTTGGCGCCGTGCCCTTGGCCGTGGCCGGTCTACTTCTCTTTCCCAGCTCACCTCGCCGGGCCGCCGATCGCATCCAGGGGATCCTCGACGGGTGCATCATCGCCGGGTCGATGCTTTTTGCCAGTTGGGCGACGGTCCTCGGCCCCCTGTACAACCAGCACCAGGGCGGAGCGCTCAAACAGACGTTGTCCCTCGCCTACCCGGTCAGCGACGTCGTCATGGTGTCGCTGGTCGTCATCCTCCTGGCCCGCGCCGGGCGTCGAGGTCGGGCGAGTCTGGGATTGGTCATGGCCGGAATCGTCGCCTTCGCCATCGCCGACAGCGCCTTCGCCTACATGACCGAACTGAACAACTACAGCAACGGGACGATCCTGGACACGGGCTGGGTCGCCGGTTATCTCCTGATCGGTCTGGGAGCGTTGCGGGCCGTCTATGCGCCGACCACCGAGGCGGCGGAGCCCCGCGTGACGACGCTGACATTGGTGGCGCCGTACGTCCCGGTGCTCGCCGTGTTGGCTGTGACCGCGGTCGAGTTGCTGCTCGGGCACCGGTTGGGGAGCGTCGATTGGATCATGGTGTTCGCCTTGGCTCTTCTCGTGCTCGGTCGTCATGTGCTGAGCTTGTGGGAACGGGCTGCACTCGTGCGGCTTGGTGACGGCGGTGACCGGTTTGACGAGTCGGTCCCGTTGACGGAACCGCACACCGACCCCGTGCTGTCGGGCCGCTGAGATGGCCCAGCCCCAGGTCATCTCCGGGAAGTCGCATGGCGCGACGGCACAAGGGCGAGGCTCGCTCGCCGTCAGCTTGGTGACCACCAACGGTGTGGCCGTGAACCGCAGGCGTGGCCCGATCGCCCCCAATCGGGCATCGCAGTGGATCGTCCAAATCATCATGGCCGCCACCAGCGCGTTCGCATTTCTGGATCTGTACCTCCTGGCTGCGTCCGGACACCACTAACGGGAACAACTCGACGGGCACCCTCCGAAGCTGCTGAGGTCTCCTTATGGCGGCGTCGGCGACGGACAACAACGTGAAGATTTGCCAGAAAGAAGCCGGAACGAGCGGGCAGCTTGGATTCACAGAGCCGAATCGCAAATGCGATAACGCGCGGTTCGATGCTGTGGGCTACTCCGAAGATCAAGGAGTCCGTTCCCATGCCGCTCGACTCTGGCTGGCGATGACGTAGTCGCTCGGGTGGTTTCGGTGATTGGCTGCCTCCACAACAGATAAACGGTTCGCCAATCCTTTCCTAGGTGTTGTCCCAATTTCGGTCCACTTGCAGTGTCGTCTCCCCGTCGTGTCGAACCAACGGCCATCCAAATTTGTCCCCTGCTCGAAGCAACTGCGGGGGTGCTTGGGCGTCTCACCAGGCGGGTCGGTGTTCCCGGAATTGAGCGAAGAGCTGGCCGGGTACGAGAAGTCCACGGGGTCGTTGCATTTTCCGATTGATCAGCCTCTCCCCGCCGAACTGGTCGAGAAGCTGATCTCCGTGCGGCTACGACAGGCAACTGCTCAAGATCATTGAGAGAGACTTAGAGCTCGTTCCGAGAAGACCGCCCGACGGTTATACCGCCGGCCACCGATCGGTGCTCATCCCGAGGCTGTCGTCGTGGTGGTCGTGGGTGGTGTCGTGGTGGTCGTGGTGGAGGGCGGCGCCGTGGTGGTCGTCGTCGGTGCCGTCGTTGTGGTGGTCGTCGGGATTGTGGTGGTGGTGGTGGTTGTTGTCGTCGTCGTGGTTGTGGTCGTCGTCGTTGTCGTCGTCGTCGTGGTTGTGGTCGTTGGGGTGGTGGAGGTCGTCGTCGGGGATGTCGTCGGGGGGGTCGGCGCGGTGGTCTCGGTTGTCGTGGTCGGTGTCGGATCATTCGACCCGGGCGAGGTGGTCGCAGTGGGCTTCTTCATCACCTTCTTCGTCAGCTTCTTCGTGGGGGACGACCCTGACGACGTCGACCGAGGAGATGTGACGCGGGTAGCCGAGATCCGGGATGAGGCCGGCGTGGTCGGGCTCGTGGTCTGACCCACCTGGGATTGGAGCACCAGCTGGCGCAATTGAGACAGCACCGAGCCGGAGGTGGTGTCAGGCGTTGTGCTGCTGGGGTCCGAGGGAGGCGTTCGGGCTGCGGTTTTCGGTAACGGGCCCACCGCTGCGTTCGGCGTTGTCGTCGAGGTGCGGAGGGTTTGTGGCGACGGTGACGATGAAAGTCCGAAGACCAAAGCGAGCAGGCCGCCCAAGAAGATGAGGAGCGCCGCTCCAATGAGATAGGCCTTCTTGTCCTTGGCGATCGGCGTTCGCATCGTGACGCCACCGCTGTTGTCCTCGGAGTGCTGGATATCGGCGGAGGGCTCGAGTGCGGGCGTCGCGGCCACGACCGTTTGCAGTGTTGCAGGGTCGGGAGCCACCGTCAGTTCGTCGGCCGGGTCGTAGCCGATGATCCCCCCGCGCTGTACCAATGACGTCGGCTGGCCCAAGAAGAACCGCCGGTACTCGTAGCGCCCGGACGGATCGGGACGCCACTGCGCGTTGGGACTGTCCTCGGACCCGGCGTCGGTCGTCGCCGACTGGCTCAGAGCGGGCCCTGTGGGCTCCGTTGGCGCGTGCGGTGCAGGACCGGGAAAGACGAAGTCCGGGTGCTGCTCCGGTGGGTACCAATTGCCGTCGGAAGCAAGCCACCAGTCGGGCCCTGGGGTTGATTCCCGGTCCGGGTGCTGCTCCGGCGGGTACCAATTGCCATCGGAGGCAAGCCACCATCCCGGTCCCTGCGATGCGTCACTCACGGTTCTTGGTGCCTCGGCTCGTGCCGGTGATCCCTTCACGGTACCGAGGTTCCGAAGGAGCGCACATCGTCAACTTTGTCGAACTTCACTAATTCTGGGGGCCTGGCCCCGTGTCCGTCCGCCCGCCGACACGGGCTGTCCGAGTCCCCGACCCTGGTGAACGGCGGGTGACAGTTGCGTGACCGGTGCGGCGCAGCGTGCCGAAGACGACCACTGGTCGGAGTGATGTCCTACGAGAAGTGATGCCGGTCAAGTTCCCCGATATTCCGTGCCGACGAACCACACATGGGAAGTGTGTCCAGCCCCGCGACCGACACGCCACGACCGCGCAATGTGCGCGTCGCCCGAGGGCCTTCTTCGGCCCAACGGGGGATGACCGCGGTGGTGATCGAGTGTGTCGACGAGACCTGCACCGTCGTGGGAGTCGACTTCTCTCTCAGTTGCGATTCGATACAGCACGCCAAGCAGGTCGTCGAGGACATGGCGCCACGGGTGGTGTGGCACGAGACGACGCCCGGGTTCTGGGTGGCCCGCACTCGATGAATCGACCCCGGCCATGTCGATGACCGGGGTCGATCCGATGGGACAGCGATGACGGCACGTGCGCCGTCGGATGTGGCTACGCGCTGGGAGGTGTGCGGAGCTTGAACACCGCGCCGGCCGGGTCCGTGACGGTGGCCAGGCGACCATAGGGGGTGTCTTCGGCGTCCATAACGACCGAGCCGCCCAAGGTCTTGACCTTGGCGATGGCGGCGTCGGCGTCGTCGACTTCCCAGTAGACCGACCAGTGGGACGGGACTCCCTCGGGCAGGAAGGAGGCCGCGTCCATGATCCCGGCCAGCTCGTCTTCGCCATCGGGGTTGCGCATGACGGCGTACCGGAATTCGTCGCTGTCGCCGATCGTGGTGGTCTCCCAGTGGTACACCGAGCGGTAGAAGGAGACCGCGGCGGCGTGGTCCCGGGTGTGCAGCTCGAACCAACTGGGGGCGCCGTGCTCGTTGAGGACGGTGAACCCCGGGAAGGTGCCCGCCTGCCACGTCCCGTGACGCGCCCCGGTGGGGTCGATGAGCAGGGCCTGGATGCCGAGGTCGGCCACGGCCATGGCGGGCGCCACGATCTCCGCACCCTCGGCCTCGGCCGTCTGGAGGGTCTTGGCGATGTCGTCGGTGTTCAGGTAGATGCTCCAGATGTCCTGTGCGGGCATGTCGCCCATGCCACCCATACCACCGGCCACGGGCACCCCGTCACGGGTGAACATGAAGTAGCCACCGAATTCCGGGCTCGGCTCCTGGGCCTCCCACCCGAAGAGGTCGCTGTAGAACTTGCGGCTCCCCTCGACGTCGGAGGTCCACAGGTCGGTCCAGCACGGTGATCCGAGGGGGGCTCTGTCACGGGTAGGCATAGCTGCTCCTTTGCTCAGGAGGATCATTTCACTGCTTCGACGGACCAGCATCACAGAAGTCATCGGTGTCGCGAAAGGTCTCGATGAGATCGTCGGCCGTCGCCCGTCCACCTGGTGATGGCAGGCGTCGAGCTGTGGTGCCGGGTCCGGGTCGTGGGCGCAGACGGGGCTGAGCTGGCCGGCGTGGTGCTCCGGGGTCGAGGTGCACCGGACCTGGGGTCCGTGGACGCCATCGCTCGGCTGATGCTGGCGGCGCGACGAATCGGAGGTGACATCACTGTCAGCGAGGTGTCGCCCGACATGGGAGCGCTGCTGGCGTTGGCCGGGCTAGGCGTCGAGATGGAGGGGCAGGCCGAACTCGGGGAAGAGCCGTTCGGGTTCCAAAAAAGCCAGGAAGAAACTCATCCCGGCGATCTTCCCTCCTGAGACCTCGAGCACCTGCAATGCCCACGGCGCATACCCTCCGGCCGGGTCTCGTCGGTACTGCCCGAACGTGGGGCAGCCGTTCGCCGAGGCGGGCACCAGGCGCGATCCCCGGCATGCGCTGGGCCCGGGCAGCACCATCCAGTGCCCGATGTCGGCCGCTCCCCTGAGCCACAGGGCGAACGGCGGCATCGACTGCACGGCATCGGCGTGGAGCAGCGTCACCAGGCGCTCGATGTCGTAGCGCTCGAAGGCATTCACATAGCGCTCCAGCAACTCGGCATCGGCGCTGTCCAGTGCGCCAGGATGGGTCTCGGCCGGGAGCGCTCGGAGCGTGGCCCGGGCCCGTTGCAAGGCGCTGTTGACGGCGGGAACACTGGCGTCGAGAAGCTCGGCCACCTCGGCCACCTGCCAGCTCAGCACCTCGCACAGGATCAATGCGGCGCGTTGGCGAGGCGGAAGGTGCTGGAGAGCGGTCACGAAGGCGAGGCGAATCGATTCGCGGTACTGCGCGATCTCAGCCGGGTCTGCGCCTTCGGGGGCGACGCGGGAGTCGGGGATCGGAGTCACCCACGTCGCTTCGGGCAGCAAGGGTCCGAGGAAAGACTCATCGGGCGGCGAAGCCGGGCCCATCTCCATGGGTCGGGCCCGGCGCTGGACCTGGCGGTGCATGTCGATGCACACATTGGTGGCGATGCGATACAGCCATGAGCGCACGCTCGAGCGTCCCTCGAACGTCTCGGCATGACGCCAGGCCCGAACCATCGCCTCTTGGACGGCGTCCTCGGCTTCGAAACCCGAGCCCAGCATGCGGTAGCAGTACCCGGTCAGCTCCCGGCGGAACGGCTCCAGGTCCGAAAGAGCCAGAGGAGCTTCACGCACGGCCACGGGAGCGCATGTTACCGAGGGTGGGGCGCTCAAAATGTCCGGCATCTCCTGTCAGACGGAACCGTCGTGCCGAACTCATCGGTGCCATCTCGGCGCGGTCCCGGTCCTCGGGTCAGACCAGCCCCTCGAGTCGGGAGATCCGTCGCACGTTGTCGGCCCGGCGGAACTTCGCCTGTCTCGGCGAGGCCACGTCGAAGGTGACCGGCTCGCCGTCGTCGAGGCTGCGGTAGCCCACGCCGTCGATCTGGCTGAAGTGGACCCACAGGTCACCATCGCAGTGGGCGATGACCCCCCATCCCAGATCGGCCAGGAACCACCGGACCTCGCCGTCAGCCCTGTCCGGCTCGGGTGCCACCGGCACTCGCGCCAGGCTGCCGTACTCCCACACATCGTGTGATCCCGTCGCGGGGCAGTGCCAACCGTCCTCGGCGGCCCGCAGGGGATGGGACCCGTGGGAAGGGCAACGGGGCCAGCCATACCCGAACTCGTGCTCGATCAGCTCTCCCTGGAGCTCTCTGAGCTTCCATCCAACCGACTCCCGGTCGATGCCACTGCTGCCGCCACTGTGCGTTTCCCCGCCACAGGTGAGGAAGAACTCGAGGTATCCGTCGTCGTCGGGTTCGACGCTGATCGAGTAACCGGGAGGAAGATCGGCGTCGTACCCGTCCAACGCGTGCTGTGCCCACTCGTCGAGCACTACGTCAGGGTGGGGTCGTTGGTGCTCAGCCAACCACGCGTCCTCATCAGACAAGTCGTCCATCGGTCACTCCGTCATCGATGATCGGCCGCCGCGACACCCCACAGTACCGGCGAGGGACGGGCCGCCCTCGGTACGGGCGCGGTCGGAACGTCTCGCCTCGGGGTCCGATCAGGGTCATGCCCGATGTCCTGGACCGTCGCCGCGTCGCAGACTCGATGCATGGAGCCGACCATGTCGCAGCGCGCGCGCCGTCCCCGACGATCCGCGGCCCGGTGGTGTGTCCATCTCGGCCTGATCGTCACGGCGTCGGTGTCCCTGGTGTTCGAGACGGTCCTGACCATCCATATCGTGGTCGGCCTGGTCTTTGTCGCCCTCGTGGTTGTGCACCTGTTCCAGCGCCGCCGGACGTCGGTCATGCTGGCCGCTCGGCTGGGGCGGTTTCGGACGCTGCAGAGCCGGGGTGGGAGGCTGGCCCTGGCCGATGCCTTCTTGGCCTTGGTGACCGCCGGCATGTTGGTGTCGGGGTTCTGGGACTGGTCACTGGGCCATCCCACCCGGATTCGCTGGCATGCGGTGTGTGGGATCGTATTAGCGGTTCTTTTGGGTGTGCACACCGTCCGCCGTCGCGCGCGCCTGCGATCGTCACAGGTGCGCTGAAGGGCTAGGCCTCGTAGAGGCCGTCATACGCTTGCGACGCGGCGTCGACTTGTCGTGGCGCCTGGGCTACGGCCCATCGACGTGTCACCCGATCGACGGCGAAGGTGGTCCAACCTCCGGCATCCTCGTCGCTGAGATGGATGAGCAGGGTGTGGGCATCGTGCTCGACGCGCAGGCGATGTCCGGGATTGACCTGTTCGTGCAGTCCCCGCACGGCCTTGCCGGGTGTCGGCTCGTCGGCGACGAACGACGTCCAGCGCCGGGCCCGGGTGCCCGGTCGAGCCAGCTTTCGGCCCGGTGTTCGCTCTGTCACCGCCGGGCGGCGAAGAACTCGGCCAGCACCACACCACACTCGGCGGCGAGCACGTCGGCAGTCACCGGCAATTCGTGGTTGAGGCGGGGATCGGCGCACAACTGGTAGAGCGACCCACAAGCCCCGGCCTTGGGATCGGTGGCTCCGAACACGAGCCGCCCTACCCGCGCCGCCACCAGGGCACCGGCGCACATGACGCAGGGCTCGAGCGTTACCACCAGCGTGACGTCCCCGAGCCTCCAGGTGCCCAGGGCGGCGGCGGCATCGCGTAGGGCCAGGATCTCGGCGTGGGCGGTGGGGTCGCCCCCGATCTCGCGCTCGTTGTGACGTGCCGACACGACACGCCCGTCCACCACGGCCACCGCACCCACGGGCACGTCGCCGTGGCTGGCGGCTCGGGTCGCCTCGGCCAGCGCCAGGCGCATGGCGGCGTGGTCGTCGAGTCGTCGTCCCCGGTCGCTCGGTGCCTCGGCCACGAGACACACGGTAGGCCAGACGGCAGGCGGGAGTTCCCGCCTCGCCGCCGGCCTTTGACGCGGAGGAGGTGGGATTTGAACCCACGGTGAGTTTCCCCACACACGATTTCCAGTCGTGCCGATTCGGCCGCTCTCGCACTCCTCCGGAGCTGCCGGTGCGCAGCAGCAGGGAGGCTATCGTCTGCGATGCATTGTCCGGTGCTCCGTGCGACGGCCGGGTCCTGCGCAACGATCTCCCGTGAACCGAGTCAGGGCCGGAAGGCAGCAGCTCTCAGCGGGTCCGGTCGTGTGCCGTAGCAAACCTGGCCGTCGCACCGAACACCGGCACCCGTCACCACCGATCACCGGCGCCCCACATGGCGGCGCATCGCCCTGACCAGGGGGACGAGGGTGTCCGGTCCCCCCGATAGGCTGCGGCCGTGGCCGCCGCCGGCGACAAGGACTTCGTTCCCTACCAGTCTCTGTACCGTCGTTTCCGCCCGCAGCGCTTCGCGGAGGTGCTCGGCCAGGAGCACGTCAGCCTGGCGTTGAGAAACGCGGTACGCGACGGTCGGGTCGGGCACGCGTATCTCTTCAGCGGCCCGCGCGGGACGGGGAAGACCTCCACGGCCCGCATTCTCGCCAAGGCGTTGAATTGCGCGGCTCTCGAGGACGGCGAGCCCTGCGGGCACTGTGACTCGTGTGTGGAGATCGCCCGTGGCGCGTCCCTGGACGTGCACGAGCTCGACGCGGCGTCGAACAACGGTGTCGACGCCATGCGCGATCTCGTGTCCCATGCGGCCCTAGGCACTCCGGGCCGGTGGAAGGTCTACATCGTCGACGAAGTGCACATGCTCTCCACCGCGGCGTCGAACGCGCTGCTCAAGACACTGGAGGAGCCCCCGGGCCACGTCGTGTTCGTGTTGGCCACCACCGACGCCCAGAAAGTGCTCCCCACCATCCGGAGCCGAACCCAGCATTTCGAGTTCCGCCTCCTCGGATCCGAGACGCTGTCGGCCCTGCTCCACCAGGTGCGGAGCACCGCCGGTTTGGTGCTCCCCGACGAGGCGCTCGACGCCGCCGTGCGACGGGGCCGGGGATCGGCCCGTGATGCGCTCTCGGCGTTGGACCAGGTCGCCGCCGGCGGCGTGGTCGACGATGACATCGAGGTGCTGGCGGAGTTGGCTGAGGCCCTGGCCGAGCGCGATCCCGCCCGGGCCCTGGTGGCGGTGGCACAGGCGTCGGAGGCAGGGCGCGACCCCCAGCGCCTGGCCGCCGATCTGGCCGAGTACCTCCGCCAAGGGTTCCTGGCCACCGTGGCAGGAGAGCTCGTGAGCTTGTCGGGCACGGACCGTGCCCGGGTACAGGACACCGCTCGTCGTATGGGCCTCCCGGCGCTTGTGCGCGCCCTCGAAGAACTGGGACGGGCCCAGGTGGAAATGCGCGACATCCCCGACCAGCGCGTGCATCTCGAGGTCGCCCTGATCAAGCTCACCCACCCCCAGGCCGACGACTCCACCATCGCCCTGTTGGAGCGGGTCGAGCGACTGGAACGCGCCCTGGCCGAACGCGGCTCAGTGGACGCGCCGACCTCGATTGAGGTCGCCCCGGCGCGCACCCTGGATGTTCCTCCCCCTCCGGCGGGTGGCCCTTCCCCGACCCGAGCTTTCGCATCGGAGACGGCAGCATCGGAGACGGCAGCATCGGACGCGCCGGACAAGGCCGATCCGTCCACACCGACGACGTCGGGGGCGACCGGCAACGAGAGCGGGCCTGATCTGGCGCGCCGAACACTGGGGGCGGTCAGGCGTCAGAGCGGTTCGACCGGTCGTTCGCCCCGACCTGATGCACCGGGTGCGGGCACACCTGGCCCCGAGCCGGCATCGGGATCGACGGTGGCGTCTTCGGCCCGGGTCGAGCCCGCCGGCGCGCTCGCCACCCTGCCGTCGCGCGACGAGCTCGTCCAGGTCTGGGGCGACGGGCTGTTGGCGCAGTTGCCCAACCGGGCCAGGGCCCGTTTCCGGGTGGGTCGGTTCCTCGACGTCGACGGGACGACGGCGGTCTTCGCCCTGCCCAACGAGACGCACCGTTCCTACTGCGAAGAGGTCCGTCTGGACGTCGAAGCCGCCCTGGCCACGCGCTTCGGGACGCCGGTGCCCATCCGGCTGGTGGTCGACGTCGAGGCCGTCGACGAGCCCGGCCCGGTGCCCGCTGCCCCGTCCCCTGGCCCCCAGGCGGCGCCGACGGCGAAGCCTCGGACCCGGCGAGCCGCGGCAACCCCCACCGACGCTGACGCCACCCCCGACCCCACGCCGTCCCGATCCGTCGCGCCCGAGCGTGAGGACGCCCCGGACCTCCTCGATCCCGCTGTCCTGGCCGCCGAGACCGAGCTCGCCGGCGCCGGGCTCACTCCCGAGCAGCGGCTCAAGCAGGCCTTCCCCGGCGCCCAAGAGGTGTAGGGGTGTTCGCCGGACCGCTGCAGGCCCTGGTGGACGAGCTCGGTCGCCTTCCCGGCGTCGGGCCGAAGTCCGCCCAGCGCATCGCCTTTCACCTGTTGAAGGTGGCACCCGAGGACGCCATGCGCCTGGCCGATGCCATCGTGGCGGTGAAAGAGCGCATCACGTTGTGCCCGCAATGCTTCAACGTGGCAGAAGGCGATCTGTGCGAGATCTGCAGCGACCCGCGGCGTGACGCCACGGTCCTGTGCGTGGTCGAAGACCCCCGCGACATCGTGGCGGTGGAGAAGACACAGGAATTCCGCGGGCGCTACCACGTGTTGCACGGCGCCCTCAACCCGATCGAGGGGATCGGGCCCGACCAATTGCGCATCAAGGAGTTGCTCGGTCGCCTGAACGACGATGCAGTGACCGAGATCATCCTGTGCACCAACCCCAACCTCGAGGGTGAGGCCACCGCCATGTACCTGGCCCGGCTCTTGAAGCCGATCGGGCTCACCGTCACCCGGATCGCCAGTGGCCTGCCTGTCGGCGGGGACCTCGAGTACGCCGACGAGCTGACGCTGGGGCGTGCCCTGGAAGGTCGCCGCCAAGTCGACGCCTGACCGACCGTGCGCCCTCAGTCCCACAGCTCGGGCTGGTCGGCCCCGCGTTCGAGCGGGAAGTAGCCCGGGAGCTCGTCCGTCGGGGTGTCGAGATACACCTTGGCCTCGGGCGGTTGGGCGAAGCGGCCGTGGCTCCAGCGCACCTCCACGTGCCCCTGCACCGACCGCCGGCGCAGGGTGGC
Organism: Acidimicrobiales bacterium; assembly: GCA_036511675.1. Classification (GTDB taxonomy): domain Bacteria; phylum Actinomycetota; class Acidimicrobiia; order Acidimicrobiales; family UBA8190; genus Chersky-840. The sequence continues at coordinate 8,660 of DATCBU010000105.1, read as the reverse complement.
GCGCTCGACATAGGTGATGGTCCAGTTCACCTGGGGCTGACCGGAGGCGGCGGCGGTGATGTCGAGGCCCACGAAGCGGTACGCCTGGCGCCAGTCCCACGAGCTCGCCACGCGCAGGCGAAGCGAACGGCGGGGGTCGGCGCCGAGCAGGAAGTAGGCGGCGTTGCCCACCCGGAGCAATCGCCACATCAGCTTCTCCGCCGCATGACTGCGCTCGACGTTGGCGCTCCAGCGCTGGGCCGAGGCGGCGCTGACCTGTGCGCACAGCTGCCGGTAGGCCTGGCGCGCCTCGGGGGGATACGACCGGCCGGGCAGGGCGCGCCGGAGGCGCTGGCGGTCATCGGTCCCGAGCGCCCCGAGGTCCTCGGCAAGATCTGTGAGGCCCGTGGCGCGGCGACAGGCGTCATACAGGGCGCGCAGTTCGTCGGGAGCCACCACCTCGTACCAGTCGGTCTGCTCCCAGGTCCCCGACGTGGCGAGCAATCCGTCGAACAGCCGGGCCGGGGACGGATTGGCGATGTTGCGCGACAGGTACTTGCAGCTCACCAGGTAGACGTGGTCGATCCGGAGATCGACGGGCGCCACCTCGTCCCCCGGTGGCCGCCGGCCCCCGGTCCACTCGATCAGGCGCGGACGGCGACCCCGCAGGGCGTCCGGCGCGTCGAGGAACGCCCGCCCGTTGGCGAAGGCGGTGGCGAATTCGGCGTCGAAGGTTCCCGAGGCGTACAGGGTGTCGAGGTGCGGCCACACCGCCTCGGCGACATCGAGTTGCTCGGGGCGCCGGGTGAGTGTGGAGGGCAGGTCTCCTATGCCGAGCGTGCCGAGCGCGGTGGCGAGCTCAGTGACCGTCGTGCGGTCATCGGGCACGGGGCGCGCGCCGCGGTTTCGGGGACGCGTCGGGGCGCGCTCGGCGTGCCGGATGCGTGTCGGATTCGAGACCGTGCGACGCGTACCGACCGAGGCGGGCCTCGTCCTCCGCACAGCCGAGCTCGACCACGTCGTAGACGGCCCCGATCCCGCCCGGTGGTGCCGCCTCACCGAGCGAGCGCCAGGCCTGCTCTCCCGCGCTTCCCCGTACCGGAGCCGCCGTGGTGAGTACCACCAAGGGAACCTCGGGCCATGCGGCATGGATGACCGCCGCCTTGCCCAGCGTCTTCCACAGGGTGTCGGCGCGCCGTAATCCCGTGCTCGTCGTGGTGAATGCGCCGGCGAAATCGAAGAGCCATTGCTGCCCGGTGCGATCCCGGGCGGTGTAGGCCACGTCGACGCCGGCCACGGGGCGCTTGCCCGGCGCCACGTCGATGAACCCGCACCGGGTGAGCATCTCGCCGGCCACGTCGCGTGCGCCGATGCCATCGCGGCGGGCTTGCTCGAGTGGGTCCCCCTCGCGTTCGATCAGGCGGTCGCGCTCCTCGCTCACCCGCTGCTCGGCGATGCGGACGTACTCCGACTCCGTGTCGTAGCCGACGTAGTGGCGGCGGCTGCGCAACGCGGCGGCGGCCGTGGTGCCCGACCCGATGAAGGGGTCGAGGACCAGATCCCCCTCGTAGGTATAGAGCTCGATCAGACGCAAAGGGAGCTCGACGGGGAACGGGGCCGGATGGCCGACCCGCGTGGCCCGCTCACTGGGGAGCTCCCAGACGTCGGTGGTGGCCTCGATGAACTCCTCTTTGGTCAACGAGATCGCCGACGGCAGGCCGCGTGCTTGGCGTTCGGGACGCGACAGCGCCCGGTCGAAGCGGCCCTTGCTGGCGATGACCACCCGCTCGGTGAGATCGCGCAGGACCGGATTGGCCGGACTGCGGAACGAGCCCCACGCGCACGAACCACTGGCGCCGCGCGCCTTGTGCCAGATGACCTCTCCCCGTAAGAGGAGCCCCAGGCGGTCCTGGAGGATGGTGATGACATCGGCCGACAGCGACCGGTAGGGCTTGCGTCCCAGGTTGGCCACGTTCACGGCGATCCGACCACCGGGCTCGAGCGTGCGCACGCACTCGGCGAACACGTCGGTGAGCATGGCCAGGTAGTCGAGATAGCTGGCCGGGATGTGACCTTCGCCCAGCGCCTCTTCGTATTCCTTGCCGGCGAAGTACGGAGGGGATGTCACCACCAGGGCAACGGAGGCGTCCTCGACCTCGTCCATGTGCCGCGCGTCCCCGGTGACGATCTTGTCCTTGATGGGGGAGCTGTTGACGGTGTCGTGGCCCGACAGGACCGGGGCGGTGAACCGGTCGTAGAAGCCGCTGGCGTCGTGGCTCTCACGGCGCCCGACGCCGAAAGCAGAGGTCGATGTGGGCCTGCGGCGACGGCTCACTGGCATGGCTCCCGATATGCGCTGGCGGAGACCCGACGACCGCTCATGCGTGCATTGATAGTACTGAGGTGTGACGGTCCGGCAGCGGACCGCGCGCAGCGTCAGACGACCCGCCCGGGCGATGGGGTCAGGCGATCGACCGCACCACGAGGGCGTCGCCCTGGCCGCCGCCACCGCACAGGCTGGCGGCGCCGAGGCCCCCGCCGCGACGGCGGAGCTCGTAGAGCATGGTCAGGGCCAGGCGGGTGCCCGACATGCCTATGGGGTGTCCCAGGGCGATGGCGCCGCCGTTGACGTTGGTGACCTCGTCGGTGATACCCAGTTGCACCATCGATGCCAGGCCCACCACGGCGAAGGCCTCGTTGATCTCGAACAGTGCCACGTCCGCCGGAGTCTTGCCCACCTTGGCCAGCGCCTGGACCGTGGCGTTGGCCGGCTGCAGGAGGAGCGAAGCGTCGGGTCCGGCCACCTGCCCATAGCTGACGACCTCCCCGAGCGGAGTAACCCCGAGCGCCTCGGCCCGGGCCCGCGACGTGACCACCACGGCCGCCCCGCCGTCGGAGATCTGGCTGGCATTGCCGGCGGTGATGGTCCCCTCCTTGTCGAAGGCGGGCCGGAGAGCGCCGAGCGAGTCGGTGGTCGTCTCGGGGCGCACGCCCTCGTCGGTGTCGACCACGATGGGGTCGCCCTTGCGCTGGGGTACGGACACCGGGACGATCTCGTCGGCGAAGCGACCGTCCTTGATGGCGGTGGCGGCCCGCTCGTGCGACAGGGCCGCGAAGCCGTCCTGGGCCGCACGCGAGATCTTGGCTTCCCGGTTGTACTGCTCGGTCGAGAGCCCCATGGCGCAGTGGTCGAACTGGCAGTACAGGCCGTCGTACATCATGGAGTCGACGAGCGTGCCGTCCCCGGCGCGGTATCCGGCCCGGGCGCCGGGCAGCAGGTACGGGGCCCGGGTCATCGACTCCATGCCGCCGGCCACCACCACGTCGGCCTCGCCCGCGGCGATGAGCATGTCGGCCAGGTAGATGCTGTTGAGCCCCGACAGGCACACCTTGTTGATGGTGGTGGCGGGCACCGACATGGGGATCCCGCCCTTGGTGGCGGCCTGGCGAGCGGTGATCTGGCCCTGGCCGGCCTGCAGGACGTGGCCCATGAAGACGTAGTCGACGTCCTGGGGTGCCACCCCGGCCCGCTCGAGGGCCGCGGCGATGGCGAAGCCCCCGAGGTCCATGGCGCTGAATCCGCTGAGGGCACCCGACAGCTTGCCGATGGGGGTGCGGGCCCCCGAGAGGATGACGGAACCGGGCATGGACGTGACCTCCGATAGGGACCGTGGCAACCGGACGGGCCGGATGGTGGGCGGAGCCCCATTCTACGGGAGGAACGGCCTCGTCCGCCGAGCCGCACCGGGTTCCCGCCACCCTGGGAACCGTCTCGAGGAGGGGGGTAGGGTGCGTCCCCATGCAGGCAATCCGTGATGCCATTGTGGCGGGTGCGAAGGGCGAGGAGCTGGGAGCGATTCCGCTCCCCGAGTCCTACCGGGCCGCCCACGTCCGGCGCGACGAGGTGGAGATGTTCGCCGGGGTCGACTCGGGCGACAAGGACCCCCGCAAGTCCCTCCACGTGTCCGAGGTCCCGGTCCCCGAACTGGCCCCCGACGAGGCCTACCTGGCCGTGATGGCGTCGTCGATCAACTTCAACACCGTGTGGACCTCGATCTTCGAGCCCCTGCCCACCTTCGGGTTCCTCGACCGTCTGGGCAAGGAGAGCGCCTGGGGGGCGCGCCACGCCCTGGACCACCACGTGGTGGGATCCGACGCATCGGGCGTGGTCCTCCGGGTGGGCTCGGCTGTGCGGAATTGGCGGCCCGGCGACAAGGTCGTGGTGCACTGCAACTACGTCGACGACCAGGATCCGTCGGCCCACGACGACTCCATGCTGGCGGCCAATCAGCGCATCTGGGGGTTCGAGTCGAACTTCGGGGGCCTCGCCGATCTGGCCGTGGTCAAGGCCAACCAGCTCATGCCCAAGGCGCGCCACCTGAGTTGGGAGGAGGCCGCCATCAACGCCTTGTGCAACTCGACCGCGTACCGGATGCTCGTGTCCCACAATGGAGCGCCCATGAAGCAGGGCGACCGCGTGCTCGTGTGGGGCGGGAGCGGGGGCCTCGGGAGTTTCGCCGTCCAGCACGTCATGAACGGCGGCGGCACCCCTGTGGCGGTCGTGTCTTCGCCGGACAAGGTGGACCTCCTCCACCAGTTGGGGGTGGAGGCGGTGATCGACCGGGCCGCGGCCGGGTACCGGTTCTGGAAGGACGAGCACACCCAGGACGAGTCGGAGTGGCGTCGCTTCGGCAAGGACGTCCGGGCCCTGGTCGGCGCTGAGCCCGACATCGTGTTCGAGCATCCCGGGCGCCAGACCATGGGCGCGTCGGTGTTCGTGTGCAAGCGGGCCGGGACCATCGTCACCTGCGCGGCCACGTCGGGCTACATGATCGAGTACGACAACCGCCACCTGTGGATGAAGCTCAAGACCATCAAGGGATCGCACTTCGCCAACTACCGCGAGGCCTGGGACGCCAACCAGCTCGTGTGTGACGGCAAGGTGGTCCCCCCGCTCTCGGCGCTCTACCCTCTCGACGACGTGGGGGATGCCGCGTTCCAGGTGCACCACAACCTGCACGAGGGCAAGATCGGGGTGTTGTGCCTGGCGCCCGAGGAGGGCCTCGGCATCGACGATCCCGAGCTGCGGGCCCGGGTGGGGGAGGATCGGATCACCTTGTTCCGGAGACACGGCGCATGAGCGGCGACGGGCCCCACGGGGCGAGCCAACTGCTGACCGAGATCGACCATGTCGGGATCGCGGTGCGGGATCTCGACGCCGCGATCGAGTACTACCGCGACATCTTCGGCGCCACGGTGAGCCATCGCGAGTGCATCGAGCTCGACGGGGTGGAGGAGGCCCTCATCGCCGTGGCCGACTCCTACATCCAGCTCCTGTGCCCGACGCGGCCCGACTCCCCGGTGGCCCGGTTCCTCGAGCGACGGGGCGAAGGGTTGCACCACGTCGGCTACCGCGTCGACGACTGTGCGGTGGCCCTGGCCTCGGTGCGCGCCGGTGGGGGCACGCTCATCGATGAGGCGCCGCGACCGGGCTCACGGGGGACCACGGTGGCCTTCGTGCACCCCAAGGGCGCCTTCGGCACGCTCATCGAGCTCGTCCAGGAGCCCGGCTGACCCACCGGGAGTGGCCGGCACACCGCGTGCCGGCTCAGGTGGTGAAGCGCACCACCGTGCCGGGATTGGCGGTGGTTCCCCACAGCGTGCCGCCGGTGCCGACGTCGAGCTGACGGATCACGCCGGGAACCTCCACGGGCATGCCGGTCTGGTGCCCGGTGGTCGGATCGAGGGCCACGACGACGCCCTGTTGTCCGTCGGCGACCCACAGCCGGTTGTGCCACAGGGCCACCATCTCGGGGTTGGAGGGGACCCCTCCGCCGGCGCCACCCACGGTGTAGGTGGCGGTGACCCGCATCGAGTCGGGGTCGACGCGCGACACGGACCCGGATTTCACGTTGGCCACCCACACCGACCCGTCGCCCACCCCGACGCCGAAGGGGCCCTGCCCGACGTCGACGGTGCGCCAGTGCAGCGAACCGTCGACGGGCCGGGGGTCGACCCGGGTGAGCGAATCGGTCTGCCCACTCACCCACACGCCGTCAGGCCCGATGGCCAGGCGCACGGCGCCGTCGGGCAGTGTCCCCGACGCCAACACGTTGCCGGTCCGGGGATCGATGAGGCTCACGGTGCCGGCCACGAGGCTGGCGACCCAGACGCCGCCATCCCCGGCAGCCAGGGACACCGGCCCCTCGGCCACCGGGATGGGAGAGCCGATCACGCCGGCGGTCTTGGGGTTGATCTCCCACACCAGGCTCCCGGCGATGTCGGCCACCCAGATGCGACCGAAGCCCGACACCACCGAGATCGGCCTTCCCCCCAGCTGCACCGGGTGCCCCACAGCCGCGCCGGTGGTGGGGTTGAAATGCCGGACGGTTCCGGCGTGGTCGTCGACCAGCCATCCACCGCTGGAGTCGAACGCCACCGACGCCGCCACGCCGTGGACCATGACCTGGGTGGTCGCCGGTGCGGGGCCGTCGGCGCCGGGCGTCGACGGCGACGTGAGGGCGTCGATGGTGAACGCCAACCCGATGACGAGCGCCAGGCTGAGGGTGAGCACAACACCCACACCCCGCTGCGTGAGCTTGAGCTTGGGCCGGGGTCGTCGGTCTGGGACGCGGCGGGGAGCCGAGTCCGACACCTCGTCGTCGAGGGTGCGAAGGGTGTCCTGGGGCGAGCGCGCCCGTGTGGGCGGCGCGTCGTCGCGGGGCGGAGCCGCCGGGGCGGGCGGTTCGGCCCGGGGACGCTGGCGTTGGAGCTGATTCCCCGTCGGGGCCACCGCTCTATCCTCGTCGCACTGCGCCCCGCGCGGGGTGATCATCGCCCCTCGGGGTGCCCCCCGGTGTCCCGTCACCACCGTCGCCGGAGCCCGCCGCAGCAGCTCGCCGGTGGGGGCGCGACGCGTCGCCCGTGCACGGACCTCCGGTAGCCTCGCGGCCCATGGACCACCCCATGTCACAGCGGCTGGCCGAGCTCAAGGCCCGCAAAGAGGAGGCCCTGCACGCCGGGGCGCCCCACGCCGTGGAGCGCCAGCACGCCAAGGGGAAGATGACGGCGCGCGAGCGGATCGAGTACCTCCTCGACGAGGGATCGTTCCAGGAGCTCGACATGCTGGCCCGGCACCGGGCCCACGGCATGGGCCTCGAGGAGAAACGGCCCTACACCGACGGCGTGATCACGGGCTTCGGCACCGTCGAGGGCCGGCGGGTGTGCGTCTTCAGCCAGGACTTCACCGTCTTCGGCGGGGCGCTGGGCGAGGTGTTCGCCGAGAAGATCCACAAGGTCATGGACCTCGCCGAGTCAATCGGGGTGCCCATGATCGGTCTCAACGACGGGGCGGGGGCCCGCATCCAGGAAGGCGTGGTGTCGCTGCACTCCTACGGCGGGATCTTCCATCGCAACGTCAAGGCCTCAGGCGTCATCCCCCAGATCAGCGTGATCATGGGCCCGTGCGCGGGCGGGGCCGTCTACTCGCCCGCCATGACCGACTTCATCTTCATGGTCAACCAGTCGAGCCACATGTTCATCACCGGGCCCGACGTCGTGAAGACCGTCACCGGCGAGGACGTCACCCTCGAGGAGCTCGGCGGGGCCATGAGCCACGCCACCAAGTCCGGTGTGGCCACCTTCGTGGCCCCCGACGAGAAGACGTGCCTGGACGAGGTCCGCTATCTCCTGTCGTTCCTCCCCGCCAACAACCTGGAGGAGCCACCCCTCGTCGACACCGACGACGATCCCGACCGGGGCACGCCCGAGCTCGTGGACATCATGCCCAATCTGCCCACCCAGCCCTACGACATGAAGCGGGTGATTACCTCGGTCGTCGACGAGGGCGACTACTTCGAGGTGCATCCCCACTGGGCCATGAATATCACGTGCGGGTTCGCCCGCATCGACCGGCGCGTGGTGGGGATCGTGGGCAACCAGCCCGCCGTGCTGGCGGGCGTCCTCGACATCGACTCCTCGGAGAAGGCGGCGCGCTTCGTCCGCACGTGCGACGCCTTCAACATCCCCTTGGTCACCTTCGTCGACGTTCCGGGATTCATGCCCGGAACCGATCAGGAATACGGCGGGATCATCCGTCACGGTGCCAAGTTGCTGTACGCGTACTGCGAGGCGACCGTTCCGCGCATCCAGGTCATCACCCGCAAGGCGTACGGTGGCGCCTATGTCGTCATGAACTCGAAGTCGATCGGCGCCGACCTCGCCTTCGCCTGGCCATCGGCGGAGCTGGCGGTCATGGGCCCTCAGGGTGCGGTCGAGATCGTCTACCGGCGTGAGTTGACCGAGGCCGCCGACCCCGCGGCGCGGCGTGCTGAGCTCGTCGAGGAGTACACCGAGCGCTACGCGAATCCGTATGTGGCGGCCGAGCGCGGCTATGTCGACGACGTGATCGACCCCACCGAGACGCGCCGTGTCCTGGTGCGCAGCTTGCGACTGCTCGCCTCCAAGCGTGAAGAGCTGCCCCGTCGTAAGCACGGGAACGTGCCTTTGTGAGCGAGGGCAGCGCCACCGGCGCGCCGGTCGTGGTTTCGGTGCGACCTGAGCCCGAGCCCGCCGTGTTGGCCGCCATCGTCGCCGCGGTCGAAGAAGCGTGGCCCCGCCCTCGTGCCGCCCAGGACGACGCCGGGGGGCTGAAGCAACCCCCGTGGCGATTCAGCGGTCGG
>DATCBU010000104.1:0-37579 GCA_036511675.1 Acidimicrobiales bacterium | reverse complement strand
TACGCCTTTGGCGACGCCGGGTTCTACGGCTCGCTCCCTGGGCTCGGCGTCAAAGTCACCAGCATCGTGGGCATGGCGCCTTCACCGACCGAGCTCGGCTACTGGCTTGCTGGTGCCGATGGCGGGGTGTTCGCCTTTGGCGACGCCGGGTTCTACGGCTCGCTCCCTGGGCTCGGCATCAAGGTTGTCAACATCGTCTCCCTGGCGATCAGCTGACGCTGCCTCGATCCCGAGCCTTCCCCGCGACCGAGCTGATGAAGAACCTCTGTTGTCAGTGCTCCGGAGGCCTGTTCCGGAGTCGATGATCTACCTCAGCGCTCCGCCCTCAGGCCGACTGTAGGCCGATCGAAGCGCCCGAGCAACGGGTGTGCTGCCCATTCAAGGTGGTCCTGAATCGAGCGGTTGGTCCGAATCACACCTGACACCATCACACGTCTGCAGTCGGGTCGGGACCCGAGTTCAGGGGCGTGGAGCGCCGAGGCCCTTTAGTGACTAAATTTGGCGATGTCTCAGGAGGGGTTGCCGCGAGATGGGCGTCTCGTGGTGTAACTCGTGCCCCCAAGAGTGGCGCCATAGCGGCGCCATCGAGCCGAAATAGGACGAATCGGGGGGTGGGCGGTCATGCAGCGGAAACCCCGCTTTTGGCGCATGGTGGAGAGTGATTCGACACGGCTGAACATGCGTGGTCTCCCGGTGGCCGACTCCATGCAGAACGAGACAAGTGGTCCGATCACCCTGGAGGTCATGGCCGATCCCAATTTCGAAATGATCGAAGGCGACCGGATCGTTTCGATGGAACCCGCAGGGTCCGCGACCATCCGCGAATCGCGTGCTCAGGTCCAGGTCCGGCGCCGCGCGGCACGGAAGGCGAACGTCCGACGCCGGGTCCGGCGAATCGTTGGATCGGGGCTCGGCGCGTGCGTGGTGGCGGGGGTGGTCCTCGCTCTTATGGGCAGCAGCGCCTTCCCTTGCTCGCGGTCAAGGCTGAAGGTCGTTCCAGTCTGGACGATGGCGGCGAGTTCGGCGAATAACTTGCAGAGTGCGCACGCTCGCCAGCGAGTTCTGAATCAGCCAAACGTTCTGCTGGCAGGTTCGTCTCCATTGACCAGCTCGCCGGTGCCGAGAGCCTGGGTCAGCATCGCCGAGGAGCGGTGGACGAGCGAGGCACAATTCGCAGCAGATATCGCTGCACACACGGTCCCGACGTTCGTCAGGGTCGTGCACTACGACGATGAGGTTTGGGCGGAGACGCCGCTGAATGAGCAGCAGCGGCCCGGTCTGTATATGAAACAGTTTTGCGAACTTGCTCACCAGCACCACTGGCTGTGTGCCACCGGACCGAGTCGCGATATATGTTCGGTCGCGTACCCGAGCTTTCGCGGGTCACTGAGCCAGTGCTACCTCACGAACGACCTAGCCGGTCAGGCGGCGAAATATGCTGACTACACGGACTTCCAGGGCCAGGCGCTGGAACCAGATGGAACAAAGCCATACGCGCAGTTCATTGCGGCGGCATCCGCTGAGGCAAAGGCCGCGAACCCGTTTATCATTGCACTCGGAAACCTGTCTCCGACGCCAAATGGCGCCACGATTTCGGCCCGGACGTTGAACGCTGAGGCTCGGGCGGTTTACCCGTCCTCCGTGGGAGGGTTCTACATGACGATCACCACAGCCGGGGCGCGAACGGCGGCGCGCTTCTTCTCCCTGTTTGAGCCAAGGAGACCACGCTTGGCTCAATGCCGATAATCGCCGACCGCAAGTTGAGTGCGGAGGGCCTACGGACGATCCGACGTCGAACGGTCGGAAGCCAGACGGTCGCCCCATCCTGCATAGGCTCCTGGTCACGCTGCACCACCGAGGTGCTACCTTGCGATGCGAACGTGCAACCGGGGCACGCTGGCCTTAAGGACCACGGACCGATCGACCCCTCCCTACCGCCATCTTTGGGAGCGGCGAGGTAGCCAGAGCGAGTTCATGCGGAGAATTGACAAGGGAGAAGGGTGCCGCATATGCCGCCCGAGTCCGGGCTAAGAACCGATCGCGCTGGCGGGTAAACGCTGGCAACTCTTTGAAGCCGAACTCGAGCCGAACGATCTCTCAGTCACCCGACTGAATCGCTTACGGTAGTGGGGACAACTGAGAATCCTTGTAACTGTTCAGGTCCCTCCGGGCAGCCAGACCTGTCCTAGGACGCCGTTCCGTGCCCGTGTGTTCCTACCAGCGTAGGACCCGTGGACATTGCAGAAACTACAACCTGATCACTTCTACGTTGGCCACGCCCGCTGAGAGGCGGCGGAGATCTCCGACATCACTGGTCAACACGGCGTCCCTGCGTCTCGACGCGCCGGCAATGATCGCCGCCTCCACCACATCGGAGGTCCTAGCCCGACCACAGAGTTCGCCAGCCGTTCTGGCGAGTACCTCGTCGAGCGGCTCGACCCAGCACGCCTTCAGGACCTGGGCGAGGCGAGCTTGACGAGGACTCCGCCAAGCCTGCGCAAGGGCAGGAGCTGGTACTACCGGCACCACCCGATTTTGGTGCCTTTCACCCCGACGGCCGGCATCCGGCGATGTGTGCCCACGCTCTCGCTCTCTGCTTTCGTCCTGGTGTCATGCACCGAGGACCCCGGGCCGGGCCTCGAGCCTGAACGCACCCGCGGCGCGGCCCGGACCGGCTTTGGGCTCCGCACCGAGAATCCCACCCTGTGGAAGTGGTCCGTCGCCCCAGCAGATACAGCAGGGCGATGGGCAGACCACAACGGGACCGTCGTTGGGCTTCAGTCGTTGCCACCCGTCGCCGATAACGGGGTCGATGGAGACTTTGCCGTCGGGGAACTCCCTGGACGCGGCTCGGGCGGGGGACGAGTGGGCCACCACGTGCCTTTTTCGCGAGTCGAACCCGGCATTGCTTCGATTCCTTCGTCACCACGCTCCCGACGTCGCCGAAGACCTGTTGGCAGATACCTGGCTGGCCGCCGCCAAGGAGCTCCCGAAGTTCCAAGGCGACGCCGGTGATTTCCGGGCCTGGCTCTTCACCGTGGCACGTCGTCGGGTAGCCGACCACTATCGGCGCCTGCACCGCCGACCAAGTCTGGTGGAACTCGAGGCGGAGAATCTCCCACCGGCGGGGGACCGGCCCGACGAGTCCTCGCTCGAAGCGCTGTCAGCGCAGGGAGCCATCGAGGCCCTGGTACGGGATCTCCCTCCTGACCAGGCAGAAGTCGTCTTGCTCCGGGTGGTGGCCGATCTGAGTGTGGACCAGGTGGCCGACATCATGGGGCGGAGCCCTGGGTCGGTCCGTGTCCTGCAGCACCGCGCCCTCCGGCTCCTCGAGACCCGCTGGACGAGGGAGTCTGTAACGCAGTAGCGGGCGCGAACGATGTCAGGGGGGAGATGAGCCCTGACTCCTTCGACAACAGCACCGCTGATGCGTTCCTGGCCGGCAAGATTGCCGCCCCCGACGTCCCGCTCGGGTATCAACGCGCCGCCGATCTGATCCGTGCCGCTCGGGTGCCGGCATCGCCAAGCGAGCTGGCCGCTGAGGACCAGGTGGTGGCCACCCTCCTCGCCCAGGTTCGGGCGGCGCGCCCCCGGACGGCGATCCCGAGAGGGCGCACCCTGGCGAAGATCCTCACCCTGAAGGGGGCGGTTCTCGCCACCGTCATCTTCGGCGGCGGCGTGGCGATGGCCGCCACCGGTGGCGTGCCGGCTCACGTCCAGTCTGCGATCTCTGCCGGTCTCGCCGCCGTCGGATTTGCCCCCTCGCACTCTGACAATCCTGCCGGCACACCCACTCCCCCCTTCGGTCCCAGCGTCACGACCACGAGCGCGCCGGGAAGAGCTGGATCAAAAGCGTCGACCGGTGGGCGCTGCGCGCAGAACACGATCACATCCGCCACAACGGCGCAGGGAGTTGGAGTGGCGACGACCCTGCCTGCATCGTCGAACTCCGCCTGTAGCAACCCGGGGGTGCCCGCCGGCGTTCCCGCACCTCCGGCAGGCAGTACAGGACCGAACGCTCCTGCGCCCGGCGGCAGCTCGAATGGTGCCGTCGGAGATACACCCTCTCCGACGACCACATCGCCGCCCAAGAACACCACACACGGTCCACCTGCTGGTACTCCCAATGGTCCGCCCACCACGGCGATCACAACGGCGACCACCATCACCACCACCACGACCCCGGCCCGCGGTGGGAACAACGGGAACGGGAACAGCAACGGGAAGGGAGTTGGGAACGGGAAGGGCAACAACAGCGGGAAATCCGCCGCCTCTCGACCCGGCTCGTCGGTTGCGAACGGGACAGGAGGGGTGGCATGAGCGCACCTCACGCTCCAGTGTCCGGCCTCGGCCCGAAGTGGGCAAAGGCGGGCCGCATCCGGCTGCGCCGGCAATCACACGGCGACGCCGGGTACTCGCTGATCGAAGTGGTTGTCGCACTCGGTCTTTTGGCCATCACGCTCCTCCCGCTGGCGAGCGTGTTCTACGGGGCAGAGTCGGCCAATGCGGCCAACCGTGAATACGGCGACGCCATCGCCATCGCTGACGGTCAGCTGGCCCAGGCCGGAGGCGTGACGTACGCGAACCTGGGCTTCTTCGTATCCCAGTCCCCGCCGTCGTCGTACAACGGGCAGCCAACCGTCATTCTCGGATCTGTCCCACCGGCAGGCCAATCCCCCCAGATTCCGTTGACAAGCACCCCGCAGCAGGTGGGGGCGATCGTCTACACGGCCAAGAACTACGTGGTGTGGGCAGCCGGATCGGGCGGAGACAGCTGCGCCTACAAAGAAGCCTATGCCGTGGTGTCGTGGAGCGAAGGCGGTCAAACGGTTCAGGTCAGACAATCGAGCCTCGTGTACCCCGGGGGACTCGGCAAGTACACCGGGTCGCAGTGTGTGAGCTTCGTCGTCTCGACGACCCTGGGATCGACGCTGGCTTCAGTGGCGTCAGGTGGTTTTCCCGGCTGTGTCGGCGGGATGGCGGTGTCGGGGACGAACATCGCGGCGGGCACGACGGTGGCGTCGGTGTCGGGCAACAACATGGTTCTTTCCCAAGCTGCCACTGGCACGGGCAGCCAGACCGTCACGTGCGGCGCGGGGAGCTCGGGCACCGACGTCACCCCGGACAACGTCCCGGGCCTGGCCGTCGCCGTGCCCGCCGACCCGGCGGGTGAGACCCAGCTCAATCTCAGCTGGACGGCACCGCTCAATACGCCCGGGTACTTCGTCGCCGAATGGGCACCCGATCCCGGCGGCCAGGGCCACTTGGCGTTCCCCGACACCACGGGGAGCTCTTCGGCCTGGGCACCCACAGGGTCATCGACGAGCGGCTCCATTCTCGCCACGGCCACGACCTTCACCGTGACGGGCCTGGCACCGAGCACCGCCTACTGGTTCGAGATCGTCGCCTTCTCATCGGCTGGGGACCAGTGGGCCATTTCGCAGACCTGGGTCACGGGCACGACCCTGACCCCGCCAGCCCAGCCGTGCACGCTCAACACCTTGACCGTCAGTCAAGCCGGACAGTCTTCCGGCCAGGCCACCGTGGCCAAGAGCAACGGTGAACTGATGGAGCCGATCACGATGACGGTGACGTACTCCGGCACCTGCACGGCGGGCTCCGACGCGGTGACCGTCGCCGCCACCTCCAGCGGCGCCGACCCGGGGTCCCCCTACACCCTCTCCTGGGGCACGAACCAATACACCTACAACCTGCCCACCGGCTTGTGCCCCGTCGGGACCGGCTTCATCACCGGCACGCACACCTACACGGTCTCGCACAACGGCTCGGTCACGAGCCTCACCGCCCAAGTGTCGTTCAGCCAGGACAAGAAGGGGACGCCGGCATGCTGAGGGTCGTTCGTCGCTGCTTCGCCCGCGCCCGCCGTCACCATAGCGACGAGGAGGGCATGACCCTGGTCGAGCTCTTGGTGGCGTCGGGGCTCTCCCTCGTGCTCATGACGATGATGACCACCATGCTGACCGTGTACGCCAAAGCGGATACCGCCACGGTCAACAACGCCAACGCGGCGGCCAACGTCCGGCTCGCCCTCCTGGCCCTTCAGCACGACATCCAGTCGGCGAACCCGTTGGGGACGCTGTCGACGGTGGCGGCATACAACGACAAGCTCCAGCTCACCATCCAGCCCTCGGGTCAGATCATCACGTGGCAGTACAGCTACACGAGCGTCAACTGCCCGGGAACCTCCTCGACCTGGTGCGGGACGCTGACTCGCCAGGCCGGGTCGAACACCGCGCTGACAGAGCTGACCGCGGTCACCAACGGCGACCCGTCGAACGGCGGACTGCCGGTCTTCAGTTACTACGACCACTGCGCCATCAACCAGGTCACCGAGCCCCAATCCACGCCGGCCAGCGTCAGCGCGTCCGCCACGGTGGTGCAGGTCACCTTGTCGGTGGCCAATCTCAACTCCGCGCCCTACGGGACGACCACCAGGGTCAACCTCATGAACCAACCGCCAGGAGCAAGTCGATGCGGCTGAACACCTCCCCACAGATGTCCTGCAGGCAACGAGGAGTCGGCGAAGCCGGGCAGACCCTTCCCATCGTCACGGCTATCGTGCTGGTCGTCGTGCTCCTGAGTGTGGCCTTGTTCACACGGATCAACGGTGACTTCAGCAACACCAATCTCGAGACCAAGATCCAGCAGGCACGCTCCCTTGCACAGTCGGGAGTCGCCGACGCCCTGTTCCAGATCGACCAGCAGGGAGCGTCGCCGGCCTCGTTCTGCAACGAGCCCAACAGTGGCGGCAAATGCAGCTTGAGCACCGTCCCGAGTGCTTCCGGGACCGTCTACACGGCCCGGTACGACTCCGCCACCGGTGCCTACACGGTGCTGTCGCAAGGGACCGTCCGCAATATCTCCTACGCAGTCCAGACGACGGTCAAGCAGACCCCGGTCCTGCTGGACGCCGTGTATGGCGGGGCCTTCGTCACCTTCGACGGGAAGTCGTCGACAAGCGTGACCGTGACCGATCCCTACGGGAACGCGGTCCCGGGTGCCACCGCCGCCATCGCCGTGGGCCCCGGAGGAACTCTGACCTGCAACGGACCCGCTGATCCCAACGCCACCTATGTCAACTATGGCGGATCAATCTCGAAGTGCACCCCGTATGTGAACCTCGGTCCTATCTACGCGCCGCAGCAGCCGACGCAGACTTGTCCTGCTCCCCCCAACCCTTACGGTGCACCGCCAACCCCGTGTCTGCCGTCGGCCGCTTCGCCGTGCACCAGCGTGAGTCCGGCCGTCACCGGTTCCGATGCGGCCGGCTATACCGTCACGGGACCGGCCACCCTCGAACCCGGCGTCTACATCTGTCGAGGTGGGTTGACCATGACCGGCACCGTCAACATCGACTATGCCCAGAGTCCGCAACAGAACAGTGGACGGGTCGAGATCTACGTGTTCCCGGCGGTGGGCTCGTTGACGCAGCCAAACGTCAATTTCGCCGGTTCGACGGTCAACGCCTGCGAGCCCCCCCTCGGCAGCGGCTCGGGCACGTGCAAGGGTGGGCTCGTCGGTGATCCAACCGACCTCCAGATCTACGCCTGGGGTAGTGGCACCGCCGGCCTGGGGGCATCGCAGGTGAACGCCGTCTTCTGGGGTCCCGGCATGAACCTCACCCTCAACGGCTCCTCCAGCAACCTGACCTGGACCGGCGGTCTCATCCTGGGTGGGGTCACGGCCAACGGTCACCCGAGCTTCGCGCTGAACTTCGACCAGCGACTGCAAAGCGAGTTCCAGCAATCCAGCTGGCAGATCTCGAACTATCTCGAAACCACTCCCGGCTTCTCCATTCCCTGATTTCGGTGCCGATCATGGGCCCGCGCAGCACCGCTCCCTGCGTGCTTGCAACGCCGAGGAGATGAACGAGGGCCTGGCCTGCCGTCGGGACCCCGGCCGACTCGAGGCGCCGACGCAGCTGCTCGCGGGTCTGCGGGCCATCGTCGGTCACCGCCTTGGCGATGAGCTCCACGCCGCGCACCGCCTGGCGGGCATCGACGCCTTCCTGTCGGAGCCGGCGCTGGCTCCCGATCTTCGAGCGTGGGGCTGCAAGTTGGTGGAGCCACCAGTAGTCCTCGCTGCGCACGAGGTGGAGCGTGGCTCGGTTAAGCCAGGTGACAACGAGGGAGCGACTCCGGCTAAGGGCACGGTCCACGTCGGAGGTGCTGAGACCGCTCGAGCGGATACGTATCGCCAGCCGGGCACCGCGTGCGTCCTGGGCCTGGACGGCTAGCAGGCGCTCTACGACCTTCTGAGGGGAACCGGCCGGCGGCCCGGCGAGCAGCTGCGAACGGAGTCGGGCAGCGACAGCAGGCGCGCCAGGAGTGTCTTCTGTCCGTGGAGCTTTTCGAGCCGTGGCCACGTCCCCACAGTGCCATCTCGGAGACCCGCCGCACGATGGCGGGGCCACAGGCGCTCGGGCGCTGGCGCATCTCAGTGCCGGGTCACGGGCTCCGACGCTTTCGTGCTGACTCTTGCGCCGAACACGATGGCATCAATCGATCCTCGGCGCGAAGCTTTCACTATGCGACCCACCCTGTTCGAGTTCGCCGGTGGCCACCCTGCTTTTGTGGCCTTGGCCGCTGCCCACCACGCTCGGTGTCTGGCGGACCCTGAACTGAACCACCCCTTCTCCCATCCCGGGCAGCACCCCGAGCACATTGACCGGCTCGCTGCCTACTGGGCAGAGGTAATGGGTGGGCCGCCGCGATACTCGCAAACGTGTGGAGACCATTCCGAAGTCCTGGAGATCCACGGGGGCAACGGAGATATGAGCGACCTCGGCCGGCGTTTCGTCGAGTGTTTCGTCAACGCCGCGGACGACGCCGGGCTACCGCAAGATCCTGCGTTCCGGGCGGCTCTGCGGGCCTACATGGAATGGGCGGTAGAGGAGGTCCTCTTGTACGGGCCGCCCGGTAAGCCGGTTCCGCAAGGTCTTGCTATGCCGCGCTGGACTTGGGAGGGGCCGCAGATGGAAGTCACGTCGTAGCCAGATCCACCCGCTGGGTGTCGAGTTGCATGGCACTGTCAACACAACGTTTTCACACATCCGTCAGGCGCCGGCGCACAATCAATATGTTCGCACAACGTCGGCACAACGGCCCCAGATACTGAGAATCCCACCGTTACAATTCTTCGTGGTGGGGGCACCAGGTCGCATCGTGCGGCCGCCGTCGCTGTCCGGTGCACTGCGCTCGGGCCCAGCCGACGGCGGACCGAAGGTGACGTCGGACGCCGTCGCGCCCGGACCCACGTCCCCGGTGGCGGCGGCAGCAGCGCTCTCGGGAACACCTGAGGTCGAGATGCCGTGGTCTCCCCCGTCGGGGATACCGGCCTCGTCGGCAGACCCGCCCGACACGGTGCCGGTGCCGCGTCACCTGCCGGGGGGAGCGGCGTTGCGCCGACTGCGCGGCTTCAGCGAGCTCTTCGGCGACGACCACACCACGACGGGAGAGCGACGTCCCCTGGCCGCCCTCGACGAGGTGCGGGTGCAGTCGGCGCGCATCGGGGTGGCGTCGACGGTGGCGGTGCTCCTCGTCCTGCTCCTCTACGCCCTGCTGCCCGGGCACTACCCGATGTCGCGGGCGCCGTTCTTCGTCCTCATCGGCATCGCCATCGCCGGCACGATCCCCATCTCGATGCTCCCCTGGCACACCCTGACCCAGCGGGGGCTGGTCCTGCCCGTCCTCTACACGTGGTCGCTGTTCGACATCGCGCTGGTGTCGTTCGGCATCGACCTCACCGGCGGCAGCCACTCCGACCTCTATCTGGTCTACCTGTTGCAGTGCGTGTTCATGGCGAACGTGTCGTACCCGCGCCGGGGGCGCATCACCCTGACCGTGTTGACCGGGGGCGCCTATGTCCTCGCCCTGGCCGGCGCCGGCTGGGGCATCGGCGTGGCCACCTTGGTCCTGCGCCTGGGCATGATCCTGGCCACCGCCGGCGCCGCCGACCTCATCTCGGTGCAGCTCACCCGCCAGCTCGTCTTTCGCGAGCGCGCCACCGCCGAGCACGAGCACCGGGCCAGCCTGTGGAGCCGGGTGGCCGGCCTGGGACGGCAACTGGACTCGCTCGACGAGGACTCCATCCTGGCCTGGGCCGTCGACGCCGTCATCGAGATCGGGTTCGAGGCCGCCAACGTGTGCGAGCTCCTCGAGGACCGTCGCACCTATCGGGTCGTCCATGCCCGGGGGCTCCCCGACTCCTACGTCGAGGGCGTCCACAGCTCCGACCGGGGCATGGTGGCGCTCATCTCCGAACAGCGCCGCACGGTCGTGGTCGACGACTACCTCGAGCGCACCGGAGGCCACCCCGAGCTCCGCGCCGACGGCTTCCGCACCGTGATCGCCACCCCGGTGTGGGTGGAGGGCGAGCTCAGCGCCACCCTGGTGGGCGGGACGCGACTGCAGCGCACCGTGGAAGACCACGAGGTAGCCGCCTTCGAGCTCCTGGCCGCGCACGCCGGGCACGGTCTCGAAAGCGCTCGGCGCCTCGAGCACCAACGACGCGACGCCGCCCACTTCCGCTCGCTCATCGAGTCCGCCCCTGACGCCATGATCGTGATGAGCACCGACGGGGTCATCCTGGAGGCCAACCACCAGGTGGGCCGGCTCTTCGGATACGAGCCCGACGAGCTGGCGGGCCAGAGTGTCGAATGTCTCACCACCCCCAGGGTCCAGAGTGTCCTGCGCGACTACTACGAGGACTTCATCCGCAACCCGCGCACCCTCGTCATCGGCGACGTGGCCGACGTCTCGGGGGTGCGCAAGGACGGCATGGAATTCCCCATGGAGATCATCCTGGGCCCCATCGAGACACCCGAGGGCCTGGTGATCACCGCCACCGCCCGCAACGTCACCGAACGTCGTGAGTTCGAGCGCCGCCTGGAGCACCAGGCCACCCACGACCACCTCACGGGGCTGCCCAACCGGGCCCTGTTCGCCGAGCAGTTGGCCGAGACCCTGACCCGGGCCCAGCTCCCGGGGCCGCCGCTGGCCGTGTGCTTCTTGGACGTCGACCACTTCAAGTACGTGAACGACAGCCGCGGCCACACCACCGGGGACGAGCTGGTGGTGGAGGTGGCCCGGCGCATCGAGTCGACGGCGCGCACCGGCGACCTGGTGGCTCGTTTCGGCGGGGACGAGTTCGCCGTGCTGGTGGAGGGGATCAGCGATCGCAAGGGGGCCGTCGCCTACGCCTGGCGGTTGCTCACCGCCTTCGACCGGCCCTTCATGCTCGACGGCGTCGAGTGCTTCGTGTCGGCCAGTGTGGGCGTCGCCTTCGGAATGCGCGGCGACGATCCCATGGACGTGCTGCGCCAAGCAGACGCGGCGATGTACCACGCCAAGCAGAGCGGCCGGGCCCGGGTGGAGGTGTTCGACGAGACCCTCACGGCCCGGGCGGCCGAGCGCCTCGAGATCGAATCGTCGCTGCACCAGGCCCTGCTGGGCGACCAGCTCTCGATCGTGTACCAACCGGTGGTGGCCATCGACACCGGCGCCACGGTGGGCGTGGAAGCCCTGGTGCGGTGGCAGCACCCCGAACGCGGCCTGGTCCCTCCGCTGGAGTTCATCCCCATCGCCGAGGAGTCAGGGCTGATCCTGCAGATCGGGCGGTGGGTGCTGGCCCACGCCTGCACCCAGGCGGCGCAGTGGGTCAACACCATGGGGGTCTCCTCGGGCTTCTCGCTGAGCGTGAATGTCTCGAGCCGACAGCTCGAGCACGACCGGATGATCGCCGAGGTCGCCGCCGCCCTCGAGGAGAGCGGGCTTCCCCCGCAATGCCTGGTGCTCGAGATCACCGAGAGCTTCTTCATCCGCGACCTCCAGGCCGCCGTGCGCCGTCTCCAGGCTCTGCGCCGGCTGGGCCTTCGCATCGCCATCGACGACTTCGGCACCGGGTTCTCCTCACTCAACTCTCTGGCCCGGCTCCCCATCGACGTCGTCAAGATCGACAAGTCCTTCATCGACGCGCTGGGAACCCGCTACGACGCCGTCATCGGCGCCGTGGTGGAGGTGGCCGACGCCTTCGACCTCACCGTGGTGGCCGAGGGCATCGAGCGCGAGGAACAACGGGACCGGCTCATCGACCTCGGATGCCCCTACGCCCAGGGCTATCTGTTCGGCCGGCCCGCCAGCCCCGAGGACCTCGGGCACCTCTTCGTCCCGGCCGGCGCGTCATCGAGGTTCGGAGCCGGGCCCATCTGAAGAATCAGCGGGGGCTGATGCCCCAGCGCCCACTCCACGACGCTCCGGGCTCGAGCCGCACCAGGTCCACCCCGGTTCGAAAGGCGTCGGGCGGGCACGACATGGGCTCCACGGCGATCGAGGCGCGACGCCGGGATGCGGGCTCGAGGGTGTCGCCGGTGAACACCATGACGTAGCCGAAGTGCCCGTCCATCCATATCGTGACCCCCCGGCCCCCGGCGGTGTCGTCGAGCTCGACGCGTGCCATCCCGTCGGCGTCACGCCGGAAGTCGGTGAAGGCGGTGTCGAGGACGGTGTCGCCGATCCAGCGCGGCGCGGTGAAGTCGAACTCCGAGCCGCTCACCGCCGTGCCGCCCGTCGGCAGCCCCCGGTCGTCGGTGACGAGACGACGCCGAGCGGGGATCGCCAGCGACGTGGCGTCGATGGGGGCGGACAGCGTCAGATAGGGATGGAAGCCGATGCCGAACGGCGCCGGGGTGCGGTCGAGGTTGGTGGCGCTCGACGACACCGTCAGCCCGTCGCGGCCCAGGCGGTACTCGAGGGCCAGGGCCACTCGCCACGGGTATCCGGGTTGCGGCTGCAACGTGCAGCCCAGGGCGAGGACGTTCTGGGCGCGCGACACGACCTGCCACGGCGCCCAGCGCACCAGGCCGTGGATGGCGTTGTGCCGGTCCGGTTCGTCGAGCGCGGCGCGCCCCTCGCGCCCCTCGTAGCTGTAGCGGCCATCCCCGAGTCGGTTGGGCCACGGGGCGAGGACCTGCCCCCGGCCCGAGTCGCACAGGTCGTCGACGTCGAATCCGTCGAGGACCGCCCTGCCGCCCACGGTGTAGGAGCGGATGGTGGCGCCCACCTCGGTGACGACCAGTTGGTGCCGACCGTGCCCGATGTCGTACTGCACCCCGGAGGGTGCCGGCGTTTCAGTGGCGGTGACAGGCAAGGGGGTGGCTCGTGTCCGGTCGTCGGCGGCGGTGGGCGGGTCAGTGGCGGAGTCGTATGGTAGACGCACGAGCCCACGTCGGCGCCCGAGCTCCGAGTCGACGCAGCGTGGTGGGCCACCCACCGGAGGTTCTGTGCGGATACTGGTCACCAACGACGACGGCGTGCGCGCCCCGGGCATCGCTGCCCTGGCACTGGTGGCCGCCTCCACGGGCCACGACGTGGTCGTGGTGGCCCCCCTCATCGACTACAGCGGGGCCGGTGCGGCGGTGGGCCCCGTCCACTCCCGTGACGGCGTCGACTACGAGGCGCACGCCATCGAGGGCCTGGGGGACATGCCCACCTACGGCATCGACGGGCCGCCGGCGCTGGCGGTGATCCTGGCCTGTGTGGGTGGGTTCGGGCCCCGTCCCGACATCGTGCTGTCGGGCATCAACCACGGGGTCAACGTGGGCCGCTCGGCCATGCACTCGGGCACGGTGGGCGCCGCGCTCACCGGGGCGCATTTCGGGCTGCGGTGCCTGGCGGTGTCGATCCGCTGGGGCGACGACCCCGTGCCCTGGGAGACCCCGGCGGCCATGGCGGCGGCGCTGGTGCCGGTGCTGGAGCAGGCCCCGGCGGGGACCACGCTCAACCTCAACGTGCCCAACGTGGGGCTCGGCCAGCTCCGGGGCCTGCGTCACGGCCGCCTGGGCCGGGGTGGCACCATCCGGTCCGCCGTCCATGTGAGCGGCGACGACTCGACGCCACTCCCCCACGTGGCACTGCCTCCCGGACAGACCGGCACCCTTCGTCTGGACCTCACCGCCCCGGGCAGCAGCACGCGGGTCCATCCCGACACCGACGCCGGGCTCCTGGCCCGCGACTACGCGTCATTGACGGCGTTGGTCGGGGTGCGTGGTGCGGGTGCCGAGGGCGACGACGTGGTCGACGGTGCTCTCGAAGCCCTCTACGCCGTGGCCGGGGTCACACCGGGGCACGACCCCGACGATCAGTAGGGCCCGTCGCAACAGGAGTCGCGCCAGCCGCAGCTCGGGCACCGGTAGTGCGCGTGCTCGGGCCGCATGGGCGACCCGCACGCCATGCACACCGTGGACAGGTCGGCGGGGCCCGATGAGTCGGTCACAGAGGGTCCTGCCGGCGCGCCGGGGGTGGTGGCTGTCATAGGACCGACACGCTACCGACGCGTCCCCACAGCCCCGCGGACCCCACTTCCCACCGATATCTGACAGGGCGTCCAGACCCCCACCCGGGGTGCCAATTTCCGGGCAAAGCCCCTGTTCAGAGGGGATATCGGCTGGTCATGGCCCGAATCGCAACCGCCTCCGACGCCCTCGGGAGCCCCGATGAGCTTGTGCGCCGACGCCCAAGCGCTTACATTCGTTCCCACTCAAGCCATCGGCAGAGTCCATGCGACAGCAGCGGAGGCTGTCGCCCGGGCCCCAGAGGCCCTGCTCATGTGGACCGCCCCGGACTGCTGTGTCCCCTTGCGCCGCCGCGCGCCCGGGGTCCCGGTCTTCGCGCTGTTCGGCGCCCCAATGCCGCAACCGTCGACCGTCGACACCCCTACAGGAGGACGTGCCTAACGCCAGAACCCCGGGTCGCTCCGTCAGCACCTCACAAGACGGGCCACCCGCATTCCCAAGCCCACCTGGAGCCCTACGGGGATCCCGTGAACTTCAAGGAGGCACAAGATGCGGAACCACCGACTCTTTGGCGTTGTCATCGCCGTGCTGCTCGGCTTCAGCTTTCTCCACCCATCGCCGAGTTCTCCTCATCATGACCATCCTCAGAACACCGGCACCCACTTCGGTGGCGCCGACATACGACTGGCATCGGCGACCTTGACCGCCGCTCACGCGCCCACTGCACTCGCCCTGGGCGAGGAGTCACCCATCGGCCTGTTGCGGCCGGCGGGGGTACGGCACCTCGGCGACGTGGACCTGGCTTCGGTCTCGGCGCCCCCCCCGTCGGCCCAGGCGTCTCTGGCCGAGGGCGACGAGATGCACATCGGCCTGCTGCGTCCGGCCGGGACCCGCTACGTGCGGATGCTGGTGGCGTGGGTGTCCTACCAAGAGGCCCACGCACCACCCCCGCCCCCGCCACCCCCGGCGACGAAGCCCAAGGTGGTCGTGGTCGTGGCCGTCGCCCACCATGTCGACCCCGTCGGCGTGCACGTCGCCCCGGCGACGAGCGCGGCCAGCGCTGGGCCCTGGGTCGCCCTACGTCGGTGTGAGTCCGGCGGCAACTACTCCGACAACACCGGGAACGGTTACTACGGCGCCTATCAGTTCGCCGCCGGGACCTGGCATGGACTGGGGTACTCCGGCCTGCCGTCGAGCGCCTCGCCCGCTGTCCAGGACCAGGCCGCGCAGCGGCTCCAGGCCCGCAGCGGTTGGGGCCAGTGGCCGGCGTGCTCGCGCCGCCTCGGGCTGAGCTGAGCGCCGGGGGCGACGGCCGCGACCGAGAACACGGAAAGAAACGCGGGAGGAAACAGAGAGAAGAGGTGCGGGCCCGAATATGACCCGGGTAACGTCGCGGGGGTGGCGTCCGTGGGGGCCGGGCTCGGCACTTCGACTTCTCCTCGAACCAGAGCGCGGCGCGACCCTGGGGCGGCGTCCGAGGAGGAGCCCGAACCGAAGACCGACCCGGGGTCGAACCCGTCGGTGGGAGGGGTCCTCATGAGCCTTTCGCCCGTGTCGTGGGTGAGCGGTCTCTTCGAGCGACGCCCCTACGAAGAGGGCACCTTCGAGGTGGAGGGCCTGCGCCTGCACTACGAGCGTCACGGCGAGGGCTCCCGGGTCCTGGTGTTCCTGCACGGCTTGTTGCTGGACAACCAGCTCAGCCGGCGCTTGGCCGCCGACCTCGCCGATCGGGGGTTCTGCGTCGTCCTGCTCGACCTGCCCGGCCACGGGCTGTCGGACAAGCCCCGGCACGCGTCGGCGCACCGCATGGACTCCTATGCCCGCCACGTGGTGGCCCTGCTCGACGAGTTGGGCATCGACGAGGCCGTGGTGGGAGGCGTGTCGCTCGGGGCCAACGTCAGCCTGCAGGTGGCGGTGCAGGCGCCGGACCGGGTGCGGGGACTGCTGATCGAGATGCCGGTCCTGGAATGGGCGGTGCCGGGGGCGGCGGTGGTGTTCCTGCCCATGCTCCTCGGCGTCCACTACGCCGCCCCGGTGGTCCGCGTGGTGGCGTCTCTGGCGCGCCACGTGCCGCGCACCACCGTGGCCCCGCTCGACAGCGTGGTCTCGATGATCTCCGCCGAGCCCGAGGAGATCGCGGCCGTGCTGCACGGCATGCTGGTCGGCCCCATCACCCCGACCTACGAGGCGCGTCACGCCATCAAGGTGCCCGCGCTCGTGATCGGTCACAAGATCGACTTCATCCACCCCTTCACCGACGCCGACCACCTCACGCGCCAGCTCCAGCACGCCCGGCTCATCGAGGCCCGGTCCATCTTCGAGCTCCGGTTGGCGCCCGACCGGCTCACGGGGGAGATCGCCGAGTTCCTCGACGAGACCTGGGCCGACGGCACCGAAGCTCAGGCCCTGGACGAGTCAGCCTGACCCATCGGCGGGGCCTGGCTCTCGTCAGCGGCGCGGCGACCAGGCGTCGGGGTCTTCGGTCAGCTTGGCGACCGATCGGGGCAGGTGCCCGGCCACGATGTCTTCGAGGGTGACCCGCTCGAGCACGTTGCGGAGGCCGGCCCGGACCGCCACCCACACGTCCTGGAGGTGCTCGGCGGCGCCGTCGTAGACCGCCGCCTCAGGGCGCAACCCCCGGACCTCGGCCAGGGGCCCGTCGAGGGCCCGCATGACGTCGGCCACGCTGATCTCCTTGGCCGGTCGGGCCAGGCGGTAGCCACCTTCGGATCCCCGTTGGCTCGAGACGATGCCGGCTCGGCGCAGCTCGATGAGGATCGCCCCCAGAAAACGGGCCGGGAGGCCCTGGACCTGGGCCAGGGCCTCGGCCGTGGTGGGTTCCTGGCGATCGGTCAGCGCCAGCAGGGCTCGCATGCCGTAGTCAACCTTGGCGGGAATGTGCACGGACGGGATTCTGCCCTTTCGCAGGCCCCCCGCCCAGCCCCAGTGCGAATAAGGCCCCGCCCGTGCCCGGGGCCCGCTGGACGAGGCCACTCCTGAGTCATAGTATTCCTATGAAATCAATGTATTAACTTGATCAATGCATGAACTTGGATCGTGGTGCGAGGGGGACGGGGTCCACCCACGCCTGGAGAGGAGTGCCCGTGCACCGAGGTGCCGAAACACGTCGAGCCCGAGACATCGGAGCCGGCCGCGACATGTCGCGCCGTCCCCTGCGCCGGGTGTCGACGGTGATGGTGTCACTCGCCGCGGTGGCCCTGGTGGCGGCGGCGTGCAGCTCGACGCCGACGGCCAAGAAGAAGGCGGACAAGACCGCCGCCTCGAGCACGACGACCTCGACCGCCCCGGCCCCCACCACCACGGCCGCCCCGGCCCCCAGCACCACGGCCCCCGCCGCGGCGCACACCGCCACCACCACGCCGGCCAAGCCGACCAGCACGGCGTGCTCCACCTCGGGCGGGCCGCTCAGTGCCACATGTGACACCCAGTCGCCGTCGTTCAAGCTCGCCGGGGCGGGGGCGAACTCGATCCAGCCCTTCTTCACCCGCGTCTTCTACTACTACAACCAGGCCGACAAGGGAGTCAGCGTCAACTACTCCCCCGCCGGATCCAGCGTGGGCGTCACCGACATCGAGCAGAACACGGTGAACTTCGGCGACTCCGAGATCCCGATCAAGACCCCGGCCTCGGGCACGGGGGGGAACATCCTGCAGGTGCCGGTCGACCTGGGCGGCGTGGCGCTCAGCTACAACCTGCCGGGCGTCGGTGGGGGCCTCAAGCTCGACGGTCCCACGTTGGCGGGGATCTACCTGGGCAAGATCACCACATGGAACAACGCGGCCATCGCCGCGCTGAACCCCGGTACGAACCTTCCGAGCACGACGATCGTGCCCGTGCGTCGGGCCGACTCCTCGGGGCCGGGATACGACCTCGACCAGTACCTCATCGACACGGGCGGATCCCAGTGGACGGGCTCGGTGGCGGGCAGCGCGGCATCGACGAAGTGGCCGATCACCAACATCGGCATCGGCGAGCAGCTCAACACCGGCGTGGCCGGCTTCATCCAGCAGACCGCGGGCGCCATCGGGTACGTCGAGTACGCCTACTCGCTCCAGGCCGGCTTCACCAACGCCGCGCTGAAGAACGCGGCGGGAAGCTTTGTGAAGCCTTCGCAGTCCGCCATCGCCGCGGCCGGCGCCCAGGCCTCGACATTGAGCGCGTCGAACTTCAACATCGTCAACGGTCCCGGGGCCGCCACCTACCCGCTGGCCAACTTCAGCTGGACGCTCATCTACCAGAAGCAGTCCAACACCACCCAGGGGATCGTGGCGGGCAAGCTGTTCGACTGGGTCACCACCACTGGCCAGCAGCAGGCCGCCGCCCTCGGGTACTCGCCCCTGCCGGCCAACGTCGTGAGCCTGGCACACCGGACCCTGTTGACCCTGGAGAATTCCGCCGGCAAGGCCCTGTTCACCTCCTGAGCGCACATGTCATCGTGAACCCACAATGAGTACGACGCTGCTCGAGGAGGTCCCGCCTCCGAGGCTCACCCCGGTCGAGGGGGTGAAGGAGGGACTGCAACGACGTTGGGCCCGGCCGGGAGGCCGGGCCTACGCCGTGTTGCGTTGGTCCGGGGCCACGGTCTTCGCCGTCATCGTCCTCGGGCTCGTGGTCAGTCTCCTGGCGTCGGCGAGCCAGGCCTTCGGACACTCGGGACTGAGCTTTCTGTGGTCCGGGACCTACAACGCCACCAAGGACGTCTACCCGACGGGCATCTACATCATCGGGACGCTCGTCACCACGGCGGTGGCCATCATCGTGGCCGTGCCCATCGGCGTGGGGACCGCCGCCTTCCTCTCCGAGCTGGCGCCGACATGGTTGGCGGCCCCGTTGTCGGTGCTCATCGACCTCATCGCGGCGGTGCCGAGCATCGTCGTGGGGCTGTGGGGCCTGCTCGTGCTGTCGCCGGCCTTCGCCCATCACGTCGAGCCCTTCCTGAAGAAGATCCCCGTCCTCGAATGGTTCTTCCACGGCCTCGCCTACGGACCGAGCATGCTGCTGGCGGGCACGGTACTGGCGGTGATGATCCTCCCCACCATCGTGGCGTTGTCGCGCACCGCGCTCTCGAGCGTCGCCACCGAGGACCGCGAGGCGGCCCGCGCCCTGGGCGCCACACGTTGGCAAGTGGTCCGGACGGCGGTGATTCCCAGCGCCCGCACCGGCATCGAGGCGGCGGTGATCCTGGCCATGGGCCGGGCCCTGGGCGAGACCATCGCCGTGGCCCTGGTCATCGGGAACAACAACGCCCTTCCCCACTCGCTGCTGGCGCCCGGGGCCACCCTCGGGTCCGCCATCATCAACAACTTCGGGGAGGCCAATCCCGGGCTCGACAAGAGCTCCATCATCGGCCTGGTGGTGGTGTTGCTCGCCATCACCGCACTAGTCAACGTCGGAGGTCAGCTCCTGTTGCGCCGACGGTTGCGAGGCCAAGGAGCCGTGACGTGAGCGCCACGGTGTACCCGACCGACCCCAACACGCGCAGCGACACCATCGGGGCCCGGCGCACCCTGGTGCGCGAGTCGGCCCGGCGCTCGCTGGCGCGGCGCCGGCTCGTCGGGCGCATCGCCGTCGGCTCGTGTGTGGTGGCGGTGGCGATCTCGCTGGCGCCGTTGATCGCGCTGGTGGCGTACACGACGAGCCGGGGGATCCGAGCCATCTCGTGGGGCTTCGTCACCCACATCCCCACGCCACCGGGCATTCCCGGCGGGGGCATCTCGAGCGCCATCGTGGGGTCGGTGATCATCGTGGGCCTGGCCGCGGTGATCGCGGTGCCGGTGGGCACCATGTGCGCGCTGTTCCTCGTCGAGCGCCGGGGCCGGCTGGCCGGAGCGCTTCGGTTCGGGGCGGACGTGCTCACCGGGGTGCCGTCGATCGCCCTGGGGATCTTCGCCTACGCCGTGCTCATCGGGCCGGGCTCGCTCATCGGCCACTTCTCGGGGATCGCGGGGAGCTTCGCCCTGGCCGTGCTCATGCTCCCCATCATCATCCGCGCCAGCGAGGCCGCCATGCGGTCGGTGCCACGCGACCTGTGGGAGGCCGGTCTCGCCCTCGGGGTGCGCCGTTCGCGCGTGGTGCGATCGGTCGTGCTGCGCGGTGCGCTCCCCGGGCTCGTCACCGGCAACCTGCTGGCCGTGGCCCGGGCCGTGGGCGAGACGGCCCCCCTCCTGTTCACCGTGCTCGGCGCGTCGTTGTTGGTGACGAACCCCCTCCAGCCCATGGGGGCGCTGTCGCTCACCATCTACAGCAACGCCAACCAGCCCTTTCCCGCCGCACAGCAGATCGCCTGGGGAACGGCCTTCGTTCTCCTCGTGCTGGTGCTCGTGCTGAGCATCGTGGCCCGGCTGGTCTCCGCCCGCTTGAACCGCCAAGCCCGATGAGCCCGGCACCCCGAGCCGACAAAGCATGAAACCGCGTAGGATGGTCCGGCCCATCGGAGTACGGAGATGACCATCGACATCACCACCAGCGCGGAAATGTCATCGGGGACAGATCCGCAGCGCCACGACCGGCCGGGCGCCACGTCGGACATGACGGCGGCGGTGTCGCTGCGCGGCGTCAACGTGTCGTTCGGCAAGCACACGGTGGTGCGCGACGTGACCCTCGATCTCGCCCGCAACCGCGTCACCGCTCTGGTGGGTCCCTCCGGGTGCGGCAAGACCACCATCTTGCGGGCCATCAACCGGCTCCACGACGACACCGGGGGCAAGGTCACCGGGCAGGTGCTCGTCGGCGACCTCGACGTCTACGCCCGCGACACCCAGGCCGAGCTGGTGCGCAGCCGGGTGGGCATGGTCTTCCAGCGGCCCAACCCCTTCCCGACCATGAGCATCTTCGACAACGTGGTGGCCGGCCTCCGGCTCAACGGGGTCCGGTCCAAGTCGGTCCTCCGGGAGGCGGCCGAAGCGGCGCTTCACCACGCCGCGCTTTGGGACCTCGTGAAGGACCGCCTCAACTCGCCGGCGGTGAAGCTGTCGGGGGGCCAACAGCAACGGCTGTGCATCGCCCGCGCCCTGGCGGTGGAGCCCGAGGTCCTTCTCATGGACGAGCCGTGCTCGTCGCTCGACCCCATCGCCACGGCCAAGATCGAGGAGCTCATCACGCATCTCGCCACCGACGTCACCATCGGCCTCGTGACCCACAACATGTTCCAGGCCACCCGGGTGTCGGACTACACGGCCTTCTTCTTGCTGGGCGAGGACCGGGCCACGGGTGAGCTCGTCGAGTACGGGCCCACCAAGATGATCTTCGATGCACCGCACGACCCCCGGACGAGGGCGTACGTGTCAGGCGAGGTGGGCTGAGGCCCGTCGCACCGGCGGCCGGTCGGCGCCCCTCAGGGGGTGACGGCCAGGCCCACGTAGGAGGCCGCCGAGGTCGGGGTCACGCCACCGGCGGCGAGCACGGCGGGGACCGAGCCGAAGTAGCCGGCGTCGCCGAAGGTGAGCACCCCGCCGTCGCCGCCCACGAGCCAGTAGCCCTTGGCATCGGGGGTTGCCACGATGCCCTGGATGGGGGCGCTGGGCACGACGCCCGTGGTCAGCGTGGACCCGAAGAACCCGGCGTCACCGAAGCGAGACACCGCACCGTCGTTCTGGACGACCCAGTAGCCCCCACCGTCGGGGGTGGCGGCGATGCCCGTGATGGGGAGGGGTGCGGGCCCTCCCAGGAGGGATGCGACGTTGCCGAAGTACCCGGCGTCGCCGAAGGCGAAGACGCCGCCGTCCGCCCCCACGAGCCAGTAGCCGTTGCCGGTGGGGGTGGGGGCGATGCCCACGATGGGAGAGGCAGGGGTGACGTGCAGGGCCCCGAGGGACCCGAAGTACCCGGCGTCGCCGAAGGCGAAGACGCCGCCGTCCGCCCCCACGAGCCAGTAGCCCTTGGAGTCCGAGGTGGTGGCGATGCCGACCACGGCGGCCGTGAGCTTCTTGGTGGTGACGGCGGGGACCGAGCCGAAGTACCCGGCGTTGCCGTAGGTGAAGATGCCGCCGTCCGCCCCCGCGAGCCAGTAGCCCTTGCCGGTGGAGGTCTCGGCGATGCCGACGATGGGTGCGCTCAGCGTCGTCCCCGACGCCGCCGGCGAGCCGTAGAGGACGGCCCCGCCGAACCCGAAGACACCCCCGCTGGCGCCGACGACGTAGTAGCCGTTCGGGGCCGGGGTCGTCGCCGATGCGGGCAGCGCCGCCGCCCCGGCGATCACGACCGAGGTCGCCGCCACCGCCGCACCCGCCAGCCACCGACGGGCCGACTTCGAGCGCGAGCGACGCGCCGGGCGGGTCGCTCGGGGACCGTACTGCGTCATCTCAAGACCGTTGTGCGACACCGGGGAGCTCCTTCAGTCGGGGTGGCTTCGCATGACCTTAGCGAGTAAACCGCCTGTATTTCTAGATTTGATAGGGAATGGGTGTCAAGCGGGCGGTCGGGGCGGTCGCCGGGGAGGAAAAAAGCCTTGCCCAGAAAAACGCTTGCACAGGAGCCTCCTCGGTCCGATGCTGGTGCCACGAGGCGATGGCGCCCCCGACGGGACCCCGGTCCCGGGCCCGGGGCGGACTCGGCGAGGAGGGATCCTGGCCCATGAGACTGGCTGAGAGGCACCGAGGGGCGGTCGAGAGCCATTACACCGAGGGGGAGCTCGACCTCGAGCCCCCCGAGGAGCTGGCCATCGGCGAGCTCGACGACGAGGCCATCCTGGAGGAGGAGCTCGACAACGAGGACCTCCTCGAAGAGGACGTGGAGGAAGACACCCTCGAGGCATCCCTGGACGACCTCGTCCACGGCGGTGACGACGACGATGCCGACGATGCCGGGCTGCGCCCGACACCCGCCCTGTCGGTGTCGCCCACCACCGAGGAGTCCGAGGACGAGGCCGAAGGCGAGATCGGCGGGGATGACCTCGAAGAGAGCCTGGACCTGGTCCTCCTGGACCGCCTCGCCCTCCTCGACGACGGTGAGGACGACGCAGAGGCCGGGCTCGAGGGCGAGGTCGTCGTGCACAGCCTGCTGGCCCAGATGCAGGCCGACACCGTCGACCTCGTTGCCGTGGCCCCGCGCCGATCCGATGAATTCGTGTGCCAGTCGTGCTTCTTGGTGCGCAAGCGTGTCCAACTGGCCGATACCGCCGCCATGGCCTGCCACGACTGCTCTTCCTGATCGACCTGAACGACGGGCCGGCGAGCCCGGCCCCAACAAAACGAGGTCGCCTCCGGTGAGATCGGCACGATCCGGATAGGTCCGTGCGCTCACCGGAAGCGACCTGGAGGTGGCGCCCTGGGTGGGCGGGCACTTGAGACGCGCTCCGGGCGGAAGCACCGATTGCCCGGTCTCCGCCCCAGGCCATGATGGTCGAGTCGGTGACGCTCGGGCAGAGTCGAAAGTCCCGAGAGAGGCGCCACCCGACGTCCGTCGACTACAACGGGCCGCCATGGACACCCCGTCGCGGCCCGAGGTGACCCTCGCCCCCCGGCACAGGCGCACCATCGCTGTGACGGGGTCGGGGTCGGGGATCGGCGCCGCCGTGAGCCGGCGATTCGAGCGCAGCGGTCTTCGGGTCATCGGCGTCGACGTCCACGACGCTCCGGTCATCGCCGACCTGTCGCAACCAGAGGGACGGGCCCAGGCGGTGGCAGCGGTGACCGAGTTGTCGGGATCGCGCCTCGACGGCCTGGTGGTGTGTGCGGGGCTGGGGCCCCAGGTGGTGCCCACCGACATGATCGCCCGGGTCAACTTCTTCGGGGCGGTCGAGTTCCTCGACGCCATGCTGGGCCTGCTCGCCCAGGGCGAGGCACCGGCGGCCGTGGTCATCTCCTCGAACTCGGCCAGCCTCACACCCGTGCACGAGGAGTTGCTGGGCCTGCTGCTCGACGGGGACGAGGCCGCGGCAAGCGTGTGCGCGGCCGGCGTGGACGGGGCCACGGTCTACGGGGTGAGCAAGCTCGCGCTCACGCGCGCCGTGCGACGACGCGCCGGTGCGTGGGGGAAGGCGGGCGTCAGGTTGAACGCGGTGGCCCCCGGACCGGTGGACACACCGCTGCTGGCCGGCGGGCTGGAGGACCCCGTGCTCGGGCCGCTCATCGAAGCCCTGCCCGTGCCGATGGGGCGCCGGGCCAACGCCACCGAGATCGCAGCGGCCATCGGCTTCCTCCTCGACCCCGCCAACAGCTACATCCACGGCTCGGTGCTCTTCGTCGACGGCGGGAGTGACGCCCTGTTGCGGCCGGACATCCTCTGAGGCTGCTCGTGCTCAGTCGTCCTCGGTCGGTCGGGCCCGGTCGCGCTTGCGCACCGACTGGCGGCGCTTGTCGGTGAGTCGTCGGGCCCGGGCCGACTTCGACGGCCTGGTGGCGACGCGCGGAGTCTCGACCCGGAGCCCGTCGGCGAGACGGGCGGCGAGTCTCTGCAGGGCCAGGTCCCGGTTGCGCATCTGCGAACGCTCGTCACCCGACCCGGCGCGCACCGTCGGGCCCAGGCGTTCGAGGAGGCGGGCCCGCTGGCGCGGGCCGAGGGACCTCGACCCGGCCACGTCGAAGGACACCTCGGCCCGGGTGCTGGCCTTGTTGGCGTGCTGACCCCCGGGGCCCCCGCTCGTGGTGAACCGCCATTGGAGCTCGTCGGCGGGGATGACGAGGGTGCGCGTCACCCGGAGGGCGCCGACGTGGGCCGGGGGTGGGTCAGGAGTCGGGCTCGACGGCAACGGGGTTCTCGAGTGTCCCGATCCGCTCGATGTCGATGCGGACGACGTCGCCGTCGACGAGCCACCGGGGTGGGTCGAAGCCGATCCCGACCCCGGCCGGGGTCCCCGTGGAGAGGATGTCACCGGGCTCGAGGGTGAACACCGTGGACAGGTATTCCACCTGTTCCCAACACGAGAAGATCATGTCGTCGGTCGACGCGTCCTGACGCAGGTCGCCGTTGACCCAGGTCCGCAGCCGAAGACGATGGGGATCGCCGACTTCGTCCCCGGTCACGATCCACGGCCCGGTGGGCCCGTGGGTGTCGAAGGACTTCCCCAGTGTCCACGTCGGGGTCCGCCACTGCCAATCGCGCACGGTCACGTCGTTGAGGACAGTGAAGCCGGCCACCACCGATGCGGCGTCCTCGGCTCGCACGTGTCGACAGCGACGCCCGATGACCAGGGCCAGCTCGCCCTCGTAGTCGACCTGGGGCGAGACCCTCGGGATCTCGATGGCCTCGCCGGGGCCGATCACACAGGTCCGCTGCTTGTTGAACCACACCTGGTGCTCCGGGCGCGACGCCCCGGTCTCGGCCACGTGCTCGGCGTAGTTGAGCCCGATGCCGAGCACCTTCACCGGATGCGGTACCGGCGGGCGCAGGCGAAGCGCGTCGAGGGCCAGTCGCCGGGCACCGGTCGCCGCCGCCGCGGCGGCCCGCTCCATGGCCGCGGGCCCAGCCTCGAGGAAATCGGTCATGTCCCCGGGGAGGCCCACCGAGGGATCGGTGAGGTCCACCACCTCGCCGTCGAGGACCACCCCGGTGCGCACGACAGAGGGTTCAAGGGGTTCCACGAAGCTCACGAGCCGCATGACGCCACCGTACCGACAACCTGCTAAGAGATCAGGTTCAACCCACCGAGAGGGAGATGCAGATGCCGGGAAGCCTCCAAGGCAAGGTCGCCCTCGTGACGGGGTCGTCGAGCGGAATCGGCGCCGCCACGGCCCGCGCCCTGGCCGAGGAGGGAGCCGCCGTCGTGGTGAACTCGGCCTCGTCGGTCGAAGCGGGACGGGCGCTCGCCGCCGAGCTGCCCGGGGCCAGCTACGTCCAGGCCGACATCGCCGACGAGGCCCAGGCCAGCGCGCTGGTGGCCCAGGCCGTGGCCGACCACGGGCGCCTCGACATCCTGGTGAACAACGCCGGGACCACCCAGGTCATCGCGCACCCCGACCTCGAGGCGGCGTCGCCCGCGGTGTGGCGGCGCATCCTCGACGTCAACGTCATCGGCACCTGGCAGGTGACGGTGGCGGCGGTTCCCCACCTGCGCGCCAGCGGCGACGGCGTGGTCGTGAACGTGTCGTCGGTGGCGGGACACACCACCCGGGGCAGCTCGATCCCCTACGCCACGTCCAAGGCGGCGGTGAGCCACATGACCGAGCTCCTCGCCAACGTGCTCGGGCCCGAGATCCGCGTCAACGCCGTGGCCCCGGGGCTCGTGGACACGCCGTGGACGGCGGACTGGGACGTGGTGCGCGAGTTCGTGCGGGCCATGGCACCGATGCAACGCTCGGGCACGCCCGAGGACATCGCCCATGTGATCCTCGGCTTGGTGGGAGCCAGCTATGTGACCGGCGAGATCGTGATGGTCGACGGCGGGCTCCATCTGCGCTGAGCAGCCCGGGCGTCGGCGTCGGTGGCTCCCGGCCTTCCCCCTTGCCATGATGGCGGGGTGCCCCACTATCAAGAACCGACCTCGGTCGACAAGCTCTTCAACTCCGCCGTGGCCGGCATGACGCGCCTGGGGGTCAGTGTGTGGGGCTCGCGGGTCCTGCGGGTCCGGGGCCGCAAGTCGGGACTGTGGCGATCCAACCCCGTGAACGTCCTCACCCTGGCCGACCGGCGCTACCTGGTGGCACCTCGGGGGGAGACGGAATGGGTGCGCAACTTCAGAGCGGCCGGAGAGGGTGAGCTCGTGGTGGGCCGACGGGTGGAGCCCTTCACCGCCGAGGAGCTCGGCGACGACGACAAGGTCGAGGTCCTGCGGGCCTATCTGCGCCGCTGGAAGTTCGAGGTGGGGAGGTTCTTCGCCGGCGTCTCGGCCGATTCCTCTGACGACGACCTGCGGCGCATCGCGCCCGAGCATCCGGTGTTCCGGATCACCTCGGCGTCGGCACGGTAGCGGCCATGGACTTCGACATCTGGTTGCCGACCGCCAATCCGTTCGCCACCCCGGAATACCTGGCGGCGGTGGCCCGCGAGGCCGAGGCGCGCGCCGTCCACGGCATCTGGGTGGGAGAGCACGTGGTCACCTTCGAGCACTACACCTCGAGGTACCCCTACGCCGACGACGGCCGGGCGCCCATCCCTCCCGGGTCGGGCCTCCTCGAGCCGTTCACCACCCTGGCCTTCCTGGCCGCGGTCACGACCTCGGTGCGACTGGGTACGGCCATGTGCCTCTTGCCGCAACGCAACCCGGTGTATACCGCCAAGGAGGTCGCCACCGTCGACTGGTTGTCGGGGGGACGGGTCGACCTCGGCGTGGGCGTGGGCTGGCTGCGAGAAGAGTTCGAGGCGGTCGACGTGCCCTGGGGGCAACGGGGGAAGCGCACCGACGAGTACCTCGAGGTCTTGCACACGCTGTGGTGCGAGGACCCCTCCTCGTTCACCGGAGACCACTACACGCTCCCGGTGTGCAACCTCCATCCCAAACCCGTCCAGGACCCGCATCCTCCGATCCACATCGGGGGCGAGAGCGAGGCGGCCATGGGGCGCGTGGCGCGCGCTGGGCAGGGCTGGCACACCTTCAACCGCGCCCCGGACGATCTCCCCGACGCCGTCGCGCACCTCGAGGCCGTGCTGGTCGAGCACGGACGGACCCGGGCGGACGTGACGGTCACGGTGTGCCCGTATTTCAAGCCCCTCGACGCGTCGATCACCGAGCAGTACGGCGAGGCCGGCGCCGATGCCGTCTCGGCGCTGTTCTTCGCCATGTCCGCCGACGAAGTCCCGGCGGCGTTCGAGGCGCTCGACCCCTGCATCGAACGGGCGCGGGCCTGCTGACGTCCGGGATCCGGGCCCCCAAAGTCACAGTAATGTAGTTTTGCATTCACTGCCGGTGACGACTAAACGGGGGAATTGACATGCAGGACCTGGGTGACGATCCAAGCGTCGGTCGCAGGCGACTGTCCGCCATCCAGGGTGAGCGAGGCACTCCCAACGTGACCACTCAGGACGCATCCGTGGTTTCTGCCCAGCGACTCCTCAACGTGGCCACCGCACTGTCGGACGGCGCCACCAAGCTCCACGCGCAACTCCGGCATCTCGAGCCCGCCGAGCGCGACGCCATCCTCGACCTCGTGGCCGACCAGGTCACCGAGATCGTCACCTTGTGGGCCGACCTCGTGCGCGGCATGGTGTCGACCGACGAGGCCGCGCCCACCGAGGGCTCGCGTCCGGCCCCGTCGCCTTTTGCGGCGCAACGACATCGTCCCGGTACCGGGGATCATCCCGCCCGGGTGTCTTCCCCCGATGGCGTCCGCGTCGGCGCCCCGGCGCCGGCACCGGCGACAGCACCGGCGACAGCGCCTAAGGCCGTTCCCGAGCCCGTCCACCCCTCGCCGGAGCCGTCGTCGACTCCGATCCTGCGCCACGTGCCCCCGGAGTCCGGGCGCGACTCGGACCGGCTCACGCGCGACGAGCTCACCGGCGTCCTCAATCGACAAGCCGGCTTCGCCGCCCTGGGGCGAGAGATCGATCGGTGCCGGCGCAGCGGCGAGCGCTTCGTCCTCGGGTACCTCAACGTGGACCGGATGAAAGTGGTGAACGACACCCGGGGGTCGCGCGCCGGCGACGAGATCCTGCGCAAGGTCACCGCGGCGTTGCGGGCCACCCTGCGTTCCTATGACGTGATCTCGCGCCTCGGGGGGGACGAGTTCCTCTTCTCGCTGCCCGGCTCGGACATGGCCACGGCGGAGCTTCGCTTCAAGGAGTTCGCCGTCATCCTCTCCGAAGAGGCACCGGGATCAACCGCCAGTGTGGGATTCGCCGACCTCCATGCACACGACACACTCGACGACCTCATCGCCGCGGCGGAAACCGTCATGCTCAAGGGCCGCCGCGCCCGGCGGCGCGGGCGCGGATAACCGGTCCCCTTGCCGTCGCGACGATCGCGGGCCAGGCTCCAGTCAGAGGCCGGAGCCGACACCGGTCCCGGAGCCGGCGACGTCTCGGTACGCCACGACGGTGACGTCGCCGTCGTGACTCTGCGACGGCCGCCGCACAACCTGCTCACCGAGCCGGTCCTGCGTGCCGTGGCCGACGCCGTCGAAGCACTGCACGGCGTGGCCCGGGCGGCGGTGGTGTGCTCCGAAGGCCGGTCTTTCTGTGCCGGCGCCGACTTCCGTTCTGCAGATGCCCCCGATCCCACCGAGCAGGGCGGCTTCGAGGCGCAAACCGGTGCGTTCTACAAGCAGGCGGTGCGCATCTTCGAGTCTCCTGTGCCGCTGGTGGCGGCCGTGCAGGGCGCGGCCATCGGGGCCGGGTTCGGGCTGGCGCTGGCCTGTGACCTGTGCGTGGTGGGCGAGCTCGGCTGGTTCCAGGCCAACTTCGTCCGTCTCGGCATCCATCCCGGGTTCGCCCTGAGCACCACCTTGCCCCGGGTGGTGGGGCCCGGACGGGCCGCGGAGCTGCTGCTCACGGGACGGCGGGTGGTGGCGGCCGAAGCGGGGAGGGTGGGCATCGCACAGCGGGTCGTCCCCGAGGGTGACGAGCTGTCCGTGGCGCTCGAGATCGCCACCCTGGTGGCGGCGGCCGCACCCCTGGCGGTGGCGTCGACGAGGGCGACGCTGCGCCGTGGCCTGGCCGACGAGGCGCGCCAGGCCATGCGCCACGAGCTCGCCGAGCAGGTCACCCTGGCGGGCACGGCGGATGCCGTCGAAGGGGTGAGTGCGATGCTCGAGGGCCGAGAGCCGCGCTTCGAGGGCCGTTGACCTCGGTGATGCCCTTCACCTCCGGAGCTCAGC
The DNA here is from genome assembly GCA_036511675.1 of Acidimicrobiales bacterium. GTDB lineage: Bacteria > Actinomycetota > Acidimicrobiia > Acidimicrobiales > UBA8190 > Chersky-840. Next base: position 7,561 of record DATCBU010000104.1, on the reverse strand, counting down.
CCGGGCCGACTTCGCCACCAAGGTGAGGTAAAGCCCTACAAAGAGAACCGCGGAGAAGGCGCTGCGAGCCCGACGATCGGTCTCAGGCGCGCGACTCGACGAACTCCAAGTACCGGTCAAGCACGGGGAACGCCCAGACGGACCACCCCTTGTGCGCGCGCCGATTGATGATTTGGCTTGTGCCTGGATCCCTTCCTCTCAGCTCCTCGACCTGTCCCGATGACAGGCCATGAAAAGCATTAAGGACGGGCGGCATATCTAGTGATCCCGATCGATTCGTCGTCTACATGCTGATCCCATCGGGCGCCCTTCGCCCGGCAATACGGGGCGCTGCAAGCTCGACGCAGGCTGACCAGAGCATGATGGAGAGATGATCCACGACGTTGCGGTCATACCCGATTCGAACGACGCGGCCTCTTGGGTGATCGAGGGCATCCAAGGGTTCGTCGACAGTGTCCTGAGCTTCGTGCCGGGAGGATTCGATGCCTACGCTCGGGTGTTCCATCCGGCCGTTCCCCACGGGTCGCATCGCAATCTCCGACCCGGCGAGCGTCCGCTGACATGGGCCGAGGTCGCTGCCTCTATGGGGACCACCGCCCATGCCGCAATGGACTGGCCGTCCATGATCGGCACCTACCGGCAGGCAGGTTCCATTCCGGGGGCACCAAACCACCCGGGGGTCGAACCGACTTCGGGGGCACTGCCGATCGAAGTGAGCAGACCCTTGGTGGAGGCGCTGCGCGAAGAGACCGGCACGCCCGAAAGATGCTGGTTCGCCGTGTGGGAGGGCTTCGGTGCCCTCAGCTCGTGGGTGGAAGGCGCTCCGACATTTGACCTTCCCCATCGTCGCTATCACCTGCTCGTTGGTCCGATCGAGACCATCTTTGAGAGCGTCGAGGATCCCCCATTCGACCAGTCGGCGAACCTTTGGTGGCCGGACGACCGAAGCTGGTGCGTCGCTACGGAGATCGACCTAAACACCACCTATGTCGGCGGCAGTCGGCAGTGCGTCGATCGCCTGCTGGGCGAGTCCGGCCTAGAGGTGTACGAAGTCGCCCCGTCCGATTTGGGCGACTATGTAAACCCCGAACCAACCGATCAGCCCTGGCGAGATCCACCGCCAAAGAGACGGAGGTGGCGCTGGCGCCGCCGGGGGCGATCGACGACCATGGTGGCGCAAGCCAGGCGCCGACCAGACCGCCCATAGGAGAGTTGCCCACTACAAGGCAACGCTGAACCATGAATGTGTCGTTCCCGACCGGCCTGGGTGGCGATCGGCCACGCTAGGTCAAACGGTATTCGGGGCTATTCGCTCCCGGTGTCTTCCTCTGTGTCCGACAGGTTCCACCGGATTCGGGTAACCGCGCCGATTGGCGACCCGCGCAGTATTCGCGTCGCTGAGCGATAGCGGATGGGTCAGGTCGAAGGCGAGTGCGTTCACCTTCGGACCGACTCGCCACTTGTAGACGGAGCGGCGCCCACCCTGGACCGGGTGATCCCGGGCAGTCCAGGGTTCGCCCTCCCTACCCCTTGGAGCGACCCTGTCCCGCACTGTGGTGCGGCTTGCGCCATGATCTGAGGCGTGGCAGACGTCCCGCGACTCGACCGGTGACAGACACCAACCACGTGCGCACTACCCGTGTCGCCTACGACGCTGGGGCCGAGCGATACGCGGGATGGGTGGGAACGGAAATCAACGCGGCAATGGAGGATCCGATCGACCGGGCGCTCCTGGCGGCGTTCGTGGAGATGGTCCACGACCACCCGGGTGGGACGGTCGCGGACTTGGGTTGCGGTCCTGGGCGGGTCGCTGCCTTCTTGGCCTCCGGAGGCATCGAGGTGGTCGGGATCGATGTGTCCAGAGAGATGCTCACTGCCGCGTCGACAGCTCACCCCGGTCTCCCGTTGGCGCAGGCGACACTCGCTGCGCTCCCGTTCCGCGACGGATCACTCAGGGCAGCGGTGTCGTGGTACTCGATTATCCACACGCCGCCTGAACTGCTTGATCGCGTGTGGGCTGAACTTGGCCGGGTGGTGGCGCAGACCGGTCACTTACTGATCGCGTTCCAAGCCGGGGAAGGCGAGGCGCTGCACCGGAACGAGATATTCGGCCGGCCAGCGTCGCTCACCAGTTACCGTCACGCCCCCACGCACGTCGAGCAGGCGCTTGTCGAAGCCGGCTTCCGGGTACACGCTCGCGTCGTCCGGGCCCCGTCCCTAGCGCACGAGACGACACCGCAGGCATTCGTCATTGCCTCCCTCGACGGACCGAAGTAGCTCAGGGTCGGCGTTGGGGGCAGACGGTCGACGCAGGTAGCGGCCCGGTATTCGGGGCTATGCCCCCCCGGTGTCTTCCTCGCGTCCGACAGGTTGCACCGGATTCGGGTGGCCCGGCCACGAGGTGACCCGTCCGGGATCACCACTGCCGAGCGATACCGCGTGGCGTCGCTGATCGACTGACGAAGGCAAGTAGCGCATCACCGGCAATCGTGCCCGGTCCACAGATGGCGAACCTGGCGCACGCAACCGGGTGATCCCGACCGGGTCCGGCGATGGGCACACCGGGCCCTTTCGGGGCGACCGGATTCCGGCATTCTCGCCTGGTCCGGGGCTCGGGGTCGCCCCAATCATCAATCGCAGCGTTCGTCCGGTTTGGCTGCGCCACTCCCAAAATATTGCTTAGCCACCCAACCGGGTCGCACAGAACCACCCGGCATTAGATGCGCTATGCCAACAAGGTAGTGAGAGCAGGTTCGTCCAATCGACCAGACTTTATTCCGCGCGCAGTAGCTGTAAAGCAGTCTTCGATCGTGCCGCTGCTAGTGCCGGAGCGACGGCCAACAGGTTGGCCACGCCGAGGACGCCCAGACCCAACGCCACGATCAGCCAAACAGGCACCGTGGCGACGGGTACCGCGCCCAGGTTGGTGGCAAAGGCACGCCACAGCGCCTGACCGACGGCAACGCCCAACGGGATGCCGATGACAATTCCGACCAGGGCGACGGTCGTTGCCTGCCAGCACACGGCAGCTCCGACTTGGCCGTTAACAAACCCGAGTGCCTTCAAGAGGCCGATCTCGCGCCGCCGGCGGACCACACTGACAACGAGCAGGTGCATGAGCGTTGCCGCACCGAATAGAGCCAGCATGCATCCCAGAATGAGCGGGAAGTTCACCGCCTCGCCGAAGTTGACCAAGGAGTTAGGGATGGTCGGTCGCGCCGCGTAGGTCTGGGAGCTGGTATCGACGTAACGGTTGATGTCGGCCTGTCCTTTCGGGCCTGAAGCCACGGTCGCAAAGAGGGCGAAGCCCTGATTCGAGGTGTATGCGGTCCTGCAGTCATTCTGTGTCGGTCCAGCCGGGCATACGACGTTCAAGTAGTCGGCCAACGTGAACGCAGCCCCGGTTCCCAGCCCGCCCAGCCCGAACTGGCCGGGGAATGATGCCGTCCCCACCACGCGGAGCGTAGCCGTGCGAGAACCACCGGTTGGGACCTGCGCGGTGACGTGGACGATAGAACCCATGTGTGCGCCGACCTGGCGCAGCGTCGTAGAGCCGAGTGCGATTTCACCGCTGCCTGCCGGCAGGTGGCCGGTTACCGCCGATAGCAGAAGCGGACCGCGGACAGCTTTGGTGGCTACGGTGAAGACGTTAACCCCGTTGATCGAGACCTCATTCCGGGTGCCAAGCATGATCCCGGTAATGAGGTGGTCATGCTCCAGGCCGGTCAGCTCGGTAGCCGGAATGCCTTGCTGTCCATTGTTTACGAAAATCAACTGGTAGTGGTCCCCGTAAAGAGCGGGGGTGGCCGTCAAGTGCGACAGGCTGGCGCCGAAGACCGCCGTTGCGCAAAGGGCCAGTACCGCGAACACGGTGCCAAAGAGCGCGGTGCCGACCGGGACAGAAGCGGCGCCGTGTCCCCGTTCAAGCGCATGACGGACCCCGATGACTGAGCTCGGGGGGGCGCCGGCGGCCGCCAGGTGATCCACGATCACCGACTGATGGGTCTCTGGTGTCCGTTCGTCACCGATGCGTACCCGCGAGGCGCGTACCGATGGCCATATGCCCAGGACCAATACCACGACCATCGTGGCCAGCGCCCCGAGCACGAGGAGGAGCGGATCGAAGGCAAGACCAGTGGAGGGCTCGGCCAGGCGAGCCTCGCCGACCGGCGTGAGCGGTGATAGGGCGAAGGCAACGACGACCGCCCCGGCGGCACCGACGAGCGCTACGGCCAGGTTGCGCACCGTGCCGAGCACCACCAGCTGACGCTGTGGCAATCCCAAGGCCACCAGTGTGGGGTAGTCCTCGCCTTCGACGACGCTTTGGCGACCGAGCGCCTGACCGATCACGGCCAGGCCGGCCAGCCCGGCCAACACGGCCAGCACCCACCACCCCACAGCTTGGGGGTGAATCGACGCCGCCACCGCCGTGGCGGTTGGGTCCAAGGGCTGAACCTGAAAGATATGCATGGCCTTGATTTCGGTGCTGAATCGGGGGAGGTCGCTTGCACCGTGGCGCAAGCGAACGAGGTATTCCGGTAAGACCGCCGCCCGTCGACCAACCGTGCGGGCGAATGCCTGCGTGGTGTAAAGGTCGGATTGGGATGGCTGCCCCGAGGGGAACTCGGACTCGGCCGCCTCGATCCCCACGACGTGCAGCGCGATCGTCGGTCCCGCTGGAGACGGGTTGGCACCGCCGAGAAGCGCTTGTACCTGCGACGGCGAGTACAACGGCGTGTGGATCACCGTTCCGATGTGAACGCCGTAAGCCTGTTCGAGGTTGAAAGAGGCGAGAACCTCGTCGGGTGATGTCTGGACGGGCATCCGGCCCGCGACCAGCTTGACTACACGAGGCAGATCGATAGGGGGAAGGTCAACGATCGAGAGATATGTCGAGTTGATGCCCGGGCCACACGAGCACGTGACATTGTCGTTGAGGGGTTCGCCGGCTGTGGTCACTGAGGCGACCTCCGGAAGCTTGGCCAGCCCCGGAAGCGGTTGGAGGTCGAGAATCGCAAAGTCGTAGCCGTGGGCGGCAACGAAGCGGGGGAACGCAGTAGCCGTCCGTCGTCCAGCGGCGGCGGCGGCCAGCACCAATCCACCTACAAAGGCGATCAACACGACCAGGATCAGCCACGATCGCCATCGGCGACGGAACTCCGCGCCGATCACCAGCCAGACAGCGCCCAAGGTGACCTCCTGGCCTCAGTGTTACCTTTTGGGGCTCGGCGACCAAGGTGGGCAGCCGGTCTACCGGGTACGTGGTAGCACCCGCAGACCGACGTTTCTGGTCCACCGAACGCGCTGGATCGGCTGCTTTGGGCCGGCTGCAACGGCCAAATCCCCTCATCGGGAAGTGCCGGTCCAGACCGTGATCGCGCTCAACGGTGAGGGGCCGCCCAGATGGCGCATACTCGGGGCTATGCGCACCCAGTGTCTTCCTCGCGTCCGACAGGTTGCACCGGATTCGGGTGGCCCGGCCACGGGGTGACCCGTCCGGGATCACCACTGCCGAGCGATACCGCGTGGCGTCGCTCATTGACTGACGACCGGCAATCGTGACCGGTCCAAAGATGGCGAACCTGGCGCACGCAACCGGGTGATACCGGCCTCATTCCTGTCCCTGCCCGACCCTCCCCTTGCAGAGCCGAGCTGTTATGTCGTCGCCTCAGCATCGCTCGCGATAGGCAGCACCGAACGTCCCTCAGACGGCAAATCATGACCAACAATCCACTGTCGGAGGCACCCTCAGCATGGTCGACGGCGCACGATATGGGACAGCTGCCGCTACCAGATCCGTCGTTATTCGGTCATCCCCTCACCGGACGGGCTGACGTTCGCCGTGTCATAAGCTGACCCGGTTAGGCGCGGCGATTGCCTCGCGATCACCGACACGCCGTATGACCGACTTTGTTGGGCCCGCGGGCTGAGACCACATTGCGGTTCGACAGGTGCACGGTCGCCGGCGTGGGAGTGTAAAAGGCGCAACCTGTGCCCGTGGTGATCGTGACGGCCGATCCCGCGGCACTGATCGACAGCGTGGTCCCGGACTGCCGGAACGTCACGATTCGCGTCGGCGGACTCGCGAACCTGTAGTTGAAGTCCCACAGCTGCCCTCTTGCTGCGACCGTCTGGTTGTCCCAGGACGCGGGCTCTGTGACAACCGGCTTGAAGAGGCCCCACCTGAGCATGGCCTTGATCTCGTTTAGGAAGTCGGGAATGTCGTGGTTGCCCGGGTGGACCTGAAAGGTGACGTCGATACCGGCGGCCACCATGGCCTCGTGGTAGCGCTCGTTCATCGGGTAGATGACTGTGCCTTCCTCAAATTTGTCGAACTGGCTGGGATCGGGGTCGGCCTTGCTAGGGACACCCGTGCCCGTGCTCTCGAACACCCGCGTGTGCTCCAGGTTCTTCGTGAGGAGTGCTGGGTTGTGCCCGCCGGCGTAGAAGCCGTCCGGCGGGCCGTAAATGGGATCGGGGTCGTTGTCGCCGTTCGACGCAACGTTCGAGAAGTACGCCATCGCAGGCTGGATGAGTGTCGCTTCGTACTGGGGATCTACGAAGCCCGAGAGCGTGGCCACAGACCCGAAGAAGCCGGGCAGGCGCCCGCCCAGGTACGTGGCGCCGAGTCCGCCCATCGATATGCCAACGAGGGCGTGATAGCGACGCTGAGGCAGGATCGGGTAGCGGGCCAGGATGGTTGGGATCACGGCCTCGAGCTCGTAGCTCTCCCACGAGGGGCCGCCCCGCTCACCGTCGTTCCACCAATCCGTGAACCAGCCGTTGCCCCCCTCGGGCATGACCACGATCGCACCCAGACGGTTGAACGGCTTGGTCAATCCATATTTGGCATACGAGTCGTAGTTGAAGTCGAGCCCGTTGAGGAAGACGACCAGGGGATAGTACTCGTGGCTGTTGTAGCCGGCCGGCAACAGCACGTCGGCCCGCGGGGGACCCGAATAGCTCAACCATTTCGAGGCGATCTCACCGTTCGCGGACGGAATGATGATGGTCACGAGCCGAGCCAGTGAGGTCCTGCTCGTGGTGCCCGAAGTGCAGCCTCCCAGAAGCGTCATAGCGAGGACAATCATCCCGACGCATCCAGCCATCATTCGGCGACGCGCGGCCATCATCCTTCCCCTCTTCGCGCACGTGTTTTCCCGGATAGCACCGCGCGTCTCATTCTCATCACATGTGTCCTTCTCCAACCGCTCTCCAAGGCGGCCAGTGACCTAGAGGGTGTCGCCGACCTTGGGGGAGCGCCCAAACAACATATTGATCGGAGGCTACAGATCAAGACATCTCATCGAGCGGGTTTGGACGAGAGGCTCCATCTTGGGCAGCGCCAGATTCGGCGTTCTGCCTCACGCGCGGGCGCTCGCGATCGCGAGCAGCTGTCCCGAGACATCGCCAGCACCTTGCGCATACGTGCCGGTACCGGTCGACTTCTGGCAGGAAGCCCTCCACCGTCGGAGCCACGCATCTAAACAGTCCTGAACACCTTGAGCTCGGCCTCCGGGTTTTAGGGTGCATCGAGTTGATCCCTGTCTTGCCTCGCCTC
>DATCBU010000103.1:0-50515 GCA_036511675.1 Acidimicrobiales bacterium | reverse complement strand
CATGGCAGCGGCCATTGCCGGATGCGAGCGGTTCGACCGGGTGCCAGCATCCGAGGTTGGGCGGTGTTATCAATCGGGTCCGATCCGGCGCTGTCCTGCCGCTGGAGAGACACTCTGACGCGGCCCATAGCCGGCGGTCGGGATTCAGCGCGACGGCGAAACCGCTGAGCATTCTGGGGCTCTCGGGTCGGCGAATAAACTGCGTCCGAGCCGGGCCCCGGATGTCCCGCCTGACGTACCTGTCCCGGAACCTTCTCCGGGCGGGTCTTACGGGACGTTCTCTCGGATTGAGGCGGTCCGACTTTCGTCGCCCCGGACAAGGTTCGGCTTACGGGCCTTGTAGAGACGGGATGTCAACAGCCAGCGTTCGCCGCTGTTGCTTGCGCCGCGAATCCGGGGTCAGTCGGAAGCGTCGAGTCGATGGTCAGCAGGACATTGTTCGCGGAACTGGCAAAACCTCCGACGATGTAGCCCGTCGTCGGCGCGACGTCGGATTGAACCATATTGCCGCCGTCCACTGGCCAATCGGCGGAATCCGTGACGAACCATCGCGTAGCGGTGAGATTCTTCGCCGTGAGGAAGGTCCGTGCTGCGCTAACCGGCGCGCCGAGAAGCCCGCTGCAGTGCAGCACCTCTCCAGGGTTGAACCCGTTTGCCGACGACTCGTAGGCCTCGCCCGGCTGTCCGGACCCGCCAACGGAGACCGCGCCAGAACCTTGGAATCCAGCCGGAATGATAAAGCCAATTGGGCATTCGTTCGCATTGGCTGTCGTACCTGCCTGGCCGTCGCCGATGCACGTTCCGCCTGCCAGCGACTGGACTCCTCCTCCAGAGATCGTGTCAAAGATGATCGTTCCGACCAAGCTCGGCGAGACCGGGAGGACGCTCACCTGGATGTCGAGGCCGTGCTGCTCGAAGACGGCGTCGAGCTGACTCTTGGCCGCTAGAGGATCGGTGATCCGCGCGACGATGTCGCCGTTTGGCGTCGTTGTGAAGTTGACGAGTTGCACCCCACCACTTGACTTAGCGAGGTGCGCCGGGGCAGCGTGATTCGAGACGGCAGCGAGGATTCCGGCAGTTCCTCCAAGCACGATCGCGAGTGCTGCGGCCACGCGGACGATTCGCCGAGGTGACACCGTCCTCCGAAGGACAGACGTCTCGTGACCCAGCGCTCGCTCCGACGCGATCACCCGTCCAAAGATGGCACGAGCACGATCATCGTCTGTGGGGAAATCGCTCTCCCGCTGGGCGTGGTACTGGGCGATGACACGGTCTAGTTGAGCGTCACTAGTACGAACTGACATCAGCGGCTCTCCTTGAGTGGTAGGGACGAGTGGATCACTGTCCTGCCTGCGGGGGCCGTTGCGACGGCCCTAGTGATCGGGAGCGGGACGAATGAGGAGCAGTCATCGACGGGATCGGTGAGGGAGCGGTCGGCCTCGATGCGACGTCTCAACCGCTTGCGAGCCCGATGCGAGCGCACCTTGAAGGCTTCGGGTGAACATCCGATGACCACGGCCCCTTCGGCTGGACTGAGTCCTTCGACGACAGAGAGCATCAGCACCTCTTGGTCACGCTCGCTCAGCGATGCAAACGCGAAGCTGAAGCCGGCTGACCAGACCTCATCGTCGGACGCCGCAGCGTTAACCTCACTTCCTGCAATATGCAACACTCGGTGGATCAATCTCTGGCGTCGTAGCGCGCCCCGCCGCGCGTTGGCGATCGCATTTCGCGCTGCTCGGTAAAGCCACGGGAGTGGGTCGTCGGGCAGTGATTCGAGGTGCCGCCATGCCGCAAGGAACGTCTGTGCGACGATGTCGTCTGCCTCGTCAGAGGTGATGCGGCGGTGGGCGAACGTGGCGATCTTCGCGTAGTGCTGCTCGAAGAGTTCGGTGAAGCGGCGCCGGTCGTCGTCGAAGTGGTCTTCTCTCTCTCGGCTCATTGGCTTATAAGAGTCCGGCATCGGGGGCATCGTTACACGCGGAGGTTCGCGCCGCCCGAGGCCAGTGCGGAGTTCCCCGGGAGGATGGTAGCGGCTGTGCTCCAGTTCGATACTTGCTGATCACCGAAACGGGATCGTCTTACGGACCGTCATTCACCCCCCTGCGGTTGCCCCCAATATTCGGCGGCAAGGACTCCAGAAGTGCCCCACTCGCAGCCGTTCGGGGGCACCCGCAATCAGGAGCCCATGTGACTGATAACTAGGCGATACCGGCTGACGCGTGTATTTCACCGGCCCGTGATGTAAGCATCGTTTGTCAGCGCTTCGGTTCAGGGGTCATCCGGGCTATATCCGCGACCAAGAGCATTACCGAGCATTGGTCTGTCGGGCCTTTGCCCAAGGCCATCCTGCCCCCCGACAGTATCGCCCGGTCTGGCACCCCCCTTAGTAGAGCGCGAATTACGGTCGTCTCCAAATCCTGACGGCTGGTTCCCCGCTAAGCGCCCAGCATCCCGCAGCGCGTGCTTGTCACCGCAGTGGCATGATCGCCCTATGGCCTCTCGCAGATGGGTCGTTGTGGGCCTCGACAACGGTGGCACCTCCAACAGCGCGACCCTGCTCGACGACTCGGGGCGCTTCTTGATAGACCGGCTGGTCGAGAGTCCCAGCCGCGTCCGAGAGGGTCCGGATGTGGCGGTCGGAGCTCTCATCGAGGCTGTCGACCAGGTGCTCAGCCTTTCAAGCGTGCCGAGGGAGTCGGTACGTGCAGTCGGCCTCGGAACGCCTGGCCCGGCGAGCGCGGATGGAGTGATCTCCTCGAGAGGCTCGACGAACTTCTCCGACCGTGCATGGCATGGCTTCGAGTTTCGCAGTGAGCTCGAGCATCGACTCGGGGTTCCCGTCATCTACAACAACGACGGCAACGCCGCCGCGCTCTGGGCCCATCACGAGCACTTCGGGCTGGAAGCATCGCTGCGCTCGTCGGTCTCAGCGATCGTCGGCACAGGTCTCGGGGGTGGAGTGATAGAGGCTGGGCGGGTGATCCGCGGTGCTGCGGGGATGGCGGGCGAGCTCGGTCACGTTCACATACCGATGCAAGGACTGCTCGCCGAGGGCCAGCCAGTTCCGGAATGCCAGTGCGGCTTCGTCGCCGATGCCGAAAGTGTCGCGTCACTTACGGGCATCGAGAGGAACCTGTTGCCCTACTGGCTGACCCGCTTTCCCCACCACGAGCTCACGAAAGCGGGGTCGATCAGCGAGGCCGCCAAGCTGGTCCGAGGTTTTGCAGACGCCGAAGACCCGCTGGCACTCAGGATCTTCGATCAGCAGGCGATGGCGCTCGGGCGACTCTTCACGATCGCGAGCAATTTCATCGATCCGAGCGCGTACTTCGTGGGAGGGGGCGTCGTCGAGGCCTCCCCGAAGTTCCGCAACTGGTTTATGGAACGGGTCCGCGAATCCACTTCGCTCCGCGAGGAGCAGCTCGACCTGACAACGTTCGCCCTCATCCCAGATCTCGACATGGCGGGTGCCCGCGGGGCCGCGCTCGCGGCTCTTGACTCCCTCGACCAGCGCGGACCGGTGGCCTAACCGAACTGAGGGATGATGAGCCGCAGGGCGGATTCATCGGGCCGGCCTCGGCCACGCTTCCATTGGGGCGATCTGTATTTGCTGGGGCCACATCCAGCCACATCCCCCATCGCCTTTCCAGTCCAAACCCCGTCTTGTATCGCCGGACCGCGAGCGTTACCGCTCAAGTCGATCAAGTGCCCTGACCCTTCACGCAATGGGGGGACCAAAGGATTACGATTGTTGACGTTGTCTCCATACGGACCATCCAATGGCACAGAAGAAGAGAAGGATCACGGTCAGGGCCAGTTGCCATTTTGGGAAGAATCCCAACACGATAAGTATCGCGATTGCGACGATCCCAACCAGCCGCTGCCCAACCCTTGTATGCCTTCTCGGATCCGCTGTGCCTCCGGACGGCAAGGTTCTCCTCTCCGATTCTGTACCTCCAGAGACTACGCCACCCAATAATCTGGAATCTCTACGGATGGAGATCGGGTTGAGCGATGGAAGTTGCCGGGCGCGAGAGGCAGGCGTGGAGGTTCGTCGACGAGGTCTGGAATGGCAGAAACTACGAAGCGGCCGCTGACCTCTACGGCGAGAACTACGTCAACACGTTTGGCGCAGGTCCCTCGGCCAGAGTCGAACCGATCCGCTGCTACCACCAGGCTTTTCCCGATCTCCACCTGGATGTCGACGAGCGAGCATGTTCTCAGGACTGTCCAATCACTGGTGCTGGATCCCGACTGTCCACCTCGAACGGGTAAAGCATTGCGGCGATACCTTTCTCGCTGGCTTTGGTCTCCGTCAGCGGAAACACGTGCGACTCAGGTGACGGAAAGGAGCCTGAGCGACTAGCCAATCTGACCGCACAATCAATGCCGGAGTCGCGAGCTCAGATGGCTTCGGCAGCGTCGAGGTCGAGGGCGTGGCGGGCATGACGGTCGGCCATCGTCAGGAACATCTGGTCGCCGCGTGCAGTGCGCTCGACAAGCATCGAGGCGGCGACGGCCATGATTAGTCCGGACCAGGTGCCCCTCCGGTATTCCTGCCAGCACTGGTCCCAGGCGTAGTCGGTGACGCCAGCGGCGGTGAGTGCAGCGTGGTAGCCGCGCACGAGATCGGTCTCAGCGGATCGCCGTTCATCCACACCCAGTCCGGCGCCGATGAAGTAGGCCACGTCATGCATGCCAGGACCGTCCGTGCACATCTGCCAGTCGACGACGGCCACTGGGACTCCGCCAGGAGCGGGATCGAAGAGCAGGTTGTCGAGCCGGTAGTCGCCGTGGACGACAGTCCATGGTCCAGGGTCGGCCAGCAGGTAGGCGTCGATCTTGGAGAAGAGGACCGTGCCGCCTTGGGTGACTTCGACACTGAGATCCGTGGCATATCGATCACGGAAGCCTTCCCACAGACCCGGCAGGAGCGCCGTCAGGAATTGGTGGTTGGCGGCTTTGTCGCGGTGGAGCCACTCGATATCGGCAAGGGTCCCGTCTCCCCAGTGCGATGCGTGTAGCTTGACCAACTCCTCGAGTGCTACCTGCGCCTGCCCGGCTGTGCAGCCGCGAAGCTGGTCGCCTTGTTGGGCGGGGGCGAGGTCCTCGAGCAACAGGACGAACCTGGCCGACTCAACGTCGATGTCGGCGTAGTACGCGTGCGGCGTACGGATCGGAAGCTCGGGAGCGAGTTGCTGGTAAAAGCGCACCTCGTTTTCGTAGCTTCGAAGTGCCTTGGCGGTGGTGCGGCTCGTCTCGTCGGCAGCGGGAAGCTTCGCGACGATCGTGCTCGGACCGTCAGTCAGTCGGTCGTAGTGGACGTCGAGCCGAAGACAGTCACACATCTGACCGGTGCCGATGGGATGGAATGTCACGTCTACGACGCGAGCCCCATCGAGAACTCTCGAAGCAGTAAGCGCGGCGGTGAGCCAGCTCGGGGTGAGACCCTCGGGCGTGTCGGCGATGGGGATGGTGTCACCGGTCACGACGGGAGCATCCCCTCCACCACGGTGTCCGGGAAGTAGCGGTGATGGTGAGAGCCGGTGACCTCATAGATCGCGGTGCCGTGCCGGCCGTCGTCGGTGCGCACACTCATCTGGTTGAGGCCACCGCGGTGGAATGGCTCGTAGGGACGATCGAAAGTGCCCTCTGCGTCGACAACGATCCGTCTTCCGCCCTCGAGTGTAAAGACGCACTGGCCGCGCAAACCGGTGATCGACTCGCCGTGCTCACCAAATGCGCCCGGCGCGCCGTCGGCCCCCACCCACTCCATGGCGTGAGAGAAATCGACGAGTGGCACCGGCTCCGATCCGTCGGTCGCGGCCCAGCAGCCGTCGGTGAAGACGCGGGCGCCGTTGGCCAGTTCCCAATGCCATACGCCGAGGAACCCGTCGGGCAGTTGGATCTGGAACCACAGCCACAGAGGGCAGCGCCCGTGGTTGCGGATGCCCCACGAGTGGTCGCGTTGGCCCCACCAATCATCTACCTGGCGGGTGACCCCGCTCGCGGTGTACGTGCCTTGATAGGTGCCTGACTGGAGCATATGGCTCTGATCCCAGATGATCTCGTGACCAGCACGCATAGTGCCCCGGCGCAGACCGTAGGGCTTGGTCCGAGCTCGGAAGGTGAGATCCATTCCGATCTCGCAGCGCTCGGGATCGGCCCACAGGTGCAACTCCTCGAAGGGGCGCACCACTCGAACGCGTGCTGCACCTACGTCGGTGGTGTGCGGGTCGCCGTTGTAAGGGCGCGAGTGGTGGCCGATGATCTGAACGCCCTCGACCCGGCCCATCTGGAGCGAGTCCATTGACCCCAGCTGTGGGTAATGCGCCAGGGTGAGGAACACGATGTCGCCCAGGGCGTCCGGCCGGTGGATTCCGAAGAAATAGCTCTCGCGCCAGTGCGGGTGGCGGGGCTGGACGTTAGGCAATGGTTCGGGAATCTGGTGGACGAAGTGCTCGTCCATGGCAGTCAGAGGTTGGGCCATGTCAGCGGACTCCTCGCGGAGCAGTGGGCGGGACAGGCTGGAAGTGCCGATCTGATGCTACCTGGGCGCCGCTGCACACCGCCCGGAAACAACGCGTCAAGACGTGCTCGACGCCCGGCCACTTACGGCCGCCTTGCCCAGACGAGACACCCGCGTTTGGTGAGGGTTACAGGGGGGATTACGGCTTCGGCAACTGACGGTGGAAGCAGATGGCTCCGGGCGTAGGCGGCGACCTCCTCCCGGTCGTCGAGGTGGACTAGCGGTGCGTCCCAACGTTCGACTTCGACGTTGGATACGCCAAACACATCGGAGACGATGTCAGCGGCCTCTTCAGCGTCGAAGGTCGTTCTCGGGTACCCGCCAGGGACGAGTTCTGGGTCGTTCGTCCGGCTGCTGGCGCACGCCGCAAGTAACCTGCCCCGCCGAAGGACACGCCTCCCCTCGGCGACCGCATCCCGAGGCTCATCAAGGTGGTACAGCACCCACAGCATCGCCACCGCGCCAACGCTGCTGTTGCGGATGGGCAGCCGTGCTGCGTGCGCCCGGATGACGGGCCTGTGCGAACAGTCGGCGAGCTGTCGAGGCGACTCATCGAGACTCAGCCAAGTAAGTCGCCCTTGCAGCGCGGTCCCAAATCGGCCAATGCCGCAACCGACATCGAGCACCAATCCAACACCATCTGAGACAAGCCGTTCTGCCACTGGTCCATGTACGTCCTCCTGCCACCCGGCTTGAAAGGACCGGGACCGTTCAGGATCCGTGTCGTAATCAGGGCCGAGGGTGGGCATCCCGAGCGAGGGTAGTTCTGCTGGCCGACGGGTGCGGGCGCGTCTCAGTCGGGAATCCGCAAACGTGCCGATTTCTCGCCTCGGTCCGGCGACTTCCCGCTCAGTATCACCGGGCCTGAAGATTGCGGGCGTCTCGGTCCGGTGGCGTCCGGTCCTTGGTCGAATAGAACCGGCACCTTCGCTAGGCACCGGGTTTGTGTTCGTGAGCATCGGACTAACGATCAGATGCTGTGGCTCCTGATTCGTCCTCGACTCTGGAGATGGAGCGTGCGTACCGCGTGCACACCGGTCGGCGGACCATCACCCGCGATCGGACCAGCGCACAATCGCTCAGGCGGATCGATTCCGGTCGGATCCGGATACGACCCCCTGGATCTGGAGCCCGACTGTGCTGATTTGGATGGGTAGCACCCTGTAACTCGTGTCTAACGCGGCGACACGGTGCTCGAGCGCCTCTTTCCCCTCCCTGGTGGCGCTCAAGATCGTGAGCGAGCCGCCATCCCCGCCGGCGCCATTGACTTTCCACCCGACCGCACCGTGCGCCGCAGCGACCTTGATTGTCCGCGCTGCGTCCACGCTTACAAGCTCGGGGTGCAGGGACTTCTGAGCTTCGGTGTTGGCGATCATTGTTTGGCCGAAGGCGTGGAGATCCCGGGCGAGGATAGCGTCGCGAGCCGCAACCGCTGCATCTCGCAACCGCGAGAAAGACCCCGAATCTCGACTTCTCATGTCCTCGATGACTTGGCGGTGCACACCTGAGGAGTCGTGGGCGCGGCCAAGGAAGAGCAGCGTTAGAAGGGGACTGAGTTCCTCCCAGACCGGCAGGGTGTATACGGTTGCCTCCGGGTACGACTCGATTTCGAGATAGTTGATCCCACCGTAGGCGGCGCTCAGCTGGTCTTGGATTCCGCTCTCGGTACCGAGGATGTCGACCTCGAGCCGATGCGCGGCGTAGGCGACATCGCGCGGTGATGGTTGCTCAGAGTGCAAGGCCGCCAGCCCGCCCAGTATTGCGACCGCGACAGCAGCAGACGTACCGGTTCCGCAACCAGCCGGTACGGCGGATCGGACGCTGACCTCAACAGCGACGGCCGCCGGGGGTGGGAGCGAGTCGATGGCAGCCTCTAACAGCCGGTGGCGGGCGACCCGGGACGCGCCAGGCACGATCGCGTACCGATCGCCGAAGGTCTCCACCCTCAACACCACCGGGTCCGGGCCTGTCGCCCTGCGGATCGAGACCTCCACTCCCGGGGTCACAGCGATATTCAGGACCCGTCCCGGGCCGCCGAACCACGTGTCGGTCCACCCACCGTTGTCACAGATCCGGACGGGAGCCGACGCCGTGATCACTGGTGACCTCCCCAGTCGTGGTCGTCAACGTGTATGACCTGCTCCAGCAAGACGTAGCACTCGCGTCAGAATTGTTGTCCTTGGGGCGAGGTCCGTGCAAGGGGGCACGCCCGCGACACTCGCAACCCCGGGCTCGGTGCTAACCGTTCGCGCTCTATCCAGAGTGGCTCGCCGAAGGCAACCTTCGAGTTCCTATAGCGAAGATCGTCGTGTGGTCAGATGCCAGCCTTCATCTTGCAGATCGCTAGATGAGCGGCGAGCACCGAATCGCGGGCATCACTCGATAACCCCGCGTCGGCTTCGGCGGCCGCCTTGGTGCTGTCGCCAGCCTGCTCAAGCTCCAGCACGTGGTCGCGGCCCGGTACTCCATTCGTCGCGTGCTTCTGCGTCTTCATAAGCTTCGCCCGGAACTCGCGGACAACCGCAACCAGGACCGGTGAGGCGCCTGAATCGGCTTCAGTGCGACGCGCAGCGTCTGTGATCTTCTCCACGACCTCATCGAACGTGACCGGCATCGGCCCTCCCTCCCTGCCCGGTGTTAGCGGACACAAGAGGGAACCTACTCGTGGCAACTTCATTCGGCCACATCGAGACAGCGTCTGATATTCCGTCAGACGTTGTCGTCGAGTGGTGATTGAGCTTTTGGGTCGTCCACGGCGCGAGCCGAAGCGACTCCTAGAGGTCCACAATCTTGGTGACCGGTCAACTGGCAGGGCGGCGGAAGTGCACCACCTGTACGCCAATAAGACGCGTCGTGTCCGACCGGACATAACCTGAGTGTTCGAGCGCTCTGATAAACGCCGAAGTGCCGGTGACACTCCCGTCGTCCACCAACCAGACGTCGTTCGGAGCCCTCGACAGAGTTTGCCTGTCCAGCTTCAGGTCGAGACCCTCGATGTACGGCTGGGCTGCTAATTGTGGCCAGGTGGCCACCGTCTCGTGATCTGCCCGAATGTAGTAGTCGATACCAGCGGTCAGTGAATGATCGGGTAAGGCCACGTCACCGCCTGGTCCGACGTGGCCGACGACGTACTGGGCCGCCCCCCGAAGGTTCTCGGCGACCTCCTGAGCCGCCGGAACCGAAGACCCGAAGATGACCAGCGCGGTGACCCCCAGCGCGACACACCCGACGATGGCTCGCGCCCTTGCTGACCACCGAGCGGCCGTCACGTCGAAGGCGCGAGCGGTGAGCAGGCCGACGGCAAGGGCCAGGCCGGGAGCCGAGGCCGTCACATAGTGATCGAAGTACACCGGCTTCAACAAAGAGATGGCAACCAAGGACACAGTGGGGAAAGCAGCCCACGCCAAGAACATGGTGAAAGGCTCGAATTCGAGTCGCGTGTGTCGGGGGCTCCCGCGCTTCCATGCCCGAATACAGAAAGCGACTCCCACGATCGCGATCGCCAGAACTGCGATGGCGTAGCGGCCCGACACGCCGGAAGCCGGTCCCTCCAACGCCTTGACCAGTCCCCTACCGTCAAGGGAAGGGATCCAACCAATCTGAGTTCGCTGACCGGCGGCGAAAGCCCCGAAGGAGACGGCTGCCGCCAATAGAAGCCCGATCGGTGCGACTAGCACCCGCAGCTGGGCGCGGAACACCTGGGGCCTCAGAACGACGGCGGCGGCCAGTGCGGAGAGCGGTCCCAGAATGCTGAACATCTGGAGCAACAGAGCGGCCACGGAAGCCACGCAGAACCACCACATCCACCGAACCCCGTTGCCCCCGAGCCATCGCATGAGCGAGGCGACCGATGCGGTGGCCGCCAGGGCTGACAGCGCGTACGGTCTGGCGTTGAGGGCAGCTTCAACCATGAGGGGATTGGTCGCGACCGCGATCGCAGCCACCACACCGCACCGGCGTCCGCCCAGGCGAATTCCTAGATGTCCAACAACGAACACGGTCAGCCCGAACGCCAGGACGGAAAGGGACCGCGCCCACTCGATGCTGTGGGAGATCAGGCTCCACGGGTGGAGAATCGAGTAATAGGGCAGTAGAACTAGATCGACCACTCGGGATTGCCGCCCTAGCGCGGTCCAGTCCAAATGAGCAGAGTAGAGAGAAGCGCCTTCATCGCGGAAGAGAGGCTTATCCAGCCACGGTAGCAATCCCATTGAAGCTACCAGCGCGATCACCGCGAGGATGCCGTTAGTCGCTCTGCTCGATCCCGCTTTCGTGCTCGACGACGCCACGTGGCCAAGCCCCGTTTCTAAAGGACAATTTCTGGGAGTCTCTCCATCGGCTCGCTGCATATTATCGATGGGTCAGCTCGGCCCATCCGGGCGTGCGGATCCCGTCACTACCTGGGCGCGGCGGTAAACCGCTCGGAAACAACGAGGCAAGCTACCCGGTTCCAGCCTGCTATCGCCGTCTTGCCCAGACGAGACACCCGCGTTTTGGTGAGGGTTACAGGGGGCGTGACTGCCGGCCGCCGGGTGCTGACGTATCTCAGCAGGGCATCCGCAACGTGCCGCCATTGCGCTACCCGGCACGGAGACGCTTCGCTCGCAGGCGCCGCGTCGAAGGATCCTGAGCGCTTGGGCGCGAGGAAAATCCGTCTGATCCAGACCTTCTAACTTTCCGTCAGACTGTGTCTCGAGTCACCCGAAACGAGTCGGTCGTCGAGTCTGGTTACCTCCATAGGCCAAACAAGGCAGGTTTGACTCTCGAACCATCGACGGGAGCGATACCGAACGGTTCGCTACTCCACTGCGGCGAGCAGGAACCGGCATTTGCGGATGAGTGATCCTGCCATGCCATGACCCAGCCGCTCTTGCCGGCACCTTCCGTTGCCACAGCCGGGGGGGTGCTCCTCAGCTTGACCCGAAGTAACCGAGACGCTGTCTGCGTTCGGTTCGCTCTGCAGCACAGAGACGTTTACATCGACAGCCCTGGAGGCCTCAGCTACCGGCAGAGGTGTTTCGCTCCCGGTCCGCTCGTGCCATCCTCTTGGCTTCGTACATGGCCTCGTCGGCCTGGCGGACCAGCATCATCGGGTCGGTGTCGGGGTCGCATTGGGCGAGCGCCACGCCCAGGCTCGCTTCCAGGGGCACGTTGGAACCCCCTCCCACCGGGACGCTGCAGTTACTCACGCTCTCACGGATCCGCGCCACCACGGCGTCGCCGTCGCAACTGTGTTCATGGCACAGAACGACCAGGAACTCGTCTCCCCCGAGACGACCCACGACGTCGCACTCATCGGTGGCCTGCATCAGTGCCACAGCAGTGGCGAAGATGGCGGCATCGCCAGCCTCGTGCCCATAAGTGTCGTTGAGCGGCTTCAGACCGTCGAGGTCGATGAAGAGCACCGCCACGGTCTCACCTGACTCTCGTCGTCGGCTGACGTCGTGGGTGAGATGGTCGAGCACAGCGGCGCGGTTCAGCAGTCCCGTGAGCCCGTCGTGAGTGGCGGCCTCGTGCAGAAGCTGCCGCTGCAGCTCCCGCTCGCGAATCCTGGTGGCGAGCTTGTCGACCGAGGCCTGCAGGGCCTGGCCCGTTCTCCCGGGCAAAGGCAACTGCAGCTCGGGATCCGAAAGGTCCTCGGCGGCGAGCGCCACGGCCTTGGCCTCGACCGCTTTCAACGTGGCGGCCATGTCGTTGAACGCCGCGGTGGTGGTGACGATCTCGCGCGGACCGGTGTCCGACAGTCGATCGAGATCGAACTCGCCGCGGTGGACCCGGAGAGCCTCGGCGGCCAGCTTCTTGAGGGGTCGGGTGAGCGTCCGACCAGCGATGAGGACCCCGCCGAGACAGACGAGAGTTAGGAGTCCGAGGAAGATGATCTCCCCGATTAGGCGATGAGTGGCCGTTGAGGCTTGCGTCAGCGCCGTGTCGTGGAGGTCCCTCGATGCTGCTGTCACAAGCGCGTTGAGATCGGCGAGGTAATGAAGCGCCGGCGCCATGGACGCACCGGCGAATGCCACGTTGCCCTCGAACGGGGGTGGCAGATCTTTGAGGATGACAGTGAGCCCCTGTTGGACAGTGGCCGCAAAATGCCGATCGACCGAGTTGGTCTGCAGACGGTGCCAGGCCTGGTACGCCTCCGGGCTCAGTTGTCCGGCGAACTCGGCCGTGGCGGTGTCGAACACCCCGGAGGCCTGAATCAGTTCCTGTTTGGCATCCGAAGGACCGGTGCCTTCGAGGACATAGGTGGCACCTTCGATCTCATGACCACCGGCTTGGAACGCCCGGTACGTCTGGCGCAGTGCCGAAGTATGGACCTCGAACGAGGCCGGTGGTTGCCATGCGGCGATGTCCGCTTGAAGCCGCTGGTAGTCACGGGACCAGACACGATCGATCTCTGCGGCCATGCCATTCAGAAAGTTGCGAACGCTCCCATACGTCACCGAACCCTCGGCCATGCCCAGGATCACACCAGGCAGAGCGGCGACATCGGCCTGAAGTACCGACGTCGAGGAAAATGTGGGGTACCGGTTGATGGCGGTCAGCTGCTGGGTGATCTGGTCCCTGAACGGCACTGTCGGGTGCAAAAGGCTGTCCAACTCCGGCTCACTGATCCCGACCTGGCGGGCGTACGAGACGGCCGTGAAGGGGAGTTCCAGGCTGTTCATGTGTGCCCGGGCAAAGGCGACTACTTCGAGCCTGGCGGCGTCGGTGGCCACCGCCTCTGCATGCTGACGGTAACCCCAGGCCGAACTGGCTGATGAGGTGATGAGGATTCCGGCCGAGAGCATCGGCAGGAGGACCACGAGGGTGAGAAGCAGCCGCACTCCGGGACGCCAGCGAGACGCCTCTTTTGGAACGCGACCTTCTTGGTCGACTTCCGGTTCGGAACTCGACTCAGCTTCGGCTGGCGGGTAGTCGCTGCCGTTGGGCAGCGCGGGCGTGGCGATCATGGGTTTGCATGAGTTCTCGACAACCGAGGCCGGGTCCTTGACCCTGACGACCAAATGAGCGCTCCATTTCCCTAGTCCTTCTGCCAATCATCACTCCGTGAGAAAAGAGCAGGCACGAGGTGAGTTCAACAGGGGTGGGGTCTCCGAGGCCCGGGACCCGGTAGGGCAGGGCGAAACTGGTGAGCGGTCGTCGAAGCGGAGTCGTCCCAGGCGTCGGATCAGCCTGAGCCGATCCTGCTTCGCCGGACTGGGGCTGAGAAAGCCGCCGCCGGCCCAGAGTTCTCGATGGATCTGGCTTCGCGATGAAGACTCGCACAACGACATATTCGTCGCAATGGCTATCGGGTTTGTGCCTGGAGGGCCTGTTTTTGGGGACTTTCGGCCCTAAAGTCTCGGATCCAGGTCGAATGCGTCCAGGCCGATACCAAGACGTGTCTCAGGTGACAGTAGCGACCCCGACATCCCGCGCCGACCGAATCATCGCCGGAATCACTCTCGTAAACCTGCCCGCGCCGGTGGCGCTCGCAGTCATAGCGGTGTTGACGTTCGCATCTTGGGTGGCGGCGTATTATCTCGGGGGGGGAACCAACGTCGCACCGCACTGGTTCTACATCCCGGTGTTTCTGGCTGGTCTGCGTTTTGGGCCGTTCGGAGCTTTGGCGACCGCCGTCATCTCGACGTTCGTGGCTGGGCCCCTCCTGCCCGCCGACGTTGCCACCAAGACACCCCAGGCGCTGAGCGATTGGGTGAGTCGCGGCATATTCTTCGTCCTGATCGGACAGTTCGTGACCATGATGTTCGGTGGAGTGCGGCGACTGTCGGCCCGCGAGGCCCACCTGTCGACAAAGGTGGAGTTGAGCACCACGGAGCTACAAGCCCGTGAAGCCCGCTTTGCGGCGCTTGTTCAGAACGCCTCAGACCTGGTCACCATCGTCGACGCCGATGCCACCATCCTGTTCCAGAGTCCCTCCGTGACCCGCATCCTTGGCTGGGACGAGGAACGCTCGCTGGGCACCAACCTTCTCGATGCCATTCACGACGCTGACAGACAACGCTGGGCCACCGTCGTCGACCTCCTGACCGCGGACTGGGGCGAAATGGTCGTGGAATGGCGGGCCCGCCATTCCGACGGTTCGTGGCGGTTTCTCCAGACCGTCGTCACCAACCTCGTGCACGAGCCAAGTGTCGGCGGGTTGGTGCTCAACAGCCGCGACGTCACCGATCAGAAGGCGCTGGAAGACCAGCTCCGCCACCAGGCGTTCCATGACCTGTTGACCGGGTTGGCCAACCGCGCCTTGTTCTCAGAGCAACTCGATCAGGCTGTCCGGCGCCGGGGCCGAATCGGTGGTGGCGTTGCCCTTCTCTTCATCGACCTGGACAAGTTCAAATCCGTGAACGACGTGCACGGCCACGCTCTCGGCGATGAAATGCTCAAGCAGACAGCCGAGAGGCTACGAGCAACCTTTCGTGATGCCGACGCCATTGCCCGTCTGGGTGGTGACGAGTTCGCAGTGCTCTTCGAGGGAGTCGCCCTTGACTCGTATCCCCGCTCGGCGGCTGAACGCCTCATCCAATCATTCGCCCAGCCGTTCCTCGTCCAGTCCTCCGAGGTCTTCGTGACGGCCAGCATTGGCATGGCCCTGGATGAATCCGGTACCGAGAGCGCCGAGGACCTGCTTCGAAATGCCGATCTCGCCATGTACGCCGCCAAGACGAAGAACGCGGGGAGCTACGAGGTCTTCACCTCAGGGATGCATTCGAGGATCCTCGAGCGCATGCAGGTGGAATCCGATCTTCGGCGCGCCCTCAGCCAGGATGAGTTCCAGGTCTACTACCAGCCCATCATCGAAAACTCCTCGGGATCCATCGGAGGCGTTGAAGCCCTGATTCGATGGAATCACCCTGAGCGTGGCTTGGTCATGCCCGACGACTTCATTAGCGTGGCCGAGACTTCGGGGGTCATCGTACAGATTGGCGAATGGGTGCTCCAACACGCGTGCCAGGAGTTCGTCACCTTGACACGCGGAGTGCCAAGCGGTGAGCAACTCGGTCTCAGTATCAATCTGTCGGCCCGGCAGCTCCGAGATCCGACGCTGTTCGACACCATCTGCAGCGCGATTGCCGACGCTGGTCTGGATGCGAGCCGCCTTACGCTTGAGATTACTGAAAGCACAATCATGGAGGATCTGGAGACCACGGTCCGTGTCCTCACGAAGCTCAGAAGTATCGGCATAAAAATCGCCATCGACGACTTCGGGACCGGGTACTCGTCGCTGAGCCTGCTCAACGAGATCCCCGTCGATACGCTCAAGATCGACCGCACTTTCATCATCGACATAACCAATCGCCCCGAGCCGGCCCGATTGGTTCGGGCGATCCTGTTGCTGGCCAGTGACTTCGGCTTCCACACCGTGGCCGAAGGGGTAGAGGAGCTTGATCAGCATCAACTGCTAGAGGAACTGGGATGCGAAGCAAGCCAGGGCTTTTACTTCGCCACGCCACAGCCTGCTGCGCAACTTCTGGAACTGCTCCAGCGAGACGCCTCCATCTCGACCGGGACTCCACAGTCTCTGGCCTGACCATCTGACTCGGACCGCTAACGCGTGAGCCAGAATCGTCTGCAAAGCAACCCGCGACCCGGAACCGCCACAACCGGGCGCCCGCAACGTGCCGGTTGCGCGTAGCTCACTTGCCGTCGTCACCGCACGATAATCGCGGGGTTACGAGGGCTCCCAGCCATCGTCACATCCGTATGTTCGCGCTGGCTATTCGCCGGTCGGAATATGGCTAGGACACCAGAGCTCCTAAGGGATCTGATCTTCCGTGACTTTCTGACTGTCCGTCAGACACTGTTTCGAAGTTGCCGAAACCGTCGTCCGTTCGAGTCCGGTACCCCCGGCCGAACTGGTGCGCTGTAGCCGAACTTCCGGGGCCGGAGCCGGCTGGCCAACATGCTGTCGGTTGGGGGTGGGGATCTCGAGATTCGGCGGTCACTCGCTACGCAGTATGAGTGCGGCCGGCGTGCGCGCCGCGATGCGCGCGGGGATGGCGGCGACAACATTGGCAAAGATGAGCGCGCCGGCTGCGACCAGCATCAGTGAGCCAGGTACCGAGGGTTCGGGTACGGCGTTGATATTGCGGGCGAAGAGGATCCATAGTTCCCGCCCGACCGCAATGCCGACCGGCACGCCGACAATTACCGCAATCGCCCCAATGACCGAAGCCTGCCAGGCGATCGTGGCGGCCAACTGCCGGGTGGTGAATCCGAGGGTCTTCAATAAAGCGAGGTCTCGTCTCCGTCGCCTGACGGATGCGATCAAGGTGAGAGCCAGTGCGACGATCGCGCCCGCGGCGAGGCCCGCAGCAAGAATGACCGGTGTTGCTCCGGTGGATTGGTAGTTGACGATCTCAGCTGGATGTTGGACGCCGAGTACGCCGACACTGTCGCCAGCAGCGTTCGGATCGTCGGCGAAAACTTTATTGGCGAGATCGGCGATGCGGTTCATAGCCGCCAGCCCTACTTCGGGGCGCACGCCGTTGCGCAGGCTAACGAAGACCAAACCCGGTCCGACGAGGTTGGGGTCAGGGTTTTGGATGGCGTGTATGAACCCCGGGCTGATGTGGTCCGAAAGCAGGGCCCCTGTTCCCATCGAGGGGTGCTCGGCGAAGGTGCTGGCACCGCCGATTGCGGGCAAGGTGGCAGTGCCGACGATGACAAGCTTTGCGGGAGGGAGGTAGAGCGGAGCGGTGTTCGGGGTGCCAAAGGAAAAGATGACAGTGTCGCCAATGTGTTTATGCAGGAGCGAGAGCGTGATGGCGCCCAAGACGATCTGATTGTTGTTATCGACGGCATGCCCGGACAGGATCGGCGGGGTAACCGCCGCGTGGTTGTCACCTAATAGGACAGGGACGGTCTGGCCGTCGATTTGGACGGAGAGATTGTGGTAGCCGGCCCAGGCCGCAACATCAGGATCGTGGTTGAGAGCGGCGAGGGCTTGAGGCGGGACAACGTTTCCTGAGCTAAGCGCGTAACTCCAATTCCATCCGTACAGCGCAGGACGTGACACCAACGTGTGCAATCCGCTGCTGAACGTGAGTGTTGCGGTCACCATGATTACGGCCAAGGCGCCGCCGAGTAGCACGGTGCGGGCGGGAACGGCGTTGCGACCACGACCGGGGTTGAGCGCAAAGCCTAAGCCGACGACACCAGAGGTCGACAGGCCCCGAGAGTTTGCCATCTTTACCAATTTCGAGTCACGGGGTCGGTCATTGCGGGATCTGCCAGCCAGACGGTGGGGGGCACCGCGGTGGGCCAGTGCCACGGCGATCACACCGAGCCCGCCGATCAGCACCAGTACTCCGAAGCCCAGGATCGTCCAGTCGAACGCGATCCCGGCCGGGTGGTAGACGCTTCGGATCGGTCCGAGCGGCGACAGCGGCGAGAGCGCAACGGCGACCGCGGCCGCAAGCAGCGACCCGACCACAATCGCAGCGAGGACGCCGACCAGCTCGTCGCCGACAGTCATGGACGGACTGGCGCCAAACGCCCGGAGCACCTGGAGATCCTCATCAGCCGAGCGCAGTTGCCGCGAGATGGCGATTGCCGCGATGGCCAACGCTGCCAGCGCGGCAATCGCCCCGAACACGCCGAGAGCGATGGACTCCGGTTTGACCGCCCCCTCCACCTTGATCTCCGTGAGCGAGGTGACACTGAAGTTGGCGTCGCTCCCGCTCGGGAGGAGGCGGATGAGCGCTTCTTCCACCGCGGGTATGTCGCGGTTGCCGTGCGCGAGTTGCATCGCATACCAGGTGCCCTGGATGGCGTTGGAGGCGATGAGTGTGCGGGTCAGGGCGGGAGTAAACAGGATGTCGGTCGGGAGACGGTCGGTGTCGTCCTCGATCACCTCGTCGTTAAAGACCACGATCCCCGTAAGTCTCATGCCGATCCTGCGCTCCGGTGCCACACGCGGCGTGCCGAAGCCTGGTGAACTGAACTGGGTTGCTGTGTACACCCCCATGGGAACGACCTGACCGACGTGAAGCCCCAGAGCGCGCGCCCCTAACGCAGTGGTGACGAACTCGTCGGCGCGACGTGGGTCGGCCATCCGACCCACGACAGGGGTGGCGCGGTCCTCATCGAAATACAGACCATCGACGCTGCCCACGGGGTTCACCGGGGCGTTCAGATTCGGGGCTCCGTCGGGCTCGACCGAGATGACTTCTGCCCCCACCCAACTCTCGACCCGCTTGACCTCAGGAAGATGGGCGATCTCGCTTGTCAACATCGGCGAGTAGTCGCTCGCCGCGGAGTTGTTGGCGATGCCATACGTCGACATCGTCAGGTCTGACGCGTTCGTGGCAGCGAGAAAGGCGGGATAGGACGACTGCGTCCGCCGTGCCGCCGTGATCGACCCCATGGCAATCCCGCCGATTAGCCCGATCAGTGCCACCAACGCCAGATAGGCGCCCCACCGGCGCCCGAAGGTGGTCCGAAAGCGGTACCACACCACCCTTGCGGTGCCAGCCCTCACGTTCCTCCCACGTCTTCATTGCACAAGAGGCTGCTCTTGTCGGTCTCCCTGCAAGCCTTGATCGATCATTGGTCGGATACAAGTGTGCCAGTCTCCCCGCGGGCTCGTGCTACCACCACGAACCTCGGCTGTCGACCGACCCGTGCGGCTCAACAAATCGCCTCGTTGGGACATTAGTGACTAGGCGGAGACGGCCATTCAGCCACACCCGCTCGACGGATCTGGGACTCTTTCGCTCCACGGCACGGCACCCGTAACCGCAGATCCCGGTGGCAAGGTGTATTCGTCTGGACCGGGCTGGAAGTGCCATGTGCGTGCGCCGTGACTCCCTGGCCACCCGCTCGGAAATGACGCCTCGGAGCGATCCCGGTCGGTCGGGCCTAGGCCGGGTTCCGCAGCACCCGCACAATCCCGGCATTTGCGCGCGGACCGTAGGACGCGGGTGACTCGCACGTTTGAGCCACCCTATGAAAGGTGAGACTCAGGCCTTCGTGCGCTGCCTGATGATCTGCTTGCCGAAGACATGCTCGGCGAACATCGCGACGGCATTGTCAATGAGGCCGATGTAGCGGTCGCCCCCGGGATCATTGGCGAGCTGTTGGCTGGCCAGACCGGCAACTAAGGCGGTCCACAGGTCGAAATCGTCGTCATTACTGAGCCCCGCACCGCTGAGGACGGAGCGTCCCTTGGTGAAGACCTCAATGGCGGCGGCGTAGGACTCGGGCGATGGCTCAAAATCGGGGATGGTACGCAGGAAAAGCAGTTCGTAGCGGGCCGGGTCCTCTGCCGCGAAGGTGACAAAGAGGCGGGCGATCGCGCGGAGCAGTTGGTGGGGGTCGTCGCTGATCTCGATCCGCTCGAAGCGGGCCAACAGCTCTTGGTTGGCGTCTGCGAAGAGGCGGTCGTAGACGGCATGCTTCGAGGCGAAGTACGTGTAGAGCGACTGGGGCTCCATGTCCACGGCGTGGGCCATGGCCCGCAGGGACAGCGCGTTCAGGCCGTCAGCCCGAACCATCTGCCATGCCACGTCCACGATCTCCTGCTTGGTGGCTTCGTGGCGCACCTGGCGCCGATCGCGGCGGCGAGAGTCGGTCGGAGTCATCGAAGCCACGACATTGACCTTAGCCGATAGTGGTGCGATAATCCTGACATCGTTCGGAAACCCGAACAATAACCAGATCCCACTGGAAGGCGGCCACCGTGGACACGGCCACGATCGACGCAGCGGTCCTCTCGCCTCTGGGGCATCGAGAGGCCATGGGGCTCGCTGAGACCGAGTTGGCCCGCATGGTGGCCCAGCTCCGGGGCTTGTCCCCCGAGGACTGGGGCCTCCCCACCGTGTGCGAGCAGTGGGACGTGCGGGCCATGGCCTCTCACGTGCTGGCCATGGCCGAAGCACAAGCTTCGGTGCGCCAGTTCGCCCACGACTTCCGGGCGGCGAGCAAGCGGAAGGACGGGAAGATGATCGACGCGATGACGGCCACGCAGGTGCGTGAGCGATCCTCGATGGCCCCTGCGGCGATCACCGACGGTCTCGCCGCCGTCGCTCCCAAGGCCGTGAGGGCCCGCCGGCGCACACCGGCCCCCGTGCGCTGGGCGGTGCGCCTGAAGCAGGACCCGCCGTTCGACGTCGAAAGGTGGCAGTTCGGCTATCTCGTCGACACGATCTTCACCCGCGACACGTGGATGCACCGTCTCGACATCAGTCGAGCGACCGGTCGGCCCATGGTGCTCACAGCGGACCACGACGGGCGCCTGATCGCCGATGTGGTCGCCGAGTGGGCCCGTCGGCACGATCAGCCATTCACGCTCACGCTCACCGGTGCAGCCGGCGGCAGGTGGCACGTCGGCGCCGGGGGCGAAGCCATCGAGGCGGACGCCCTCGACTTCTGTTGGGTCGTCGGTTCTCGCCAACCGGGCACAGGCCTCCTCGCTACCGAGGTGCCGTTCTGATGAGCATCACGACCGTCACTCACCTCCACGCCGCTTCGGACCAACAAGACGACCTCGCCCAACTTCTCGCCGCGGGCCGTGACCGCATGCGCGCCGCTGAGGGATGTGAGTCCTTCGACCTCCTTAGAGACGAGGATGACCCCTGCGCCATGGCCTTTCTCCAGCGCTGGGTCTCCCACGAGGCGCACGATGCGGCCTTCGCCGAGCGGATCGTCCAGTCCGGCCACCTCGACAAGGTGCTCGCCGTCCTTGATGAGCCCATCGTGCAGCACACATATCATGTGGCGTCCTAGCACTGAGGCGTCAGGTCGAACACCCGAAGCTTCTGCCGGCCGTACTACTCTGCGATTCTGAGCGGTCATTCACTGCACTGCCTTGCTCTGGGAGGAGTGCATCAACGCGCTGACGAGCTCGCGTCGGCTGCGCACACCGACCTTGTCGAACACGACCTTGAGATGATCCTGCACCGTATGCGCGCTTATGCGTAAGTCGACGACGATTTCGCCCGTCTGGCGCCCTTGCAGCACGAGCTTCGCGACCCGGCACTGAGCGGTCGTGAGGCCGTAGGCGGCGAGGAGGTGCGACGAACGCTCAGCCGGTGCGGCCGGCGCGATGGTGAGCACGATGGGCCCGCTGCCAGATGCATCGTGGAGGCGCGCCGCGTGCACGGTGACAAGCGTCCCACTCCTTGTCACGATCCGGATGGCGGCCGGTGGTGTATCCAAGCCGGCGTCGCCGGATTCGATGGCCTCAAGACGGCGGACAACTGAATCGAGGGGCAAAGGCAGCTGTCCACCGGCTACAAGCGGATCGCCCTCGATCTCCTCAACTGCGCCGCCGACGGCAAGCACGACGTGATCGGCGACGAGGATCACCGCCTCGGACCCCCCCATTGGCGCATTGGTGACAGCGACGGCGACGCGGCGCAACACTTCGCCGGCGTGTGGCGCCACCTTGCGTAGCACCGCCGTCTCACTCGTGCTGAACCCCGTGGCGCCGAATCTGTGAAGGCAAAGAAAGCCCCAGGTGGTCCCGTTGACCCGCAGCGCGCCCCGCAACTCGTCTCCCATTCCGAGCGGACCCATGATCTCCCGCCAACGAGAGCTGGCCGCCCGCTCCCCGCCGGTGGCATCGTCCAGCGATGCGACAGGATCGCGAGCGCGGGCAAGGTCGACGAAGCGGTTCACCTCGGGGTGGGCACCGAACTCGCTGTCAAGAAAGAGCGACCGCGACTCCTCCAAGACATCGTCGGCGAACGCGCTCGTGAAAAGGAGTGTCTCAGGATCAGAGCCGGCCATGAAAGCGGCGTCGAAGGGCACGACCTGACGCAGCGTTTGAAACAACCGGGTCCGGACCGCTCCAAGATCCTCGCCTGCCGAGTAACAAGCGCGTATGACACCCTGCGCTTTGCGATCGACTGCGGAGCCTGGCATATCGCGAGGCTACGCTCATCCCAGCAAGTTGGGATGGTAGGGGTGCCCGACCCCTGTCACAGTCATCACATGACCACCGATACCGTCACCACCGTCTCCGAGATCGCCGAAGGAGTCCACCGGATCTCGACCTACCTGGCCGACGGGCCACCAGGCGGGATCACCTTCAACCAGTTCGTCGTCCTAGGCGATGAGACGCTGCTATTCCATACGGGCACACGCCGGCTGTTCCCGTCCGTGCGCGATGCGGCGGCCACCGTCGTCGATCCCGCGTCGATCCGCTGGATCAGCTCTGGCCACGCGTCGCGCCCCGACGAGTACGGCGCCCTCAACGAGTGGGAGTCAGTAGCACCATCAGCCGTAACCGCCCACGGCCGCGCCGGCTGCTTCCTCTGCCTCTCCGACATGTCCACCCGTCCCCCGCGCTCGTTGGCCGACGACGAGGTGATCGACATCGGTGGTCACCTTCTGCAATGGATCGACACGCCTCACGTTCCCGGGCCGTGGGAAGCGGGTGTCCTCTTTGACCAGACCACGAAGACTCTGTTCTGCGGCGATCTGTTCTCCCGGACCGGTCCGGCGCCAGCCACTACCACCGACGGCATAGCTGACGCGGCGATCGCGCACGATCAGCTGATGCATGGTCACGCATATACGCCAGACACTGGCCCGACACTCCGCCGCCTCGCCAGCCTCGAGCCCGAGAGGCTCGCACTGATGCACGGCCCAACTTACGTCGGCAATGGCGCTGGTCAACTCACCGCCTTGGCCGACTACTTCGACGGTCAGTTGACCGCTACCTAGAAGCGCGAGCGTGGACCTGGGCGGTCCCGACCGCCATGACGACTAGACAAGGAGGCTGCGCCGAGCCCGAAGCGAGGCACGCGCAAATGCGCCGCTTGTTCGCACCCCGGCCCGGAGCCAACAGCCCGGAAATCGCGGCCCCGAGCGATACTGCCCGGACCGGCGCGGTGACCTTCTCCGACGCCCCGAGCCGGACCCGGCAAGGAGCAGTCCGATAACCTGCTCTGCCCACACCGGAGCGTCTGTTCCCGATCAGGTACCAGGCTGCCGCAAAGACGCCACTAGCGCCCAGGCAACTGGTGTTTGAGCCTGGCGGCTAATGCGGACCAATTCCACACTCGCCGACATTCCCCGGATGTCTTAGCGAAAGTACCCGACTACCTCATCAACTGATGGGGAGCCAGATCGGGTTTATGGCCAATGGTGATCGTTGGGAATGCCGGGTCTCACCCGATAGAGGACCAGTATCCCGTGCTCGTTGAACACCGCTGAGAATTCCCCCTTGGCGATGAGAGCCTCGTAGAGAGCCGCTTGGTTGCCGATCGCCCTCGTGTCGAGGACGAGCCAATCGACCTTCGAAGGGTCAGGAGGATTATGGAGACTGATCCCCCAGTTGGTCACGACCCAGGGATTCGGATACTCGAAGATTGAGATCCGGTGGGTCAGGTGATCGTCGATGTTGTACGTGGCGGACACGGAGGCGTTCTTCGGCACGATGCTGATCGCGGCGTTGATGGCCTGGTCTTGCGGGCCAGGCTGGACCCAGAACCCACTGTGGAAGTTGACACTGATGGGCGAAGGCGACCAGGCCACATTACCGGCGAGTGCGGCGGACACTGCCAGCCCGACCATGAACCGACGACCGGCCGGGGTGCGGCCTCGCTTTCCACAAGCTTCGACAGTGGCCAAGAACACCGCCGCAACGACGATCGCGGTCAGGAAGAAGTGGATGTCGTACGAATCGGGATTTGCCGCGAGCGTGTTGACAAGGAGCTGTGGTATGCCGATCAGCAGCACGAGAGGCTCGAGCAAGGCGAGCAGCGCCACTGGCCAGAATACCTGCGCATAGTACGTCCACCGCGATCGCGCAAAGACCAATTTGATCCACCTGCTGGGATGGAATACGAAGTTCCCGATGATCGAAAAGATCGACGAGCCGAGACCTGGAAAGTTCGTGACGTAGAACGGCGCGCCGCCTCCGTTGGCGAGAGGGATGATGAGCTTGGTGCAGATCAGGAACCACGTTGCCCCGGCTATTGCAGTAAACAGACCCTGTGCCCGTTGGCGATGCTTGAGCCAGAGACAGATCCCGAGGGCGAACACGGCCAGACCGGCATCCTCCTTGCACGAGAGGGCGATGGCGACCGCAACCCAGAACCAACCCCAGCGCCGCCTTGTCGCCAGCCAGTACGCGAACATCAGCGGGGTCATGATCAGTGCGTCTGGATGGAATTGCCACTGGTTGATCCATTCCACTGACGGATAGAGCAGGTACGCGGCGCAGAGCCCGAGAGGCATCCAGGAGCTCTCCAATCGGTCGCGTCCCAAGAGCCAGATAGGAATGGCACCTGCCGCCAAGCACACGGTCTCGACCGCATAAAGGAAGTGGGGGCCGGCCCCAAGCCAGTACGCGGGCACGAAGAGTAGCGTGATGATGTTCACGTGGTGACCGAAGTATTCGAGGCCGCGGATCGTGACGAACGGATTCTTGAAATGGGAGACCAGCCAGATCCCCTGGTCGTAGATCCCCATGTCGAAGCCGTACGTTCCGTAGTTCGACTGCTGCTGATAGGTGAGGGTCCCGAACACCGCGATGTACCCGAGCATCAGCGCCACGAGCGCGGTGACGGGTCCGGCACGGGGCAGTTTCAGGTAGGCGACGTAGAAGGGCTCGCGGGGCGCGTCACCTCTAAACTCGCTCAACCTCTCCTTGGCCTTACTAACAGGCCATAGCACTGTCCTCTCAGCTGTGGCGAGTGCGCCATCAAGACGTTTCATGATCTGAGTGGCTGCATTCGACCTTTGAATCTCGACAGAGGGCTCAATGGCCTCGGGCAACGCGCGGGGATCGCTCGGCCCCGCGGGCTCGGCATCGGACCTGACGGTCATCATGGCCGCCCGGTACACGGGGCCGTTGCCACCATGTCGTAACACCTTACTAAGACTCAAGACCATCACTAATGGGCAAGCGACGGGAGCTGAGGCGAAGAGGAAGTACGCGGTAATGCCTCCCGTTTGCATTTGTGGTGAATCGCACTGGGTCTGAGGGAGCCTCCAACTAATCCAGGGCCACTCAGTCTTCGATTATGACGGAAATGCGAGCGATAACGACGCCCGTGTGTATTCATGCCGACCGGGCTGTATGTGCCGATCCAGTGCGCCCTGGCTCCCATCGGACCCGCTCGCAAATCACGACCTTGTGCAATCCCGAGCCTTCCGGCCTGAAGGGCACCTGGACCGGCGCTCCACCTACGCGTTGGCGGGCTTCCTCGATGACACCCCTTGGGCGCTCAGAGTGTGTCGAGGAACCCGCGTAGTTCAAGAAGAAAATGCCCTGGCTGCTCGTCGTGGATGAAGTGGCTGGCCCCGTGGATAACCACCACGTCGGCATTCGGATTCTTAGTGCGAAAGCGGGCCTCATGTTCCGCGGTGAATGCCGGGCCGAGTGTAGGGTCGGCGCGAAGAACCCGGACGGGACACGCCAGGGCGGCGTCGGGCGTGGTTCCGGCCAACCCTGATCCATCGACGGCGGCGAGAAAGACGTCGGGGTCCAGGCTCGCCAGTCCCCGCGCGCGAGCCCGGGTGCCGTCCTCGCCAAGGACGTCGGCGAAAGAACCAGCGCCGTTGGGGCTAGGGGCGGAACGCAGCAGAGTCTCGTACTCGTCGATCGGTGCATGGCGGGACTGCATGTCGCCCACCAATTGGTGCAACATGGCGAAGACAGCCAAGAAGGGGTTGTTGTCCGCCTCCCCAGGCTCACCCCGATACAGCGGGGGATCTTCGAGCAACAACCCGCGCACGAGGTCCGGACGTCGCTGAGCGACCGATACGGCGACGACTCCGCCGAGCGAGTGGCCCACCAAGACAACCGGCTGGTCGGTGACGCTCTCGCAGAAGGCGATGGCGTCGGGGACGTAGTGCTTCAGCGAGTAGGTACCGGAAGCATGGGGGGACTCCCCATGGCCCCGCTGGTCGAAAGCCAACACCCGCCGCCGCCCCGCCAGCGTTGGCACAATAGGGTCCCACGTTGAGCGAGCGCTACCCAAGCCATGGAGCAGCACAACTGGCCCGTGCCCGGCGTCACCGGAGTCGTCGTAGGCAATCTCGATACCTTCGCGCCCGAACTGCACAATCTAGATCCTATGTCGACGCTCGCGCGTGGTGGCGAGGTCCGTCGCACAGGTCTGGGCGACACCGATCGAAACGACGCCGCAGACTGCAGGTTGAACCCGACTCCACAGCAGGTGGCCCGCCCGGCGTGACCCGGTGCACGCCCATCCGAAGACGGCTCTATGAAATCCCCGACGGCCATGGTGTACAGAGGATCATGGCCGACGACATTAAAGGAAGCGAGGCGCGTCAGGACTCGGTCATCGACTCTGATCCTCTGTGACTGTCCGACTTTCAGTCAGACTCTGTCCAGGCGTATTGAGCGAAGACAATGTTGTTGATCCCCTGTGACTTCTACAGGCTTGATGACTGAGTGACGATCCTCCGGCATTGATCGAAGCGATACCAGGACAGTTCTGTCCTTTACCAGGCGTGCACTCAAGGCTCGACGAGGACCAGGGCCAAGAGGCCGCCTGTTCCGGACCCGTCGCTCTCCGGTACCCACCCGACATCAGGGTCCAGGCTGGTGCCAGACCCCGGCTCGGTGGGCTGCCTTCGCCCCTGGAGTACGCGACGCGTGCCGATCATGGCGATGCCGGCGAGGACCAACAGCAGGAAGGCCACTCCCCAGCCTGTATGACCCGGAGCCAGCTGGTCGGTGCGCGCCAACAACTGGCTCGTGCCTTCCCGGGTGGGGTGGGCAAGGACCCACCGCACGGAGGCTGCGACCGAGATGAGCATCATCCCGGCGATGGTGAGCGCGAGGGCGATATCCGTCCGCCCTGGTTTTCGCAAGGGCAGGCGGCCGACCAGTCGTAGCAAAGCCAGGGCACCCGCCAGCGCTGCGAACGGCGCAACAAGGGAGGCGAGGAGCTCTCCGGTCGGCATGTGCCCGAACATTGTTGGGTGAACCCAGGCTGGGGTGATGGCGGCGATGGCCCCGCGGGCCCACAGGGCGATTGGGTAGCCGAGGCCCCCCTTGGGCAAGGCCGCAGCCGCAGGTGAGTACCAGCCGGAGCGGTCGGCGGCCCAGCCAGCGGCGGTCAGGGTGGCGATCGACCCGACGAGGATCAGCGCCGGCCGGAGAAGTCCCCTGGCTGATAGGCCGGCCTTGGGGCCGGAGTCGGGGGATCGACCTCGCGAGTGGGCGGCGACGAGAGGAACGACCACGGCCAGGGACACGAAGACCGCGACCGTGCCGAAGGCGAGAAGAAGATCGGCGGCACGCACGACGGGAGGAGTGTCACGACCATGCGTTCCGATGCCAGTGCGCAGTTGCGACCAGATGCCCGCCACGAGCGCGGTGAACGGCAGGAGCGTGGCGTAGATGAGGGCGAGCCCGGAGCGGGCGCGGTCGTCTGGCCCGGTCGGAATGATGCCGGCGGCCCGGGCGCGTTCGATGATGGCGGCTCGGATCACGTCGGTGCGGGAGCGCCACGGGTGCTCGTCGAGCTCAGCGGCGAGGACACCGACGAAGTCGGGGTACTCCCGACGCCACCGACGCGGGTAAAGCAGGGCGAGCCGAGCGGCGCGCCGGTCAGCGGAGCCCTTCATGACGAGGTGCCGCCAGCGAGTCGGCGAAGGCCGAGGTTTGCGACTCGACGCTGCTCGGAGAGCTGTTCGCGCAGCGCCTCGGCCCCGGCGGGCGTGATGCGGTATGGCCGTCGGCGCTCGTCGTCCGAGGCGACGGGCTCGATCAATCCCTGGTCGACCAGGCGCGTGAGCGCGGCGTAGAGCGTGCCCGGCACGAGGTGGACTCCGGCGAACTGCTCGATGTCCTTGGCTAGGGCGTAGCCGTGCTTCGCGCCGTCGGCGAGGCTCGAGAGGATGAGGGTGGCGGGGCCGGTGTAGCGCCCCAGGCTGGCCAGCGGCCTCGTTTGCATGTCAAAGCCCCCCGTGTGCCGACGAGGGTAGCAGTGCGCGAAGACGAGCCCAGGCTTGTGGCGACGGCCGGACTCGGCGCCAGATGACGCTGTCGACGGCGAAGTGGGCCATGGCGATGCCTAGGTAGGCGCCGTAGAGGAGGCGGAGGCCAGCGGCGTGTGCCCCGTGCAGCTCCGACATGGCTGACAGGAGCGCCCCGCCTACGACAGCAAACCCGGTGATTGCCAGCGCCACATGCCTTCCCGAGAGCTCGCGACCGGAGCCGTTCTGCCGAGGTCGTGATGGGTGGCGGCGCCAGCCCACCGCCCAGAGGTACTGGAGGCCGTGGGCGACCACCATGCCCGTCACCGCCGCCGCAGTGCTCTTGAACGCGAAGACCGGCAGGAAGAACAAGACGGCCGCAAGGTTGGTGGCGACGAGGAGCGCTGGTCGCTTCGAGTGACATGCGATGACGACAGTGCCGATCGCGCAACCCGCGAGGCCCAATGCGGCCACACGCACGACGGGACCCGCGAGGGAAGGCGGAAGCGAGGGAATGAGGCCGTCGAGCAGGGCCGGGTGGGCGAGCAGCGCCGCTGACCCGCACCATCCGGCGAATATCACGAGACGGCGTTCAGACCTGCGAAGCGGCTCGGAATCCCACTGGGCGGTGACGATGGCAGCGAGCCCGAGGTTCTGTCGTTGGAAGTGGGAGAACTGCCAGGCGAAGTACCCGATCAGCAGCCATGCGAGCAGCCGGTCGGAGGCGACGAACGCCACGACCGACGCGGCCACGACGAGAGCAACCGGCACGGCGACGAGGCGGCCGGGGCGCGTGCGGACTGCTTGCTGGACCTCAGGGACCCTCCACAGCAAGCCCGTCACGGCGAGATGTCCGGCGTAGGCGACGACCACGAGCACGCCGAGGACTTCGTTCGTCCCCCTGCCGTCGCTCGGCGCCAATAGCGGAGCGAGCACGAGTGGGGTGATCGTGGCAAGCGCCAGCCCCGCGCTGAACCGGCTGCGCTCGCCGGGGCAGTTACCCCCCACCGCCGGCCGGGGCGGCGTGGTGCGCCAGGACGATGACGGCGAAGATCAGGAGCCCAACCCCCACCAGGGTCACCACCGCGACCGAAAGCCAAAGGCCCAGTCGGGCCAACGCCCCGACACGCGGGTGCCGATCAGGAGGCGCCTGGGCGCCAAGGTTCGTCAGAGGGATCGCATTGGTCATGCGAGATGTTTACTCCGTGACACGGTACACCGTCAAGCGGTAGATCGAGAAGCGGTGGATACGTCGGCGGAGACAATGTCAGCGGCTGCTTCAACGGCGAATGTCGTTCTCGGGTACCCGCCAGGTATGAGGTCCGGGTCGTTCGTCGGGCTACTCGCGCATGCAGCCAGTCGCTCGGCCCGTCGAAGGACGCGGTTGGCCTCAGCAACCGCAACCGAGGCTCATCGAGGTGGTACAGCTTCCACAGCATCGCGACCGCGCCTACGCTGCGGCAGCTGATCGGTAGCCGCGCAGCGTGAGCCAGGATGACGGGCCTGTGCGCAATCGGCGAGCTGTCGAGAGCGGGCGAAGGGAATCGAACCCTCGTTCTCAGCTTGGGAAGCTGATGTTCTGCCGCTGAACTACGCCCGCGAGGAGGCATCACACTATCGTGCTGCCCCGTGGTCCTTTCAGATCGGACGATCCGCGAAGAGCTCGATGCCAAGAGAATTGTCATCGACCCGCTGGGACCCCACTGCATCCAGCCGTCCTCGGTCGACCTCCATGTGGACCGCTACTTTCGGCTGTTCCGCAACCACTCCATGCGCGTGATCGACGTCCGGGAGGACCTCGAGGACCTCACCGAGCTGGTCGAGATCCCCGACGGGGAGCCTCTCATCCTCCACCCCGGCGAGTTCATTCTGGGGTCGACCCTGGAGCGGGTGGGCATCCCCGATGACCTGGTGGCCCGCCTCGAGGGGAAGTCCTCCCTCGGCCGCCTGGGGCTCCTCATCCACTCCACCGCCGGGTTCGTGGACGCCGGCTGGGATGGCCACCTCACCCTCGAGCTCTCCAACGTCGCCAACCTCCCCATCACCGTCTACCCCGGCATGAAGATCGGTCAGATCAGCTTCCTGCGCATGACCACGCCCGCCGACCAGCCCTACGGGACGGCGGCCCTGGGCTCGAAGTACCAGGGCCAGCGGGGACCCACCCCGAGCCGGTACTTCGAGAACTTCCGTCCCTGACCCTCCAGGAGGAGACGTTGCCCATCAGGATCATCCTCGGCTTGGGCGCGACCGTGATCGCCTTTGCCATCGCCGGTCGCCGCTTCGCCTACCTTTTCCGCCTCGTCGGCAAGGGCCAGTCCGACCCCAAGCGCTTCACCCAGTTCCGGGCTCGTGCTTGGGCCGAGCTCTCCGAGGTGGGGGGCCAGCGCAAGCTGCTGCGGTGGACCGTCCCCGGCATGGCCCACGCCTTCACCTTCTGGGGCTTCACCATCCTCATGTTCACCATCCTGGAGGCCTACGGGGCGCTCTTCGACACCGACTTCTTCGTCCCCCTCATCGGCCGGGGCCGGGCCCTCGGGTTCATCGAGGACTTCTTCGCCGTGGCCGTGCTGGTGGCCCTGTGCGTCTTCACCGGCATCCGCTACGTCAACTCCCCCAAGCGCAAGGGCCGGCTGTCGCGCTTCTTCGGATCGCACACCGGGGCGGCCTGGCTGGTGCTCGTCATGATCGGCTCGGTCATGCTGACCCTGATCGGCTACCGCGCCGCCCAGGTCAACACCGGCCATTTCCCTTACGGCAATTCGTGGTGGCCCTTCGCCTCCCACGCCATGTCGCGACTCTTCTCCCACTTCGGGGCGGGCGTGAACTCGGACCTCGAGACGGTGCTCCTCATCCTCAACATCGCCGTCATCGTGGGCTTTGCCGTCTTCCTCTCCTATTCCAAGCACCTCCACATCGCCCTGGCGCCCATCAACGTGGCCACCTCGCGTCGGCCCCGGGCATTGGGACCGCTCTACAACACTCCCAACATGGACATGGAGAACGTGTCCGAGGACACCGTGTTCGGCGCCGGCCACATCGAGGACCTGTCGTGGAAGCAGCTCCTCGACACCCTCACGTGTACCGAGTGCGGGCGCTGCCAGTCGGTGTGCCCGGCCTGGAACACCGACAAACCCCTGTCACCCAAGCTCCTCATCATGGGGCTGCGCGACAATCTTTTCGAGTCCGCGCCTCGACTTTTCGGGTCCCCCCCGCCTTCAGATGACGGGTCCCCCGTCGACGCCGTGGCGTGGGCCGCGGCTCAGAAGGCCGAGGCTCCCACCCTCGTCCCCGGCACCATCGACCCCGACGTGCTGTGGTCGTGTCTC
The DNA here is from genome assembly GCA_036511675.1 of Acidimicrobiales bacterium. GTDB lineage: Bacteria > Actinomycetota > Acidimicrobiia > Acidimicrobiales > UBA8190 > Chersky-840. The sequence goes on along the minus strand of DATCBU010000103.1, from coordinate 18,748 downwards.
ACCTGCGGGGCGTGCGTGGAGGAATGCCCCGTCGACATCGAGCACGTCGACACCATCCTCGAGATGCGCCGATTCGAGGTCCTCATGGAGTCGCGCTTCCCCCCCGAGGCCGGGTTGATGTTGCGCAACATCGAGAACCAGGGCGACCCCTGGGGTCTCGGTGGTGCCAAGCGCACCGAGTGGACCGAAGCCCTCGACTTCGAGATCCCCGTGATCACCGGCACCATCCCCGACGACATCGAGTACCTGTACTGGGTGGGCTGCGCCGGCGCCCTCGACGAGCGGGCCCGCAAGGCCACGCAGTCCACGGCGCGCCTGCTGCACCGGGCCGGCGTCAGCTTCGGCATCCTGGGCCCGCGTGAGTCGTGCACGGGTGACCCGGCCCGCCGGCTCGGTAACGAGTACCTCTACCAGGAGATGGGCAAGGCCAACATCGCCACCCTGGACGAGGTGGGAGCCAAGAAGGTCATCGCCTCGTGCCCGCACTGCTTCAACTCGCTGTCGCGCGAGTACCCCGACCTGGGCGGGAACTTCCAGGTCATCCATCACTCCCAGCTGCTCAGCCACCTGGTGGACACGGGCATGCTCAAGCCGGGGACCATGGACGCCAAGGTCACCTACCACGACCCCTGCTACCTGGGCCGGCACAACCGGGTGTTCGACGAGCCCCGGTCGGTGCTCGACTCCATCCAGGGCGTGGAGCAGATCGAGATGAAGCGGTGCCGGGAGAAGAGCTTCTGCTGCGGTGCCGGTGGAGCCCGGATGTGGATGGAGGAGAGCCTGGGCAAGCGCGTCAACCTGGAGCGCACCGACGAGGCCCTCGGGACCGGAGCCGACGTGGTCTCGACGGCCTGTCCCTACTGCCTCATCATGCTCGACGACGCCGTACGGGCCCGTTCCCGTGAGGACGACGTCAGGGTGCTCGACCTGTCCCAGATCGTCGAAGCGTCGCTCGACTAGTTCAGGGCCCTGTCAGTTGAGGGCTTTGGCGTCGGCCTCGCGCAGGCGCTGCGACATGGCCACCAGGAGCTTGCGTCCCAGCGTGGGCATCTCGTCCAGCAGCCCGTTGAACCGACGCTGCTCGAGCACGAGCAGCGTCATGGGTGTCTCCGACACCACGCTGGCGGAGCGGGGCTGGCGGTCGAGAAGCGACAACTCGCCGAACCACTTCCCCGGGCCCAGGGTGGTGACCCTGCGTCCGTTGCGGCGCACCGAGGCGGTGCCGTCCACCACGAAGAAGAACTCGCGGCCCACGGTGCCCTCTTCGCACAGGACACGCCCGGCGGGCACGATCACCTCCTCGACGGCCTTGCGGATGGTGCGCAATTGCGCTCCCGAGCAGGCCGAGAACATCCAGATCTTGCTGAGGTCGAGTTCGTGCTTTCGCGACATGAGCGAGAGGCTATCGGCGGGGGTGACCCGGCGCAGAGATCGGCCGACGGACGTCACCGCTACCCTTTTCCGATGACTGGGCCGGAGGACGCGACACCGGAAGGACCCGACACCTCGGGCGCGGCCCTGACGACGTTGCGTGGGGCCGGCGTGCAGGTGGACGTCCGAAGGGCCGGTCGGGTCATCGGGTCCATCTGTCTCGTAGGGCTGGCTGTGCTGATCGCCGTGCTCTATGTGGCCGGCATCCACAAGAACGACCAGATCAACCAACTGCACCAGCACGGCGTGGACGTCACCGTGACGGTGTCGGGCTGTCTCGGCCTGTTGGGTGGCAGCGGCAGCAATCCGGCCGGGTATGCATGCACCGGGACCTTCACCCTCGACGGCCACCGCTACCGCGAGTCGATCCCCGGCAACACACTGCGCCCGCCGGGAACCACGGTCGACGCCGTGGCCGTTCCCGGCAACCCGCCGCTCCTCGACACGCATCATGCCGTGGCCACGTCGCACGCCTCGGCGAGCGTGTTCGTCGTGCCCACCATCCTGCTCGTCGTCCTGGTGGCCCTCCTCGTGGGAGTGCTCGTACTCAGCCGCCGGCGGGATCGCTTCGCCGTCCAGCAATAAGGCGGGCTACCCTTTTTCGATGTCCAATGGCCACGACTCCGACGATCCGGGCGGAGCTGCGCCCCGGATGGGCCTGGGTCAGCGGCTTCTCCTGCTCCTTCCGCGCCTGCACCGCGACCCCGACAAGGCACCCCTGGGCGAGCGGTTGCGCGGCGCCATCGTCAAGCCCGTCGAGCCCGGGGCGGCCGCCAAGGCCAAGGCGCAGGACCGGCCCCTGTCGGTCGAGGAGCTCGAGGACTCGGTCAAGTACGCCAGCGACAAGGAGCGCCTGACGGGGCTGCTGTTGGCCCCGGTGGCTGCTGCGATTGGGATCCTGATCGTGAACGACCGCATCTCCCAACACCAACCCGCGCAACTGGCGAGCGGCAAGATCAACCCGCAGTACCTCAGTCTGGCGTTTCTCCACGAGCTGGAACTCGTCTTCCTGGCACTCGCTTTGGTGATGATGGTCACGGCCTATCTTCGGAAGCGTCTGTTCCTGGGCATCTCCATGGCTCTGTACGGGCTGTCGGTGTTCAACCTCCACTACTGGGGGTTCGGGGTCCCTTACATCCTGGTGGGAGCCTGGCTGCTCGTCGCCGCCTACCGCCTGCAGCGCGACCTCAAGGAGGCCACGGCGGGCTCCCCGTCCCGACGGGGCGGGGCACCGCCAGGGCCCTCGCGGGCCCAGCCCAACAAGCGCTACACCCCCCGTGCGGCACCGCCCAAACGGGCTCCCCGCAAGCCCGAGAACGAGCAAAAAGCGGGCTGAACTGCATCGTTCCCGGCCGAGCCTGGTTGGGACCCTGGGCCTCTCCCAGTTCACGCGCTGGTAACACTCGCGTGACAGAGACGAAACGCTCGGCCGCCATTGTGTCGGCGGCAGGGCGAACCGCCTGTCATGGCCTTGGCGCACCCGTCGATGTGTGATGCCACGTTCATGACGATCGGGCCGCCGAGGTTTATGAACGCACGAGAGGAGCACTCGAGCCGTGCTAGGCGCTGCAGCAGCATCGCAACTCGTTCCGTATCCCAGTTGGCTGAATACAGGCGACAACACGTGGCAGCTGGTGGCTGCCACGTTCGTCGGCCTGATGAGCCTCCCGGGACTGGCGGTCCTCTACGCATCGATCGTCCAGAAGAAGTGGGCGGTGAACGTGCTGGCCATGATGTTCGCCGGGTTCTCACTGGTCCTCATCGCGTGGGTGTTGTGGTCCTACAAGATGGGCTTCGGTGCCACCTCGCTGGGCGGGGGGGTGCATAACGGTGTTCAAACCCAGCTCTCCGGCGTGGGATGGGTGAAACACTTCTTCGACAACCTGGTCGGGAAACCGGGAGGTATCACCGGGGCCGCCGATGAACAGAGCCGGGCGGTGTCCGCAGCCAACACCGCCGTGCCCTTCCACTTCCCCACCACGACGCTGGCCTACTTCCAGTTCGTGTTCGCAGCCATCACGCCCCTGCTGTTCCTCGGGAGCGTCCTGGGCCGGATCAAGTTCAGCGCCTGGTGCCTTCTGGTGCCGCTGTGGTCGACATTCGTCTACGCCATCGACGCCTTCCTGCTCTGGGGCGGCGGTTACTTCGCCCAGGAAGGAGCACTGGACTTCTCCGGTGGGTATGTCATCCACATGTCGGCCGGTGTGTCGGGCTTCGTGGCGGCCTGGGTCTTAGGACCCCGGCTGGCTCGAGATCGACAACACGCCGTCCCCAACAACCTGGTCATGGCAGCCGTGGGAGCCGGCATCCTCTGGCTCGGCTGGAACGGCTTCAACGGTGGCGACCCGTACTACGCCGGAGCCGACGCCGCTGCGGCCGTGGTCAACACGAACGTGGCCACCGCATGCGGGGTGGTCGTGTGGATGGCCATGGACGCCTGGTTCACCAAGTCCCGCAAGCCCACCTTCCTGGGTGGGGTGAACGGCATGATCTGCGGTCTGGTCGGGATCACGCCGTGCGCCGGCTTCGTCAACGGCCGAGGGGCGATCTACGTGGGTGTCATCTGCACCGTCGTGGTCTGGTTCGCCTGGAACTTCCTGTCCAAGGTGCGCCCCTTCTCGAAGGTGGACGATGCGCTCGGGGTCATCTACACCCACGGCATCGCCGGCTTCTTCGGCGGCATGCTGCTGGGTATCTTCGGTGACCCGAACACGTTGGAACTGGGATGCGGGAAGGTCAACCCCGCCACCGGCCAGATCGTCAACACGGCGAGCTCGTTGGCGCAGTCGCAGTCGCAGTACGTCACCCCCCACGGCGGCTGTACGCCGTTCGGTGTGGGCGGCTTGATGTACACGGGCTCGGCGCACCAGCTGTGGGAACAGTTCCGAGCCGCCATCTGGGTGATCTGCTGGTCGGCCCTCGTGACCTTCATCCTCATGAAGCTCATCGGGTTGGTCCTCCGTGGTGCTCGCTACAAGGACGAGATCCTCGAGATCGGTGACCTCGCCATCCACGACGAGGAGGCCTTCCCCGACGAGACGTTCGCCTCGAGGACAAGCAGCGCCAGTGCGTTCGAGTTGGCCGGCCTCACCGGGTCCAAACCCCCGCCGATAGGGTCAGAATCCCCTCCGGCAGGCGAACGTTGACCCAGCCGAGCTCGACGAAAGGGAGCGCACAATGAAGCTGGTCGTGGCAGTCCTCAAGCCCTTCAAACTCGACGAGGTCAAAGAGACCCTGAAGACGATGGGCGTCCAGGGCATGACCCTCACCGAGGCGCAGGGTTTCGGCCGCCAAAGGGGCCACACAGAGGTGTACCGAGGTGCGGAATACGAGGTGGACTTCGTCCCCAAGATCCGTGTCGAGGTGCTCGTCGACGACACACAGGCCGACGAGGTGGTCGACGCCATCGTGAGCACCGCCGCCACCGGCAAGATCGGTGACGGCAAGGTATGGGTGATCCCGGTGGAGTCGGTGGTGCGGGTGCGCACCGGGGAGAGAGGCCGCGACGCCCTCTGATCCCTGAAGGTCTGGCCCTCTGACCGGCTCGGCACGCCTCCCCCCGGGCGCGCCGGCCGGTCGGGGGGGTCAGCCGGCCTGGCGGGCCACGGCCTCGGTGGCGGCCCGGATGGCTTCGGGATCCCCCAGCTGGCGGTCGTCGATGAGCGCCAGGTCGTCGTCGAAGCGGAACCACCACGGCACCCCGGTGGGCACCTCGAGGCCGACGATCTCCTCATCGGAGATGTCCTTGAGGTACTTCACCAGCGCCCGGATGGAGTTGCCGTGGGCCACCACCAGCACGCCTGAGAGGGTGCGCAGGTCCACGGCGATGGCGTCCTCCCAATAGGGCACCATACGCAGGACTACGTCCGCCAGGCACTCGGTGTCGGGCAGGACCCCCGGAGGCAGGTCCCGGTAGCGGTCGTCGTGGACGGGGTGGCGCTCGTCGTCCCAGGACAGGGGCTCGGGCGCGACGTCGTAGCTGCGTCGCCACAGCTTCACCTGGGCCTCGCCGAACTCGGCTGTGGTCTGCTTCTTGTCCAGGCCCTGCAGCGCCCCGTAGTGGCGCTCGTTGAGCCGCCAGTGGCGCCGCACCGGCAGCCAGCTCCGACCCAGCTCGTCCAGGGCCAGGTTGGCGGTCCGCACCGCCCGGGTCAGGACCGAGGTGTGCACCACCCGGAGGTCGAGCCCGTTGCGCTGCTCCACGGCCAGCAGGGCCCCGGCCTGGCGGGCCTCGGCCTCACCCTTGGCCGTCAGGTCGACGTCGGTCCACCCCGTGAACAGGTTCTGGGCGTTCCAGGTGGACTGGCCGTGACGGATGAGGACCAGGTCGGGCACACCTTCGAGCGTAGTCAGGCCACCATGCGACGACGAAGGGTGTCGAGTCCTTCTCCGCTCAACCGAGCCTGGATCAGCGCAGCCGGGCCCGCGGAGCGGGGCGCCACGGCACCGGACGTCGTTGACGCAGGCCCTGGCCCCGCTGGTGGCGGTGGATGGCGGCCCTAAAGGCGGGGAAGGCGCCGGTCAACATCCCGGCGATGGCGAGCCCGCCGACGGTCAGCAACACCATGGTCATGGTTTGTGAAGGTACGCCTGACCAGGGAGGACGCCCAGCGAGGTTCCACCCGGGCGGGCCAGGTGTTTCCACGTGACCCTGGGTCTAGGTGCCCTGCTTCTTCACCCACAGGATGGTGCCGGGGTTGGTCGGCACCAGCTCGAGGCCGAAGCCCTCGGCCATCTGCGCCGCCATCTTCTGGGTCCCCATCAACGTGTCGGGTTGGCCTTCCACGAACACCACATCGATGGAGTGCGTGTGCCGGCGCCACATCACCGCCACCACCTCACGCTCCGCCACGGTCTCTCGCTCCACCCCTGTGGTGGCCTCCCCGGTTGGACGGCGGGGCGTTGGAACCGAGAGGAGCCAACGCCCCGCCGCACCCCCCGGTAGGCGACCGTGTCAGGAGGGGGATTGGGAGTCCCCGGAGCCGCCTTCGATCACGGTAGGACCGGGCAGGGGCGGCGCCTAGCGAGGTTCTACCTGGGCATACAGGTGTTTCCACCTACAGAGTGTTCGCCTCCGGCGCAGCGGCGAGCGGCCCCGTCCGGCTAGGTCGCGCGGCGTTGTCCATGCCGAACGGGGCCACTGACCACGATGCTCCTGGCCATTGCCCTTGTGACGGTACGCCGGCGGGCCCTCAGGAGCAGGGGCCGAAAGTCCCGAAATTCGGTTCCGACCAGGACAGAGCACTTTCCAGGAAAGTTGATAGATAGACACTCAAGATCGCTATACTCATGACAGTCAAGTAGAGCCACATGACAGGAATTCCCTGGTGAGAGCCACCGGGGGCGCAGAGTATACGGAGGCGACACACAATGCCCAAGGCCGTCGGAATCGACCTCGGCACCACCAACTCGGTCGTGAGCGTCTTGGAGGCCGGTGAGCCGGTCGTCATCCCCAACGCCGAAGGGGGCCGCACCACGCCGTCCGTGGTCGGGTTCTCCAAGTCGGGCGAGGTCCTCGTAGGCGAGGTCGCCAAGCGCCAGGCCATCACCAACCCCGACCGCACCATCCGCTCGGTCAAGCGCCACATGGGCACCTCGTGGTCGATCGACATCGACGGCAAGAAGTACAACGCCCAGGAGATCTCCGCCCGTATCCTCCAGAAGCTGAAGAGAGACGCGGAGTCCTACCTCGGCGACACCGTGAGCCAGGCCGTGATCACCGTCCCCGCCTACTTCGACGACGCCCAGCGCACCGCCACCAAGGAGGCGGGCCAGATCGCCGGCCTCGAGGTCCTGCGCATCATCAACGAGCCCACCGCCGCGGCCCTGGCCTACGGGTTGGACAAGGAGAACAAGGAGCAGACCGTGCTCGTGTTCGACCTCGGCGGCGGGACCTTCGACGTCTCGATCCTCGAGATCGGTGAAGGCGTCTTCGAGGTGAAGTCCACCTCCGGCAACACCCACCTCGGTGGCGACGACTGGGACCAGCGCGTCATCGACTGGCTGGTCACCGAGTTCAAGAACACCGAGGGTGTGGACCTGTCCGCCGACAAGATGGCCGTGCAGCGCCTGAAGGAAGCGGCCGAGAAGGCCAAGATCGAGCTGTCTTCGGTTCAAGAGACCACGATCAACCTCCCCTTCATCACGGCCACGGCCGACGGCCCCAAGCACCTCGACCTCAAGCTGACGCGGGCCAAGTTCAACGAGATCACCGCCGATCTCGTCGACGCCTGCAAGGGACCGTTCGAACAAGCCATCACCGACGCCGGGTTGTCGAAGGCCGACATCCACCACGTCGTGCTGGTGGGTGGATCCACGCGCATGCCCGCCATCCAGGACCTGGTGCAGGGCCTCACGGGCAAAGAGCCCCACAAGGGCGTCAACCCCGACGAGGTCGTCGCCATCGGCGCCGCGGTGCAGGCCGGGGTGTTGAAGGGAGAGGTCAAAGACGTCCTGCTCCTCGACGTCACCCCGCTGTCGCTCGGCATCGAGACCAAGGGCAGCGTCATGCACCGGCTTATCGAGCGCAACACCACCATCCCCACCAAGCGCTCCGAGGTGTTCACCACGGCCGAGGACAACCAGCCGTCGGTGGAGATCCACGTGCTCCAGGGCGAGCGCGAGATGGCCATGTACAACAAGACCCTGGGCAAGTTCCAGCTCGTGGACCTGCCCCCGGCGCCGCGCGGCATCCCGCAGATCGAGGTCACCTTCGACATCGACGCCAACGGCATCGTGCACGTCTCGGCCCGCGACACCGCCACGGGCAAGGAGCAGTCGATGACCATCACCGGCGAGTCCTCGCTGGCCAAGGACGAGATCGACCGCATGGTGCGCGACGCCGAGGCGCATGCCGAAGACGACAAGCGCCGACGCGAGGAGGCGGAGATCCGCAACAACGCCGACACGCTCGTCTACCAGACCGAGAAGGTGCTGCGCGAGCAGGGCGAGAAATTCGAGGGCGACGAGAAGGACAAGGTGGAGAGCGCGCTCAAGGCCGTCAAGGACGCCCTGGGCGGCACTGACGTGGAGAAGATCAAGGACTCCACCGAGGCCCTCGTCAACGCCAGCCACAGCTTCACCCAACGCCTGTACGAGCAGGCCTCGCAGTCCGGTGGTGCGTCGGCGCCCGGCGGCGCCCCCAGCGGCGACGACGGCCCCGCTCCCTCCGACGACGAGGTGGTGGACGCCGAGATCGTCGACGAGCCCGGGGCATGACCCCGCAATCCGGGCCCGGCCAATCTGGGCCGGGCCAATCAGGGCCCGGGCCCGGGAGCCCCGGCGCGCCCCGCCCCGAGCCGACCATCGACCCCAGGGTGGAGCCCGTCGTCGAAGACATCGACGAGGCCGAGCTCCTCGACCCCGGGGTCGAAGCCCCCAATAGCACCGTCGTCGACGACCTCGACGACCTCTTGTTCGCGGCGCGGCGCGAGCGCGACGAGTACCTCGACCTGTCGCGGCGCGTCCAGGCCGACTTCGAGAATTACAAGAAGCGCACGCAGCGCCAGCAGACCGACAACCTCGAGCGCGCCGCCGAGGACCTCGTCACCAAGGTGCTGCCCGTGCTCGACGCCTTCGACCTGGCCCGCGCCCATCTGGGCGACGGCGACGGCGACGACCTCTCGCCCGAGGGCAAGGCCCTCATGGCGGGCTCGACGCTGCTGGCCGACACCTTGGCTCGCGAGGGACTTGAGCGCATCGGTGTGGCGGGAGAGCCCTTCGACCCCACCACCCATGAGGCCGTGGACCACGCCCCGGCGGCAGCGGTCGCCGAGGGCGACGAGGCGGCGCCCCCGGGCCCGGTCATCGACGAGGTGCTGCGGGCCGGCTACCGGTGGAAGGGACGGGTGATCCGCCCGGCCATGGTGCGGGTGCGGGGGTAATGGTCGCCCAGCGTGAATGGCTCGACAAGGACTACTACGACGTTCTGGGCGTGGCTCCGACGGCCACGGACAAAGAGATCACGCGCGCCTATCGCAGGCTGGCCAAGCAGTTCCATCCCGACGCCAACCCCGGCGCCGAGGACCGCTTCAAGGAGATCTCCGCCGCCCACGACGTGATCGGCGACGCGGCCAAGCGCAAGGAGTACGACGAGGTCCGCCGCCTCGGCCCGGCCGGGTTCGGTGGCTTCGGCGGGCCCGGTGCGCACGGGGGACCGGGCGGAGCGACCTTCCGGGTCGAGGACCTCGGCGACCTCGGCGACCTCTTCGGCGGGCTGGGTGGTGCCTTCGGCGGCGGCCGACGCACCCGCAACGCCGGGCCGCGCCGCGGTGCCGATGTCGAGGCCGAGCTGTACCTGTCCTTCGAGGACGCCGTGCGCGGCGTCACCACGTCGGTCAACGTGGCCGGCGAGGCGCGCTGCGAGACCTGCAACGGCTCCGGTGCCGCGCCCGGCTCGTCGCCGGTGACGTGCCCCACCTGTCACGGCCGGGGCGAGCTCGACGACAACCAGGGCCTGTTCTCGCTCAGCCGCGTGTGCCCGCAGTGCTCGGGACGCGGCACGGTCATCGAGAAGCCGTGCAAAACCTGTCGCGGCTCGGGCGTCGTCCGTCGCGCCCGCCAGGTGAAGGTCCGCATCCCCGCCGGCGTCGAGGACGCCCAGCGCATCCGCGTCAAGGGACGGGGCGCGCCGGGGCGGGCCAACGGGCCCGCCGGCGACCTGTACGTGACGGTGCGCGTCGGCAACCACCCCCTCTTCGGCCGGCGCGCCCGCAATCTCACGCTGACGGTGCCCGTGACCTTCCCCGAGGCGGCCCTGGGGTCGACGGTGAAGGTGCCCACCCTGGACGAGCCCGTGACCCTGCGCATCCCGGTGGGGACCTCGTCGGGGAAGACCTTCCGCGTCAAGGGCCGGGGCGTCCCCGGCCACGGCCGCACCCCGACCGGCGACCTCCTCGTCACCGTCGAGGTCACCGTGCCCACGCAACTGACCGACGAGCAACGTGCCGCGGTCGAGGAGTTCGCCCGTGTCTCGCACGACGAGCCGCGTGCGCATCTGGAGGTGAACGCCGATGACGCCACCACGTCCTGACGATCGACGATCCACGCGCCGCGCCGCGCTGTTCGGCGGGGAGAGCGCGGCCCGCGCCGTGTACGTCATCTCGGTGGCGGCCGAGCTGGCCGGGGTGCATCCCCAGACGTTGCGCTTCTACGAGCGCAAGGGACTGGTCGACCCGTCTCGCACCGGGGGCGGCAACCGCCGCTACAGCCAGCTCGACATCGAACGCCTGCGCCACATCGGGATGCTCACCGGCTCGGGGATGAACCTCGAAGGGGTCCGCCACGTGCTCGAGCTCGAAGCCGAGGTGCAGCGCCTGACCACCGAGCTCGAACAGGTGCGGGCCGAGGCGCGCCACACCATCGAACAGACCCACCGCCAGTACCGGCGCGACCTGGTGCCGGTGCGCCCGGCCCTGGTGTTCCGCCGCACCGGGCACGGGGACGCACCCCGTCGCACGGGGCGCTAAAGCCGTGGCCATCGACCAGGAACGCTGGACCTTGAAGGTCCAAGAGGCCATGCGCCACGCGGTGGAACGCGCCCACGCCCAGAACAACCCCGAGGTCACCCCGGACCACATTCTGGCCGCCCTGCTGGGGCAGGCCGACGGCCTGGCGCTGCCGTTGCTGGCCAAGGCAGGCGTGGAGCCCACTTCGCTCACCCACCGTGTGGAGGAGCGGCTCTCCTCCCTTCCCAAGGCCTACGGCGGGACCGACGTCGGTCTGTCGCGCCCGGCCCGGGACCTGCTCGAGGGCGCCGACAGCCTGCGCGGGGACATGGGCGACGAGTACGTGTCGGTCGAGCACCTCCTCTTGGCTCTGTCCGACGTCATCGGGGTCAAGCGCGACGAGCTGCTCGGCGCGCTGCGGGCCGTGCGCGGCAGTCACCGCGTCACCTCCCAGAACCCCGAGGAGCAGTACCAGGCGCTCGAGAAGTACGGGCGCGACCTCACCGAGGCGGCCCGGCGGGGCAAGCTCGACCCCGTCATCGGGCGCGACGAGGAGATCCGGCGCATCATCCAGGTGCTCAGCCGCCGCACCAAGAACAACCCCGTGCTCATCGGCGAGCCCGGCGTGGGCAAGACCGCCATCGTGGAGGGCCTGGCCAACCGCATCGTCGAGGGCGACGTCCCCGAGGGCCTGCGCGACAAACGCGTGGTGGCCCTCGACCTCTCGGCCATGGTGGCCGGAGCCAAGTACCGCGGCGAGTTCGAAGAGCGCCTCAAGGCCGTGTTGAAAGAGATCACCGACTCCGAGGGCGAGATCATCACCTTCATCGACGAGCTCCACACCATCGTGGGGGCGGGCGGGGCCGAAGGGGCCATGGACGCCGGCAACATGATCAAGCCCATGCTGGCGCGCGGCGAGCTGCGCCTGGTGGGGGCCACCACCCTCGACGAGTACCGCAAGCACATCGAGAAGGACGCCGCACTCGAACGCCGCTTCCAACCCGTGTTCGTGGGCCAGCCCTCGGTGGAGGACACCGTGGCCATCCTCCGCGGCCTGAAGGAGCGCTACGAGGTCCACCACGGCGTGCGCATCCAAGACGCCGCCCTCGTCGCGGCGGCGGTGCTCTCGGACCGTTACGTGACCGGTCGCTTCCTCCCCGACAAGGCCATCGACCTCGTCGACGAGGCCGCCAGCCGGCTGCGTATCGAGATCGACTCCATGCCCACCGAGATCGACGTCGTCACCCGGCGCATGCGCCAACTCGAGATCGAGCGCGTGGCGCTGGCCAAGGAGACCGACGACGCCTCGAAGGAGCGCCTGGCCCGCCTCGAGGAGGAGCTGGCCAACCTGACCGAGACAGCGGACGCCATGACGGCGCGCTGGCAGGCCGAGAAGGACGCCATCACCGCCATCCGCAACCTCAAAGAGGAGCTCGAGACGCGCAAGGGCGAGGCCGAGCGCTTCGCCCGTGACGGCGACCTCACCCGCGCCTCGGAGATCCGCTACGGACAGGTCCCCGACATCGAGCGCCACATCGAGGACGCCACCAAGGCCCTGGACGAGCTCCAGAGCTCCGGCGCCATGTTGAAGGAAGAGGTCGACGCCGAGGACGTGGCCGAGGTGGTGAGCCGCTGGACCGGCGTCCCGGTCACCAGGCTCATGGAGGCCGAGCTGGCCAAGCTGGTGCGCATGGAGGAGGCCCTCCACGACCGCGTGGTGGGCCAGGACGAGGCCGTCAACGCGGTGGCCAACGCCATCCGTCGCAGCCGGGCCGGGCTGTCGGACCCCAACCGGCCCATCGGCTCGTTCCTGTTCCTGGGCCCCACCGGCGTGGGCAAGACCGAGCTGGCCCGGTCCCTGGCCGACTTCCTCTTCGACGACGACCGCGCCATGGTCCGCATCGACATGGGCGAGTACCAGGAGAAGCACACCGTGAGCCGCCTGGTGGGCGCGCCCCCCGGGTACGTGGGCTACGAGGAGGGGGGCCAGCTGTCCGAGGCCGTGCGCCGACGTCCTTACGCCGTGGTGCTCCTGGACGAGATCGAGAAGGCCCATCCCGACGTGTTCAACGTCCTGCTCCAGGTGCTCGAGGACGGGAGGCTCACCGACGGCCAGGGCCGCACCGTGGACTTCACCAACACCGTCCTCATCATGACCTCCAACCTGCCCGGTGATCCCCAGGACTTCTTCAAGCCCGAGTTCTTCAACCGCATCGACGAAGTGGTGCGCTTCCGCCACCTGACCCAGGCCGACATCCGCCGCATCGTGGACATCCAGGTCGCCACCCTGGCGGCCCGGGTGACCCAGCGCCGTCTGACCCTGGCGGTCACCGACACGGCGCGGGACTGGCTGGCTCGCACCGGCTACGACCCCGACCTCGGGGCACGGCCGCTGCGCCGGGTGCTCCAGCACGCGGTGGAAGACCCCTTGGCCCTGGCACTCCTGGAAGGGCGGTACACCGACGGCGCCACCGTCACCGTGGACGCCGGTCCATCAGGGGACGGGGGCCTGACGCTGCGCTGAGCCGGCCGCGAGTCAGAAACTCAGACGGGGTCCATCGCCGCGGCGCCGTTGTCCGAGACGTGCTCGGTCCAGTGCGACCCGTCCCAGTAGCGGTGCTGGTGGCGCCCGGTCGGGTCCCCATGCCACGCCGGGGGCCCACTGGCCGCGGCGGGAGGCGGCGGCGCCACCGGGTACGCCGACGGGTGGGTGCTCGGCATGGGGACAGGGCTCGGCGTGGGGCCCGATCCGCCGTATCCGCCGTAGCCCGAGGCGGGGTCTGCACCCGGTGCCGGGGTGTAGCCGGGAGGAGGCCCGTAGCCCGGAGGTGGCGCGTAGCCCGGGGGCGGGCCCGACGTGATGGGACCCGGTCCGCGGCCGACGCCGTAATAGCCGCCGCCCGCCGTCCGGCCCGGCACCTTGGTGGTGGCACAGGCGATCAGCGACAACAGCGTGCCCAACAGGGCGATGAAGAAGCTCAGGATGGCCCACACCACGGGCGGGATGTGCCACGGGTCGACCCCGGTGTGCCGCTTGAAGCGGCTGGTCCGCGCGTAGGACAGGGCAGCGAAAATAGCGCCGAAGATCACCAGGTTGTAGCCCGATCTGATGAAGATGAGGGCAACGATGGCCATGTGCCGATGGTAGGTCTCCGTTGGCGCCTATGGCGGCAGCCCGCAGCCGGAGGGGGGGTCACAGGCCCGGGATATGATGCGGCGTAATCCGGAGCCGTTCTACGGAGGAGCGTCGTGCCCGCAACCGTGGTCGTCGGGACGCAATGGGGCGACGAGGGGAAGGGCAAGCTCACCGACCTCCTGGCCCGGGACATGGACATGGTGGTGCGCTACCAGGGCGGCCACAATGCCGGGCACACCGTCGTGGTCGACGGCGTGTCCTTCGCCCTCCAGCTCGTGCCGAGCGGCGTGCTCTACCCCCACATCACGCCGGTCATCGGCAACGGCGTGGTGGTGGACCCCGGCGTGCTCCTGGCCGAGCTCGACACCCTGGGCGCCAAGGGGATCGACACCGGCCGCATGGTGGTGAGCGGCAATGCGCATCTGATCATGCCGTACCACACCGAGCTCGACCGGGTCACCGAGCGCTACCTGGGCAAGAACGCCCTGGGCACCACGCGCCGGGGCATCGGCCCCGCCTACGCCGACAAGGCGGCCCGGGTGGGGCTGCGGGTCCAGGACCTCCTCGACGCCAAGATCTTCCGCCAGAAGCTCGAGGTGGTGCTGAAGGAGAAGAACGCCATCCTGGCCAAGGTGTACAACCGGCTCCCTCTCGACGCCGGTGCCATCTGCGACGAGTACCTCGACCAGTACGCGCCCCGCATCGGGCCCATGGTGGGCGACACCGTGGGGCTGGTCCACGACGCCCTCGACGCCGGGCGAAACGTCCTGCTCGAGGGGGCCCAGGCCACCTTCTTGGACCTCGACCACGGCACCTATCCCTTCGTGACCTCCTCCAACCCCGTGGCGGGCGGCGCCTGCACCGGCACCGGGGTGGGGCCCCGCATGATCGGCGAGGTCATCGGCATCGCCAAGGCGTATGTCACCCGGGTGGGGGCAGGCCCCTTCCCCACCGAGTGCCTCGACGAGGTGGGCGACCTGCTCGTCGAGCGGGGCCACGAGTTCGGCACCAATACGGGGCGGCGCCGGCGCTGCGGATGGTTCGACGCCGTCATGGCGCGCCAGGCCGTGCGCCTCAACTCGTTGTCGGAGGTGGCGCTGACAAAGATGGACGTGCTCGACACCTTCGACACGGTCAAGGTGTGCGTGGCCTACACCTCGGGGAACGAGCGCTTCGCCTACCCCCCGTACCACCAGTCGGTGCTGCACCAGGTGGACGCCGTGTACGAAGAGCTGCCGGGATGGCTCGCCGATCTGTCGGGCGCCACCGAGCTCGGCGATCTCCCCCCCGCGGCGCGCGACTACGTCGCCTTCCTGGCCGAGCAGATCGGCGTACCCATCAAGCTGGTGGGGGTGGGCCCCGGGCGCGAGCAGTTCGTCCGGTTCGCGGCATGAAGGCCGGGTCATGAAAGTCGCGTTATGAAAGTCGCGTTGTGAGAGTCTGTGTCGTCGGCGCCGGCGGCCGTGAGCACGCCCTGGCCCTGTCGTTGGCGCGCACCGCCGAGGTGGTGGTGGCCCCGGGCAACCCCGGGATGGCGCCGCACTCGCCCGACGCCGCGGACTCCGCCCACTTCACCTTCGTGGGGTCGGGTCTGCCCATCACCATCAGCACCGAAGACCCCGAGGACATCGATGCCGATCTGTTCGTGATCGGCCCCGAGCAGCCCCTGGTGGAGGGGCTGGCCGACAAGCTGCGCGCCGACCGGCGCCTGGTGTTCGGCCCCGGCGCCGACGGCGCCCGGCTGGAGGGGTCCAAGGCCTTCATGAAGACGGTCCTGGCCGAAGCGGGCGTGCCCACAGCGCGCTACGGCGCCTTCGACGACGCCAAGGAGGCCAATGCCTTCCTGCGTGAGCTGCCCGGACCCTGGGTGGTGAAGACCGACGGCCTGGCCGCGGGCAAGGGCGTGCTCGTCACCGATTCCCTCGAAGAGGCCGAGCACGACATCGAGGCCAAGTTGTCGGGCACAAGCTTCGGCGACGCCGGGCGTCGCATCGTGGTCGAAGAAGGGCTCCTGGGCCCCGAGTGCTCGCTGCTCGTGCTGTGTGATGGGACCCGCATCGCGGCGCTGGCCCCGGCGCAGGACTTCAAGCGCGTCAACGACGACGACGAAGGGCCCAACACCGGGGGCATGGGCGCCTTCTCCCCGGTGCCGTCGGTGGGATCCCGGCTCATCGACACGGTGATGGACCAGGCCGTCGAGCCGCTCGTGGGCGCTTTGCGGCGACGGGGCATCGACTACCGCGGCGTGCTCTACGCCGGGCTCATCCTCACCGCCGACGGCCCGCGCGTCCTCGAGTACAACGTGCGCTTCGGCGACCCCGAGACCCAGGTGGTGCTGCCCCGGCTCACCGAGGACCTCACCGGCCTGCTGGCCGAGGCCGCGGCGGGACGCCTGCGCACCGAGCCGCGGTTCTCGCCCGACGCCTCGGTGTGCGTGGTGCTGGCCTCCGAGCACTATCCCGGCCCGCCCCGCACCGGCGACCGCATCGACGGGCTCGAGGCGGCGGCGGCCATCGAGGGGGTCAGCGTGTTCCACGCCGGCACCGCCCTCGACGACGAGGGCCAGTTCGTCACCGCCGGCGGGCGGGTGCTCGGGGTGAGCGCGCTCGGCCCCACCATCACCGAGGCCCGGGCCCGCGCCTACGCGGCGGTGGACCGCATCGGGTGGGAGGGGATGCACTACCGCACCGACATCGCGGCGGAGGCGGCCGAGCGGTTCCGTGCCACCCAGGGGGCCAGGGAGCTCGGGGGCGTGGCGTGATCCCCCGCTACTCGTTGCCGGAGATGGCGTCGCTGTTCACCGACGAGGCGCGCCTCGAGATGTGGCTCGAGGTCGAGCTCCTGGCCGTGGAGGGATGGGCCGAAGTGGGCACGATCCCCGCCGACGACGCCGCAGCGGTGCGGGCCCGGGCGCCCAAGGTCACCCCGGAGCTGGTGGGAGCGGTGCACGACCGCGAGCGCGTCACCGACCACGACGTGGCCGCCTTCGTCGATGTGGTCCAGGACGCCATCGGCGCGCCCGAAGGGTCGTGGTTCCACTACGGCCTCACCTCCTCCGACGTCGTCGACACCGCGCTGTGCGCCACCATGGACCGCGCCGCCGACCTCCTCATCGAAGCGTCCGACGCCTTCGTCTCGGTGTTGAAAGCACGGGCCGCGGAATTCATGGACACGCCCATGCCGGGGCGCACCCACGGCATGCACGCCGAGCCCACAACGTTCGGGGCCAAGCTGGCCCTGTGGTGCCTGCAGGCTGATCGCGACCGGGGGCGTCTGCGCGCCGCGCGCGACGGCATCGCCGTGGGCAAGCTGTCCGGCGCGGTGGGGACGTACTCCAACATCGACCCCCGCGTCGAGGCGTATGTGTGCAGCGCCCTGGGGCTCACGCCGGTTCCGGCCACCCAGGTCATCGCCCGGGACCGCCACGCCGAGCTGCTGTGGGCGTGCGCGTCGGTGGGCGCCACCATCGAGATGATCGGCACCGAGATCCGGCACCTGGCCCGGACCGAGGTGGGCGAGGTCGAAGAGGCGTTCGGGGCGGGCCAGAAGGGCAGCTCGGCCATGCCCCACAAGCGCAACCCCATCCTGTCCGAACGCCTCAGCGGCCTGGCCCGCGTGTTGCGGGGGTATCTCGGAGCGGGGCTCGAGGACGTGGCCCTGTGGCACGAGCGCGACATCTCCCACAGCTCGGTCGAACGCGTCATCCTCCCCGACGCCTGTCTCCTCACCTATTACGTGCTGCGCAAGGGGGCGGGCCTGGTCGAGAACCTGGTGGTCCACACCGACCGCATGCGCGCCAACGTGCTCGAGGGGTCCTTCGGGCTGGTGTTCAGCCAACCGGTGCTGCTGGCCCTGGTGGAGTCGGGCATGGAGCGCGACGTCGCCTACCGGATCGTGCAACGCGACGCCCGCGCCGCCTGGGAGGAGAAGCGTCCGTTCCGGGACGTCCTCGAGGCCGATCCCGACGTCAGATTGGACGGCGCCGCTCTCGACCGGGCCTTCAGCCTGGAGCGGGCGCTGCACCATGTCTCGAAATTCCAACGAGCCATTGAGGAGGTTGCAGGGTGAGCCTGACCATGGTGCACAGCGGCAAGGTGCGCGAGCTCTACGACGCCGGCGAGGGGCGTCTGCTCATGGTGGCGTCCGACCGCCTCTCGGCCTTCGACGTCATCCTGGAGGAGCCCATCCCCGACAAGGGCCGGGTGCTCACGGCCATGACCGTGCACTTCCTGCACGAGCTGGCCGACCTCGCCCCCAGTCACCTCATCACCGCCGATCCCGCCCTGCTCCCCAAGGACGCGGCGGAGCTGGGCGGTGACGCCGGCATCGACGGGATCGCGGGGCGCGCCGTGTTGGTGCGGCGGGCCGAGATGCTCCCCATCGAGTGCATCGTGCGGGGCTATCTGGCCGGGTCGGGGTGGAAGGAGTACTCGACCTCGAGGACCCTGCACGGCACGCCCCTGCCGGCCGGGCTCGAGCAGGCCAGCCGGCTCCCCGAGCCCATGTTCACGCCCTCGACCAAGGCCACCGAGGGCCACGACGTCAACATCGGGTTCGACGAGGCCGCCGATCTCATCGGCAAGGAGATGGCCGAGAAGGCCCGCGACCTGTGCGTCGAGGCGTATCGCCGCGGGGCGGCGGCAGCGGAGCGCAACGGCATCATCGTGGCCGACACCAAGTTCGAGCTCGGGCTCATCGACGGCGAGCTGGCCCTGTGCGACGAGGTGCTCACCCC
>DATCBU010000102.1:0-92365 GCA_036511675.1 Acidimicrobiales bacterium | reverse complement strand
ACCAGGGACAGGCCGAAGACGACATACGGGGCGAGCACCACGTCGTCGCCGAAGCGGACGGCGAAGGCGCCGAGCACGACGGCGCTGACCAGTCCCAGCACCGCCGGTCGCCACGGGTGTGACACCCGCTCGCGACACGACCGGCACCCGCGCCGCAAGAACAGCGAATTGGCGACCGGGACCAGTCCTCGCCCTTTGTACGGCGTCTGGCACGACGGGCAGCGCCACCAGGGACGGTCGAAGGGCTGACGCCCGCTCAGCCGCTCGACGACGATCTCGAGCTCACCGCCGAGGAGAAGTCCGGCCCCCGCGCTGACCCCCGTGACGAGGGCGTGCATGTCGGCACGCTAACCGACGGGTTCCGTGCCCCCGCGGATACGCGTCCCCGCCCCGGCGACGAGCGCCGGGCAGGTGCGGAGGTGTCGGCTACTTCTTGGCGGGCTCGTAGAAGGGGTTGGCGCCGCTGGCGTGGTCGGTCACATCGACGACCGACATGACCTCGGGAACCGAGTCGCGCAACGCCACCTCGATGCCCTGCGAGAGGGTCACCGAGGCCAGCCCGCAGCCTTGGCATCCACCACTGAGGCGCACGTAGACCACGCCCTCTTCGACCGCCACGAGGTCAGCATGACCGCCGTGCATGGCGATGGACGGGTTCACCTGGGCCTCGAGCACCTCGAGGACCCGTTGTGCCAGATCACTCGTGAGGTCCACTTCGGGGCGCTCGGCGAAGGTCTGGGGCCGGGGCGGGGTGTTGGGGTTCACGATCACCAGGCCCCCGTCGCCGTCCTCGGACCAATCGAGGCGCGCCCCCACCAGCCGGGCCACGCTCGACTCGGGCACCACCACCGCCAGGCCGTCGTCCTCGGTGACCTTGTCGCCGGGGCCGGCGTCGGCGGCGGCCTGGAAGTAGATGTCGTAGGTGTAGGCCCCGTCGCGCGCACCCGTGACCTCGACCCACAGGGCCAGCCGGTCGGCCTCGGCCTCCTGGGCCCGGGCGTCGAGCACGATGCCGCGGGCTGCCGGGGTGACGGTCAGCACGGCGGAGACCTCAGTTTCGCCAGCCGGCGCGACGTTCTCGGCCATTGGTGTCAACCTCCTCCGGCCATCATAGGTGGATGGCCCGACTACTCCTCCTCGTCCCGTCGGCCACGTACCGGGCCCGGGACTTCCTCGACGCAGCCCGGGCTCTGGGCGTCGAGGTCGTCGTGGGCACCGAAGAGGCCCACGCCCTGGAGGGGGTCATGGGCTCTCGTACCCTCGAGGTCCCGCTCGACGATCCCGCCGAAGCGGCCCGAGTCATCGTCGCCCATGACACCGTCGCCCCCCTCGACGCCGTGCTCGCCGTCGACGACATGGGCACCTTGGTGGCCGCCGAGGCATCGGCCCAGCTGGGCCTGCGCCACAACCCGCCCGACGCCGTGGCCACGGCGCGCGACAAGCTCGCCATGCGCAGGTGCCTCGCCGCCTTCGAAGTACCCCAGCCGCGCTTCGCGGCGCTGGCGGCGGGGGCCGGGGCCGAGGAGGTGGCGGCGGTGGCCGGCGCCGTCGGGCTCCCCTGTGTCGTCAAACCCACCACATTGTCGGGGAGCCAGGGCGTGTTGCGCGCCGACACCCCGGACGAGGCCGTCGCCGTGGTCGAACGGGTTCGGCGCATCGCCACCGCGGCGGGCGTCGCGGTGGACGCCCCGCTGCTGGTGGAGCAATTCGCGCCGGGACCCGAGGTCGCTGTCGAGGGCCTCATGGTGTCGGGCGAGCTCCGACCCCTGGCGGTCTTCGACAAGCCCGACCCTCTCGAGGGGCCGGCATTCGAGGAGACCATCTATGTGACGCCGTCTCGTCTCGCCCCGGCCGACCTGGCGGCGGTGCTGTCGGCTACCGCCGCGGCCACCGCCGCACTGGGGCTGGTGGACGGGCCGATCCATGCCGAGGTGCGCGTGCACGAGGCCCGGGCCACGGTGATCGAGGTGGCGGCGCGCACCATCGGCGGGCTGTGCTCTCGCACGTTGTCGTTCTCCACGGGACGGTCCCTCGAAGAGCTCGTGGTCGCCCATGCCCTGGGGCTCCCGCTCGGACCGACCGGTGCCGAGGGCGCGTCGGGAGTGTTGATGGTGCCGATTCCTCATGCCGGCATCCTGCTGAGCGTGGAAGGACAGGACGAAGCCCGCCATGTGCCGGGGGTGACCGACGTCCAGATCACCATCGCCCCGGGGCGCGCCGTGGCGCCGGTGCCCGACGGCAACCGCTACCTCGGGTTCGTCTTCGCGCGCGACAGCACGCCAGCCCGCGTGGAACGGGCGCTGCGGCGGGCGTGGGCCTGTCTCGAGGTTCGCGTCGAGAGCTGAGCGCCGTCGCGTCGGGTCTGTCACCCCGCGCATATCCCGCTACCGTGGGGCCGTGCGCGTGGTGCTGGTCTCGACCTACGAACTCGGCCATCAACCCCTCCACGTCGCATCACCGGCCCGCGCCTTGCTGCAAGCGGGCCACGACGTGCGCTGCACCGATCTCGCCGTCGACCCTCTCGACGTCGATGTGCTGTCGTGGGCCGATGGCGTGGCGTTCTCGGTGCCCATGCACACCGCCATGCGACTGGCGCGACCGGCGTGTCGCGCCATCCGGGTCCACCGCCCCGAGGTGGCACTGTGTCTCTACGGGCTCTATGCCGGCCTCGACGGCGCCGAAGGTTCGGCGCCGGTAGCGGACCTGGCCATCGCGGGTGAGTACGAGCCCGGCCTGGTCGCCTGGGCCGACGCCCTGGTGCCGGGCGGCGCGCCCGCCGGTGCGGGGCGGGGGCCCGGTGCCCGCACCGTGGTCGAACTGGGCCGGGGCCGCTTCGGGCTCCCGGCACGCCATCTCCTTCCTGACCTGGACCGCTATGCCCAGCTGGCCCGGGGCGAGCAACGCCAGCTGGCCGGGTACGTGGAAGCCAGCCACGGGTGCGTGCACCGGTGCCGGCACTGCCCGGTGCCCGTGGTCTACGACGGGCGCACCCGGGTGGTGGGCGAAGAGGCGGTGGTGGCCGACGTGGCACAACTCACCGCCATGGGAGCGCGCCACATCACCTTCGGCGACCCGGATTTCCTCAACGGGCCCAGGCATGCGGCCCGGGTCATCGATGCCGTCCACGGGGCCTTCCCCGAGGTGACCTTCGACGTGACCGTCAAGGTCGAGCACATCCTGCGCCACCCCGACGTGTGGCCGCGTCTGGGAGAGGCGGGATGCTTGTTCGCGGTGTCGGCGTTCGAGTCCGCCAGCGACCACATCCTCGAACAACTGGACAAGGGACACAGCGCTGCCCAAGAGGACGAGGCCGTCGCCATCCTCCGGGCCGCGGGCATCGAGCCCCGACCGTCTCTGCTCCCCTTCACGCCCTGGACCGGCCCCGAGGACGTGTTCGCCCTCTTGGACCTCGTGGCGCGTTGCGACCTGGTGGGCAACGTGGACCCGGTGCAGTACGCCATCCGGCTCCTCGTCCCGCCCGGCTCGCTCCTCGTGACCTCGGGGCGACTCGACGGGCGGCTCGGCCACTACGACGACGAGCACCTGGGATGGTCGTGGCGGGCGCCCGACCCCCGGCTCGATGTGCTGCAGGCCCAACTCTCCGACATCGCCGAGCACGCCGCCGCCGGGCAATGGCCTGCACAGGAGTCCTACAACGCCGTGCGCGCCGCCGCCGTTGCGATACTCGGGGAGCGCGCCGCCCACGGCTCGGCCGCTCCGGAGGCCGACCCCCGTCTTCGATCGCCCATCCCAGCGGACGAGCGGCCGCGGCTCACCGAGGCGTGGTTCTGTTGTGCCGAGCCGAGCGGGGCCCAGATGGCCGCCGTGGGAGTCCAGGACTGGGCCCTCACGCCGGTGGCTCTGGGCGGAAAGTGAGCAAGATGGCCACGGGCCGAGCAACCACCCAAGGAACCACCGCCAAGGCCAAGGATCGGCACGGTCCCTGGCACGGCGCCCCCGCCGGGGCGCACGAATGGGTCAGTTTCCCCGACCTCGAGGAGGAGCGGACCTGGCAGTTCGACGTCACCTTCCTCGAAAGCCGCTGGACCTGCATCTTCGGAAACGGCTGCCAGGGCGTGCTCACGGGCCCGGCTCCCGAGATGGTGCAGGGATGCTGCTCCTATGGCGCCCACTTCACCAGCGCCAAAGACGCTCGTCGGGTCCAGGCGGCGGCGGCCACGTTGACGCCCGAGCAGTGGCAGTTCCACGCCAAGGCCCGGCCCAAACGAGGCGCCAGGCCCAACGTGGTGCTCAAGTCCAAGTCGGGTGAGCTCACCACCCGTCTGGTGAAAGACGCCTGCATCTTCTTGAACCGTCCCGACTTCCCCGGGGGCGCCGGATGCGCCCTGCACCGCGCCGCCGTGGAGCGCGGGGTCCCGCACCTCGAGCTCAAACCCGACGTGTGCTGGCAGCTCCCGTTGCGCCGCGACGACGAGGTCGCCGACGACGGGCACGTGACGTCGGTGATCCGGCAGTGGGACCGTCGCGACTGGGGTGAGGGTGGCTTCGAATTCCACTGGTGGTGCACCGAGTCCCCCGAGGCTTTCGTGGGGACCCGCCCTGTCTTCAACGAGCTCGAGCCCGAGCTCGTGGCCATGGTGGGCAAGAAGATCTACAAGCGACTCGTGCAGTACCTCCGGGCGCGCGAAGAGGCGCTGGGTGAGCCGGCCGTGGCACCAGCACCGCCGTCAGGGGTGGTCGGCGCTCCTGTCGTCGTCAGCGCCACTCGCAACGGTGCCACCGGCAACGACGCTGCTCCGGGGCCGGTGCCGGTGCGACTTCCGCACCCCGCCATCAGGCGCACGAGATCTTCCTGACCGCAGCACCGGCGCCCTGAACCGGACCGGCGCTGTGCGCGCCACGGGACCGTCAATCAGCCGGCGGGTCGTCTTCCGCCGATGCCGCGGGCCCCTGGCCCAGGATGTCCTCGAACTCGGTCTCGGCCATGCACCACGAGGCGTGCTCGTCGTCGGGCTCAGCACCACACTCCGGGCAACGCTTGTTGGCGGTCGCGACCGAGCGCTTCAGGCTGCGGGCCTCCTCGAAGCGGCGATGCCGTCCCTTTTTCACGAGCGACTCCTCCGTCGGGCTGGCGCGTAGATCACGGCGAGGACTCCTTCCGAGTCTACCCGGCGGTCAGCGCCACTCCGATCGGGGGTCCATCGCCTTCCGGCCTGCTCAGAGACCCCGCAGACCGCCGGTAGAGTCGGGGGGTGCCCGAGGAGTTCGATCCGGCCGCCATGGTGGAGCGCTTCCGCGCCCGGGCCGCCGCCGTCCGCTCCCGCGGCCTTCCACCCATCGAGGGACCCGAACGCAAGCGCTTCGCCGAACAGGCCCAGCTCGACTTCATGGACTACGCCATGGTCGGGGACGCCGAGGCCACGCTCGAGGACGGGATCCTGACCCTGCGGGTCGACCTCCGCCCCGACCCCTCGCCGGGACCGGAGTCCGCCCGGGGCTGAGTCCCCCGAGGCTGAGTCCCCCGAGGGCCGAGTCCTCGAGGGCTGAGTTCCTGGACGGCCGAGTCCGCGGGGTTGTGCCGGTCCCGACCGCGGGCGTTCAGCCGCCGTAGTTCATCCTGGTGTCCTCCATGCGCAGGATGCCGGCGTCGGAGGCGGCCGGGTCGCCTGGGGCCTCGCCACAGTCGACGACCTCGCCCACGAACCAGCTGTGGCTCCCGAGCGCCAGGACATGGCGCACCTCGCAGTCCAACCACGCCACCGCGCCGTCGAGAAGGGGCGCGCCGGTCGTGGCGATGTGCACGGGCTCTCCTTGCATGGTGCCGGCGCCCGTGGTGTCGTCGACGACGGCCTCGGTGACGGGCTTCACGAAACGACGCACCAGGGCGCGCTGTGATCGGGGGAGCAGGCTGAGGGCGAAGACCCGGCCCGTCTCGAGCAGCTGGTGGGTCACCGCGCCGGATTCGACGCCGATGCCCACGAGCTTCGGTTGCATGGCGACCTGGGTCACCCAGCTGATGGTCATGAGGTTGCGGCGGCCCGCGGCGCGCGTCCCTACCACGTACAGCCCGCTCGGCATGGACCACAGCACCCGGCGGCGCAGGCGGTCATAGTCGTCGGGATCTCTTCCCCGGGGCACGGGGGCGACGGCGTCATGCGACGAGTTCGTCACGACGAACGGGGCCCGATGGCATCGAGGGCGTCCAGGCGGGCCTCAGCCTTCACGTAGCCAGATGCCGCCGTGGCCAGCTCGAGGGCGGAGCGCCGCAGCAACGCCGCGTTGCCGGCCGCCGCGGACAGACAGTGTCGACCTCCCACCGAGGCCGACGCGTACGCCGACGAGAGGATCCGGGTGAGCGTGGCGTCGGGACTGGGCAGGTTCTGATTGGCACCGAGGGCGTCGTTCACGAGCACATCACAGTCGGTGCGCACGCCAGCGGGATCGTGGCGAGCCTCGACCTGCGCGATGCGGCGGGCGTCACTGCGCAGGGTGCCCAGGCTTGCCGCCAGACCGGTCGTGGTGGCCCACGAGTGCACCTGCTGGCCGAGGGTGTGGCCCGGGAACGGGCTCCCGCACGAGGCCAGCACCATCGCCGCCACGACCAGGACCGCCCCGCGCCCCATCACCGGTCGGCCGGACCGGCGAATCCCGCCGGAGGCCACGTCGGATCGAGTTGGCGAAGGAACATCGCACACCGCTCCTCCTCGGCCGTTTCGCCGATGGCGGCCGCCGAAGCCCGCAGTCCGTCGACGCAGCGGAGAAAACCGCGGTTGCTGGGATGGACCCAGCGCACGAACCCACTGCCCTTCCACCCCGCCCGGCGCAGGGCGTCGAGGCCCCGGTGATAACCGACCCGGAAACAGGCATAGGCCTCGACGTCGTCGCGCCCCACCTCACCCAACGCCGCCCAGGCGTCGGACCATTCGGGAAAGGCGCGCACCACGTCGGCCACGGCATCTCGGCGAGCGGGGGTCGGAGCCTCGATGGCGTTGGCGAGCCGCGCCGCCGCCGCCGGCGGCGCCGGGTCGAGGGCGGTCTCGGGCGGCGCGGAGCCCAGATTGATCGGACCGGTCATCTCGACATTCCTTCGGCATCGGGGGATTCGGGGAGCGCAAGGCCGGACGACGTCTCGCGCCGGTGCAGGAACAGGCTCAGCGTCGACGCCGCCAGAACGACGACGATCACCAGAACCCCGAGGAGTGCGTAGAGCATCAGACCTCCCGTGGCCGCGTGGAGGGGGTCACTCGAAGCGGACGAGATGGTAGTCCCGCCCCTTGCGCAGCACGAGGTAGCGGCCGAACAGCAGATCCGAGGGGCCCAGGCGGGCCTCGATGTCGCGCTCCCTCCGGTCGTTCACGTAGACACCACCCTGAGTTACCAGGGTACGGGCCTGGCTCTTCGACGTGACCAGTCCGGCGTCGACCACGGCGTCGACGATGGAGAGACCGGGGCCGTCCAGAGCCCGGGGTGTCCAGGTCGACGTGGGTGTCTCCGCGCACACCTCCAGAAGCGACTGCTCGTCGAGCGTCGCCAGCTCTCCGGCGTACAGCGCCAGTGCGGCGGCCTCGGCTCGCCCCGCCTCTTGCTCCCCATGGACAAGGGTGCACACCTCCCGGGCCAAGGCGCGCTGGGCGGCGCGGCGTTCGGGGTGCTGCGCGGTGTCGGCGTCGAGGGCGCTGATCGAGTCATGGTCGAGGAACGTGAAGTACCGGAGATACGCCCCCACCACGCTGTCCTCGGTGCGGTAGAAGAATTGGTACAACTGATAGGGGCTCGTGCGAGCGGCGTCGAGCCACACCGTCTCGGTCTCGGTCTTCCCGAACTTCGTCCCGTCCGCCTTGAGCACGAGCGGCGTCGTGAGCCCATAGGCCTCCTCACGGCGCGCCTTGCGGATGAGCTCGATCCCCATGGTGATGTTCCCCCACTGGTCGCTGGCCCCCAGCTGCAGCCGGCAGCCCTCCTCATCGAAGAGATGGAGGTAGTCATAGGCTTGGAGCAACATGTAGCTGAACTCGGTGTACGAGATCCCTTGATCGGGGCGTTCCAGCCTGGTCTTCACCGCGTCCCTGCCCATCATCTGGTTGACGCTGAAGTGCTTCCCCACGTCGCGCAGGAACTCGATGACCGCCAGCTGGTTCAGCCACTCGCCGTTGTCGAGCAACATGGCCCTGGTCGGCCCGGCGGCGTCACCGAAGTCGACGAGCCGCTCGAGCTGGGCGTACATGCCGGCCAGGTTGGCGGCGAGCTCATCCGCGCTGAGCAGGGCGCGCTCCTCGGTCTTGCCCCCCGGATCGCCGATCGCCCCCGTACCCCCGCCGGCCAGGGCGATGGGCCGGTGCCCGGCGCGCTGGAGCCGCCGCAACATGAGCACCTGGAGGAGGCTGCCGACGTGCAGGCTGTCGGCGGTGGGGTCGAAGCCGATATAGGCGGTGAAGCGCTCGCCGTCGAGGCGCCCGGGCAGCGACGCGTCGGTGACCTGGTGGATGAGGCCCCGGAATTGGAGATCGGCCGAGAGCGAGGGCCCCGCCGGCTCACGAGGCATGGTCGAAGCCTCTCATGGTGCTCACACCCCGCCCGACGGCATGGCCAGGGCCCCCCCGTCGACCACCAGCACGTGCCCGGTGATCCACGATGCCGCCTCCGACGCCAGGAACAGCGCCGCCCTGGCGACGTCGTCGGGCTCGCCGAGTCGCTTGAGCGGAAGGCGCTTCGCCACCGCGTCGCCCGCCGTCTCCCACAGCGCACGGGCGAAGTCAGTGCGCACCAGGCCCGGGGCCAGCGCGTTGACGCGGACGCCCGGACCGAGCTCACCGGCCAGTTGGCGTGTGAGATGCACCAGGGCGGCCTTGGTCACGTTGTACCAACCGATCCCGTGCTCGACGGACAAGCCGCCGATGGACGACAGGTTGATCACCGAACCACCGCCGCGCTCCATCGACGCCCGCCATGCGCACTGTGTCCACACCAGCGCGGCTTCGAGATTGACCTGGACGGTCTTCTCGGCCCGCGCCAGGTCGAGGTCCATCAACGGCCCGTAGTACGGGTTGGTGGCCGCATTGTTCACCAGCACGTCGAGGGACCCGAACCTCTCGACGGTGGCCTCCACACAGCCCTGCGCCGCCTCGGGATCGCCGACGTTGGCCGCGTACCAGGCCACGTCGACGCCCTGTCCCTCCATCGACGCCGCCGCCTCGGCGAGCGCCTCGGGCTTGCGCGACGACAGCATCACGCTGGCGCCCGCCTCGGCGAAGCGCGTGGCGATGGCCCGGCCGATGCCGCGCGAGCCTCCGGTCACCAACGCCACCTTGCCGTCGAGTCGCAGTTCCATGGCGCCACACCCTACGACGACCCCGCGGGGGCCCGGACCATCGTCGGACGACCCCCGCGGCGCCCTCGGGCCCCAGCCCGGTGCCGGTGGTGGATGGGCCGGCCCGGGCCGTGGGGGCCGTAGGCTCGCAGGGATGAACCGACTGGCATCGGAGACGAGCCCGTATCTCCGCCAGCACGCGCACAATCCGGTCGACTGGTACCCGTGGGGCGACGAGGCCTTTGCCCGGGCGCGCCTCGAGAATCGTCCCGTGTTCCTGTCGGTGGGCTATTCCGCCTGTCACTGGTGCCACGTCATGGCGCACGAGTCCTTCGAGGACGAGCAGACCGCCAAGGAGCTCAACGACCGTTTCGTCTCGATCAAGGTGGATCGGGAAGAACGCCCCGACGTCGATGCCGTCTACATGGAAGCGGTCCAAGCCCTCACCGGCGCGGGCGGATGGCCGATGACGGTGTTCCTCACCCCCGACGGCCGTCCGTTCTTCGGCGGCACCTACTTCCCGCCGGGCGATGTCCACGGCATGCCGAGCTTCCGTCGTGTGCTCGACGCCGTGGACGATGCGTGGCACAACCGCCGAGACGAGGTGGACACCCAGGCCGACGCGCTGGCCGAAGCCATCGGACGCCGAACCCGTGCCCCGCAGGATCTCATGACCCGAGCCGATGAAGAGCACGACGCCGGTCCCGCCACCCGCGCCGCGGCGCTCTTGGATTCTGCGGTGGCGGCACTGGCGGCGCGCTTCGACGCAACCTGGGGGGGGTTCGGTGCCGCGCCCAAATTCCCCCAGGCCCAGCTGGTCGAGCTGTGCCTCCGCCATCACCGCGCCACCGGCGCCGAGTCGTCGCTCGAGATGGCCACCACCACGCTGGGGGCCATGGCCGCCGGAGGGATCTATGACCACCTCGGGGGCGGGTTCGCCCGCTACTCCACCGACGCCACCTGGACGGTGCCGCATTTCGAGAAGATGCTCTACGACCAAGCCGGGCTGGTGCGCGCCTATCTGCACGCCTGGCAGGTCACCGCAGAGCCACGGTGGCGACAGGTGGTCGAGGAGACGATCCATTACGTGCTGACCGTGCTGGCATCACCCGGCGGCGGGCTGTGCTCGGCCCAGGATGCCGATTCCGAGGGCGAGGAGGGCCGGTTCTACGTGTGGACGGCGGCGGAGCTGTCGGCCGCAGCCGGCGACCTCGCCGCCGTCGCCTCCGACTGGTACGGGGTCACCGACACCGGCAACTTCGAAGGGCGCACCATCCTGCGGCGACCGTTGGGCGCCACGCTGGCGCGTCCCTCCGATGTCGAGGAGGCGCGACGACTCTTGTTCGAGGCGCGTCGGACACGGGTGCACCCCGGCCTCGACGACAAGGTGCTCACCGAGTGGAACGCCATGTTCGGCTCATCGCTGGCCGAGGCCGCCGCCGCCACGGGGCGCCAGGACTGGGCCGAGGCGGCGGTGGGGATCGGGGAGTTCCTGCTGGGCGAACTGCGCGTGGCGGAGACCGGTCGGTGGCTCCGCTCGTGGCAAGAGGGCCGGGCCCGGCACCTGGCCTACGCCGGCGACTACGCCTGGCTCGTCGAGCTGTTCACCCGGTTGGCCGAGCTCACCGGGAAGCCGGTCTGGCTCGAACGTGGGCGCGAGACGGCGCTGGCCATGCTCGACCTGTTCAGCGGCGAGGGGACGTTGCTCTACACCACGGGGAACGACGCCGAGCGTCTGGTGATCCGACCCATGGACATCCTCGACGGCGCCGTGCCCGCCGCCAACGGGGTGGCCGCGGCGGCGCTGCTTCGGCTCGGCGCCCTGCTCGCCGACGATGCGCTGACCGACGCCGGTGAGGCGCTGCTGGAGGCGCTGCGCCGCGTGGCGGCGGAGCACCCGCTGGCGTGCGCCAACAGCGTGGCGGCCTGCGAACTGTCGGACGGGGGCATCAGCGAGGTCGTGATCACCGGGGAGCGGCCCGATCTGCTCGCCACCGCCCGAGCCCGGTTCGAGCCGACCATGGTCCTGGCCTGGGGAGAGCCCACGCCCTCCCCGCTGTGGGCCCAGCGCGACGACGGCTTGGCCTACGTGTGCCGTCGCTACGTGTGCCACGCCCCTGCCGCCACACCTGCCGACCTTCTCCAGCGACTCGACGACGAGCTCGCCGCCGGACGGTCCCCCATCGCCCCAGCGCGCCCATGACGACCCACACCGAGCTCGGCGCCTCGGGGCGCAACGACGACGACGACGGTGCTGGTGGTGGGGCCCCCCGCCGGGGACGCCGCCATAGACGTCTTCCGGCACAGGTCCCGGGCGCACACCGGTGCATGGTGCTCGCCTGCACCGTCGAGGACACCACCGCCGTCGACCTGCACACCGGCACCGTGGTGCGGCTGCGGGTGGCGTGGGGCGACGAGCGCGGGCCCGATCTCCTGCCACTGCAGATCGTGGACGCTGTCTGGGCCGACGATCCCGAACGAGACGACCTGGCGCAGCCCGAAGCCGTCACCGTCACCGGCCTCCCCGCCGTGCTCGGCACCGTCAAGGGGCGCCGGGCCCGGCGCGTCCTGCGCGACGTGACCATCCCTCCCCCGCAGCACCTCCTCGGGTTCCCCGGATCCTCGGCTCCGTACTGGGAATTCCGGGGCATGCGGCCCTCGGTGGCCGTGGTGGTGCCCAGCCGGGGGCCCGTGGTCTTCCGGCGCCGCGAAGACGACACCGTGTGGGCGCGTTTCGGGTGGCCCCGCAGTGACAACTGGCTCCCCATGGAGGACCCCCGTGCCGTCGCCGCGCTGCACGCCGCACGTCGCGACCGCTTGTCGGGGAGGGACCTCGAGGGGGCGCTGGGCTTCCGACCCCACTTCATGGTGGTGGTGCTCAGCCGGCCACGCGACGGCCACTGTTACAAGACCGTCGCCGCCTTGTTGCCCCGTCCCTGAAAGAGCGCCGCGTCCCTGAAAAGCGCCGCGTCCCTGAAGAGCGCCGCCGGGCCCACGGCCCGGGCGGCGGTGCTAGCTGCGGGACATCTTGCCCGCCGCCAGGCGACCCGAGGCCAGATCTTCGGCCATGGCCCACCCGAAGGCGACCAGCCGGTCGTCGCGCTTGAGGTTCAAGCCCTTGAACAGCACCGCCACCTCCTCGGCCGGCGCTTTCACCTTGGGCCCGCCCAGGTCCAGTGCGCCTGCCGTCGAGCCGTCCCCGGCCAGGACGAAGGTCCGGTCGTCGATCCTGCCCTCAGCACCGAAGCGCTTGGCCAGGCGACGTCCCCAGGCCCGCTCCTCACCCGAGGCCTTGTGGCCCGGCCGGGGCACCACATCAACCAGTCCGGCGAAGGAGTGGTACCCCTCGCACGACGCCAGGCGGGTGCCGACCAGGACGTCCTCGTCAGGAAAGGCGAGCAGGGCCCGCCGGTACTGGTCGCCCAGAAGGAGCCGCATGGCCTGCTCGGCCTTCACCGTCCGGTCGACGGTGGCCACGCCGACGAGCAGCGACGGCGTCCCGCCAATGCGCTCGAGCGTGGAGAACGAATACCCACGCAGCTTGGTGCCCTCACGCACCAGGCTGACCAGGACCCACTCCTCGCACTGCTTGGAGAGGAAACCGATGTCGAATCCCGGCGCCCGGTCGACGCACAAGTCGGCCATCTCGGCCAGCTCTGCGTCGCTCAGTGCTGTGCAGTCCTTGGTTCCGACCTCAAACGGCATGGCCTGCTCCGTGCTCGTCCAGCTGCTCCGACGCCCCTGCGAGCGGTTCGGGCGATGGCATGGCCAAGGTCCTCATCGGCTCGGGGGTATCCACCAGGATACGGGACGCGGAGGCCCCTGGCCCACTCGAGATTCCCGATATGGCCTCGAGCGCAGGTGGCGACCCCTGTGCGGCCCCAAGATCAGGCCACGATCACACTGGGACCGAGGAGCATCCGCAGCTCTCCGAGAAGACCCCGGCGGCTGTCCACGTTGAACTCGGCCGGCAGGCGCAGGACCGACTGGCCCACGTGCAGGAAGACCGGCTCATTCCCGGGATGTTCCGAGAGGAGCAGCTTGAGCCGGTCGACCACCGGGTCGGTGAGGACCCCGAGGGGCAGCTCGACCCGCAGCTCCCCCACCCCGTCGGCGGCCAGTTGGGGACGATGCGCCTCCATGCACACCAACTTCAGCTGGTCGTCCCTGGTGTCGAGGCGGCCCCGCACCACGAACACGGCGTCGTCGGCGAGCAGGGCGCCGAGCTCCTGCATGACCTTGGGGAACACGAACACCTCGATCGACGCCCGCAGGTCCTCGAGCACGAAGGTGGCCATCAGCTCCCCCCGTTTGGTGTAGCGCCGCACGAGGCCGGTCACGACCCCACCGATCGTCCGGACCTGGCCGTCGCGTCCCGAACCGTCGGCCGGCCCGTCGTCGAGGTCCTTCAGGTCGCCGATCGAACAGTCCGTGAGCCGGGCCACAGCCGACTCGAACCCCCGCAACGGATGGTCGCTCACGTACAGGCCGAGCATCTCCTTCTCGAAGGCCAGGCGCTGGGTCTTGGCGAATTCCGACTCGGGCACCGGCACGCGGGGGTCGCCATAGCCCACCGGTGCCTCCCCGTCGGGATCGCCGAAGCCCTCGAGGGTCGAGAACAAGGTGGAGATCCCCGCCTGCTCCTCGCGACGGCGCTCGAGGGTGCGGTCGACGATCTCCTCGAACACCAGGCACAACCCCTGTCGGTGGTAGCCGAGCGAATCGAAGGCACCCGCCTTGATGAGCGACTCCATCGTCCGCTTGTTGAGCACCACGGGGTCGACGCGCTGGCAGAAGTCGTAGAAATCGGTGAAGGGGCCGTTGGCCTCGCGTTCGGCCACGATCCGGTCCACGAGGCTCTCGCCCACGTTGCGCACGGCCGCCAGGCCGAACACGATCCGATGGGCGCCGTCCTCTCCGACCAGCGGGGTGAACTCACCGGCAGAGCGGTTGACGTCGGGGACGAGCACCTCGGTCCCCAGGGTCCGGCACTCGCCCAGATAGATGGCGGTCTTGTCCTTGTCGTCTTTGACCGAGGTCAGCAAGGCGGCGAAGTACTCGACCGGGTAGTGGGCCTTGAGCCATGCGGTCTGGTAGGCCACCAGGCCGTAGCCGTACGAGTGCGACTTGTTGAAGGCGTAGTCGGCGAAAGGCTCGATGATGTCGAAGAGCTTGGTGCCGAGCGACTTCTCGTACCCCTGGGTCACGCAGCCGGCAACGAACTTCTCGCGCTCGGCCTGGATCATGGCGCGAATCTTCTTGCCGCACGCCTTGCGGAGGTTGTCGGCCTCTTCGAGGGTGTACCCCGCGAATCGCTGCGCCACCCGCATGACCGACTCCTGGTAGATCATCAGCCCGTAGGTGTCGGTCAGGATGGGCTCGAGGTCGGGGTGGAGGTAGCTGACCGCCTGGCGGTTGTTCTTCCGGTCCGCGTAGTCGCGGTGCATGTTGGCGGCCATGGGCCCGGGACGGTAGAGCGCCACCAAGGCGGCGACGTCGTCGAAGCCGGTGGGAGCGAGTGAGCGCATGAGCGAGCGCATGGGGCCGCCCTCGAGCTGAAACACGCCGATGGAGTCACCGCGCTGGAGCATGGCGAACGTGGCGTCGTCGTCGAGGGGGATGGCGTCGATGTCGGGACGCCGGCCTTCGGTCTTGGCCACGAGGTCGAGGGCCCGCTCGATGACCGAGAGGTTGCGCAACCCCAGGAAGTCCATCTTGAGCAGACCGAGCTCCTCCACACCGTGCATCTCGTACTGGGTGACGATGGGCGCCTCGGCCGGATTCTGCCCGCTCTCGGGTTTGCGCTGGATGGGCAGGTACTCGGTGAGCGGCTCCTTGGTGATGACCACCGCCGCGGCGTGGATCCCGTCTTGGCGCCGCAGGCCCTCGAGCCCCTTGGCCACGTCGATGACGCGGCGGGCCTCTTCGTCGGTGGCGTACATCTCGCGCAGGCCCTGGGCCGTGGCAAAGCCGTCGTCGAATCCCTCGATCCGGTCCAGACACGCCCGCAGGGGGGTGTCGCGTCCCATGATGAGCGGCGGCATGGCCTTGGCGATCCGGTCCCCCACCAGGTAGGGGTATCCCAGGACCCGGGCCGCATCGCGCACCGCGGCCCGGGCCTTGATCGTCGAGAAGGTGACGATCTGCGCCACGCGGTCGGCCCCGTAGCGTTCGGTGGCGTACCGGATCATCTCCCCCCGGTAGCGCTCGTCGAAGTCCATGTCGATGTCGGGCATCTGCTTGCGCCCCGGATTCAAGAACCGCTCGAAGAGCAGGTCGTACTTGATGGGGTCGAGGTCCACGATCCCGAGGCAGTACGCCACGCAGCACCCGGCCGCCGAGCCCCGGCCCGGACCCACCCGGATGCCACTGTCACGGGCATGTCGGATCAGGTCCCAGACGACGAGGAAGTACGCCGAGAAGCCCATGCTGGCGATGATGCCGAGCTCGTAATCGATCCGCTCGGACACCGGCGCCGGCAACGACGACCCGTAGCGGCTCTCGGCCCTCGTCAACGTCAGGTGACGGAGATAGGCGTCGGCGCGCTGCTCGTAGGTGTCGCCGGTGAACTCTGCGGGCACGGGGAACTCGGGCAGGGCGTTCACGCCGAACTCGATCTCGACGTTGGCCCGCTCGGCGATGAGCAGCGTGTTGTCACACGCTTCGGGGAGCTCGCCGAAGAGCGTGCGCATCTCCGCCGCCGACTTCAGATAGTGCTCCTCACCCTCGAATTTGAATCGCTTGGGGTCGTCGATAAGTGCCCCCGTCTGCACGCACAACAGCGCGTCGTGCGCCACGGAGTCCTCGCGGTGGGTGTAGTGGCTGTCGTTGGTCGCCAGCAGCGGCGCCCCCAGCTGCCGGGCGATGCGGACGAGGGCAGGGTTGGTCCGCCTCTGCTGCGCCAGCCCGTGGTCCTGGAGCTCCACGAAGAGGTTGTCGCGCCCGAACACGTCCTGGAGGCGCCCGGCCAGTTTGAGCGCCCGCTCCTCGTCGTCGGCCAACAGCGCCTGGAGCACCACCCCACCGAGACAGCCGGTGGTGGCCATGATGCCCTCGTGGTGACGCTCGAGGAGCTCCCAGTCGACGCGGGGTTTGTAGTAGTAGCCCTCGAGGTAGGCGGCCGACGAGAGCTTGAGAAGGTTGCGGTAGCCCTGGGTCGTCTCGGCCAGCAACGTCAGGTGGTAGTAGAGCTTGTCGCCCCCCTCGACGTCCCCGCCCGTGTCGTCGACCTTGCCCCGCCGGACGGGACGCTCATGGCGCGACTCCCCCGCCATGTAGGCCTCGGTGCCGATGACCGGGGTGATGCCGGCGTTGCGACACGCGGCGTAGAAGTCGAGGACCCCGTACATGTTGCCGTGGTCGGTGATCCCCAACGCCGGTTGCCCGTCGGCGACGGCCGCCTCGACGAGGTCATCGAGGCGGGAAGCCCCGTCGAGCATCGAGTACTCGGTGTGGGTGTGCAGATGGGTAAACGAATCCCTGGCGGCCATGAGCCGTCCTCCTCGGCGGCGTCGCGTCTACGGCTGTGGGCCCCCTGGAAGCGCCAGCCCGCTGAGCTCACCAGGCCTTGTCCACAGCCTGTGGAGAATCACAGCGTTGTCATTCGAGAGTAGCAGCCCCTACAGGTAGGTGCCGGGCCGGGCCGGGCCGTTCTCCTGGCCCCCCATCCCCGGCGGGAGCCCGCGCTGGCGCATCTCCTCGAGCTGCGCCCGGGCCGCCATCTGCTGGGCCAGCAGCGTCGCCTGGATGCCGTGGAAAAGGCCCTCGAGCCACCCCACCAGTTGCGCCTGGGCGATGCGCAACTCGGCCTCGGAAGGAATCGACCCGTCGAAGGGGAGCGTCATGCGATCGAGCTCGGCGGCGAGGTCCGGGCTGAGCGCCCCGGCCAGCTCCGCGACCGACTGCTCGTAGATCTCGCGCATCCGGGTCCGGCTCGCCTCGTCGAGGTTGGCGGCCCGGACCTCGTCGAGCAATTGCTTGACCATCGACCCGATGCGCATCACCTTGGCCGGTTGCTCGACCGACTCGGTCACGTCCCGCTCCTGGCCGTCCTCGCCCGTCGACGGACCCGGGGTCCCGCTGGGCACGAGGCCCGGCGGGCGTTCGCCGGGTTCGAGGAGCACTGCCTCGGCCGAATCGACACCGAGGGGTTGTGGGGTTTCTTCGTCCATGGGCTGATCCTTCCAGAGGGGTGGTCGGCGAATCAGTGCGGAGCCAGGGCGACGAAAGGGACGGCCATCTCCGCCGAGGTGAGCGAGCCGTGCCGGCCCATGAGTCGCGTCTCGCCGGTGTCGGCGGGATCGAGGAAGGCAACGGGGGCGTGCGCCACCAGCGCCACGTCCCCCAGCCGGCGAGCGATCTCCACCGACAACGATCCTCCGAACCATCCCTCGTCGACCATCTGCTCTCGCGTGCGGACCCACGCTTCGTCGCCGTGCGCCCCCTGGGCGATGTCCACGGCGTCGTCGAGCGATCCGGGCCGGACATGCATCCAGCGGAAGCGGCCCTCGCCGGAGAACAACTCAACCATGTCGAACAGCGCCGGATCCGGAAGCCGGGTGGCGCTGCCCACCTCCACCTGCCCGTGGTCCGAAGTCACGGCCAGCACCGCGCCCGGAGGCAGGCTCTCGAGCAGGTCCGCCACCAGCCGGTCGACGGCCCTGAGCTCCTGGAGGTAGTGGTCGCCGAGCCCGTGCTCGTGGGCGACCTTGTCGAGGCCGTCGTAGTACGCGTAGACGAAGGGCTCGCCGGCACCGAGCAACCGCCGGACGTTCACGACCAAGGTGGAGGGAACCGACCACCCGAAGAGGCGCACCCCGGTGAGATGCGCGGCGGTGAAGCCGGTGGAGCCGAACTCCGAGCGCGTCACGGCGGGCACGCCGCGCCCCCCGAAGGGCGCCACGGGCTGGAAGGTCGGCGGGGGGAGCAGACGGCGCATGTCGCCGCGGCCCGTGCGCCACCGCAGCACGTTCATGACCTCACCGGGCCCCTCCGCCCCCGGACCGTCGAGGTCGACCCGGAGCCGGTACCCGACGACGCCGTGGACGGCGGGTGGGGAGCCGGTGGTGAGCGACGTGAGCGCGGTGGCGGTGGTGGTGGGCACGACCGAGGTGACGGGACCTCCCGTCGCCCCGGCCAAGGTCGGGGCGGCCGAACCGAAGGCTTGGAGCTGCTCCCATCCCAGCCCGTCGAGAACGAGGAGGACCACCTGTCTCGCCCCTTGGACCGGTCCCGGGACCCAGCCCGGTACACCGCCATCTCCGGCCAGCGCCCCGAACAGCGCCGGCACGACCGAGCTCAGACACGCGCCGGTGTAGTCGGGGAGCACCGGGGTCACCGGAGCGTCGGTCATGTTCGGCACTGTACCCAGCCCGGGGCCGGCCCCTCCCAGCCCGAGTGGCGCCGCGGGGGTCCGGTGATCAGCCGGTACGCCGCAGCCTCACGGGTAGCATCGGAGCGTGAAGGTCTCGACCCGCGGTGACTATGCCAGTCGGGCCCTGCTCTCGTTGGCGCTTCACGACGATTCGCAGAGCCCGACGTCGGTGCGCGACATCGCCGAGCGGACGGGGCTGCCCCAGCCCTACCTCGAACAGATCCTGCTCGCCCTCAAAGGGGCCGGCCTGGTGCGCTCCAAACGCGGTGTCGGTGGCGGGTACGTGCTCGCCCGCTCTCCCGAGGAGATCACGCTGGGCCAGATCGTCAGCGCCGTGGACGGGCCCATCGTGGCGGGTGATTTCGGCCGGCCCCACGAGAACGGCGCCTGTGAGCACGAAGGCCAATGCATCTTGCTGACCGTGTGGTCCGATGTCGGTGAGCACATGCGCGGGCACCTCGACTCGTTCACCCTCGACGACATGGTGTCACGGGCGCGGGGGAACCCCGTCCCGGCCCGGCCCCTGCACTGACCCTGGTCGGCGGGATCGTCAGCGCAGCGGGTCGCCCGCGGCGTCGTTCCACCGGGTCACCGCCGCCACCTCGCGTTCCCACCCGAGCACGCTGATCGTCGCCGGGGCCAAGGTGAACAGCGCCCCCGCCTCGGCGGGGAGCCCGACCCAGCGGGCTCCGAGGACACGCAGCACGTGGGCGTGGGCGAAGGCGAGGACGTCTCCGGACCGGTCCCGGACGACCGACACCACTCGATCGGCTCGATCGCCCACCTCGGTGGCCGTCTCCCCGTCGGGCACACCGTCACGCCACAACGACCATCCCGGCCGCTGCGCCCGGATCTCGTCGGTGGTGCGCCCCTCGTAGGCGCCGTAATCCCATTCACGCAGGTCGTCGCACTCCTCGGCCAGCGACCCGAAGCCGGCGATCGCACACGTCTCACGGGCCCGGGACAAGGGGCTCGTGAGGACCACGGTGAAGCGGTGCCCGGCCAAGCGACGCCCAAGCTCTTCGGCCTCGACCCGCCCATCGTCGAGCAGGGGCAGATCGGTTCGGCCCGTGTGACGCCCCGACCGGCTCCATTCGGTGGCGCCGTGGCGCACCACCACCAGCCGGGGCCGCGCCTCGTCTCCGATGCCCGACGGGGACGGGTCGGCAGAGGGGGACAGGGCGGTTCCCAGGGGCATCGTCCCAGCGGAGCATGGCAGGCGGGGGGCCGCAACCCCAATGTTGTCCAGGAGAGGGCCGTCCAGGAGTGGGCCGGCCTCGAATGGGGAGGGGAGCCCCGGCCCCGAACCCCCGCCACGCCCTCCGACCAAGTTGGCCCCCGATCCGGAATGTCAGGCGTCACAGCGGTGTTATTCGATACGCAGTACGACAACGAAGAGGAACGATGGCCAACACCACAAGTACCCATGACGGCATTCGGCTGTTTCTCGATGATCTCGACCGGTACCCCCTGCCGGACCACGAGGAGCAGGTCGAGCTGGCCAAACGCGTGGCGGCGGGTGACGATGAGGCCCGGCGGCAGATGATCGCCGCCAACCTGCGCCTGGTGGTCCACTGGGCCCGTCGGTACCAGGACCGCGGCGTCGACTTCGGCGACCTCGTCCAGGAGGGCACCTTCGGGTTGATGCGGGCCGTGGACAAGTTCGATTGGCAGCGCGGCTTCCGTTTCTCGACCTACGCCACCTGGTGGATCCGCCAGTCCCTGCAACGCGCCGTGCAGCAGCACGGCAACACCATCCGCGTCCCCATGGAGGTCGCCGAGCAGGCCCAGCGCGCCGATCGGGTCACCTGGGAGCTCGCCTCGGACCTCCGGCGTGATCCCACCCCCGACGAAGTAGCCGAAGCGAGCGGCGTCGACAGCCGCACGCTTGAAACGGTGCAGGGCGCGGCCCGGGTGGTGGCCAGCCTGGACCAGCCCGCCGGCACTGACAGTGGCACGGCGCTGGGAGACCTCGTGGGCGCCGACGAGCAGACCTTCGAGGACGACGTCGAACGCCAGATGGTCCTCGGGCGGGTCCGTGACGCCGTCGACACCCTCGACGAGCTCGAGCGCGACGTCCTGCGCATCCGCTTCGGCCTTGATGACGGGACACCCACATCGCTCCAGGCCACCGCGTCGCGTCTGGGCATCGGGGTGCGCCGGGCCCGTCAAGCCGAAGCGCGCGCCCTGCAGCAACTCGCCACCCTGGCCGAGGTCGAAGCCGCCCACCAGGCCGCCTGACCGCCCGCTCAGCGCGACAGGCTCGACAGCGTGCCGCTGAGGTCGTCGGGGAGCGGTGCCTCGAATGTGACCCGACTCCCGGCGGGGTGATCGAGCGACAACCGCAGGGCGTGGAGGAACAGCCGCCCCGGCGCCATCGTGGCCACCAGGGACGGGGGCCGGGCGAGAGACCGCCCGTAGCGCTCGTCTCCGATCACGGGGTGACCGATAGCCGACAGGTGCACTCGGACCTGGTGGGTACGGCCCGTGTCCAGGCTGGCTTCGAGCAAGGTGCACGGCACCGGGACGACGAAGCGGTCGATCACCCGGTACTCGGTGCGTGCTTGTCTCCCCCGGGCCGTCACGGCCATGCGGGTCCGCTGTCGGGTGGAGCGGCCGATCGGCGCGTCGACGGTCCCTTCGTCGGCCTCGACGGTCCCCGCCGCCAGCACAAGGTACTCGCGCCCCGCGCTGTGGGCCCGGAATTGCTTGGCCAGCGAGCGGTAGGCGCCCGGGGTGCGCGCCACCACCAGCAGTCCCGAGGTGCCCTTGTCGAGGCGGTGCACGATCCCGGGCCGATCAGCGTCGCCCCCACCCGCCTCGGCCAGGTCCAGGAGATCGGGGAACCGCGCCACGAGGCCGTCCACCAACGTGCCACCGCGGTGCCCGGCGCCGTGGTGGACCACGAGCCCGGCCGGTTTGTCCACCACGATCAGCTCGGCGTCCTCGTGCACCACCGTGAAGGCGACCGACGGATCGGGCACCAGGACCTCGACTTCCTCGGGCCAGACGTCGACCTCGAGACGCTGCCCACTGCGCACCGTGCGGCTGCGCGCGGTGACGGCACGACCGTCGAGTCGGACCCCTGCGGACCCGATGAGCTCCGCCACGGTGCTGCGCGGCATCCCGCTCAGGAGCGACACCACACGGTCGACCCGCGCTCCCGCCAGCGCGGCGGGCACCGTCAGGTCCAGTTTCGTGGGAACCGGCGGCGGTTCGGCAGGAGACGGGGGGCTCATGGCGTCGCG
This sequence comes from Acidimicrobiales bacterium, assembly GCA_036511675.1. Classification (GTDB taxonomy): domain Bacteria; phylum Actinomycetota; class Acidimicrobiia; order Acidimicrobiales; family UBA8190; genus Chersky-840. The sequence continues at coordinate 70,476 of DATCBU010000102.1, read as the reverse complement.
TCGGCGCGGTCTGCCCGCCACAGCAGCGCGGCGGCCATGATCCCGCCCACCACGACGCACGAGTCGGCGACGTTGAAGGTCGGCCAGAAGTGCAGGGCGATGAAGTCGATGACCGATCCGTGATTGGGGCGAAACACCCGGTCCGCCAGGTTGCCGAGGGCACCGCCGACCACCAGGCCCAAGGCGACGGCAATGGGCGTCGACTGGACACGGCGCACGGCGCCGAGCAACACCAGGACCACGATGACGGCGAGACCCCCGAATACCGGCGCCCACCCGCGGGCGAAGCTGAAGGCCGCCCCGGAGTTGTAGGTGAGCTCCAGGTCGAGCTTCCACACCACGTGAATGGGGCCCCGTGACAACCGGTGCACGGCCCAGGACTTCGTGGCCTGGTCGGCCGCCACGACCACGACGGCGACGGACACGGCGATGAGCAGGCGCCGAAGGGCGTCGCGCCGCGGACGCTCCCCGTCGCTCAGCGCCGGTGCAACCCTCCGCTTTTGCATGACACGCACAGCCGGGCGTAGGGCAGCGCTCGGAGCCTCGCCTTGGGGATCGGATGCCCACAGCTCTCGCACGCGCCGTACATCTTGGTCTCGATGGTCCTGAGGGCCATGTCGATCTCGTCGATGGTGGCCATGGCCTGGGCCGACAGCGTCAGGTCCCGCTCGCGGTCCACGGCCACGGTCCCCCCCTCGCCGGACTCCTCGTCGAACTGCACGTCCCCCGGTTCGCGCTCGAGCGCAAGGGATTCGGCCTCGGCGCGCAGATCGGCGGCCTGGGTCTTGTAGACCTCGCGCTCCTCCAGCAGGAACTTGCGCTGCTCCTCGAGGAACTTCGGCTCCGACGCGTAGGGGCCGCGGGTGGGCTTGGGGGGCGGTTTGGGAGCCGCCTTGACCGCCGGTGCCACCTTGGCCGGGACCGGCGCAAGCGTGGTGGGGGCGGGGCGAGCCGCCGTCTTCTTGGCCGGGGCCGCCTTCTTGATCGGGACGGCCTTCTTGGTCGGAACGGCCTTCTTCGTGGCTGCGATCTTCTTGGCCGGGGTCGCCTTCTTGGTCGGGACGGCCTTCTTCTTCTGGGGCACGGCCTTCTTCTTGACCGCGGCGAGCTTCTTCGCCGGGGACGGCTTGCGGACGGGCACAGCCTTCTTCTTGGCGACCCCGGCCTTTTTCTTCGCCGGGGTCGCCTTCTTGGCCGACGCGGCCTTCTTCTTCGGTGGCGACTTCTTGACCGCGGCCATCAGCAAAGTTCCTTGGGCCGCTGTGCGGTGATCGCGATGTCGGTCATCTCCCCTGGCTTTCGTCTGCTCGACGAAGGTGGGCGACCCTAGCGTCGCCATGTCTGGGCGGCAACACCGCGTCGGCCCGGAGTATTCCACGTCGCCGGGCCGCCCGAGCCCACCCTCGGTGAGCCGCCGGGATCGAACTCGCTGGCCCGCCGGGGCCCGCGTCGCTGCGCCGCAGGGGGTCGGCGCTCCTCCAATACTCTGTGAAGATGCCCAATCCGCCTGGCGGCCAGGCGCCGTACCCCGAAGTCGCCCAGCAGGCCGACTACCCCCGTCTCGAGGAGGAGATCCTCGAGTACTGGGCCAAGGACGGCACCTTCGCGGCCTCGGTGGAAGGGCGCGCCGGCGGGGCCAATGAGTTCGTCTTCTACGACGGCCCTCCCTTCGCCAACGGACTCCCCCACTACGGCCACCTCCTCACCGGCTTCGTGAAGGACGCCGTCCCCCGCTACCAGACCATGCGGGGCAGGCGGGTGGAGCGCCGATTCGGCTGGGACTGCCACGGACTTCCCGCCGAGATGGAGGCGGAGAAAGAGCTCGAGTTCTCCGGCCGGGCCGCCATCATCGACTACGGGATCGACCGGTTCAACGACTACTGCCGGACCCTCGTCCAGCGCACCACGGACTCCTGGAAGCACTACGTGACCCGTCAGGCCCGCTGGGTGGACTTCACAAACGACTACAAGACCATGGACCTCTCCTACATGGAGAGCGTCATCGGGGCGTTCAAGCGCCTGTGGGAGAAGGGCCTGCTGTATCAGGGCGAGAAGGTCCTCCCCTGGTGCTGGGAGTGCGAGACCTCGCTGTCGAACTTCGAGACCCGAGCTGATGATGCCTACCGGTCGCGGGTGGACCCGGCCGTGACGGTGGCCTTCACCCTCGACCCCAAGCCCTCCGCCGCCGGCGGCGCGATCTCGGTGGCGGACGGAGGGCTGCGCCTGCTCGTGTGGACGACGACACCGTGGACACTGCCGTCGAACCTGGCCCTGGCCGTCGGTCCCGACATCACCTACGACATCTACGAGCTCCTGGGCCACCCGACGGCCATCGCCACCGATCGTGTGGCCGCCTACCCACAACTGTTCGCCGAGGCTTCTCCCCTCGGCTCGGTCACCGGCGCCGAGCTCGTCGGTCGGACCTACACGCCGCTGTTCGACTTCTTCGCCGGCCATGCCGGCGCCTTCACCGTGCTCTCGGGCGACTTCGTGGCCACCGACGAAGGCACCGGCGTGGTCCACATGGCACCGGGTTTCGGCGAGGAGGACTACTTCGCCTGCCAGGCGGCGGGCATCGCCGTCGTCTGCCCGGTCGACGACCGGGGGCGGTTCACAGCCGAGGTCCCCGACTACGCCGGCCTCCAGGTCTTCGAGGCCAATGCCCCCATCACCGAGGCGCTGCGCGGCGGGGGGGCCCTCCTCGACGCCACCCCCTACGAGCACAGCTACCCCCACTGCTGGCGCACCGACACCCCCCTCATCTACAAAGCCGTCAGTTCCTGGTTCGTGGCCGTCACTGCCATCAAGGACCGGATGATCGAACTCAACCAGCAGATCGACTGGATCCCGGCCCACATCCGCGACGGCGCCTTCGGAAAATGGCTGGAAGGAGCTCGTGACTGGGCCATCAGCCGCAACCGCTTCTGGGGTGCACCGATCCCGGTGTGGCAGAGCGACGACCCCCGCTATCCACGCATCGACGTCTATGGCAGCCTCGACGAGCTCGAGCGCGATTTCGGGGTGCGCCCCGGCGACCTCCACCGCCCGGCTATCGATGCGCTCGTCCGACCGAACCCCGACGATCCGACGGGCGCCTCCACCATGCGGCGGGTGACCGATGTCCTGGACTGTTGGTTCGAGTCCGGCTCGATGCCCTACGCCCAGGTGCACTACCCGTTCGAGAACGCCGAGTGGTTCGAATCCCATTTCCCGGCCGATTTCATCGTCGAATACGTGGGCCAGACCCGGGGCTGGTTCTACACGTTGCACGTCCTGTCCACCGCGCTCTTCGACCGTCCGCCCTTTCGACACTGTGTGGTCCACGGGATCGTCCAGGGCGACGATGGCCGCAAGATGTCCAAGCGCCTGGGCAACTACCCGGAGCCGGACATGGTGTTCGACACCTGGGGTGCCGATGCCATGCGCTGGTTCTTGCTGTCCTCACCTGTGCTGCGCGGCCAGGACCTCGTCGTCCATGCCAGAGGTTTCGAGGACGTCAGGCGCCAGGTCCTCAACCCCATCTGGAACGCCTGGTACTTCCTGACGCTCTACGCCAATGTGGACGGCATCCGGGGCCAGGCCCGCGCGGACGCCACCGGGGTCCTCGACCGCTACATCCTGGCCAAGACGGCGTCGCTGGTCGAGGACGTCACGGCGGCGATGGACGGCTATGACCTCTTCGCGGCGTGTTCGTCGATCACCCGCTTTCTCGACGCCTTGAACAACTGGTACATCCGTCGCAGCCGCGACCGGTTCTGGCGCGCCCGGGACGGATCGGCCGAGGTCGAGGCGGACAAAGCCGACGCCTACGACACGTTGTCGACGGTCCTCGTGACCCTGTGCAAGGTCTCGGCGCCCCTCCTGCCGCTGTTGACCGAGTCCGTGTACCGGGGCCTGCTCGGAGAGAGATCGGTCCACCTGGCCGACTGGCCCTCGACAGGCGAGCTCCCCGCCGACCCCGAGCTGGTGGAGGTCATGGACATCGTGCGCGACGTGTGCTCGGCCGCGCACGCCGTGCGCAAGGCCAACAGCCGTCGGGCACGGCTCCCCCTGCGGAGGCTGACGGTGGCCATGGCCCGCCCCGAGCGGCTCCGGCCCTTCGTGGCGCTCATCGAGGACGAGGTGAACGTCAAGGAGGTCGTGCTCACCGATGAGGTCGGCGAGGTCACCGAGGAGGTCCTCACCCTGGTCCATGCCGCCCTGGGGCCGCGCCTCGGGCTCGACACCCAGCGGGTCACAAAGGCGGTGCGCGCCGGGGAGTGGCGGCGCACCGACGACGGGGTCTTCGCCGGGGACGTCCGTCTCGAGCGGGGCGAATACGAGCTCGTGCTCCGCCCTCGCAACGCCGTCGAGGGCCGAACCCTTCCCGACGACGCCGGGGTCGTCACCCTCGACACCGCCGTCGACGACGACCTCGAGTCCGAGGGCCTGGCGCGCGATGTCGTGCGCCTCGTCCAAGCCGAACGTCGTGACGCCGGCCTGCACGTGTCGGACTGCATCACCCTGGCCATCGTCGCCCCCGCCGCAACGGCGGCGGCCATCGAGGCGCACCGCTCCTACGTGGCCGAGCAGACCCTGGCGCTCGACATCGAGGTCACGCCCGGGGACGAGGTGGCCGTGTCCGTGACCAGGTCTCCCTGCGCCGAGGCCTAGCCCCGGCGTCCTTCCCTTCAGCGAGGCGCGATGGGCTGCGGCTGGCTGGTGTCGTCCATGGTCATGATGCCCTGGTGGTCGCTGTCCACCGTGGGAGCGTCGCCGTCCATGGAGTGGGCCCCGCCGGTGGCGGCGTTGCCCTGCACGGGGACCGCGGTCCGGCCGCCGCCTTCGAGGGTCATGGCCGAAGGCTCGTGGCCCGGGACGCCGCCCACAGCATCAGGCGCGGCGACGGTGGGGATCTCTTCGCCGGGCCGGGGCGTACCCATCATGGGAAGGTCGTCGCTGGGACGGGCCATGGGCGGTGGTGCCGCGCGCTGGGCCAGGATCGAGCCCGACGGCTGCACGTGCTCGTCCACCCACGTCAGCATGTCGCTCAACGCGCCGCGCAACCGGTTGCGCTCGTTCTCCATGTGGCGACCGATGGTCTCGACGTCGCCGGCGAGCTGAGCACGGATCGACTCCAACCTGGTGATCTCTTCGCGCAGGTGCCGCTCGGTGTCCTCGGTGACCGACTTCGCCCGTTGCTCGGCCTCGTTGAGCACCCGACGGGCGCGGTCCTCGGCGTCGGATACGAGCACGCGGGCCTGAGCCTCGGCTTCGGCCTGGGTCTGGTCGACGAACTTCTGGGCCAGCAACAACGTGCGCTGCAAGGTGTCGTCACTGACGGGCGCGCTCGCCTGAGGCTGGAGTTGCACCTCCTGCAACATGCCCTCGAGTTGGGCGATGCGCTCGGCGGCCTGCCTGAGTCGCTCCCCCGCTTGACGCACCTGTTCCTGCAGCGCCTCGGCATCTACCGCCACGCGTTCGAGGTACTCGTCTACGTCGTCGATGTGATACCCGCGAAGAGTCTGGCGGAATTCGACGGTACGCAGGCTGTCGAGGCTCGAGCCCTGGCCTGTCGGCTTTCCACTTTCCATGCGACGGATCCTAGCCACGGCCGCCAGGGGCCTGCTGACGGGCGCGGCGATGGTCCCCGGAACCGCCCGACGGTGGTGCCTGGAGGACCGGGGGGCGTGGCCGGCCCGGCCGCTAGAGCAGCCGGTACGCGATCGGGATCACCACCAACTGGATGCCGATGAACACGATGATGAACGACAGGTCGATGCCGAAGCCCCCTGCCTGCATGGTGGGAAGCATGCGGCGCACGGGCCCCAGCACGGGCTCGGTCAGCCGATACAGCACAGAGTTGATGCTGGCCAGGGTGGAGCCCGGCGGGGCCGGGAACCAGCTCAGCAGGGCACGGGGGAACAGGACCCCCCACAGATAGATCTCGAGCAGGAGGACGACGACGGTGCGGAGCACGATGACGAGGTTACGGCGTCAGGTGGCGGTGCAAGGTGGCAGGGCTCGACGTCGCGGCGCTCAGGGCCGCAGGAGCCCGTTCTCCTGGAGACGCTGACGTTCCTCCGCCGACACCTTGACGTTCGAGGGGGTCACCAGGAAGACCTTGTCGGCTACGCGCTCCATCTTGCCGCTGAGCGCGTAGGCCACACCGCTGCAGAAGTCGATCATGCGACGCATGAGCTCGCGATCCGCGACCTGAAGGTTCACGATCACGGGTTGGTTGGCCATGAGGCGGTCGGCGATCTGCCGGGCGTCGCCGAACTGCATGGGCGCCACCACGTGCACACGCGCCCCGGGCTCGGCCACCACGGGCCGCACCACACTGCCCATGGTGCGGGGAGTGATGGTGGGAGACGACGACCCGTAGTCCTCGCGTCCCAGGGGCCGGATGGTGCTGGTGGCTACCGAGGAAGTGGGCTCGTCCTCTTCCTCAGCGGCGAGCGAGACCCGTTGGCTCAGCCGTTGCCCCACGGGCGCGCGCGGCTCATACTCGTCGTACTCGTCATACTCGTCGTCGACCAGGCCCAGATACACCATGGACCGCTTGAAGAATCCAGACGCCATCGCCAGCCTCCCATTTCACAGCGTAGTGCCTCCGACCAGGCACATGGGGATGGACAAACACCACCGTAGACCACTCCCTCAGGCCGGTCGGAGCGCCCGTTCTCCGAACAACGCACGCCCCACGCGCACCATGGTGCTGCCCTCGGACAACGCCACGTCGAGGTCGTCGGTCATGCCCATCGACACCTCGGGAAGCCCGAGGTCGCGGGCCAGTTGGGCCGTCAGGCGAAAGGCCGGCCGGGCCTGCTCGGGTTCCCCCGGGGGGGCAACGGTCATGAGCCCGCGCACGTCAAGGCCCTCGCCCCGCAACGACGCCACGAGGGCGGGGACCTCCGACGGCACACAGCCGTTGCGCCCCGGGGCCCCGGTGGTCTCCACCTCCACGAGGACAGTGGCGCCGGGCGCGTGCGATGCGATCGTGGTGCCCTCCGCCACGCGACTCAAGGTCTGCCAGCACGACACCACCGGCGCGAGGGCGCGCACCCGCCGGCGCTGCACTGCTCCGAGGTAGTGCCAACGCGTCGCCGGCCCGTCATCACCGTCGACGGCGCCGGTGTCGGTGTCTAAGGTGATGCCGGTGACGCCGGTCTCGGCGTCCCCCGCCACCTTGGCCAGCAACTCGTCGGCGTAGTTCTCCCCGATGTCATAGAGCCCGGCACGGCGCGCCGCGTGCACGGCGTCGGCGGTGAACCCCTTCGTCACCGCCACGATGCGCACGCCGGCCGGATCTCTTCCCGTCGCCTCGATGCGGCGCCGCAACGTTTCCACCCGCGCCCTCACCACCTCGGCGGGCGGGGCGCTGGCCAGGACTCTGGGCACCGACGGGGGCACGAGCCGGCGCGCTACCGCTCGCGCCACACGAGCAGGGCCTGGCGCGCCCCGTCCCCCCGGGCGCGATGCGAGAAGTACCCCGGGGTGCACATCGTGCACTGGCCGGACGCCACGACCAACGACACTCCGGAGCGTGACAGCTGGCCACGCACCGCGGTGGGCAGGTCGAGCGAGGCCTGCCCCCACGTCGTGGTGGCGCGCACCTCGGGGCCGCACGACGCCACCAGTCCATCGAGATCGGCGTCGGAGAATTCGTAGCAGCACGGGCCGATGCACGGGCCCAGCCCGGCGACGACGGTGCCGGCCCCCAGGCGCCGCATCACGTCGATGGCCCGCGCCAGCACCGCGGCCCCGAGCCCCCGCCATCCCACGTGCACGGCGCCGTGGACGCCTTCGGGGGATCCCAGTGCCACCGAGGCGCAGTCCGCGCTCCGCACGGCCAGCACCGAGCCCTCGTCGCCGGACACCACGGCATCGCCCTCGGGGGGTGCCCCGTCGGCCCCCGCCGCCCACAGCACGGCCCCGCCGGGGACGGGAGCGCCCGCCACCACGACGCCACCGCCGTGGACCTGGCGCAGATCACGAATCACCAGATCAGGGGGCACGGTCCGCGGAATGGGGCCGGCGCCGCCGAGCCGCTGATCCCCGTCGCCGGCACCGGTCCACAGGGCGTGGACCGACGTGCCCGCCAGCCGCGTGTCGGCGCTAGCGGAGGAACGACGGGACGTCGAACTCGTCGTCACCAAGATCGAGGTCGTCGTCGTCGGGCGTGGCGAAGATGTCCTCGTGCACGTTGTCGAAACCGAGCACCTGGCTGCGGTCCTCGGGCCGCGGCTCACCGCCGCGTCCCTCCTCCCAGCGCTCGAACCCCGCCGCGATCACCGTGACGCGCACCGACTCGGTCATCGAGTCGTCGATCACGTTGCCGAAGATGATGTTGGCGTCGGGATGGGCATGGCCGTGGATGATCTCCATGGCCTCGTTCACTTCGAACAGCCCCAGGTCCGGGCCACCGGCGATGTCCACCAGGATCCCCCGGGCCCCTTCGATCGACGCCTCGAGCAACGGGCTCGTGATGGCACCGCGCGCTGCGTTCACGGCTCGGCCGTCACCCGACGCCTGGCCGATACCCATGATGGCGGTGCCGGCGTTGGCGAGGACCATGCGGACGTCGGCGAAGTCGGTGTTGATCTGCCCGGGCACGGTGATGAGGTCGGTGATGCCCTGGACTCCTTGGAGCAGGACCTCGTCGGCCATCTTGAAGGCGCTCATCATCGACGTCTTCTCGGTCGAGACGGTGAGGAGACGGTCGTTGGGGATGATGATGATGGCGTCGACCTTGTCCTTCAGGTTCTGGATGCCCGTCTCGGCCTGCACCGAGCGGCGCCGGCCCTCGAACGAGAAGGGACGGGTGACCACTCCGATCGTGAGCGCTCCCCCCGCCCGGGCGATCTCGGCCACCACGGGTGCGGCCCCGGTGCCTGTGCCGCCACCCTTACCGGCGGTGATGAAGACCATGTCGGCGCCTTTGAGCGCTTCTTCGATCTCCACCCGGTGCTCCTCGGCCGCCTGACGACCGATCTCGGGATCACTGCCGGCACCCAGGCCCCGGGTCAGCTGGCGTCCGATGTCGAGCTTCAGATCGGCATCGCTCATGAGCAGCGCCTGGGAGTCGGTGTTCATGGCGATGAACTCCACACCCTTCAGGCCGGCCTCGATCATGCGGTTCACGGCGTTGACACCACCACCGCCAACGCCCACCACCTTGATGAGAGCGAAGTAGCTGCTCTGCGCTGGACCGGTCATCAACCCTCCTCGCCACGACCCGAACCTCGAGCCTCATCGTGGAACCCCGCCAGGTGTCGAGCTGCCCAGGCTCCGAGCACCAGGTGACCTCACCCTCGACCACAGCTTCATTTGGGATGCGTTCCGGGGCCTGCCGAGGTGCCCTCACGATACGGCGGCACCGCGAACCGGTCAAGAAGACCCACGACCACTCCGAGTGCCCAGACCCAGGTCACCGGCGTCTTGGCTACCGTCGTGGCCCTGGTGGGGGTGGTCCCACGGTCGGCTCGTCGGGCACCGTCACGTCGATCACCGCCGGTCCCGACACATGCGCCCCGGCGAGAACGCTGGCCAGAGCAGTGAGCTTGGCTTCGAGCCCGGCCGTCGTACCCAGCACGGCGCTCACCCCTCCCCCGAGGCCCAACGAGACCGTGCCCTCGGCGTTGGCCGTCACCGACACGACGCGCGCCGCCAGGGATGGCGCCATGGCCGACGCCACCTCCAGCGCGGGCCGGGCGGGACGGGCCAGGACGGTGCCGGGAAGACCCGGGGTCACCGGCACCACCAGCACGAGCCCGGGCGGGGCACTCGCCTCCCACGCCAGCACACGACCCGAGACGTCGATCACGGCCACACCGCCCGACGGCCGGGCGACCAAGCCCACCGGGACCCGTTCGGTCACGATGATCGTCACGCTGTCGGGCCAGTGCCGAACCACCACCGCGTGCGCCACCCAGGGGAGCCGCTCGACCTCGGCGGCGGTGCTCTTGGGGTCCACGTCGATCAGCGGTGGGTCATCGAGGAGCCCCGCGGCCTGCAGCACCGCCTGAGTGCCGGTGTGCTGGGCGCCCCGGACCGTGGCGTGGCGCAGCGCCAAGAGTGGCGTGTGCAGCACCAGGAGGGCCACGCACACCACCACGAGGACCGCCACGCCGGCCACGACCCAGCGGAGCCGGCGGTGGCCCTGTTCTCGTAGGACCGCCACGCGCCGTTGCCACACCCGGGGGTGCACCACCGACGTCGGGTCGGCGGGCCCCGGCGACCCGGCCTCAGGCTGCTCCGCTTCTGGTGACCCGGCCTCAGGCTGCTCCGCCTCTGGTGAGGCGGCCTCAGGCTGCTCCGCCTCGGGTGACCCGGTCCGGGACCGCAGGGCCTCGGGGGTCTCGTCCTCGGGCGGAACCGGCGGCGGCGACCCCTCAGGGGGCGACTCGGGCACGACCCTCACCCTCTACCCGAGGTCGAGGGTCCTCCGGGGGGAAACCCGGCCATGCGCACCTCGGGCTCCAGGTCGATGCCCGTGCGTCGCAGCACCTCGGCCCGCACGTGCTCGACCAGCCGCCACACGTCGTCGGCCGAGCCACCCTTGTCGGCCTGGATGAAGTTGGCGTGCTTGGTCGACACCTGGGCGGATCCCAGGCGCATGCCCTTCAGTCCTGCGGACTCCACCAGGCGCCCGGCGGAATCGCCGTCGGGGTTCACGAAGACCGAACCGGCGTTGGACCCGCCGGGCTGGTTCTCCCGCCGCCAGCGCACGATCTCTGCCACGGTCTGCTCGGCACGGGCACGGTCCCCGGCCTGGAGGGAGAAGTCGGCCCACACCACCACCTGTGCAGGCCCGACACCCGATGTCCGGTAGCCGAGCGCCAGGGACGAGGGACGGGCTTCGAAGCCCTCCCCCGTGATCAGGTCGAACACGCGGCATCGGGCCAGCACCGAGGCGATATCCGAGCCGTGGCCACCGGCGTTCATCCGCAGCGCTCCGCCCACCGATCCCGGTATCCCCACTCCCCACTCGAGCCCGTGCAGACCCGCCGCCGCCGACTTGCGGGCGACGACGGGGAGTTTGGCCCCGCCTCCGCCCCGCACCGTCGTCTCCCCGATCTCGACCCCGTCGAAGCCGACCCCGAGGCGGACGACGAGACCGGGGAAGCCGGCGTCGGCCACGAGGAGGTTCGACCCCTCCCCCAGGACCAACAGGGGAACGGCCGCTCCCGACGCCACGAGGGCGTGTTGCACGGCGACGAGGTCGTCCTCGCCGTGGGCATGGACGAGCACGCCGGCGATTCCGCCCACCCGGTAGGTGGTGCGCTCCCCCAACGGCGCGCCCCGCTGCGCCCGGTCGCCGAGGGTGTCGGCGATGGTGTCGAGGACCCGGTCCGAGTCCGCCGGCCGAGAGACCTCGGGGCTCACCACGGCGTCGTGGCCTGGAGCTCGTCGGGAAGCGACGTCAGGTCGCCGGCCCCGAGGGTGAGACAGAGGTCTCCGGGGGCGAGCAGTCCGGCCACGTGAGCCTGCAGCTCGGCACGGCCGGCGATGTAGGTGACATCGAGGGTGGGATGGGCACTGTGCACGGCGTCGGCCACGACTCGCCCGGTCACGCCCGGGAGCGGCGTCTCTCCGGCGGCGAATACGTCGGTGATGACAACCACGTCGGCTCCGGTGAAGGCCTCGGCGAACTGCTCACCCAGCGCCGCGATGCGGCTGTAGCGATGGGGCTGGAACACCACCACCAGTCGACCCGGCGCCGTATCTCGTGCGGCCGCGATCACCGCCTCGACCTCGGTCGGCAGGTGGGCGTAGTCGTCGACGAAGCGCACCCCCTGCGCTTCACCGCGCGACTCGAAGCGCCGGGCCACGCCGGCGAAGCGCGCCAGGGCCCGCTGGGCCGCCTCGAAGGGCACCCCGGCGCGTTGGGCTGCCACCACCGCCACCGCGGCGTTGCGAGCGATGTTGGCCCCGGTCACCGGGAGCGCGATGCGGCCGAGCAAGGCCCCGCCGACCCGCAACGCGAACGACACGCCGTCGCCCGTCTCGATGTCCTCGATTCGGTGGGTGGCATTCGGGGTGCTCCCCACGAGATCGGCGCCACGCCCCGCGCCCAGGCGGGCGGCGACGGCGTCGTCAGCACCCACCACGGCCCCGCTCGCTCCCGAGGCCAGGAACCGGTCGAAGGCGTCGACAAGATGGTCGAGGTCCCCGTAGTAGTCGAGGTGGTCCGCCTCGACATTGGTGACCACGGCGATATCGGGGACGAGGTGCAAGAACGTGCCGTCGCTCTCGTCGGCCTCGAGCACCAGCCAATCGCCGGAGTCCCACACGGCGTTGGTCCCGATTTCGTTGACGTCGCCCCCGATGAGAAAGCTGGGATGCAATCCCGCCTCGATCAGGATCAACGCCAACATCGAGGTCGTGGTGGTCTTGCCGTGGGTACCCGACACGGCGATGCAACGGCGACAGGCGGCGATGGCGGCCAGTGCGTCGGCCCTGCTCACCACCGTGAGACCCCGGCGCCGAGCCTCTTGGAGCTCGGGATTTGCCTCGGGGATGGCCGTGGACACCGCCACCACCTCGGCGCCGGCGACGTGGTCGGCGTCATGTCCCACGAAGACCTTCACCCCGCTCGCCGCCAGGCGCTCGAGGGCCGTCGAGTTCTTGAGGTCGCTCCCCGTGACGACGTGGCCCATGGCGGCCAGCACCGAGGCGATGGCGCTCATGCCCGCACCACCCGCCCCCACCACATGGACGCGCCGCGGACGCGACAGGTCGAGCGGTTCACTTCGCCCCGGGGTGCCGTGGACGCGGCCGGGTTCACGAGGCATGGGCCCTCCTGGCGCCACCACGGGGGGCGCGGGCATGGGATCGGGCCAGTGCCGCCACCGCCGTCACGGCATCGGGGCGACCCACGAGCCGGGCGGCACCGCCCATGGCCCGCAGCCGCTCGAGGTCCGAGGCCAACGTGTCGAGCTCGGTCGCCAACCGGGGCCCGGTGCACTGCGGGTCGGCCACGACCACCGCAGCACCGACGCGCTCGAGGACCTCGGCATTGGCGCGCTGGTGGTCACCGGGCGCCCCCGGCAGCGGCACCAGGATGGCCGGCACGCCCATTACGGCCAGCTCGGCCACGGTGTTGGCACCGGCCCGGGAGACTACGACATCCGCCGCCTGGTAGAAGAGCGCCATCCGTTGTTCATAGGCGACCTGGACGTAGCAGAGCCCGTCGCCGTCGGCGCGCGACGCCGTCCGCCCCGCCGCCTCCGAGGCCCACGCCCAATCACGTTGGCCCACCACGTGGTACAGGGCCACGTCGGCACGATGCGCCCACAACTCGGCCAGCTCCAAGACGGCCTCGTTCAGACGTTTCGACCCCAGCGAACCACCGACCGCCGCCACCACCAGCCGATGATCGGCGATCCCCAACGCCTGGCGGGCCGCCGAGCGGGCGGCGGAATCGGGATGCGCGCCTTGCACGATGCCGTCGCGCACCGGGGCACCGGTCACGACGGCGCGCGGCAGGGGCGTGCCCTCGAAGGCCACCGCGGCGGCGCGTGCGAAACGCCCCACCAGACGGTTAGCCGCCCCCGGCACGGCGTCGACGTTCACGAGCACCACCGGGATCCCCACCACGGCGGCCGCCAGGGCGGTCGGCACGGACGCGTACCCGCCCATGGCCACCACCACCGAGGGGCGGCGCCGGACGACGACGACCACCGCGGCGATGAAGGCGGCCACCAGGCCCAGCACCGCACCCAGGTTGGCCACCAACGAACGGGCGTCCAGACGACGGGCGATGCCCCGGCCCGGAAGCAGTGTCACGGGAACGCCCTGGCCCGCCAGGAGCCGGGCGTCGAGGCCACGACGAGCCCCCACCAGCTCGACGGACGCGGGGCCGTGTCCTGCACCCAGGGCGCGAGCCACGGCCAAGGCGGGGACGAGATGACCACCGGTCCCTCCCCCCGCCACCAGCGCGTAGCGCCGGGTACTCACCCGCGGTCGCGGCGACGCAGTGTGTCGATGACCTTGGGGACGACTCGGCTCGCGGCCCCCGGGACCGACGGGGCCGCCGGGACGCTGAGACCGGGAGGCCGCTCGTGCGACGCCACGTTGACGAGGATTCCCGCCGCCACCAGCGTGATGACGAGCGATGAGCCCCCGAAGGAGACGAAGGGCAACGGGATGCCCGTGACGGGGAGCACGCCGATGACGGCGCCGATGTTGATGACGGCCTGACTCGTGATCCAGCTCGTGGCCGCCACCGCCAGCAAGGCGCCGAAGCGGTCCGGGGCACGGACGGCGGCCCGCAGCCCGTACCACGCCAGGACGCCGAAGAGAAAGAGCACGATGAGCGCGCCCAGCAGGCCCCCCTCCTCGCCGATGACCGAGAAGATGAAGTCGGTGTGGGCGTTGGGGAGGAGCCCCCACTTCTCTCGGCCTCCTCCCAGGCCGAGCCCGTAGAGATGACCCGAGCCCAGCCCCACCAGCGACTGGACCACCTGGTAGCCCGAGCCCTTGGCATGGGCGAAGGGATCGAGGAACGACAGCAGCCGGGCACGGCGGTAGGGCTCGGCCAACCCCACGATGAGCCCGATGAGGGCGGTGGCCCCGACCGCCTTGAGCACGGGGCGCAGCGGCACCCCCCCGGCATAGAGCAAGGCGAAGGTGATGAAGGCGAGCACCATGGCCGTGCCCATGTCGGGCTGTTTCAGCACCAGCAGACCCGACACCGCCAGCAGGCCCAGGAGCGGGACCACGGCCGCGATCGGCTTCTCCAGACGATCGGCGCGCCGGGCGAGAAGGTCGGAGGCGAAGACCGCCATGGCCAACTTCATGAGCTCGGAGGGCTGGATGCGCAGGGGCCCCGCCCCGATCCAGCGGCTCGAGCCGCCGGCGAAGATGCCGATCCCGGGCACGAGCACGGCCACGAGGAGGCCCACGGTCAGCAGGGGCAGCACGACGCGCACCCGGCGCCACTTGTCGTACCGGATGCGAAGCGTGCCGATGAAGGCGATGGCACCGAACCCCATCCACAACAGTTGGCGTTCGAAGATGGTCCATACCGATCCGTAGTACTGCAGCGAGGTATACGCCGAGGCGGACAACACCATGACGAGCCCGATGCCGCACAGCGACACCACGACGCCCAGCACCGCGGTGCGCGTCGAGACGAGGTCACGGCGTCCGACGCCCGGCGCGGGGACCCGCGATCGCCGGGCCTCGGCCTCGACAAGGCGGAGATGGGCGGCGGGTGCGCCGTCGCGACGCGGGCGCGGCGCGGGCGCGGGCGTGGCGGCGGGGCTCACCGAGAGACTCCTTCGACAGGGGGGGTGAATCCCGGCAGGGCGCGCACCCGGCGCGAGAAGTCGTCCCCGCGCTCCGCGTAGGACCGATACCAGTCGAATGACGCGCAGGCCGGCGACAGCACCACCGAATCGCCCGGACTTGCCATGGCCGCCGCCGCCTCCACCGCGGCGGCCATGGACCGGCCCCGCGCCAGGGGCACCGACCCCGCGAACACCGCCGCCACCTCCTCGGCCGCCTCCCCGATGGCCACCACGCCCCGCAGGTGCGGGGTCGCCGCCGACAGCACCGACAGGTCGAGACCCTTGTTGCGCCCCCCGGCGATCAGCACCGCCGGAGCGCAGCCTGCGACGGCGGCCAGCACGGCACCGGGCGTGGTCGCCTTGGAGTCGTCGTAGAAGCGCACCCCGCTAGCCTCGCCGACCAGCTCCACTCGGTGGGGGAGCCCACGAAACCCGAGCAGGGCCCGCCGGCATCCCTCGGGGCTCGCCCCCGCCCCCGACGCCGTCGCCACGGCGCACAACGCGTCCACCACGTCATGGGGCATGGCCCGGGCCAGCTCCTCGACCCGGGCCACGACGAGCTCGTCGGGCCCCACCAGCGCGCCGCCCTCGACGGTGTAGTCCCCGGCGGAGAGCCCGAACGTGCGCACCGTGGCACCCCGGACACGCGCCACGTCGGAGGCGGCGCGCACCACCGGGTCTTCGACGTTCACCACGGCCACGTCACCGGGGCCGCTGTTGGCCCACAGCCGGGCCTTGGCCTGGCGGTAGTCGTCGACGGTGGCATGCCAGTCCAGGTGATCGGCGGAGAAGTTCACCCACGCCCCCACGGCGGGGCGGAACGTGCTCGTGAGTGCCAACTGGAACGACGACACCTCGGCCACCACCACCTCGGCGTCCCCACCCACGGCCTCGAGCAGCGGCAGACCGATGTTGCCGGCCGCCACCGCCCGCAGCCCTGAGGATTCCAGCATGGCCTGGACCAAGGTGGTCACCGTCGTCTTGCCGTTGGTGCCGGTGATGGCCACCAGCGGGCACCGCGCCCGGCGCCAGGCCAGCTCCACCTCGCCGATGACCGGAACCGACGCGTCCAGGGCGAACACGGCGTGACAGGCGGGCACCCCCGGGCTCACGACGATCTCGTCAACGGAGCGGGCCAGGGCGGCCAGCGTCGGTTGGTCGGGTGCGGCCACCAGCTCGATACCCAACCCCTCCGCCACCCGGCGCGGCCGTTCCCCGTCGTCGTCGTCGACGGCGACGACCTCGGCCCCTTCGACCAACAGCCGCGTGGCGGTGGCCAGACCGCTCACGCCGAGGCCGTAGACGAGGATGCGATCGGTCACGGGGCCCGTCTCAGTGCAGGCCCGTGACCGACAAGAAGTCGGCGTAGAACACGCCCAGCCCGAGGGCGGCGAAGAGCCCGGCGATGATCCAGAAGCGCACGATGACCGTGGTCTCGGGCCAACCCACCAGCTCGAAGTGGTGATGGATCGGCGCCATCCGGAACACCCGTCGCCCGAAGACCCGGAAGCTCACCACCTGGGTCACCACCGACAGCGTCTCGAAGACGAAGAGCCCCCCGATGACCGGCAGCAGCAGCTGGAGATTCATCTGCAGGCACAGCGCGGCCACGCCCGAGCCGATGGCGAGCGAGCCCGTGTCTCCCATGAAGATCCGCGCCGGCGCCGCGTTCCACCACAGAAAGCCCAGACAGGCGCCGGCCAGAGCCACCGAGGCGAGGGCCATGTCCAGCGCCGACGACACGTGGTAGAGCGAATAGTGGCGGAACTGCCAGTAGCCGATCACGGCCAGGCAGGCGAAACAGAAGGTGGCCGAGCCCGACGCCAGGCCGTCGAGCCCGTCGGTGAGGTTCACGGCGTTGGCCGTGCCCACGAGGATCACCACCGCCCACACGATCCACCCCACTTGGCCGAGCTCGATGCCCAAGGAGTTCCACCGTGTGAACGACAGGTGGGTGTTCACCCCCGCCCAGTGCTCGGCGAGCAGGGCGAAGCCCAGGGCGATCACGATCTGCGAGGCAAGCTTGGCCCGCTTGTTGAGCCCGAGGCTGCGGCGATGGCGGATCTTGATCCAGTCGTCGAGGAACCCCACCGCGCCCGCGCACACCGTCACCCCGATCACGAGCAGGCCGGGCCGGCTGAAGGCGACGTGGGTGCCGGCGTGGCCCATCAGATAGCCGACCCCAGCCGCCACGATCAGGGCCATGCCTCCCATGGTGGGGGTGCCGGCCTTGGCCAGGTGCATGAACGGCCCGTCCTCGCGGATCTGCTGCCCGAAGCGGCGACTCGCCAACCAGCGGATCAGCAACGGGGTGCCGAGGGCGGCCGCCCACAGGGCGATCCCACCCGAGGTCATGAGGCTGATCACAGTGCGGTCCCCGAGCCCGGTCCCGCCGTGGCGCGCCGTCGGGCCACGGCGGCGGCGGCCACCTCCCGGTCGTCGAAGGGCAGCTGCACCCCCGCCCTCTCGATGTGGCGTTCGTGTCCCTTCCCCGCCACCACCACCACGTCGCCGGGAGCCGCCAGGTCCACCGCCAGCTCGATGGCATCGGCGCGCTCGGTGCGAACGAGCACCTCCATCCCCGCCGGGACGCCGGCCACCACCTCGCCGATGATGGCCTCGGGATCCTCGTTCCTCGGGTTGTCCGACGTGACGATGGCCACGTCGGCATAGCGAGCCGCCACCGCACCCATGGCCGGGCGCTTGTCGCGGTCGCGATCGCCTCCGCAGCCGAACACGCACAGGACGCGATGCCCCGCCGCCAACTGCCGGGCACTGTCGAGCACCACCCGCAGGCCTTCGGGGGTGTGGGCGTAGTCGACGGCGATGGTGAACGGTGCGGCGGTGGAAAGCACCTCGAAGCGTCCCGGTATCGGAGTGGCGTGGTGGAGACCGGAGACGATCACGTCCTCGGGCACCCCGAGCGCTGCCGCGGTGGTGGCGGCGGCGAGGGCGTTGGCCACGTGGAACGACCCGCTCAGTGCCAGCTCGACACGCCGCCCCCGCCACGTGAACGAGGTGTCGGTGGTGCTGCTGTGCAGCGCGCTCACCTCGGCTGTCGAGAAACCCACGGTGGGAACGTCGCCGCGTTCGAGGATCTTCCGGCCCCAGGGGTCGTCCTGGTTGACCACGGCCAGCGCGGCACGCTCGGGGGTGAACAGCGACGCCTTGACGGCGAAGTAGGCGTCGATGGTCCCGTGGTAGTCCAGATGGTCGTGGGAAAGATTCGTGAAGACTGCGGCATCGAAGCGGATCCCGTCCACGCGCGCCTGGGCCAGCGCGTGTGACGACACCTCCGTGGCCACGGCTTTCCGGTCGGTGTCGCGCGCCTCGGCCAACAGGCGTTGCAGGTCGGGGGACTCCGGTGTGGTGCGGGTGCCGTCGAGGGTCCCGATCACGGTGGTGGGCCACCCGTGGGCCTCGAAGATCGAGCCCAGGAGATGAGTGACCGTGGTCTTGCCGTTGGTCCCGGTGACCCCGACGCTGAGCAGCGACCGGGCCGGTTGGTCGTAGAAGGTGCACGCCAATTGCGCCATGGCCGGGCGGGCCGCCCCGGGGGCCACCAGGGCCTGGGTGACATCGAGATCCAGGTGGCGCTCGACCAGGAGGGCGACGGCACCGCGTGCCACAGCCTCGCCGGCATGATCGTGCCCGTCACCGATGCCGCCGGGGATGCAACAGAACAGCGCCCCGGGCTCGACCCGCCTGCTGTCGAAGGCGACGGAGGCGACCTCGGTGCCGGCGGGGTCCCCGAATGCCTCGATGACCTCGACCTCCCGGAGCAAGCGGTCCATGCGCACGATGGGGGACCCGAGGGGGCGGTCACGCTCTTTCGATGAGCTTCCCATGGGAAGCGACGATCGTAGTCGTCGTGGTGGTGGCGCTCGGGGCGCTCGCGGTGGCGGCCTGGGGGGGCGAGACCTGGGGAAACGGCACCGACATGGGCGTGCCCCCGGTCGACCCGCCGCCCGGAGACGTCGGTATGCCGTAGCGGTGCAGGGCGTACCGCATGATCTGGGAGAACACCGGGGCGGCCACGATTCCCCCGTAAATCGGGTTGGGCCGGTCGAGCACGACGATGGCCGACAGGGCCGGGTTCTCGGCAGGAGCGAACCCGGCGAAGGTGGCCTCGTAGGCGCCGGTGATGTACCCACCGTGGACGGGGTCGGGGATCTGGGCGGTTCCGGTCTTGCCCGCCACGGTGTACCCCGGCACCCCCGCGGTCACGGCCGTGCCGTCCTGGACCACCTGCTCCATCATGGTGGTGAGCTGTGAGGCGACTTCTTCGGACAGGGCGCGGTGAGTCGCCTCGACCCGCGTCCTGGTGAGCGACCCGTCGGGAGCGACGGT
Source organism: Acidimicrobiales bacterium (assembly GCA_036511675.1). GTDB lineage: Bacteria > Actinomycetota > Acidimicrobiia > Acidimicrobiales > UBA8190 > Chersky-840. The sequence continues at coordinate 50,848 of DATCBU010000102.1, read as the reverse complement.
CGCCTGTACCAATCGGGGCGGGACGAAGACCCCTCCGGTCCCCACCGTGTTCACCATGTCCAGAACCTGCTGCGCCGTGACAGCGTCGTCCTGGCCGATAGGCGTGGAGCCGATGTCCGAGACATGCCAGGTGGCGGGGTCGCTCTTGACAAGGCCGGCCGACTCGGCGGGGAAGCCCAGGCCGGTGCTGCGACCGAAGCCCAGCGTGGAGATCTGCGCCGCCAACCGGCCCTCGCCGAGCTGCTGGGCGATCTCGATGGTCCCGATGTTCGAGGACTGGGCGAGGATCTGGGTGGCCGTGAGCTTTTCCATCGGGTGGCTCTCGGCGTCGTGGAACACCCACCTGTCGATGGTCAGGGTGTTGGGGACGGTGAACACCTCATCGGGCGAGATGATCCCGTCTTGCAGGGCGGCCGAGAACGTCACCAGTTTGAATACCGACCCCGGCTCGTACACCTGGGTGAGGGCGAGGTTCTGGGGCGCCTGGATGACGGTGGTGACCGGCGGCGGGGGCGGTGGTGCGGTGGTCGTGGTCGTAGAAGCGGCCGGGGCGCCCGCCGGCGTCGGCGCCACTGCCGGCGGTGCGACGGCCTTGGGCGTCGGAGGCTGCACGGTCTTCGACACCAGGTTGGCCATGGAGAGGATGTCGCCGGTCTTGGTGTTCATGACGATGGCGATACCGCTCTTGGCGTGCGACGCCAGGATCTCGGCTCCCAGCGACTGCTCGGTCACGTACTGCAGGGGCTCGTCCAGGGTGAGCTCGACACCGGTGCCCGGGACACCCGGTGAGTTCTGCGTGGTCTTGCCCGGCAAGGGGACGCCGTCAGGCGACACCTCTTCGTTGGCCGAGCCGTCTCGTCCCGCCAACAACGAGTTGTACTTGTACTCGAGGCCCGACTGCCCCGAGCCCTCCGCTCCCACCGTGCCGATGAGCGGGGAGGCGAGCGCTCCGGACGGGTCCTTGCGCACCGTGGTCGGGAGCACGTTGATCCCCGGGAGGATGAGCTTGGCGACCTTGCCCGCCACGGTCGCATCGACCTCCTGGGCCAGCACCACGTAGCCCGAGTGCTCGGACAGTTCGCCGGTCAACGTGTCGACAGAGACGCCGAGGACCGACGTGAGCGCCTGGGCCACCAGCGCGGGATCGTGGATGAGCATGGGGTCGCCCACGATGTTCGAGCGCGGGACCGACAGTGCCAGCGGGGCCCCGTCGCGGTCGTAGATGCCCCCACGCACGGCGGGGACATGAGCTGTCGTGTCCACCTCGGCCGCGCCCATGGCGGAATAGCGCCCGCTCGAGAAGACTTGGACACCGATGACCCGCAATGCCAGCGCGGCGAACACGAGGACCACGACGACTCGCATCCAACCGATGCGACGGCGCTGTACTCCCCCGGTGACCGAGCTCGACTGCCGCCTCCGACCCGCCCGTGCCGGCGCCACGCGCCGCTCGTAGCCCCGAGGTCGGGCAGGAGCCAGGCGCGCCTCGAGGCGGGCGCGCCCCCGACCCGACAGCTTGACCTTGGCCGCCGATCGCGCCTTGGAGGCCGTTGCCGCCTTGGCCGCCGATCGCGCCTTGGCGGCCGTTGCCGCCTTGGCCGCCGATCGCGCCTTGGGTGCCGATCGTGCCTTCGTGGCGCTGGACAGCGGACGACGCGTGCCGGCGCGGCGTGACGCACCGGGGCGCGGGTCCGCGGCGCGGGCCGAGCCCGCTCGCGTGCCCGTGGCGGGCCGCGCCCGCCGAGGGCGGGGCGCGCCAGGTCCCTGGCCCTTCGGTGTCCGGATCACGGGCCGCCGGTGACGTGGACCGAGGCGTGCCCCGACGTCGGGGTCGTCGCCGCGGTCGTCGACGACGCCGACGGGTTCACCTGATTGAGATCGGTCACGTTGGTGGGGGCCACCAGCCCGTGGTGCTGGGACTGTGACACCACACCCGACGGATCCGACAACGAGGCCACCTGGTTCTCGAGAAGGTGGTGTTGGCCGAGGACCGAGTTGAGCTCCCCCTGCATCCGGGTCAGGCTGACCTGGCCCTGGGTCATGTAGGCGCTAGCCGCTACCACCATGAGGAGACTCACCAGGACGATCAGCCCGCCCAGCGCCGCCGTCCGGGGGAGTGACCACCGGGGCCCCCGGGTACCGGGTGTCTCCAGGGCGCGTCGAGGCTGGCGATCGGGGACGCGGGCCGGGGCGGGCGACACCCGGGAGCGCTCAGGAGCCGGGGCGGGCGACACCCGGGCGCGCTCAGGAGCCGTGGCCTGCGCCATCAGGCCGCGCTCCGCTCGAAGGCGCGCATGAGGGCGCTCTCCGAGCGCCGGTTGCGAGCCACCTCGTCGGGCGTGGGTCGACGTGTCCCTCGGAACACGAGCCGACCCAGCGACACCGCGCCACACCGACAGGGAAGCCCGGGTGGGCACGTGCACCCACCGGTCTCGGCCTGCCGGAAGGCGGCCTTCACGATGCGGTCCTCGCCGGAGTGGTACGCAATGACCACGCAGCGACCACCCACCGCCAGCTCGTCGATGGCCACGGGTAGTGCCTCGGCCAGGATCTCGAGCTCGTCGTTCACTGCCACCCGCAAGGCCTGAAAGACGCGACGGGCGGGATGTCCGCCTTGACGGCGCACGGCGGCAGGCAGCGCCGATCGCACGACGTCGGCCAGACCCCCCGTCGTGGTGACGGGGCGGGCCGCCACGACGGCGAGGGCGATCCTCCGGGCGAAACGCCCCTCCCCATTGGCGGCGAAGAGACGGGCCAACTCGGCCTCGGGCCACGTGTTCACCAGGTCCGAGGCGGTCTGGCCCTCGTCGGGGTCCATGCGCATGTCGAGTGGCGCGTCGGCGCGGTACGAAAATCCCCGCTCGGGGCGGTCGAGCTGGGGCGAGCTCACGCCCAGGTCGAACAGGACCCCACTGGCCGACGCGGCACCGATTCCCGTCTCGTCGGCGACGTCGTGGAGATGGTCGAAGCGCGCCCGGCGCACCACAGCCCGGTCGCCGTACTCCCGGAGGCGATGCGTCGTCGCCTCCACCGCATCGGGATCGCGGTCCAGACACAGCAGGCGGAGATGTGGATGGGCGGCCAGCAAGGCGGCGGCATGTCCGCCGCCGCCCGCCGTGGCATCGATCACCACGCCCGCGGGAACAGGGGCAAACAGCGAGACCACTTCATCGACCATGACCGGCTCATGGGTGAACACCTGGCGCATCCGCAGCCCCTCGACTGGCGGGATGCCGTCGGGAGGGTTGCTCCTGCGACTCGGTTGGAAGCGGGCGGAGGAGGAGTCTTCCACCGAACCAGCCGAGGGGCTGCGCATGTTCCGGGTGCTCTGGGTTGGTCGAGACCGACTCGACCGGTCGTCGTGCGCGACGCTCCTTTCTTGTACAGCGCGGTCTTCGATGGTGCTCAGTCGTCGGCACCCTCGGTGAACCGCAGTTCCTCGGGACCGATGTTGGATTGCCACCGCGTCGGGTCCCACAGCTCCACCCTGTCGATCACCCCGACCACCGTCACGTCGTTCTCCAATGCCGCGTACTGGCGCATCCGGGCCGGCACCACGATCCGCCCCTGACGGTCCACTTCGAGATCGTGGGTGTGCGATGCCCACATGCGGGCCAGGTTCCGGTCGCTCTTGCCGCTGGCCGCCCGCTCCTGCATCGCTTCCATCTGCCGTTCGAACTGGTCCGGCGTCCATAGCGCCAGGCAGCCGTCCCGGTACTCCGTGAGGTACCCCCCGTGCTCGAACGACGAGCGAAACCTCGACGGCAGGATCACCCGACCCTTGCTGTCGAGCGAATGCTCGTACGTCCCGAAAAACCGTGCCACCGAATCGAGCTCCCACGACGCTCCCCCCGCATGTTCGGCGGGCTCCTCCCCTTTACTCCACTTTGCGCCACTTTAGCCCCCACTCCCCCACAGGTCAATGCTCAATCACTCCACCGCTCCCCACCGCGCCACCCCGTCCCCCCCACCGTCGCCCCCCTCCCCGACGGAGGTCCTCGCCACCCCGGGCGGAGCCTCCACCGGGCCTCGAGCCCCCTCTGGCCCTCCCCGATTCGGAGCGCCATGACACCGATGCGCCGGCGCGCCGCGCCGGCGCATCGTCACGGTGCGGACGCGTCGTCAGCGCTGGTTGGGCAAGAACCGCGGTGGTGCGCCTCACGGTGATCGACGCGTCGCCGTCGGGCGACGCAGGTCGATCAGCTCAGGGCAGGGCGCGCACGAGCGCGTCCTCGACAGTGGTGATCAGCGCCTGGTCGCTCAGGCGCCGGGTCGGGGTGAGCACGTCACGAAGTCCGGTGGCGACGTGGTGGAGTGCGGCTTCAGCGCCAAGCCGCTCAGGGTGGTGGCGCGTCGTGGCCGACAACAACGTCAGCAGCGCGGCGGGATCCCACGACACCATGGCCATGGAGTGCAGGTGCGCCCCGTGGCGACTGCGGTGCTGGGCGATGCCCACCAGCTTGGCGGTGCCGACGGTCACCTCACCGGGCCCGACGCCAGCAAAGCACACCACCTCGGACCAGTCCGTGCGCGTGGCACGGCCCCTGTGCACGGACAACGGCGCAGCACCGAGTCCCTCGAGAGCCCGTACCCAGGCTTCGCCCAACCACCACGAGGACCGCACGACGTCGTCGTCCCACAGCGCGTCCTGGCGCGGGATCCAGACGTCGAGCCACACCTGGGCCGCAGGTGCGACCCATACCGCACCGCCGCCCGAGCTCCGGTGCACGACCTCGACGTCGTCGCTGACGGCGTGCTCGAGCGCGACACCGGACTTCTGGGTACTCCCGAGGACGACGGCGGGGGTCCCGACCACCGTGCACAACCCGACCATCCGGTCGGCGCGGGCACTCGGTGCCGGCCATAAACCGTGCAGGGCGCGTGCCGTGTCGACGCGGCGCTCGATCGACCAACCGTCGCCGGCCGCGCCGGTCACGCCGTCAGGGACTGCTCACCCAGATATGGCGCCCACTCGTCACGAGCCCCCCCACCCATGGCGAGGAGCCAGACCCGTTGGCGCGGGGCGCGCGGCGGCGTGCGCAGGACCAGACCAACCTCGTGGGCCAGCCGGTCCTCCTTGCGGGTGTTGCAGCGACGGCAGGCCGCCACGACGTTGTCCCACGCGTGCAGTCCGCCGCGGCTGCGCGGCATGACGTGATCGATGCTCTCAGCCGCCAGCCCGCAGTACTGGCACCGGTGCCCGTCACGGGCGAAGACCGTGCGCCGGTTGACCGCCACCGTCCGGTCGTGCGGCACCCGGACATAGCGCGCCAGGCGCACCACCGACGGCTCGGGACACGCCCGGCGCTCGGAGCGGAAGATCCGGTCGGTGGCGTGGACCAGCTCAGCCTTGGTCGCAAGGACCAGGAGCAGGGCGCGGCGGGTGGAGACGAGCCCCAGTGGCTCGAATGTCGCGTTGAGCACGAGCGCTCGGCTCGTCCCATTGGCGCCGGCTTCCCTGGCCAACATCACCACCGAGGTTAGTCCCGTCGGCCGAGTTCGCTCCGGCACGCCACCTCGTCACTGTCGGCGCCACCGGCCCATGGTGCTGCACCAGCTGATGAACGACACGACATCGTCGCTCTCGGGGACGGCGTCGCCCGACCCGCCGTAGGCGGTCTCCATGCGAAACCGCCACAACGCCTCGTCTGGGACCGGGAGGAGCGGCCAGCGGTGCCACCACCCGGGCGGGGCCAGGCGGACCGCCTCGGCCATCGCCGCCGGCCACAACCACGGCCGACGGGCCAGGGCGCCCACCACCACCGCCATCGTCGGCCCCGACGTCGCTCCGACAGATGGTGTGGTGCCCTGGCGCGTGCTCATGGAGCCTCCACCAATCCTTTCTCCGCGGCCCGCCAACCCAGTGCGCCCGCACCGACCAGGGGGCCGCTCACCCCCAGTCCGCTGGGCACGATCTGCGCCCCGGCGGTGAACGAGAGCCGGGCGCGGGCGCGCAGCTCGGTGTTGGCCGCCGTGAAGAACGGCGCGCCGAACCCCAGGGCCACCGATCCGCCCACCACGACGAGCTCGATGTCGAGCAGGCTGACCACCGAGGCCACCGCTCGGCCCACCAAACACCCCGTTCTCGTCACGACCTCGGGGGGGGCGTCGGCAGGTGCCTTCCCGGTGATCGCGGCGATGGCGGTCCCCGAGGCTTCAGCCTCGAGGCATCCGCGCGCCCCGCACGCGCAGCGGCGGCCGTCAGGCTCGACGATGACGTGGCCCACGTGGCCGGCGTTGCCCGACGCACCGTCGAGCAACCGGTTGTCGATGACGACGCCCCCACCCACGCCCGTTGACACCACCATGGCCAGGAAGTCGCGCCGGTCACGGGCGGCACCGGTCCACCCCTCGGCCAGCGCGAACGCCTTGGCGTCGTTGTCCACTGCCACGACCAGGCCCGTGGCCTCTTCGAGGCGGGTGCGCAGCGGGAAGTCCCGCCATGCCGGGATGTTCAGTGGTGACACCGTGCCGCGCCCGATGTCCATGGGCCCGCCGCAGCCGACCCCGCAAACCATCGGGGCGCCTTCCGACACGGATCGGGTGGCGCCGGTCTCCTCGTCGAGGCTGGCACCCACCAGTCCCGCCAGCACCGCGAACAATTCCTCGGCATCATCGGTGTGGGGAGTCGGGGCCCGGTGGGCCGCCACCAGGTCTCCGGTCCGGGTCACGAGCCCGGCCGCCAGCTTGGTGCCCCCGATGTCGATCGCCAGGCACCGGTCCACCGTTACTCCCACGTCATCGGAGGCCGCGCCTGATGCACGGGCGCCCGACGGTCACCGAGTCGGAGCGCGGAGGGCGTCAGCGGTTGCGACGAAAGCGGTCGCGCAACCACCCGCGTGTGTCGTGGAGGGCATTGCCGATTCCGTCGGTCCGCAGCGAATGACCGATCTCTTCCCACCCGGCCTTGCCCATCCGGCGCACGTTGGTCCAGAAGGTGACGAGGGAGGCGAACATGATGAGCACGCCGAGGAAACCGAGGAACACATTGGTGGTGAAGAAGAAGAGCATGACCGCCAGTCCCGCCACGAAGCCAGCGATCGACCACTTCAGATACCGGCCCGCGAACCGGTAGACGCTCTCGGATCGGACCCGATCGGCGAAGGCCGGGTCCTGCTGGTACAGCGCTTGCTCTAGTTCGTGCAGCACACGCTGCTCATGCTCGGAGAGCGGCACGCTCACCCCCTTCCAGACCCCGTCGCGACGTGGCGCGCGTCAATCAATCTTAGGCACGGACGAAGGGCAAGACAACGGCGCCCGCCATTCCCCGTCACCTCTATTCTCGCGCTCATCGAGCATCTCCACCCTGGTCCGAGCCCGAAATCGGGGAGGCGCTCGGCCCCCATTGGGTGTCTCCCCGTTCCTTCACCGTCAGTCCCTCTCGTCCTACCAGGGCGGCGGGGCCCACCGACGCGTTGCCGTACCGGGCCCGGATGGCCGTGACCGCCGCCTCCACCTCGTGCCAGGCCAGCTGGCGTGCCCCGGTCCCCCCTCCTGGGAGGTCCCCGCTCCCCCGCGGTCCCGGCCCCTGCGAGGCGTCCGGCCCCGTCGGGGTCAGCTCGTCGTCGTCGAAGGAGAGCTGACGGGCGGTGGCGTCGGTGTCGGCAAGCCCCGAGACCGACACACCGAGCAGGCGGACGCCGGGCGACACGTCCACGGCATCGAGCAATGCCCCCGCCACCGCACCCAGGGCCCGGGGCGAGTCGATGGGCGCCGCTACGGTGTGCGACCGCGTGATGGTGACGCGGTCTCCGTACCGGACCTTGACCGTGACCGTGCGGCCCGCCAACCGCGCCTCGCGCAAGCGTGTCCCCACGGCGTCGGCCATGCGCACGACGTGGCGATGGAGGCCGGGGTGCGTGTCGATGTCGAGCGCGAAGGTCTCCTCGTGACCCACCGACTTCACCCCCCGGGTGGCCTCCACCGGTCGGGGGTCGTCGCCCCGGGCCAGCTGGGCGAGCTGGTGCCCGTTGGCGACACCGACCGATCGGCACAACGTGTCCTCGGGGATGCGGGCCAGCTCCCCGATGGTCGTGACCCCCAAGGCGTCGAGTCGGCGCGCCGTGGCCGGTCCCACTCCCCACAGGGCCCGCACCGGCAAGGGGTGCAAGAAAGCCAGCTCCTGCGTGGGCAGCACCACCACGACCCCCGCGCCCGGACGGGGGCCCTCGGGGGTGAGCACCGGTTTGGCGGCCCGCGACGCCAACTTGGCCATGAGCTTGGTCCGGGCCACACCCACGCCGCATTCCATCTGGAGGTCCTGGCGCACGGCCTCACGGATCTCGCCCGCCACCGCCGGAGGTGACCCGAGGAGACGGCGCACCCCGGCCACGTCGACGAAGGCCTCGTCGAGGGCGATGCCCTCCACCACGGGCGAGAACCGCTGCAGCACGGCGTGGAGCCGCTCGCTCATCTCCACATACCTCGCGAAGCGGCCAGAGAGGAACACCGCATGCGGGCACCGGCGTCTGGCCTCCACCGACGGCATGGCGGAATGGATGCCGAAGGCGCGCGCCTCGTAGGTGCACGACGCCACGACACCCCGGGCGCCCGCCCCGCCCACGATCACCGGACGCCCGATCAGCGACGGGTCGTCGAGGACCTCGACCGAGGCGAAGAACGAGTCCATGTCGACGTGCAACACCGTGCAGGCGTCGACATCGTCGTCGGGGGGAACCGTGTCGCTCGACCCCAGCACGTCGACGGCGTCCGGCCCCGGGACAACGCCGCGCCGGGTGGCGCCGAGGTCAACCACTGAGCCGCAGCCGACGGAAGCCCTCGGCGTAGCCCACCCCGGCACGGCGCCCGTCTTCTCGGGAGCGTTCCCGGACTGCCCGGCGCGCCCAATCGCCCCCGTCGGCGAACTGGCTGCGGTGGCATGACACCGCCGCTACCTTGTCCTCGATCGTGGTCGTGACGTCCACCCACACCGTGGGCTCGAGGGTGCCCGACAGCAATGCCGTCTGTACCTGGTACGCGGCGCCCGCCTCGGGGAAGTAGTGCGGCAGCGCGGCGGCGGGAGACAGCGCGTCGAGCAGCGAGAATCCCGTCGTCCGGTGGTCCCGGTGGTTGAAGTAGTCCTCCCCGAAGAACACCGCCGTGGGGTCGGGGCCCAGGACCGTGAGGGGACGGAGCTTGCGAACCCAACCCACGAGCGTGGCCCTCAGGGCTGCGTCGTCGACGAGCTCGCCGTCGGGGAATCCGAGGAAGTGTTGTCCCGCGATCCCGAGGAGCTTCGCCGCCTCGGCCGCCTCCCCGGCCCGGCGCCGGGCCAGGACGTCGGGGTCCACGTCGCGATCCATGGTCCCCTTGTCGCCGTTGGTGCAAATGAGCACGTGGACCTCCGCACCGGCACCGGCCCACCGTGCCAGGGTCCCCCCGCACGAGACATCGGGATCGTCGGGATGGGCATACACGGCGAGGACCCTGTCGGGAACCCCTTCGAGAAGCTCGGCCACCCGAGGTCAGGCCCTGCGCTTGGGCTCGGTCGTCTTGGTGAGGAGTCCCACCTCACGCTGGAAGTCACCCAGGTCCTCGAATCCCTTGTACACCGAGGCGAACCGAAGGTACGCGACGTCGTCGACTTCACGCAGGCGCTCCAGCACGGCCACGCCGATCTGCTGGCTCGACACCTCGGCGCCCTCCCCCCGTAAGGCCTCCTCCACTTGCTGGGCGATCTCTTCGAGTCGCTCCTCGGTCACGGGCCGGTTCTTGGTGGCAGCCCTCACGCCCGACACGACCTTGGCGCGGTCGAACGGCTCGCGTTGTCCGGCCCGCTTGACCACCCACAGGGGTGCCTCCTCGAGGCGCTCGTAGGTGGTGAAGCGGCGGTTACACGACAGGCACTCGCGGCGACGGCGGATGGCGACGCCGTCCTCGGCCAGGCGCGAGTCGACGACCTTGTCCTCCAGGCTCTGGCACCACGGACACCGCACCGGTCCCACCGTAGTGCCACTCTTCGAGCCGTCAGGGAAGGGTGAGCTGCTCCCCGGGGACGACGTCGGGGCCCCCCGTCTCGGCCTCGAGCTTCGCCACCACTGGCCGCGGATCTCCCGTCGGGTCGAGTCGGACGGCGATGGACCACAGGGTGTCGCCCCGCTGGACCACGTACGGCTGGTGGGCGATGACCCGCTCCCCCGCCAGAGCGGTACCGGGGGTGGCGAGGGAACCCCCGGTACCGCTCCACGGCAGGGCGAGGGCGACGAGCAAGCCCGCCGCCACCGTTCCGAGCGCGACCCGTCGGCGCCGCACCGCGGCGCTCGGCCGGGTCGTCCGACCATCTTCGATGCACCCGGCGCGCGTGGGACGCACCAGGTGGCGACGAAGGTCGGGCTCGGACTGGAACAGAGGCCGGTTGGCGGTGACGCTGCGCCGGGCCGGGCGGGCCGGGGCCACCGGGGTGCCCGGGGCGACCACACGCAGAGACGCCCGAGGGCTCCGACGGCCGGAGGGGATCGGGGACAGGGCGACAGCCATCAGACAGTCCCCGGCGTCGATCGAGTCGAACAGGTGTTCGTCACGCCCTCATCACACCACGAACAGGTGTTCGTGTCAAGGGGACGCGGATCCCTCCGGCGATGTGCGTCGACGGCCATGGCCACACCATCGCACGGGGGTGTGACACCGCTCCGGCCCAGCGTGGAGGCCCCTTCACGAACAGGTGTTTGATCCGGGGGGCCCTCGGGGGGTACGGTGTCACGAACTGGTGTTCGCCCTCCGGGTACATCCGGGGACACCATCACCCCACCGACGGCGGATCGGGACGAGGAGAGCGACATGGCCGAGGCACTCACCGGAAAACGACTCGAGATCCTCGAATTCATCGGCGACAGCCTGCGAGAGCAGGGCTATCCGCCGTCGGTGCGCGAGATCGGCGAGGCCGTCGGGCTGACCTCGTCGTCGACCGTCCACGCCCATCTGGCCGTGCTCCAGCGCGAGGGGTACCTGCGGCGCGACCCCTCCAAGCCCCGCGCCATGGAAGTGCGCTTCGACCCCTCTTCCCGGGCCGCCATGGCAGCCAGCCCGGTCCGCCACGTGCCCCTCCTGGGGGACGTGGCGGCCGGGACCGGAGTGCTCGCCAGCGAGAACGTGGAGGAGTTGCTTCCGCTCCCCGAGGACTTCACGGGCTCTGGATCGGTCTTTATGCTGCGGGTACGCGGTGAGTCGATGATCGAGGCGGGCATCTTCGACGGCGACTTCGTCGTCGTGCGCCAGCAACCCGATGCCGACAACGGCGACGTGGTGGTGGCGGGGATCCCCGGCGACGAGGGCACCGTCAAGACCTTCGCCCGTCGCCGGGGGAAGATCGTGCTCTCCCCTGCCAACGCCGCCTTCTCGCCCATGGAGTTCGCGCCCGACGAGGTGACGATCTACGGCCGGGTCGTCACCGTCCTTCGCAAGCTCTGAGATGACTCGGAGATCACGAGCGCGCCGGGATCTGCTGCACGGCCCAGCCGTTGCCGTCAGGGTCACTGAAGAAGACGAACGATCCCCAGGCGAAGTCCTGGACCTCGCTCACCTCCACACCCCGTTCGACGAGCTCGTCATGGGCGGCGGCGATGTCGGGCACCACCAGCTGCAGGCCCTGGACTGATCCCGGTGTCGACGTGACGATCCCCTCTCCGATGGCGATCGAGCACGCCGAGCCCGGCGGGGTGAGCTGCACGAAGCGCATGTCGTCGCTGACCCGGTGGTCGTGGTCGGCGGTGAATCCCACCTTGTCGGTGTAGAACGATTTGGCACGGTCCACGTCGGTCACGGGCACCGCCACGAGCTCGAGCTTCCAGTCCACGAGGTGTCTCCCCTTCGGTCGGCATCACGGTGCCGAGCATCGGCACCCTCGGGGCACTCTACGGAGGAGAACTGGCCATCTCCTGACCACTTTGCAGCAGGAAGATGCCGGGTCCGCGCCCGAGTCGGGCGGTGAGGGTCAGTCGGAGAGCAAGAAGGTGGCGAGGACCTGGCGGGCGTGGTCGAGCTCAGCGCGCGACACGTGCTCGTCGGGGGTGTGGGCCAGGAGCGGGTCGCCGGGGCCGAAGTTGGTAGCCGGCACCCCGATCTCGGCGAACGTGGCGACGTCGGTCCACCCCACCTTGGCCCGCGGCGGTGCGCCCGTGGCGGCCACCAGCGACGCCAACGCAGGATGGCCTAGCGCCGGTGGGGCCCCGGGCGCGACCTCGACGACCTCCATCCCGTCACCGGCCGAGGGGTCGAGCGCGCCGCCGACCAGGTGCCGCAGGGTCGCCTCGGCCACCGCGGCGTCGGCGTCCGGGGCGAACCGGTAATTAATTGTGACCGTGGCGCGGTCGGGCACCACGTTGCCGGCCACGCCCCCTTCGATGCCTACCGCCTGGAGCTGCTCGGTGTACTCGCACCCGTCGAGCACAACCCGGCGCGGCTCGTAGCGCCCCAGGGTGGCGAGCACCGGGCCCAACCGGTGCACGGCATTGACGCCCGTCCACGGACGCGAGGTGTGGGCCCGGCGTCCCCCGACAGACACCACCGCCCGCATGGTGCCCTGGCACCCCGCCTCGACGGCGCCACCGGTGGGCTCGCACAACACGGCGGCGTCGGCATGGAGGAGGGCGGGGTGGGTGGCGGCCAGGCGGGCCAGCGCGTTGTCACGCCGCGCCACCTCCTCACATGCATAGAGCACCACCGTGATATCCACGGCCGGATCCGGGATGGTGGCGGCCAAGTCGAGGAGCACGGCCACGCCACCCTTCATGTCCACCGAGCCCAGCCCCCACACCGTGTCCCCGTCGAGGCGCGCCCCGGTGTCGTCGAACGGGGGCACTGTGTCGAGGTGGCCGGCCAGCACCACACGCCGGTCCCGGCCCAGATCGGACCGCGCCACGATCGTGTCCTCGAAGCGCAATACGTCGAGATGCCGGACGCGGCGCAGCTCGGCTTCGACCCGATCGGCCACGGCGGCCTCGTGATGGCTGACCGAGGGGATGGCCACCAGCTCGGCCGTCAACGCCAGCAGATCGGTCATGTCGTGCGCACCCGACCAGGGGTCAGGTGCCGACCTGGTGCTCGCGCAGGGCTGCCTCGAGCTGGGCCTTGTCGTGGCGCTCCCCGGGCTCGAGCCGCTTGATGACGAGCACACAGGGCAGGAAGAACTCGCCCCCGGGGAACTCCCGTCGGCGCGAGGCGCCCACAGCCACGCTCCAGGGCGGCACCACGCCCCGGCCGAGCTCGGCGCCCGTGGTGGCGTCGATCACCGGGATGCTCGGATTGAGGATCACTCCCTCGGCCAGCACGGCCCCTTCCCCCACCCGCGCCCCCTGGGTCACCATGCACCGGCTCCCGATGTTGGCGTCGTCGCCCACCATGACCGGCGCGGCGTTGGGCGGTTCCAGCACGCCACCGATGCCCACGCCACCGGCCAGATGCACCCGCGCTCCGATCTGGGCGCACGACCCCACCGTGGCCCACGTGTCGACCATGGTGTCGGTGCCGACGCGCGCCCCGATGTTGACGTAGCTCGGCATCAAGATGACGCCGCGGTCCAGGAACGAACCCCAGCGCGCCGAGGCGCCGGGAACCACCCGGACACCCGCAGCCTCGTACCCGGCCTTGAGCGGGAGCTTGTCGTGGAACTCGAAGGGACCGAGTTCTGCGGTCTCCATGGCCCGCAACCGGAACAACAGCAGGATGGCGGTCTTGAGCCAACTGTGAACGACGACATCACCGGTCTTCGGGTCCAACTCGGCCACGCGGGCCTCACCCCGGTCGAGCAGGTCGATGGCCTCGGTCACCACGGCCAGGGCGTCGGTGTCGGCGGGGCTCAGCTCGCCCACCCGGGACCACAGCTCTTCGATCCGGGACGGCAGGTCGGCCATCGTCCGAGGTTACCGGGCCGCGCCCTTGCCCCCCGAGCGCACCGGGCCCGGCCCCGCCGACCGCCGCCCCAGACGAGGGTGGTCCGACGAGGCCAACCGTGTCGCCACCAGCTCGATCCGTTCGTCGGGTTGCACCACCGCCACCCGCACGAACCCCACCGCCTGCGCGCCGTAGAACTCGCCCGGGCTGACGAGCATCCCGGCCGCCTCGGCCAGCGCCGTGGTGAGCACCCACGCGCCAGGCCGTCCTTCGACCACGCCTTGCTCCTCGGCCCACGCCGGCACCGGCACCCACAGATAGAAACCCCCGGCGGGCAGCGTCACCTCGAGCCCCGCGCCCCGCAGGATCTCGGCCAGGCGGGCGAGTCGCCGGCGGTAGCGCTCGCGCTGCTCGGCGACATGGGTGTCGTCGGACAACGCCACGACCGCGGCGACTTGGACCGGCCCCGGCACCATGAGCCCGGCATGCTTTCGGATCTCGGCCAGGAACTCGACGAGCCCGGCGTCACCAGCGTAGAAGCCCACGCGCACACCGGCCAGGTTCGAGCGCTTCGACAACGAATGCAGGGCGAGGACGCCCTCGGTGCCGTCCTGGACGACCGTGGTGGGGGTGCCCTCCCAGGTGAACTCGGCGTAACACTCGTCCGAGAGCACCGGCACCCCCCGGGCCCGCCCCCACGCCGCGGCGACGGCGAGGTCCGTCAGAGCGCCGGTCGGATTGGAGGGGCTGTTCACCCACAGACACAGGGCGCGCTCGGCATCGGCGTCGCTGACGGCCGAAAGGTCGAGGACGCCGTCGGCGGCGGCGGGGACCTCCACCAGCCGGCAGCCGGCCAGGCGAGCCCCCATGGCGTAGGTCGGGTACGCCAGGGCCGGGGCCACGACGGTGTCACGACCGGGGGTGCGCAGGCGCAGGAACCAGGCCGCGGTAGCGACGAACTCCTTGGTGCCCACGCACGCCGCGACCTGACCGGGGTCGACCGACACCCCGAAACGCCGCCACATCCAATCCGCCGCCGCCCCCCGCAGGGCTGCGCTGCCGATCGACGCCGGATAGCCGCGCTCGGCCCCCGAGGTGCCGAGGGCCTCGATGACCGCGGCAGGGGGCGCGTCGCACGGAGTGCCCACCGACAGGTCCACCACTCCGCCGGGATGGGCCGCCGCCGCCTGTGCCGCCGACGCCAGGCGGTCGTAGGGATAGGGCGGGGGCGAGAAACCCTGGGGCACGTCGGGGTCGCTCATGACGCCAAGAATTCGCGGAACCGGGCGCGGCCGGCCTCGTCGAGCACGACGTGGACCACCGTGGCCTCTTCGCGGTGCGACTCGTCGACGACCTCGCCCTCGCGATGCACGGCGGCGAGGACGTCGCCGCGCTCGAAGGGGACGACGAGCTCCACCACCCGGTCCGCAACCCGCAGGCGGTCGCCCAGGGCGCGCAGCAACTGGTCGATCCCGTCACCGGTGAGAGCCGACAGGACCACGGCGTCGGGGTAGGCATTGGCCATGCGCGTCGCCGCCTGGGCGGCGCGGTCGGCCTTGTTGAACACGAGCAGCTCGGGCACGCCGGTGGCATCGATCTCGTCGAGGACCGAGCGCACGGCGTCGATCTGCATCTCGGGCTCCGGCGCCGACGCGTCCACCACGTGGAGAAGGAGATCCGCGTCTTTGACCACCTCGAGCGTGGATCGGAAGGCCTCGACCAATTGGTGCGGGAGCTTGCGCACGAACCCCACCGTGTCCGACACCAGGACCGTCTCGCCTCCGGGCAGGGCCAGCCGGCGGGTCCGGGAGTCCAGGGTCGAGAAGAGGCGGTTCTCGACGAGCACGCCCGCATCGGTCAGGCAATTGAGCAGCGTCGACTTGCCGGCGTTGGTGTACCCCACGAGGCTGACGACACGTTGGCGCGACCGCAGGCGCGACCGGCTCTGGGTCCGGCGGGTGGCGGAGACCTGTTTGAGGTCGGCCTCGAGGCGCGTCATGCGGCGCAACAGGCGCCGGCGATCCACTTCGAGCTGGGTCTCTCCCGGACCCCGGGTGCCGATGCCACCGGCCTGTTGGGACAAGGTCAACCCTTTGCCCCGCAGCCGGGGCAGCCGGTACCGCAACAGGGCCAATTCCACCTGGGCCTTGCCCTCCTGGGAACGGGCGTTCTGGGCGAAGATGTCGAGGATCACCGCCGTGCGGTCGATGGCGGTGCGACCCAGGATCTTCTCGAGGTTGCGTTGCTGGGCGGGAGACAGCTCGTCGTCGAACACGATGGTGTCGGTGTCGAGGGTCAGCGACAGCTCATGGAGCTCCTCGGCCTTGCCTCTCCCGATGAAGGTCGCCGGGTCGGGGCGGTCGCGCCGTTGCACCACCCGGTCCACCACGATGGCACCGGCGGTGTCCACGAGGAGGGCCAGCTCGTCGAGATCGGCGTCGACCGAGTCAGGCGACGTCCACGGGAACACCACACCCACGAGCACGATGCGCTCCCGGAAACTGCGCTCGATGAGCGTCACTGTCGAGTCGCCACCTCGGTCGCCACGACCTCGGGTGGGTCTCGGTGCTCCCGGGCCCGCTCGACACCGGGCGCGGCGGCCCATGCGGCCAGCCACGCCTCGTCGACCACGACGTCGCCCACCTTCTGGGTCGGTCCGGCCAGGAAGACCCCGGACTCCTCGAGCTCCACGTCGAGGGGCCCACCGGGATTGTGGACCCGGACACGGGTGCCGACCTCGCCCTGCCCGTGCGCGGCGGCCACCACCGCGCAGGCGCCCGTCCCGCAGGCCAGGGTTTCACCCACCCCGCGTTCCCACACCCTCATGGAGAGCTCGCCGGCGCCGGGCCCGGGCCAGACGAACTCGACATTGGCCCCCTCGGGGACCGACCGGTCCCAGCGCACCCCGACGGTCCCCACGGTGTGGTCCTCAGGCCTGGAGCCGAACAGCACGACATGGGGATTCCCCATGTCGACGAATCGACCCCACCGGGCGTCGCCGAGCTCGTGCTCCTCGAGCCGGCGCCCGAGCTCGGCCCGACCCATGTCCACGCGCCCGTACCCCGCCCCCGGTTCCGGTCCGGGCCGGTACTCCACGGTGCGCAACCCCCCCAGGGTCTGCACAGCCACGCGCCCGGCGCCCACCAAGGCGCCGTCCACAGCCGCCTGGACCAGGCAGCGGATCCCGTTGCCGCTCATCTCCGCCACCCCGCCGTCGGCATTGTGCAGGTCCATCGACAGCGCCGCGGGGCCGGCGCCCGACACGGCGCGCAGGACGCCGTCGGCCCCGATGCCCCGGTGCCGGTCACACAGAGCACGCGCCTCGGCGGCCGACAGCCGTCGGCGATCATCGGGGTCGAGCAGCACGAGGAAGTCGTTGCCCGCACCGTGGTGCTTCGTCAGGCGCAGTGCGCCCCGGGCGTCCATCGCGCTCAGTCTCGCACCTCGTCGGCCGCCCCGGCGCCCGAGTGCCGGGTCCCTCGGCCCGACGCGTCCCACACCGCGAGGAGCTGCGCCAGGAGGTCTCGGTCGGGATCGAGCCAGGTGATTCGGGGGTCCCGCCGGAACCAGGCCCACTGCCGCCGGGCGAAGGCCCGGGTCCGCCGCTTGGCCTCGATGACGCTGCGCTCGAGGGGGACCCCCTCCTCCACATGCGCCAGCAGCTCCCGGTACCCGAGGGCTTGGCGGGCGGTACGCGACAGCCCACCGGGTCGTGTAGCCAGGGCGCGCACCTCGTCGAGGAAGCCGGCGTCGAGCAGGACGCGGAAACGCTCCTCGATGCGGGCATCGTGGACGGCGGGGTCGAAACGGATGCCCACCAGGCGGAACGGGGACGGCGGATAGGCGTCGAGCCCGGGACCGAACGACGAGAAGGGCCGGTGCGCCCCCAAGGTGACTTCCAGGGCGCGCACCACCCGACGGCGGTTGGTCGGCTCCATGCGGGCCGCCGCGGTCGGGTCCAGCACCATCAATCGGGAGTGGAGGCGTTGTGTCCCCCCCGGGGTGTCGGCCTCCGTCTCGAGCTCGGCGGCCACCTCGGGGTATCGCCCCGGCACCGACAGCTGGTCGACCACGGCCCGCAGATAGAGCCCCGTCCCCCCCACGAGCAAGGCGCGTCGGCCCCGACCCTCGATTCCCGCCAGGGCCTGGCGGGCCAAGTCCTGGAACCGGCTCAAGGTGAACTCCTCGTCGGGGTCCACCAGATCCAGGAGGTGATACGGCACGGCGGCCCGTTCTGCCTGGCTCGGCTTGGCCGTGCCGATGTCCATGCGGCGATACACGCACATCGAGTCGACCGACACCAGCTCGGCGTCGGGGCGCCGGTGGGCGAGCTCCAGGGCCAGCGCCGATTTCCCCGACGCCGTGGGGCCCACCAGGGCCACGTGCCCGGATGCGACGTGCCCGCCCACGAGCCCTACTGGGCCGAGACCGGAATTCGGATGCGTCGTCTGGGCTCGCTCGTGACACGGACCAACGCACCGCGCAGGTGGTGAGGGGCGGCGTCGGTGATCGCGACCTCGGCATAGGCACCCGGGGCCGGCATCCCCGCCGGCGGCGGGGCGAAGTGCACCAGCTTGTTCTGGCGCGTGCGGCCCGTGATCACCTCGGGGTCTCGCGCGCTGGGCCCTTCGACGATGACCTCCTCGACGCGACCGATGCGGGCGCGGTGCTTGGCCAGGGCGGAGCGTTCAACCACGACGCGCAGTCTCTCGAAGCGTTCGGCCACGACGTCGTCGGGCACGAAGGACTCGGTCATCGCTGCGGCTCTGGTCCCGGGGCGAGGCGAGAAGATGAAGGTGTACGCACTGTCGTACTCCGCCTCCGCCGCCACCTCGAGAGTGCGTTCGAAGTCGTCGTCGGTCTCCCCCGGAAAGCCGACGATGATGTCGGTGGTCACGGCGAGGTCGGTGATGGCGGCCCGGGCCGCGGCCAGACGCTCGAGATAGCGCTCGGCGCGGTATCCACGTCGCATGGCGCTGAGCACGCGGTCGCTCCCCGACTGCAAGGGCAGGTGGAGGTGCTCGCACACCGACGGCGTCTCCGCCATGGCCGCGATGGTCTCGGGTCGGAGGTCCTTGGGGTGCGGGCTCGTGTAGCGGACGCGGCGCACGCCGTGCACGGCCCCCACGACGCGCAGGAGCTGCGCGAACAACGGGCGGCGCCGGGTGAGGTCGCGGCCGTAGGAGTTGACGTTCTGGCCCAACAGCGTCACCTCCGTGACGCCCCGGACGGCCAGGCCCGTCACCTCGGCCACGATGTCCTCGACGGGCCGGCTCACCTCGGGGCCGCGCACCTGGGGCACGATGCAGAAGGCGCACGAGTTGTCACAACCCATCTGGATGGTGACCCACGCCGTGTAGGGCAGCTCGCGAGCCGCTGACAGCGCCAGCGGCAGGTCCGACGCGCCCTCCGGGGCGGGGGCATCGAGGATCTCGACCACGGGGCCGGTCACGGCAGCCTGGCGCAGCAGCGCCGGGGCCCGCGTCAGATTGTGGGTCCCGAACACGACGTCGACGTGGCCGGCCCGCCGGCGGATGGCGTCGCGGTCCTTCTGGGCCAGACAACCCCCCACGGCGATCTGCATCTGGGGCCGGCTCTGGCGCAGGGCCTTGAACTGCCCGAGGTGTCCGTAGAACTTGTTGTCGGCGTTCTCTCGGATGCAACACGTGTTGAACACCACCAGATCGGCGTGCTCGATGTCGTCGGTGGGCTCGAGCCCGTCGGCGATGAGGAGCCCCGCCAGGCGTTCGGAGTCGTGTTCGTTCATCTGGCACCCGTACGTACGGATGTGGAACGTGCGGCTCACCCGCGTCCCCCTTCGACGATCAGGCCCTCGAGATCGGGCCGCAGGAGCAGGGCCCGCCCGGGGACCCCGATTCCCTCCATGGCCTCCTGGGCGCTGGCGCGCACCCGCTCGCCGTGTTCGCCGTCGCAGATCCCGAGCAAGGTGGGCCCCGCCCCGGACCAGCACGACGCCAGCGCGCCCGCCGCCACCATGCGAGCCAGCAGCTGCGGGGCCTCGGGAAACAACGGGCTGCGGTAGTCCTGGTGCAGGCGGTCTTCGGTGGCCTCGCGGATCATGAGGGAGCGGTCGGCCAGGCCGGCGAAGAGCAGCGACAGCCGACCCAGGTTGAACGTGGCATCGGTGCGACTGACCTCCAAGGGCAACGCCTGACGGGCTTTGGTGGTGGGCAAGGGCCGTTCGGGCACCATGGCCACGAACACCAAGCCACCGTCGAGCGGCATGCGGACCGCCCGCACCGCGCCGCGCACGAGCGTGGCCGCCACCAGGCCGCCCACCACCGAGGCGGCCGCGTTCTCCGGGTGCCCGTCGATCCTGGCCGCCACCCCCAACGGGTCCTTCGACCCCGCCGCCGCCGCCGCTGCCACCGCCAGGGCGGCGGAGGATCCGAGGCCACGGGCCACGGGGATGGCGGATCGGACCGTGACCGCCAGCCGGTCGTGGCCCACGACGTCGATCGCCACCCGGGCGGCGAGGTGCATGTCGTCTTCTTCGAGGTCCGCCCCTTCACCCTCGGAGCGCACCACCAGGCGCGAGGACGGCTCCACCTCGACCTCGACGTAGAGGTCGAGGGCCAGGGCCAGAACGTCGAAGCCGGGGCCGAGGTTGGCCGCCGACGCGGGAGCCCGGGCGCGCATGGACGTCCAGGGTAGTGCCGTCCCCGTGCCGCCCCGGCGGCTCAGCTCACGACCGCTTGAGGCGCCAACTCACCGAGGGGCCCACCAGGCTGCCCGCCACGCGTACGGGCACGACGACCCGCTCGTGGCTGATCGACGCCGACAGCGTTCCCACGCGGGCTCCCGCCTCGACCCCGAGGTGCAGGGGGCCCGTGGTCATGGCCAAGCGTGGCTCCTGGCCCGGCCAGGCCAGGAGGGTGATGGGACGCGACGCCACCACGGGCACGCTGGCGTGCGACCAGGGGCGCGTCACCTCCCCCACCCGGACACCGCCAGCGGTGACCGGAACCTCTCGCAGTCCCGCCGCCACGGCGTCGAGCAGGTGCTCATCGACCCCGTTGGCCACGTCGAGGGGGTCCTCACCGGGCTGTCCCGTCACCACCGCCAGCACGAGCACTCGGTGACCGGCCACCGTGCGCTCGCCCGCCAGGACGAGGCATCCCATGGCAGCCTGGGTGAACCCGGACTTCACCCCCACGACGCCGTCGGTCCCGACCGACGACACGTAGTTGGCGAGGACACCCGCGACGGGCAGTGTCACGGTGGGCTGCGCCACCACCGCCGCGAAGGTGGGGATCGCCATCGCCGCCTGGGTCACGAGCAGCTCGTCGCCGGCAGTTCCCGCCGTTCCCGGGTCGAGGCCACTGGCATCGGCGTAGTGGGTGTGCGCCATGCCCAGGGCCGCGGCGGTGGTGTTCATCGTGGCCACGAAGGCCGGCACGGTGCCCGCGTCCCAGCGCGCCAGGACGTCGGCCAGGTTGTTGGCCGAGTGGACGAGCAGACCGTCGAGGAGCTGGCGTTCGGTCAACTGCTCCCCCGGCTGCACCGGCACGTTGGTGGCGCCCGCTTCTTCTTCGGTCGACGCCTCGGCCTGATCGGCGGTGGTCATGGTGAGCACCGGCCCCGGGGCGCTCGGGGCCAAGGGGTGGTCGCGCAGGGTGAGGTAGGCGGTCATGATCTTCGTGAGGCTGGCGATCGGCGCCGCCGCCTCGGGGCCGGACTGGACGGTGACGCCGAGCTGGGGAACGGCCACCGCGGCCTGCCCCGCCGCCGGCCAGGGCAGGGCCGGGGTGGCGCCGGACACGGGGGTGGTGACCGGGAGCGCCCGGTGCAGCGCCACCGCCGGGAAGGGGCGGCCCAGCTGCACACCCACCACGACCGCCGCCGCCACTACGAGCACCAACGCCACCCAGGGCCAGCGCCGCCGGTGCCGGTCGGGGGCGGCCACGAGCGGGGTGGCCAGGGATGCGGCCCCGGCCGGTGCGGTCACGACCGTCGAGAGCGTGATCGGGGGCGAGAGGGTGGTCGGGACCGATCGCGACACCGGCGGCAATGCCGTGTCAGCCGGCGAGTCGGGCGCCGACACCATCGCCTCGTCTGACATCGCCCCGTCGGACATCGCCTCGTCGGACATCGACGCCGGCTCGGGCGCGACGTCGAGGACCGCAGCCAGGGACCCCCTGGTCAGGGCTCCGGGAGCGACGGCTGTGCCATGGGCGCCGACGTCGGGCGACACCACGGAGGATCCCTCGGACGTGGCACGGGCGGCATCGACCGGGCCCGGGACGTCGACGGGGTCACCATCGCCCGCGTCGGGCCCCGTGCCCGCCCCACGGCTGTGTCGGCCTCGGTGTCGGACCATGGGGAAGGAAGCTACCGGTCGGCTAGCTGCTCGAGCTCTTCGGGTGCCATGAGCACGGCACGAGCCTTCGAACCCTCCGACGGCCCCACGATGCCCCGGCGCTCGAGAAGGTCCATCAGGCGTCCCGCCCTCGAGAATCCCACCCGGAGCTTGCGCTGCAACATCGACGTCGAACCTAGTTGAGATCGAACGACCAGCTCCATGGCCGCGGGCAGCAGCTCGTCGTCGTCATCGAGGCCGTCGCCGCCGCGCGCCAAGTTCTCGTCGCCGGCGATACCCACCACGTACTCGGCACTGCGTTGCCGCTGCCAGTGCGCCACCACGGTCCGCACCTCGCTCTCCGACACCCACGGCCCCTGGATGCGTCGCGCCACCGACGAGGACGCCGTCAGCAAGAGCATGTCCCCCTTGCCGATGAGGCGTTCGGCCCCGGGCTGGTCGAGGATCACCCTGCTGTCGGCCAGGGACGAGACCGAGAACGCCAGGCGTGAAGGGACGTTGGCCTTGATCACCCCGGTGATGACGTCGACCGAAGGACGCTGCGTGGCGAGGACGAGGTGGATGCCGACGGCCCGCGCCATCTGGGCGATCCGGCACACCGAATCCTCGACGTCGCGCGCGGCGACCATCATGAGGTCGTTGAGCTCGTCCACCACGATGAGGATGAACGGCAGGCGCTCGCGTTGCACCGTCGGTGTCACCGCCTCGCGTGACTCGGCCAGGCGCGCCGCCACCCGGTCGGCCACCTCGTCGTCGAGGTCGCCCGTCTCGGTACCGGGATCGAGGTCCTCGCCGTCGGCGTCGAGGGGCCCAACGTCGTCGAGCTCGCCACGGTCCACGGCGGCGTTGTAGCCGGTGATGTCGCGCATCCCGGCCTCGGCCAGCACGTCGTAGCGGCGCTCCATCTCGGTGACGGCCCACGACAGGGCGTTGGCCGCCTTCTTGGGGTCCACCACCACCTGGGTGAGCAGGTGCGGAAGCCCGTTGTACTGGCCGAGCTCCACCCTCTTGGGGTCCACGAGGATGAGACGGAGCTCCTCGGGCGTGGTCCGCATCATGATCGAGGTAATCAACGAGTTGATGCACGACGACTTGCCCGCTCCGGTGGCGCCCGAGATGAGGATGTGGGGCATGTCGGCCAGGTTCTCGATGACCGGGCGCCCGGCGATGTCGCGGCCCAGGGCCACCTCGAGGGGGTGGGTGGCCGTGCGAGCCTCCTCGGATGCCAGCACGTCGCCCAGGGTCACCAGCTGGCGCATGCGGTTGGGGACCTCGATGCCGATGGCCGACTTGCCGGGGATGGGCGCCAGGATGCGGACGTCGGCCGACGCCATGGCGTAGGCGATGTCCTTGGCCAGGCTCGTGACCCGTGCCACCTTCACCCCGGGGCCGAGCTCGAGCTCGAAGCGGGTCACGGTGGGGCCCACGGTGTGGCCCAACAACCGGGTCTCGACGCCGTGCGCGGCCAGGGCCGTGACCAGCGCCCGGCCCGCGGCGCTGATCTCGGCGCGATCGAGCTCCTGGTGCTTCGAGCGCGACAACATCTTCATGGGCGGGAGGCGCCAGTCCCCCGTGGCGGCGCTGGCGTCCATCGACAACGAGCCCTCGGCGGGCCGACTCGGCACCGAGGCCACCAACGAGGAGTCGGGCCGGGTCTCGACCAGGGCGACGTCGGCGTGTGCCGGCATCTCGGGCTCGGGCTCGAGGCCGGCGTCGTCGATGACCGGAGGGACGGTGCTCAGCACCTCGTCGAGATCGAACAGCGCCGGGCGCTCGCCACGACGCTTGCGCCCGTGACCGCTCACGGCGGGCTCGGGGCCGGCGCCGAAGTCAGCGTCGAACTCGGAGTCCGGCTCGGCGTCGGCGTCGGTATCAGCGTCGGTATCGGCGTCGAGGTCGTCGGAGCCGTGGGGAACCGCCGACTCCCACAAGGCACGACCGACGTGCCCCATCCCGGCCATCGCGGCGCGCACGGTGACACCGGTGAAGAGCACCAAGGCGAGGGTCACGAGCGCCAGGAGGACGACCGAGGCACCCCAGTCCCCGAGGCCCGACCGCAGGGGGTTGCCGAACGCCGCCCCGATGAGGCCCCCGGCCCCGGTCAGACGGGTGGACGACGCGGAGAAGTGCGGGGCACCCCCGGCGAGGTCGGCGAGGCCTGCCACCGACGCCAGGGTGAGGGCCAACCCGACCGCGGCGCGTGTCGGCTCGTGCCGTGGCCGGCCGGCGATGAGCATGACCCCGGCCGCGGCGAAGACGGGGGGGACCAGGAAGCGACCGACCCCGAGGACCAGTCCGAGCCCGTGACGCACCCCGTGCCCGACGGGCCCGAGGGCGTTGACGTAAAGGGCGAGCGCCCCCAGGATCCCCACCGTGGCGAGCCCGATCCCCCAGGCGTCTTCGAGGTGGCCTTCGAGCACCGACAGGGCCGACAGCACCCACGCCGGGCGTCGGGCGCGCCTCGGGGCCCGGCGACGGGGGTTGGCGGCGGACCGCTTCGGCGGGCGCGTGGCCCGGGCGCGACCCTTGGCCTTGCTCCGGCTGGATTTGCTCCGGCGCCTGCCGGGTGCCGACCGGGCCGGGGCGCGTGAACGCGCCGGACGGCGCTTCGTGGTCACCACAATGACCTCAACGCTAACAGCCGCCCCACGACCATCCGAGGATCGGCCCTCAGCCTGGTGACCAGGGAGAACGCCGAGCGGGACGGGGCCAGCGTCAGACGGTGACGACCACCGGCACGATCATGGGCCGGCGCCGGGTCCGCTCCCCCACCAACCGCCCGAGGGCCTTGCGGGCGTGGCGCCGCAGCGTCTCCTGGTCGGTGGCCCCCTCGGCCAGGGCTTTCTCCAGCGCGGCGCGCACGACGTCGCTCGCCTCGCCCAGCAGGGCCTCGGCCTCCGGGGCGTGGATCCAACCCCTGGTCACGATCTCGGGAGGGCTCACGACCTCGCCTGCATGGGGGTCGACGGTGGCCACCACGACCACCACCCCCTCCTCGGCCAGCACGCGCCGGTCGCGCAGGACCCCGTGGCCCACATCCCCGACGGTCCCGTCGACATAGAGGAAGCCAGCGGGAACCGAGTCTCCCCGGTGGATCCCGGCGTCGTCGATCACCACCGAGTCCCCGTCCTCGCACAACAGGGCCTTGGCGTCGTCCACCCCCATGCGCGTGGCCAGCTGCACGTGGTTCACCAGGTGCCGGTACTCGCCGTGCACGGGGATGAACCACTCGGGACGCGCCACCGACAGCAGCACCATGAGCTCACCCTGGCGGGCGTGCCCACTCACGTGTACAGGCTCGACCCCGGTATGGATCACCTCGGCGCCGCGACGGTACAGGCCGTCGATGACCCGGCCCACGGCCCACTCGTTGCCGGGAATGGGATGCGCACTGATCACCACCACGTCATTGGGGCGCAAGTGCAGCCACTTGCTTTCGCCCCCAGCCATGAGCGACAGGGCCGACATCGGCTCTCCCTGCGATCCCGTGGAGATGACACACACCTTGCCGGGGTCCATGTCGTCGACGTGCTCGACGTCGACGACCTGGTCCGGGGGAAGCTCGAGGAGACCGAGACGCCGGGCCAGCTCGACGTTCTTCGCCATGGACCGGCCGAGCGTGGCCACCTTCCTGCCCGTGCCCAGAGCGGCGTCGACGACCTGCTGCACGCGATGGATGTGGCTGGCGAAGCACGTCACGATGATCCGGCGCCCGGCGCGGGCCTGGAAGAGCCCCCGCAGCGTCACCCCTACCTGGGTCTCGGACTCGGTGAACCCCGGCTCCTCGGCGTTGGTCGAGTCCGACAACAGCAGCCGCACCCCCGGTCCCGAGGCCAGGGTCCCGATGCGCGCCAGGTCGGTCAGCCGGCCGTCCACGGGCGTGAGGTCGATCTTGAAGTCCCCGGAATGCAAGATCACGCCTTGCGGGGTGTGGAAGGCGGTGGCGAAGCCGTGCGGCACCGAGTGGGTGACGGGGATGAACTCCACCTCGAAGGGGCCGATCTGGCGGCGCTCGCCGTCGGTGACCTCGACGAAGCGGGCCCGGTTGACCAGCCCCGCCTCCTCCACGCGGTTGCGGGCCAGCCCCAGGGTGAGGGCGGAGCCGTACACGGGGACCGACAGGTCCCGGAGCAAGAAGGCCAGTCCGCCCGTGTGGTCCTCGTGGCCGTGGGTCAGGACCACCGCCTCGACGGCGTCGGCCCGTTCACGGAGATAGGAGAGGTCCGGCAGCACCAGGTCGATGCCGGGCATGTCGGGCTCGGGGAACATGATCCCGCAGTCGAGCACCACGATGCGGCCGTTGAGCTCGAAGCACGCACAGTTCCGGCCGATCTCTCCCAACCCACCCAGAAAGATGACGCGAACAGGATCAGGCAAGCGACCCGCCCGGGCGGGCACCGGCAACGGCGTGCACGTCGCGCCCCAGGTTGGCGAGCACCGTGCGGGCCCGCTCGTCGAGATCGGGAGGTGCGGCACCGAGGGGGAGCCGACACTGGCCGACGGGCAGTCCCAGGACGCGGCACGCCGCTTTGGCCGGCAGCGGGTTCGGGTACGTCTCGGTGGACTCGAAGTCGTAGGACTCCATGAGCGTGGCGTTGGTCGCCCGTGCTCGATCGGTGTCGCCCTTGAACCAGGCGGCGACCATCGCCGCGGTCTCCTCCCCGGCCCAGTGCGACGCCACGCTCACCGCGCCCACAGCACCGAGCGCCAGCAGGGCCAGGGTGAGGGCGTCGTCGCCGCTGTAGAGCTCGAATCCAACGGGCGCCTCGGCCACCAGGCGCGCCGAGCCCGCCGGGTCACCCGTGGCATCTTTCACGCCGACGATGTTGGGCACGTCCCGGGCCAGTCGCACCATGGTGTCGCGGGCGATGCGCCGGCCGGCGCGCACGGGGATGTCGTAGAGGACCACGGGGAGCCTGGTGGCGGCGGCGACGGCCCGGAAGTGGGCGGACAGGCCGGTCTGCGAGGGCCGCGAGTAATACGGCGTCACCACCAGGGCGCCGTCGACCCCGGCGGCCTCGGCCAACTTCGTGACCTCGATGGTGTGGCGGGTGTCGTTGGAGCCGGTGCCGGCGAGCACCGGGACGGTGACGGCCTCGGACACCGCCTGCCACAGCTGCCCCAGCTCGGCGTCGGAGAGCACCGGACCCTCACCGGTGGTGCCCGTCACGACGAGCCCGTCGCTTCCGTGGCTCGTGAGCCACCGGGCCAGGGTGACGGCGCCGTCGACGTCGAGGCCCCCGTCCTCGTCGAAGGGCGTGACCATGGCGGTGATGACGGCGCCGAATCGCGCAGGCCCGGGTGACGACTTCACGCCGTCAGGCTAGCCCCCCGGCGGGCGCCGCTGGCGGCCCGGGCCGGTGTCAGGCGACGGCGCCGGTCGCCGGGGTCGCCTGCAGGCTGTCGTACTCCTCACCGGTGTCGGTCCAGTCCTCGAACCCGATGACGCCGAGCTCGGTGAATTTCACCCGCAACCAGCCGTCGGCCGCGTCGAGCAGGCCGAGCTTCTTGCAGTTGGGCACGATCTTGGAGAACAGCAGGGACTGGAAGACCTGGCGGTCGGGCACCTGCATGAGCAAGGGCACGATCTCCTTGGGGTTGACCCCCATGCGGTCCCACACCTCTTGCTGGAGGAACCGGTCGCGCATGCGCACGGCCGCCTCGAAGGCGAACTCCTGGCGCTCGCGGATCTCGGCCGCCGACAGCTGCTGGTAGTACTCCTGGAGACTGAGCACACCGAAGGCGACGTGGCGGGCCTCGTCCGACATCACATAGCGCAGCAATTGCTTGAGCAGGGGCTCGGTCGTCATCTGGTGCATGAAGCCGAACGCCGCCAGGGCCAGGCCCTCGACCATGATCTGCATGCCGAGATAGGTCATGTCCCACCGCTGGTCGGCGATGATGTCGTCGAGCAGGAGCCGGAGATGGGCATTGATCGGGTAGTGGCCCGACAGCTTGTCGTCGAGGTACTTGGCGAAGACCTCGACGTGCCGGGCCTCGTCCATGACCTGTGTTGCGGCGTAGTACTTGGCGTCGATCCACGGGACCGACTCGACGATCTTGGCCGTGCACACCAGGGCGCCCTGCTCGCCGTGCATGAACTGCGAGAGCGTCCAGTTCTGGCTCTCCACCCCGAACTGGATCCACTCCTTGTCGCCCCACAACGCCAGCGATGTCCCGCTCACGTCGAGGCCTTCACCAAGGCCGCCGTTGGCGGCCGCGTTGGCCACCACGAGCGCCTCCTGGTCGACGTCGGTCTCCCACGGAAGGTCAGTCTGGCCGTTCCACTGCGTCTTCTTGGCCTTCTCGTACAGCTTCTCGAGCTTGGGCCGCTGCCCCTTCTCGTAGTCCCAGGTGAAGATGGTGTCGTAGACCGAGTGGACGGCGTGGCGCTCCTCGTCGACGTCGGTGTTCACCACCGACAGGATCGCCTCGAGGTCGTTGATGTCGTCGCGGCCGATGATGTCGACCGTCTCGCGCATCTGCTCCGTCATGATGCTTCCCCCTTGGTGGTGGGTAGTGATCGGTGGTACTGCAAAGATCGCGGGGCCGCGCCCTGGGGCACGCGCAGTGCCCGAATGCCGGGCAGCACGAACAGGCGCACCAGGTGGCGCACCTGCGCAGCATCGGTGAGGTCGACCCCGTCGGCGGGGCACAACAGATACGACACCACGATGCGCGCCGACCATTCGGCCACGCGCTTGGCCTCGGCCTTGTCCAGCCAGCGCCCGAGGAACGGCGTGGTGAAGGCGCACGTCACCGCCAGCACCTGGTCCATGCGGGCGAAGGCCAGCTGCGAGAGGACGAGCTCGGGCTCGTGCGCCAGCAGATTCCCGAGGGCGGGGTGCCCGGAGATCAGGGTGGCGGCCTCGGTCATGCCGGCCACGAGCACGTCCTCGAGATCGGCGGCCTCTCCCATGCGGACGGCTAGGGCGCTGAAGAACCTCGAGACCTCGGTGTCGACTACGGCGCCGAGCACGGCGTCCTTGCCTCCGGGAAAGACCCGGTAGACCGTGGCCCGGCTGCACCCTGCCGCCCGGGCCACGTCGTCGAGGGTGATCCTGGCGACGCCCTGCCGGGCGATACACGACAACGCGCCGTCGACGATCCGCACCCGGGCCGGACTGGCGGTGGCGTCGCGGGGCTCGACGGGCCCGCCCGAAGGCGTGCCCCGCACCAGCTCCAGCCGCGCCGTGCCCACGGCGAGACAGTATGGCTCAAGATGTCTCATTGTCAATGGCACCCCCGGCGGGGCGCGGTGCTGCTCAGGGGACCGCAGGCCCCAACTCCCCCATGACGCCGGCGAGCAGCTCGGTACGCACCAGGGTGGCGACCTGCTCGGGGTCCCCCAGGTCCCAATGTCCGGGCGACGAGATGTAGGACAGGATCATGCGGGCCAGGAAGTCCGCCGCCTCGTGAATCTCGATGCCGTCGGCCATGCCGTGCTCGTGCAGGTAGGGGACGAGGAAGCCGGCGATGAGCCCCACCGTCCGGTTGGACTCGACGGTGAGCTTGGGCATGAGCACGTCGGGCTCGGTCTCGAGGATCTTCTGGAGCACCTCGTGCTCGAGCAGCGATCGGCGGGCGAAGACCAACCCGCGGTCGAGGACCTCCTCCAGAGAAGTGGCGCCGTGGACCTCTTCGTAGAGGCTCACGAAGAAGAGCAGGAACTGCCACGACACGACGGCGTCGATGAGCTCGTCACGACCGCCGGGGAAATAGCGGTACACCGTGGCCCGGGACAATCCCGCCTCGCGCGCCGCGTCCTCGACGGTGGTCTTGGACAGGCCCCAGCGGGCCACGCAGGCATAGGTGGCCTCGAGGATGCGTTGGCGTGGCCCGTCCATCGGGCCAGGCTACCGCCGCGCCGTCAGAATCCGAGGAGCGTGTCGAGCCCGACGGTGAGCCCGGGCCGGGCCCCGACGGCCTTCACCGCCAGGATCATCCCCGGCATGAACGACGTGCGGTCGTAGGCGTCGTGGCGGATGCTGAGGCTCTGGCCCACCGCGCCGAACAAGACCTCCTGATGTGCCACCAGGCCCGGAAGGCGGATCGAGTGGATGTGGACGCCGCCCGGGCCCTCTCCCCCGCGCGCCCCGCGCACGACCTCCGACGCCGTGCGGTCGGCGGGCCAGGGGTCGGCGCCGGCGTCCCGGCGGGCCTGGCCCAGGCGCCCGGCAGTGGTCATCGCCGTCCCCGACGGCGCGTCGAGCTTGCCGTCGTGATGCAGTTCCATGATCTCCACGCTGTCCATGAACGGCGCGGCGAGCTCGGCGAAGCGCATCATGAGCACGGCGCCGATGGCGAAGTTGGCCGCGATCACCCCGTTGGCCTTCGAGTCGGCGAACAGGGCTCCGAGGTCGTCGAGCACGTCCGCGGCGATCCCGGTGGTGCCCACCACGGCATGCACGCCGTGCGACGCGCACCACCGCATGTGCTCGACGGCCGCGTCCGCCACCGTGAAATCGACGGCCACTTCGGCGCCCGAGCGCTCGAGATCCTCGACATCGCTCGCCATCTGCAGTCCCGCCCCGTCGACTCCGGTGACCTGACGGAGATCGATCCCCGCCAGAGCCGGGTCGACGGCGGCCACGAGCTCGAGCTCGGGGTCCTCGGTGATGGCTCGGCACACTTCTCTGCCCATGCGTCCGCCGGCGCCGAGCACGCCCACGCGCGTCATGACCAAACCCTAGCGAGGTGCCCCCGCGCCGAGGTCGGCCCGTCGGCGCCCACGGGACCGGGGGTCACCGCGCGTCGGGGTCGAACGGGCCCACCACCGACAAGGTTCGCGTCTCGGTGGCCAAGGTGGCCGCCACCGCCGCCACGTCGTCGACGGTGACGGCGTCCACCTTGGACAGGACCTCGTCGATCTCGAGCACCTGGCCGTGGAGCAGCAGACTCGAACCGATCCTGCTCATACGGGCGCCGGAGTCCTCGAGCGACAGGAGCGTCTCCGCCCGCAGGTGCCCCTTGGCCACGGTCAGCTCCCGGGCCGTGATCCCCTGCTCGCCCATGCGATCGAGCTCGCCGTGCACCAGGGCCAGCACTTCGCGGGCGTGCTCGGGTGCGGTGCCCACACTCACCGTCATCGTGCCCACCTCTTCGTAGTGGACCCGTTCCGACCAGATCGAGTAGGCCAGACCACGACGCTCGCGCACCTCTTGGAAAAGACGGCTCGAGATCCCTCCGCCCAGGACGTGGTTGAACACGGCCAGGGGCCAGCGCTGCGGCGAATGCCGGCCGGCGCAGCGCATGCCGACGACGAGATGGACCTGCTCGGTGGGCCGGCCCTGCACCGTCAAGGGGTGGCCGGCACGGTCGGGGGGCACCCGACGGGGCGAGGCGCCGCCGGATCGACCGCTGAACCGGGTCTGGACCTCGGTTGCCAACCGCTCGTGGTCGACGTCGCCGGCGGCGGCCACGACGAGATTTCCGGCCCGGTAGTGGTGATCGAAGAAGCGGCGGATTTCGGCCTGGTCGAGCGACTCCACACTGGGCGGGGTGCCGAGCACCTCGCGACCCAGGGGGTGCTCGGGGAACATCGAAGCCGTGCACTGTTCGGCGGCGAAATCGGCGGGCTCGTCGGCGTGCATGAGGATCTCGTCCAAGATGACCTGGCGTTCGGCGTCGATGTCGTCCACGCGCAGTGCAGGCTCAGTCATGATGGCACCCAATACGTCGAGCCCGAGCGGGAGGTCATCGGCCAGGAGACGGATGTAGAACGCCGTGTACTCCTTGGTCGTGAAGGCGTTCATGTCGCCGCCGATCTCGTCGACCGACTCGGCGATGTCCGCCGCACTCCATTTGGGCGTGCCCTTGAACAGCAGATGCTCGAGGAAGTGCGACGCGCCGGAATGGGCGTCGTCCTCGTCGCGCGACCCGGTGCCCACCCATACCCCGACCGTGACCGAGCGCGCCTCGGCCATGGACTCGGTCACCAGTCGAGCGCCGCACTCGAGCAGCTCGGTGCGGATCATGGGCTGGTGCAAGAGACCGCGGCCGGCGACACCGCAGTGCCGCCGGCCCCGGAGCTCACCGACAAATGTGCAGGGCTGCGGCCCGAGCGGTGCTCGGCGCTCACCGCCGACGGGGACGCCGGGGACCGCGATCGCCGCCGCGGTCTCCACCGCGATGGCTGCCGCGCTCGCCCCGTTCTCCACCGCCGCCGCCGCCGCCCGCTGCGGGCGCGGGACCGAGATCACCCAGCTCGCTGACGAGCTCGGCCTCGAAGGCTGCTTCGAACGACGCCACCGGCGCCGAGGTGCTGTGTCCACCTTCGGGGGGACGTGACGGACCGCCGCGAGACGACCCGCCCGAGGGGGCACCCGAACTCGTCGACGCACCCGACCCGTTCCCCGTCGGTGCGGGCGGGGCCCCGGCCAGCGACAGCGACACCTTGCCCTGGGGGTCGATGTCGTCCACCTTCACCTCAAGGTCCTGTCCCAGTGACAGGACGTCCTCGACTCGGTCGACGCGCTTGCCGCCGCCCACCTTCGAGATGTGCAGGAGCCCGTCTCGTCCCGGGAGGATGTTCACGAAAGCCCCGAACTTGGTGATGTTGACGACCTTCCCGGGGTAGACCGCACCCACCTCGGCCTCGGGGGGGTCGACGATGAGGAAGATGCGGCGCTTGGCCTCCGACACCGCCCCTCCGTCTTTGGCCCCGATCGTGACGATGCCGAACATGCCGTCGTCGTCCACGGCGATGTCCGCACCCGTCTCGGCCTGCAGGGCGTTGATCACCTTGCCCTTGGGGCCGATCACCTCGCCGATGCGGTCGACCGGAATCTGGAACGACACGATCTTGGGCGCATTCTCCGACACCTCGGGACGTGGTTCGGCGATGGCGCCGGCCATGACCTCGAGGATCTTGAGCCGCGCCTCTCGTGCCTGGAGGAGTGCCTTGCCCAGGACGTCGGCGGGAAGCCCGTCGATCTTGGTGTCGAGCTGCAATGCCGTCACCGAGTCGTGCGTGCCCGCCACCTTGAAGTCCATGTCCCCGAAGGCATCCTCGGCGCCGAGGATGTCGGTCAGGGTGACGTAGGTTCCCTCGTCGTAGACGAGGCCCATGGCGATCCCGGCCACGGGGGCTTTGATGGGCACGCCGGCGTCCATGAGCGAGAGCGAGGAGCCGCACACCGACGCCATGGAGGTGGACCCGTTCGACGACAGCACGTCGGACACGAGGCGAAGGGTGTAGGGGAACTCCTCCTGGGAGGGCACCACGGGAAGCAGGGCGCGCTCGGCCAACAGGCCGTGCCCGATCTCGCGACGCTTCGGGCCTCGCATGAAGCCGGTCTCACCTGTGGAGAACGGCGGGAAGTTGTAATGGTGCATGTAGCGCTTGTGCTCGTGGATGCCGATGGTGTCGAGCAGCTGGTTCATGCGCGGCATGCCCAGCGTCGTCACGTTCAGCACCTGGGTCTCGCCCCGCTGGAACAGCGCGGAGCCGTGCGTGGTGGGGAGCAGCCCCACCTCCGCCGACAGGGGTCGGATGTCGGCCGTGCCCCGGCCGTCGATGCGGATGCCCTCCTCGACGATCCGCTTGCGCACGATCTTCTTGGTGAGCGAGCGCACCGCCGCCTTGATCTCGCGCTCACGCTCGGGGAACTCCGGGCTGAGCTGGGCGATGATCGACGTCGTAGCTTCGTCGAGCGCGGCATTGCGTTCGGCCTTCTCGGTGATCGTGTTGGCCTTGGCCACCGCGTCGCGGCCCACCGCCGCCACACGTTCGAAGACGTCGTCTTTGTGGTCGGTGAACAGCTCGTAGGCGATGGTCGGCTTCTTGCCCACCTTGGCCACCAGGGCCCGCTGGAGCTCGATCGACTCCCGGATCCAGGTCTTGGCCGCCTCGAGCCCGTCGGCCAGGACTTCCTCGGTGACCCGGGGCGCACCGGCCTCGTAGTACTTCCACGAGTCCTCGGTGCCGCCGGCCTCGACCATCATGATGGCGATCTCGGTCCCGGCGTCCTCGGACAGGGCCCGTCCGGCCACGACGAGCTCGAAGCACGAGGCGTCGCCTTCTTGGTAGGTGGGGTGGGGAACCCAGGTGCCCTCGGTGGACCAGGCGATGCGGACCGCACCGATGGGCCCGTCGAAGGGGATACCCGACAACATGAGCGCGGCCGACGCCGTGTTGATGGCCAGGACATCGTGGGGGTTCATCTGGTCGGCGGCGAAGATCGTCCCGACCACGTGCACCTCGTTGCGGAACCCGTCGGGGAACGACGGCCGCAGGGGACGGTCGATGAGACGGCAGGTGAGGATGGCCTGGTCGGTGGCACGGCCCTCACGCCGGAAGAACGAGCCGGGGATCTTGCCCGCCGCGTACATCCGCTCTTCGATGTCCACGGTCAGCGGGAAGAAGTCGGCCCCCTCGCGCACGCCCCGCGAGGCGGTGGCGGCGACGAGGACGATGGTGTCGCCGATGCGGCCCACGACGGCGCCGTCGGCCTGCATGGCGAGTTTGCCCGCCTCGAACGACAGTGTGCGGTCGGTCCCGCTGATCGGGTCCGACACGGTGATGGCTTGCGCCATTTGTCTCCTCATTTCTCGAGGACACCGCGCCAGGCCAGTTCCCAGTGGTCGACCACCTCCCGCACGTCGCTGCGTGTCCTCCGGTCCGATCGAGATGATCGGTGGTGGCGCAACGCGGCGCAGGTGACCGGCGACTGGCAGCTGATCGCTGGTCAGGTGCCCTTCGGTCTGTCGGGCGGATTGTCCGCCCTCTGCCCGGGCGGGGATGTCCAACCCGAGGTTGGCTCCCGTGTCCGACCGGTCGGCCGGGGCGGGAGCCGACTGCTTAGCGGCGGATGCCGAGCCGGCCGATGATCGACCGGTAACGCTCGACGTCGTTGTCCCGCACGTAATCGAGAAGCCTGCGCCGCCGGCCGATGATCTTCATCAGACCTCGCCGGGTGTGATGATCGCCCTTGTGGACCTTCAGGTGCTCGGTGAGGAGTGTGATGCGCTCGGTAAGGAGCGCTATCTGCACCTCGGGCGAGCCGGTGTCGGTCTCGTGCAGGCGATGTTCGGCGATCGTCGCGGACTTTTCGGTCATATGGGGGGAACGACCTCGGAATTGCTCAGGGACGGCCGGGCGAAACCACGTCCACCCCGATCCGGATCCGACCGGGACGGCGTCCCGGCTGGGACCTCACTTTAGCAGGGCAGATCCCCAGACGCCCACGACGGCCTCCCCCCCACGTCCCCTCCCGGGCACACAACGCCAGGTCGGACGCCTCAGGACGACGGCCGGCTGGGGGCCGGCCCCAGGACGGTTCGCGCCGCGGCCACGTCCGCGGTCATCTGGTGCACGAGAGCCTCGGTGGAGTCGAAACGGCGCTCCTCCCGCAGATGGCTCACGAAGGAGACCCGGGCCTGCTCGCCGTAGAGGTCGCCGGTGAAGTCCAGCAGGAACACCTCGAGCACGGGCGCGTCGGCCGAGGCGTGGAAGGTGGGACGGCGCCCCAACGAGGCGGCTGCAGCGTGGACCGACCCGTCGGGCCGCTCGTACCAGCTGGCGTAGATCCCCTCGCCGGGCATGGCCACGCCCTCGGGCACCGCCACGTTGGCGGTCGGGAAATCGAGCTCGGAGCCTCCTCGACCGTCACCGTGCACGACGACACCGCGGACCTGGTGGGGGCGACCCAGGAGCGTGGCGGCGGCGGCGACGTCACACGACGCCAGGAGCTGGCGGATGCGTGTCGACGACACCACCTGGTTGGCGCCGTCCCCCTCGAGGGCCAGGCCCACGACCTCGAATCCGTGGCGCGATCCCATCTCGGTCAACAGCTCCACGTTGCCGGCGCGCCCGTGCCCGAAGTGGAAGTCCTCGCCCACCACCACCAGGCGAGCCCCCAGGGCCCCGACGAGGACCTCGAGCACGAAATCCTGCGCCGTCTCATTGGCCCTCGCCGCGTCGAAGGGCACCACCAGCGTGAGGTCGATGCCGGCCGACGCCAGAAGCTCGAGCTTCTGCTCGCGGTCGGTGAGGATCGGCGGGGCCGATTGGGGACGGACCACCGTCGCCGGGTGGCGGTCGAAGGTCACGACGACACTCGCCAGTCGGCGCGCCGCGGCCTGGCGCCGGAGCTCGGCCAGGAGGTGGCGATGCCCGAGGTGGACACCGTCGTAGGCACCGATGGTGACCGCCGAGCCTCCGGCGGGAGCGGTGCAATGTTCGGGGCCGTCGACAACCTCCACGGGACGAGGTTACCCGTGCCCGTCTTCGTCCCCGGTGCGTTGCGCCAGCACGCACGACGCCATCATGCGATCGGTGTCGGCGGCTTCATAGACCGCCAGCAGGTGCCCGCGTCCATCCCGCAGCGCCCACGGCCCGTCGCCCGTCGCTCCCACCGACACCCGGTCGAGGGCCAGGCCGTGGGAGACCGACCGCGCCGTCGCGGCGTCGAGCTCGACCGGCGACAGGTCCCGCAACGCCTGTGCGGGACTGCGCACGTGCGCCTCGGTGATCGCCCCCAGTGCCACGGCCTCGTCGACGCCGAACGAACCGATGCGCGTCCGACGCAGCCGGCGGAGATGCGCACCCCCGCCCAGCGCCTGGCCCAGGTCGGCGGCGAGGACACGGACGTAGGTCCCCGTCGAGCAATCCACCTCGATGCGAAACACCCCGAGCTCGTCGTGCGGCGCCCGGTCCACGTCGAAGCGAGCCACGGTGACCGGGCGCGCGGCGCGCTCGACCTCGATCCCGGCCCGGGCCAACTCGTGCAGTCGCCGCCCACCCACCTTGCGGGCCGAGACCATGGGTGGCACCTGGTCCACGACGCCCGTGAGCGTCGCCGCCGCGCTTCGGACCTCGGCCAGAGTGACCCCGGACATGTCCCACGTCCCGGTGACCTGGCCCGATGCGTCGAGCGTGGTGGTGGCACTCCCCAGCACCACCTCGGCCTCATAGGACTTGGGAAGGCCGGAGAGGAACCGCAACATGCGGGTGAACCGACCAAGCCCGACCAGCAGGACGCCGGTGGCGTCGGGGTCGAGGGTCCCGGCGTGGCCCACCCGGCGCTGGGAGAAGATGCGCCGGCACCGGGCCACCGCATCGTGCGAGGTCCAGCCGGCCTCCTTGTCCACCACCACCATGCCG
The DNA here is from genome assembly GCA_036511675.1 of Acidimicrobiales bacterium. GTDB lineage: Bacteria > Actinomycetota > Acidimicrobiia > Acidimicrobiales > UBA8190 > Chersky-840. The sequence continues at coordinate 13,574 of DATCBU010000102.1, read as the reverse complement.
ACGGTCTCAGACGCCCCGCTCCGGCTAATCGGCTCCGGCATCGTCACCCCCCGCCCCGTCGGGAGCATCGGGAGAGGCTCGCAGGTTGCGGAGGATCTCCTCGACGCGCAGACCGTGCGCCACGGCGGGATCCGACTCGAACACGAGCAGCGGGGTGCGCTTCATCCGCACCTCGCGCCCGATGGTCCTCTGCAACTGGGTGCGCTGTTCGGCCAGCGCTTCCACGGCGGGCCCGGGCAGCGAGCTCAGATACACCGTGGCGCGCGACAGGTCGGGCGTGATGGCGACCGATGTCACGGTGAGAAGGCGGAGCCGATCGTCGGTGTCGGCCATCCGTTCGAGCGCCTCGGCCACCACCTCGCGCAGGACCTCGTTGACCCGAGCGGTCCGGGGGTACGAAGCGGGGGCTCTCTTTTCGCGCCGGCGTCCGGGCATTGACAATCTCCTCTGCGAGCGCGGCTCCTGCATCGTGGCGGCGCACCGCCGCCCGGGCGGACCGCGGCGGCGCCGACTGCTACGGCGGTGCGCGCCGGACCGGGGACGACGGGGCGACTCAGGTCCGAGGGATCTCGCGCTCCTCGAAGGTCTCGATGATGTCGCCGTCTTTGAGGTCCTGGAAGTCCGACAGCCCGATGCCGCACTCGAAGCCCGCCTGGACCTCGCGCACGTCGTCTTTGAATCGGCGTAGCGAGGTGATGGCACCCTTCCAGATGATGACACTCTCACGCAGGAATCGGACCTTGGACCCCCGTGTGATCACACCGTCGCGCACGTAGCAGCCGGCCACCGCACCGATGCGCGGCACCCGGAACACTTCGCGCACCTCGGCCTCGCCCGTGACGATCTCTTCGAATTCGGGGGCCAGCATTCCCACCATGGCCGCTTCGATGTCCTCGAGGAGCTTGTAGATCACCTCGTAGGTCCGGATGCCCACGCCGCGCTCGACGGCCATCTCGCGGGCGCGGCGGTCGGGTCGGACGTTGAACCCGATGATGGTGGCGTTCGAGGCCACCGCCAATTGGACGTCGTATTCGGTGATCCCACCCACGCCCCGGTGGACGAAGCTCAACTTGACGTCTGGTCGCTCCAGCTTGCGCAAGCTGTCGGTGATGGCTTCCAGGGTGCCCTGGACGTCGCTCTTGAGAATGAGGTTGAGCGTGGCGGCCTCGCCCCGCTGGATCTGCTCGAAGAGATCCTCGAGCTTGGCCCCGGGTGCCGTCGGAGACGGGGCGTGCCCGGCGACGCGATACCGGTGCTCGCGCGTCTCACCGATGGTGCGGGCCGTGGTCTGGTCGGAGGTGACCCGGAACTCGTCACCCGCCGAGGGGGGCTCGGAGAAACCGAGCACCTGCACGGGCGTCGACGGGGGGGCCTCTTTCACCTGTTCGCCCCGGTCGTCGATGAGCGCCTTCACCTTGCCCCACGCCGCGCCGGCCACGACCGAGTCCCCCACCCGCAACGTCCCGCTCTGGACGATGACCGTCGCCACCGGGCCGCGGCCCGATTCCAGGTTCGCCTCGAGCACCACGCCGCGCCCCCGTGCCTCGGGACTGGCCTGGAGCTCTTCGAGCTCGGCCACGACAGCCAGCTGCTCGAGGAGGTCGTCGACCCCCTCGTTCTGCAATGCCGACACTTGGACCACGATGGTGTCTCCACCCCAGGCCTCGGGCGTGAGCCCCTGTTCGGACAGCTGCTGCAGGACCCTGTTCACATCGGCGTCGCCGCGGTCGATCTTGTTGAGGGCGACGACGATGGGTACCCCCGCCGCCCGGGCGTGGTCGATGGCCTCCACGGTCTGGGGCATGACGCCGTCGTCGGCGGCGACCACGAGGACCACGATGTCGGTCACCTCCGCACCTCGGGCCCGCATGGCGGTGAAGGCCTGGTGGCCCGGTGTGTCGATGAAGGTGATCCGGTGTCCCCCGGCCTCGGTCTGATAGGCGCCGATGTGCTGGGTGATCCCGCCTGCTTCTCCGGAAACGACGTTGGCGTGGCGGATGCGGTCGAGCAGCAGTGTCTTGCCGTGGTCGACGTGGCCCATGACGGTGACGACCGGCGGACGAGGACGGAGGTCCTCCACGCGCTCTTCCTCTTCTTCTTCGAAGTACTTCGCCTGGAGCTCGGCCTCTTGCTCCTCGCCCCGGTCGACGAGGCGGATCTGGGCGCCGATCTCGGCCGCGAACAGCTCGATCATGTCGTCACTGAGCGACTGGGCGGCGGTGACCACTTCGCCTTGGAGGAACAGGAACCGGATCACGTCTCCGGCAGAGCGATTGAGCTTGGGCCCGAGCTCGCGCGGCGTGGAGCCCCGCTCCACGATGACCTCGAAATCAGGGACCGGGGCGTTGGAGGGCGTGTAGGTGGTGAGCTGCGTCGGCTCGAGCTCTTCGAGGTTCCGACGACGGCGTCGGGGACGACGCTGAGGAGGTCGGCCCCTGCCACCGGGCCCGCCTCGCAGTCCGGGTGGGGGCGGTCCACCGCCGGGACGGCCGCCGAAGCCGCCGCCACCGCCGGGTCCACCCCGACCGGGAGGCCCACCGCCGGGGCGCGCCCCGCCCATCCCCGGACGGGCTCCTGCTCCGGGACCGCCGCCGGGGCGCGGGGCACCGGCGGGGGGTCGCCGGCCGGGGGGCGGCGGGATGGGTCGTCCATTGGCACGGGGAGGCCCGGGAGGTGGAGGGATGGGTCGGCCCGACGAGCTCATGGGGGGTCGCACCCGAGGGGCGGGAGGCGAGCCCGGAGCGGGACGCGACGGCGCGGCGCCCAGATCCGGCGCAGCGGCAGGAGCGGACCCGGCCACCGCGGGCGGCGCGGTGCGAGGCGGGGCCGACGGCGGGCGCGCCGCGGGCGGAGGAGTGGGTCGAGCCGCGGGAGGAGACGGGGGGCGCGCCGCCGGCGACGACGGGACCGAGACCTCGCTGGCGGGACGGCTCGTGACGAGCCGTTGGCGGTCGGGCGTCGGGGTCACGGGCGGCGGCGCCGCCGGGGTGGGGCCCGGTGCCTTGGTCGCCGGTGCGGTGGGCGTCGACGTGGGGGACTCGGTCACCGACGACGACCCGGGCGCGTCGGGCCCGGTCGAGGCGGCGGGCTCCTCGAGGGTTCGTCCGGGCCGGGTGGTGGTGGCCCGGGCCGGCTTCTGCTCGGCGGGCTCCTCGGGCGAGACGGCGCGACGAAGCCCCTCGCTGTCGGCCTTCCGCCGCACTCGGTCGGCTTGGGCGTCCTCGATCGAGGAGGAGTGGCTCTTCACCCCGATGCCCAACGCCAGGCAGAGGTCGAGGGCCTCCTTGTTCGTTAGGCCGAGCTCACGTGCCAGCTCGTAGACGCGTATCTTCTTCGGCAAGGGCTCCTACGGTCCTTCTTGTTCGTTCGGGGGCGAACCGGGTACCCGGTCCGACCCACCATCCTCGCACACCTGGGCACCGGCTTCGCCGGACGACACACTGCCTCGCAGCAGCTTACGGAGACCTTCGACCGCCTCGGGCACCACATCGGCACGCAGGGCCCGCCCCAACGCCTGGCGGCGCACCGCCTGGTCGAGGCACGAGGGCGAGTCCCGGCACAACCACGCACCTCGCCCCGGCCCGGGGCCGATCACCAATTCCCCGTGGGCCCCGGAGGTGAGCCGGACCAATTCGACCGGCGCCACCGCCCGGCGACAGCCGACGCAGGTGCGGCGGGGGGCTATGCGGTGCTCTCCGGCTCGCCCGGCGACTCGACGTCGACGGTCTCGTCGGGCTTGTGCTCTATCGCTTGCTCCGGCACCACCGGGTCGTCGCCGGGCTTGTCGGGTTCGGCACCGGGCTTCGCGTCGGGCTTCTGTGCGGCCTGCTCGCCCGGCTTCTGTGCGGCCTGCTCGCCCGGCTTCTCTGCGGCCTGCTCGCCCGACTTGGTCTCGGACTCCTCGCCCGGCTTGGTCTCGGACTCCTCGCCCGAGGCCACACGCGACCACTCCGCCGCCGACACGGCCTCGCCACCCTCGGCCGGCTGCCACACCATCTCGCCGGCCTCGTTCTCCACCCACTCCCCCTCGGCCCACTCTTCGCCGTAGCCGGCCTCTTCCTCGGCCAGCTGGGTCTCGCTCTTGATGTCGATCCGCCATCCCGTGAGCCGGGCCGCCAGTCGGGCGTTCTGGCCCTCCTTGCCGATGGCCAGCGAGAGTTGGTAGTCGCTCACCACCACCGTGGCGATCCCCGTGTCGTCGTCGAGTCGAACCTCCCGCACCCGCGCCGGCTGCAGCGCGGCCTGGATGAACTCGACGGGGTCGTCGGCGAAGGGGACCACGTCGATGCGCTCACCCCGAAGCTCGTTGGTCACCATCCTGACCCGTGACCCGCGTGCCCCCACGCACGCGCCGACGGGGTCGACGTTGGGGTCGTTGGACCACACCGCGATCTTGGTGCGGTGCCCCGGCTCGCGTGCCGCCGCCCTGATCTCCACCACCCCCGAGGAGATCTCGGGGACCTCCAACTCGAAGAGGCGCTTGACGAGCCCGGGGTGACTGCGGCTGACCACGATCTGGGGGCCCTTGGTGGTCTTGCGCACCTCGACGATGTAGGCCTTGAGCCTCGCACCGTGTTCGTAGCGCTCGTAGGGCACCTGCTCCGCCTGGGGCAGCAGCGCCTCGACCTTGCCCAGGTCCAGCAGGGTGTAGCGGTTGTCGGTCTGCTGCACGATGCCGGTGACGATGTCGCCCTCGCGCCCGGCGTACTCCTCGTACTTGAGGTCGCGTTCGGCCTCGCGGATGCGCTGGAGGATGACCTGCTTGGCCGTCTGAGCCGCGATGCGACCGAAGTCGTCGGGAGTGTCGTCCCACTCCCTGATCACGTTCCCGTCCTCGTCGAGCTCCTGGCCGTAGACCCGGATCTCCCCCGATTCGGGGTCGACGGTGACCACGGCTTCCTCGGCGGCACCGGGCATGCGCTTGTACGCCGCCACCAGCGCGTTGGCCAGGGCGTCGAGGAGGGTCTCCACCGAGATTCCCTTGTCGCGCGCGATCTGGCCCAGCGCATCGAGGAATTCGAAGTTGGCCTTGCTCATGGCGTCGCCACCTTCTTCCTTCCCGCAGGTTTTCTCGCCGCCGCCCGAGGAGCACGGGCGGCCTGGCGCGGCGCCCCACCCTGGCGCGCCGCAGCGGGGGATTTCGATCCCCATGCAAAGACTGTTCTGGCCCGCTCGACCTCGTCGTAGGCGAGGCGGCGTTCGCCGCCGGGCAGCTCGTCGCCCTCGAGGACGAATCCCTCAGTGTCGGCCGACGTCAAACGGCCCGTCACGCGGCGCTCACCCTTGCCACCAGCCACGGTGCGCACGCTGACTTGTTCGCCCACGGCCCGCTGGAAGTGGACCGACGTCCGCAAACGGCGCTCCACCCCGGGGCTCGAGACCTCGAGGGTGTAACGCTGGCCCGGGAACGGGTCGTGCGCGTCGAGCAGGGCTGATACGGCGCGCGTGGCCGAGGCGATGGCCTCGAGGTCCACTCCGCCGTCCCGGTCCACCACGACCCGGACCGAGGTGGCGTGACGTTCGAGGTCCACGAGTTCGAGGCCCAGAGAGCCGACGGCGGACGCGAGCAGGTCAGAGAGCTCGTCGTCCACCTGATCCTCCACCTCCCTCGTCCCTCTATGGCCTGGCGCCCCTACACTCGACCGGCCGGTGAAAGCAGAAGCGTGGGCTGCTGCCCACGCTTCTAACGCACCTTCACCCCCCGGACCAACAGCGCAGCAAGTATATCAGTCGTCCTTCTCCGCACTTCGGGCGCGAGGGCCCACCGACGAGCCCTCCGAGGGGGTCGGACCGGTGCCGGCCCGGTCCGCTGCCATCGCCGGACCGGCGCCGGGTGTCCCCGCACCCCCGATCTCGGTGGTCGGATTTCGAGACCTTGGCGAATGCGGCCCGCTCCCTTCGGCCACGCTGACTCGGTGTCGAGCAACGCCACGGGGCCGGCGAGGCCATGGCCCCAGCCCGCACCGAGCACTCGAGGTGGGCACTCGAGGTGGCTGGCGCTGCTCGGCCGGGTGGGCTCGGGCGGGTGGCGGTGTCGATCGGGGTCGTGTTCGCCGTCTTCAGCTCTTGACCTCGGGCGCACCGAAGTGTGGCGCGCAGGCCGTAGCATCCTGGGCGCCATGGCCCGCAAGAGCGTCCTCGCCTCCCAGGCGACCGATTTTCCCCAGTGGTACCAAGACGTCCTGGCCAAGGCGGAGCTGGCCGACAACGGGCCGGTGCGCGGCACCATGGTCATCCGCCCCTACGGCTATTCGATCTGGGAGCGGATGCAGGCCGAGATCGACGCCCGCATCAAGGCGGCGGGCGTGCCCAACGCCTACTTCCCGCTGTTCATCCCCGAGAGCTACCTGAAGCGCGAAGCCGCGCACGTCGAGGGCTTCAGCCCCGAGCTCGCCGTGGTGACCCACGGGGGCGGCAAGCTGCTCGACGAGCCCGTGGTGGTCCGCCCCACCAGTGAGACCATCATCAACGCCTACTTCTCCAAGTGGATCCAGAGCTACCGCGACCTCCCGTTCCTGATCAACCAGTGGGCCAATGTCGTGCGCTGGGAACTGCGTCCCCGCCTCTTCCTTCGGACCACGGAGTTCTTGTGGCAAGAAGGGCATACCGCACACGCCACAGAGGCAGATGCCCGGGATTTCGCGCTCGGCATCCTGCGCGACGTGTACGAGGACTTCATGGTCAACGTGCTCGCCATCCCCGTCCTGACGGGGCGCAAGACCGCGGTGGAGCGCTTTTCGGGCGCCACGACCACCTGGACGTGTGAAGCCATGATGCGCGACGGCAAAGCGCTGCAGATGGGCACGAGCCACGAGCTCGGCCAGAACTTCTCCCGGGTGTTCAACACCTCCTTCCTCGACCAGTCGGGGAAGGAGGTCTACGTGTGGCAGACCTCGTGGGGGGCATCCTCGCGGCTCATGGGGGCACTGGTCATGGCCCATGGCGACGACGCCGGGCTGCGCATCCCACCCCTCCTCGCCCCCATCCAGGTGGTGGTCCTGGTGGTGCGCGACGAAGACGGAGCCGGCGACAAGGCCGCCGCGGTCGCCGCCCGGCTGACCGACGCCGGGCTGAGGACGCAGCTCGACGGCCGGACGGACACGTCGTTCGGCCGCCGCGTCGTGGACTGGGAGCTCAAGGGGGTTCCCGTGCGCGTCGAGGTCGGGCCCCGCGAGTTCGCCGCCGGTGAGGCCGTGCTCGTGCGCCGCGACTCGGGGACCAAGACCACCGTGGCCCTGACCGGGCTCGAGGACGCCGTGCGCGACGCCCTCGCCGGTGCCCAGGCCGCGCTGCTGGCCGAGGCGCTCGAGCGGCTCCGAGCGGGGACCGTCGAGGTGGACAGCGTGGCCGAGGCAGAAGAGGCGTCGCGCACCGGATTCGCCTCGCTCCCCTTGCGGGCCCTGGGCGCCGACGGCGAGGCGCAGCTCAATCGTGCGGGGGTCACGGTGCGCCTGCTGAGCCGGCCCGACGGCACGCTCCCCGGTGTCGATGACGACGGCCCCGACGCCGAGCTGGTCGCCGTCGTGGCACGCGCCTACTGATCTGGCGCCGACCAGGCGCCAGGCCAGGGCCGCCGCACGGTGGGCTCAGGCCTCGGGCCCCTCGTCGATGGTCTTGCGGATGAGCTCGACCTTCTGCGCGCTGTGATTGGCGTCGTCGCCCTTGGCCTCGAGGAGGAGGCGGCGATCGGCTTCGGCTTCGGCTTCGGCCCCGGCGTCGGCGGCGGCGAGACGGGCTTCCACGCCTTCGGCCACCAGCTTCTCGGCCTCTTCGACCAGCGCAGCCACCATCTCGTCCTCGGGCACGACCCGGACGATCTTGCCCTTGATGAACAAATGGCCGCGACGGCGACCTGCGGCGATGCCCAGGTCGGCTTCGCGTGCCTCGCCCGGCCCGTTCACGACACATCCCATGACCGCCACCTGGATGGGCAGCTGGCGCGACTCGAGCGCTTCTTGGGCCGCCCTGGCCACACCGATCACGTCGATCTCGGCCCGACCGCATGACGGGCAGGCGATGAGGTCGACGGACTTTCGTTCGCGAAGTCCCATGGCTTCGAGGAGCTGGCGTCCCGCCCTGACCTCTTCGACGGGGTCGGCGGTGAGCGAGTACCGGATGGTGTCACCGATGCCTTCGGCCAACAACGTCCCGATCCCGGCGGTGCCTTTCACGAGCCCCGCGGGCGGGGGCCCGGCCTCGGTCACGCCCAGATGCAGGGGATGGTCGAAAGTCTCCGACGCCAGCCGGTACGCCTCGATCATGAGTGGGACCGACGAAGCCTTGACCGAGATCTTGACGTCGTCGAAGTCGACCTCGGCGAAGTACGCCAGCTCCATCCTCGCCGACTCCACCAGCGCCTCGGGTGTGGCACCACCGAAGCGCTTGTACAGCTCGGGGTGAAGCGACCCGGCATTGACCCCGATTCGAATGGGAACGCCGCGGTCCTTGGCCTCTTGGGCGACCTGCTTGATCTCCGCCTCCTTGCGCAGGTTCCCGGGGTTGAGCCGCAGTCCCTGGACACCGGCCTCCAGTGCGGCGAGCGCCATCTCGTGATGGAAGTGGATGTCGGCGATGATGGGGACCGGCGACCGGGGCACGATGTGGGCCAGGCCCTCGGCCGCCGCCTTCTCGTTGCAGGTGCAGCGGACGATGTCCGCCCCGGCCGATGCCAGCGCGTAGATCTGGGCCAGCGTGCCTTCGACATCGGCGGTCTTGGTAATCGTCATCGACTGCACCGAGATCGGCGCACCACCACCGACCGCCACGGAGCCGACGTGGATCTGACGGGTGGGTCGGCGTGCCGCCGCGATCAGGGTGGGACGGGCCATCACAACGTCTCTCTCTGTGCGGACACCGGGTTTACTGGAACGGGTTCTTCACCGGGTGCGTGATGTCGAGGTAGAGCGAGCTCACGAGGATGAAGCCCAAGAGGAGGATGAAAGCGGCGACGACCGGGGTGAGCTTGTTGACATCGGCGTGGTACATGCGGCCACGTCGGCTGCGGATGCGCTCATACACGGCGATGACCACGTGGCCCCCGTCGAGGGGGAGCATGGGCAGGAGGTTGAGGATCCCGACCGACACGATGATGAGCACCAGGACGTAGATCAGCTGGGTGGCCCCCGCTTGTGCACCTTGGACCGCCAGTCGCGCCGCGCCGTAGATGGACTGGACACGGTTGTCGGTCTTCGCCGCCTTGGAGGCGGCCTGGGCGTTGGTGACGTCGTGGAAGTAGCTCGACAGCCCGCCGGGTGAGAACACCTTGCCCAGTCCGGTGACGGTCCCGGCCACGATGGTCCCCAACTGCCGTCCCGCCTGGCCGACCGCTACCACGGGGTTGCTGGGGACCGCCGGGGGTGGGCCGATGATGACGCCGATGCGCCCGCTGGCCCCCGTGGTCGAGGTGTCGGCCCGGGGGGTGACCACGATCGACCGGTGGTGCCCGCTGCGATCGACCACGACGGTGATGGGAGTGCCGGCGTGATGCGAGATCACCTTCTGCAGGTCCTCGGCGGAATGGACAGCGGATCCCTCGGCACTGAGCACCACGTCCCCCGGCTCGAGGCCCGCGGCGCGGGCCGGGTCGACCCGGTGCGCCAGCGGTGCGAACCCGCTGATGGCCACGGCGTTGTTCTGGGGGGCACCGATGAAGACGAACAGGCCCCACAACAACGCCAGGGCCATCACGCCGTGCATGGCAGACCCCGCCACCCCCACGATGAGCCGGTTATGGAAGGGTCGCTGTCGGTAGGTCCGGGGCTCGTCGGCGGGATCGACCTCTTCGGCGCTGGTCATCCCGAGGATCTTCACGTAGCCGCCCGCCGGGATGGCCTTGATCCCGTACTCGGTCTCGCCCCGACGGATCGACCACAGTCGGGGCCCGAACCCGAGGAAGTATTCGGTCACCTTCATGCCACCCCACTTGGCGGTGAGGAGATGACCGAGTTCGTGCAGCATGATCATCATCACCAGCGCCACAACCACGATGAGCACCGCCGTGGTGTGGGTCACCACTGCGGCGACCACGATGGCCACCACCACGGCGAGCAGCCGGCCCAGCGAGGCGCGCTGCTCGGCGTCGCCGTCGCGACGTGGGTGCGGGGGTGGTTGGGGCGCGGTGGCGGGCGGTCCCGTGACGAGCTGGCTCATGCGGCGTGTTCCCGATGCGCGACCGAGCGCTCCGCCCACTGGCGGGCACGACGATCGGCCTCGACGACGTCCTCGGCGTCGGTGGCCTCGGCCCCGTCGAACGAGGCGAGGGTGTCCGCCACCACTTCGGCGATCGCACCCCAGCCGATCCGGCCCGCCAGGAAGGCGGCCACGCCGACCTCGTTCCCGGCATTGAGCCACGCCGGTGCCAGGCCTCCGGCCCGGCCCGCCTCCTCGGCCAGCTCCAGGCAGGCGAAGACCTTGCGGTCGGGCGGCTCGAAGTCGAGGCGACTCAGCGCCGACCAGTCAATGGCGCCGAAGGGGTGCTGGAGGCGAAGGGGATACCCGAGCGCGTACCCGATGGGGAGGCGCATGTCTGGTTGGGAAAGTTGGGCCACGGTCGATCCGTCAATGAACTCCACCATCGAGTGTACGACCGACTGGGGGTGAAGAATCACCGCGATGCGGTCATAATCCACGCCGAACAGCTCGTGGGCCTCGATGACCTCGAGCCCTTTGTTCATGAGGGTGGAAGAGTCCACCGTGATCTTCGGACCCATCTTCCAGGTCGGATGGGCGAGCGCCTCCGCCACCGTCACCGCCGTCAGCTCCTCGGCGCTGCGTCCCCGGAACGGGCCGCCGCTGGCGGTGAGCACGAGCCGGGCGACCTCCTCGGGACCGCTCCCGGCCCGCAGACACTGATGCAGCGCACAATGCTCGGAGTCCACGGGGACGATTTCTGCTCCCGGGGTCGTCTTGGCCCGTGCCACCACCGGCGCCCCCGCAATCAGGGACTCCTTGTTGGCCAGCGCCAGGCGGCGCCCCGCTTCCAGGGCGGCCAGGGTCACGGGCAACCCGGCAAAGCCCACCACCGCGTTGAGCACGACGTCGCCGAGACGGGCCACCACGGCGAGACCCTCGGGCCCGGTCAGCACCTCGGTCCCTTTGGGCACCGCCGCCGAGAGGGCCTTCGCCAGCGAGGGGTCGCCGATGGCGACGACCTCGGGCCGAAGCGCCCGGGCCTGGGCACCGAGCACCTCGACCGAACGCCAGGTGCCCAGTCCGACGGCGGTGAACCGGCCGGGCTCGGTCGTCATCACCTCGACGGCCTGGGTACCGATGGACCCCGTCGACCCGACGAGGCTGACCCTCATGGGCGGGTCACCCGAGGTTGAGCACTCGGACGAGGTAGAACGTGGCGGGCAGGACGAACAACAGGGCGTCGACGCGGTCGAGCACCCCCCCGTGCCCGGGCAGGATCGACCCCATGTCCTTGAGCCCGAGGTCGCGTTTGACGAGCGACTCGCACAGATCGCCGATCGGCGCCACGATGGCCACCACGAGACCCAGCAGCGCCGCCTTGGGCACCGTCCAGGGGTGGACCTGCCCGGTGATGGCCGCCGAGAGGGCGATGGCGACCACCGCGCCCCCGATCAACCCCTCCCAGGTCTTGTTGGGGCTCACATTGGGCGCCAGGTGGTGGCGTCCCAGCCAGCTCCCGATGGCCAGCGCGCCCACGTCGGCGCCGATGGTGGCCACGATGGCTCCCAAGAAGAAGGCGATGCCGTGGCGGTGCGGGAACTCACCCGGGGCCAGCAGCAGCGCCGAGAACGACCCCAAGAACCCCACCCACACAAAGCCCAGCACCGTGGAGGCGACACCCTCCACCGTCGATCCCCGGTCGACCCCCACCAGATGCCACACCATCGAGGTCATGACCACGAGCACGAGGACGAGGGGTAGCGCCGGCAGGCCCTTGGTGTAGGCCGCCACCATGAGCCCGACCGTGGCCACCAGGCCCAGAAGCGTGGCGGGGCGTCGCCCTGCGCGCCGCAGGGCGGCATAACACTCGGCCACCGACAACACCACCACGACGGTGGCGAGCGCCAGCGTCGCCACCGTCCCCAGCTCGAGGCACGCCATGGCCACCAGGACGAAGGCGACCCCGGTGGCGATGGCCACGGGAAAGTTGCGACCGCCCTGCCCCGCTGTGGCGGGGGGACCCATGCTCCGGCGCGGCACCGGGCCCCGTGGAGCCCCCCCCGCCGACGCCGCCGCCAGGTCGCGCGCGGCGCGCAGGGGCGAGGAGCTGATCGAGGCCACGCCCCGTTCGGCCGGGTCGGGCGTGGTAGCCGCCTCCGACGCGCCCGATGCGGCGCCCACCGCGGGCCGGTCGGTGACGGGCTCGTGCCCGGCGTCGTCTTCCTCGGCACCCCAGGCCCCGGTGGCGCTGGGTTCGGCGTGCTCGGCCTCCCACGTGTCCTCTTGGGCCGAAACCGTGGTGAGGTCGTCGAACTCCCACGGTCGGCGCTCCTCGAGGGGGGTCTCCTCGAGCGCACCCACCCGCGTCTCTTCGTCGGCCAGGAGCGAGGGATCGAAACTGCTGTCGTCCCATTCGTGGCTGTGTTCGCGCCACGCCGGTCCGGTGTCGCCGGCGGCCGACCACTGGGCCTCGGTGTCGTCCTCGTCGGTGCGCCGGTCGAGGATGGCAGGCACCTGGCCCGTCGGCGGGTCGGTCCAATGGGGCATGTCGGGCACGACGGTGGTGGGCTCGGCAGGCTGCAGCACGTCCGACCCGGGCTGCAGCGGGTCGCCACCATTGCGCCCCGAGGGCGCCGAATGACCCGCTTCGTCGAGATGCGCCCTGTTCTCGGGCTCGTCGATGACTCTGACGGACTCGTCCTCGTCGGGGAACAGGTCGAAGGCGGGGGCGCTGGGGCCCCCGTCGCGAACCGGCACGGCGACCTCGGGCTCAGCTGACGCCACCACGTCGGCTGACCCGGGCTCGGGGTCGTGGCCGGCCCGGCCCTCCACCCCACCGGCGGGCTGGGCCCCGATGATCCGCACGCGCTCGGTGATCGGCTCTATGGGAACCTCGGCCTCCGGCTCGAATTCGTCTCGATCGTCCACGTCGCCTCCCCACCGGCCCGGGATCCCGGGCCGGCACCCCTAGATTTCGAGGAGCTCCTGCTCTTTGTGGGCCAGCAGCTTGTCGATGGCCGACACCATTTCCTGGGTGAGCTTGTCCAGCTCCTTCTCGACGCGCTCGAGCGAGTCCGAGGACATGTCGCCGTCATGCTCGAGCCCCTCGAGCTCGTGTCGCGCCGCCCGGCGCAGATTGCGGACGGCCACTCGGCCCTCTTCCGCCTTGTGCCGCACCACTTTGACGAGATCCTTGCGCCGCTCCTCGGTGAGCGGCGGAAAGCCGAGTCTGATGACATTGCCGTCGTTCGACGGGGTGATGCCGAGGTCCGACGCCTGGATGGCCTTCTCGATGCTGGCCAGTGTCGACTTGTCGTAGGGCGAGATCACGAGCATGCGCGCTTCGGGGACGCTCAGCCCGGCGATGGTCCGAAGCTCGGCCTCGGCGCCGTAGACGTCGACCCTCAGATGCTCCACGAGGCCGGACGTGGCTCGCCCGGTGC
>DATCBU010000101.1:0-16168 GCA_036511675.1 Acidimicrobiales bacterium | reverse complement strand
TTACTTCTCCCAGGGCAAACCCACGAAGCTCGTCCGCGACGGGGGCGTGGAGTCCTACGACCCTCCACCGGAAACGGCTCCCGCCCCGGCCCCGGATCCAAGGTCAGTGCCACTGCCTGGACCCTCGTCGTCGCCTTCGGGTCCGGCGCTTCTCCCCATCCCGCCGCGGCCGGGGTGGTGGCAGGCATCCGACGGGAATTGGTATCCACCCGAGACCCATCCCGACGCCGTGCCGCCCGAACCGGGGTGGTGGTTGGCCTCGGACGGGAATTGGTATCCGCCCGAGACCCAATCCAATGCCGAGCACTCCGAGTCGATCGCCGAGTGTTGAGTCGCGCACCACGGTCTTGACGAGCGGCGATTGATCACCCACCCTTCATGATGTGGCGTACGAATCCGAAGCACCGGCTGGGCCTGCAGGGGATTTCGGCTCGTCGTGGGGCCCATCGCCCTCGACATCTGCGACATCGGGCCCGCCCGCCCCGGGGTCTTTGAAGATCAAGGAGCGCCGGTCGTGGCGTACCTGGCACCTGGTGGTCGTCGGTGTGGTGGCTGCGCTGGTCGGCATGGTGATAGGAAATTCCGGTGGCGGAACGGCGTCGTCACAACCGAACACCCCCACCTACACCCTGCCGGTCCCCAGTGGCTCTTCCACGCAGACCACGACCGGCACCATCCCCACGTCGACGACGGTCGCATCGTCGCCGACGACATCGTCTGCGCCGGCAGGTTCGCCGTCCACCACGGTGGCGACCACATCCCCCGCAGCGCCGGACGTGGTTCAGGTGCTCCTCGGCCCGACGCCCGTGACCCAGGGCAGTTGGACGAGTACGCCGTTCACCGTCGGCAGTGGTCAGTGGAGCATCGGCTGGGCGTACCAGTGCACCCCGGCGCCTGCTTCGGGACCGGCCTTTCAAGTGTTCGTCGTCCCGGCCGGCGGTAGTCCTGGTCCGAGCTCTGCGGTCACCGAGACAGCGGCGTCGGGCAATTCCGTCACCACCTTGGACAGCGTGGGAAGCCAAGAGCTCCGAGTGCAGGCTCCCGCCAGTTGCGTGTGGAAGGTGAAGGTCACCGGAGTCGGCTGATGCTGACCACGACCGAGACCGCGACGCTGGTAATCGGAAGGTGAACACCTCGCGAACGTGAGGTAAACGGCGGGCTTCCGTCGTTATCGAACCAGTGTCTCCGGTGTCGCATCGAACCGCGATGTTTTCTCACGTTACGTAAGCGGCAAGTCATCGCTCGTGGCGCAAACGACACGCCGGTGATCGGCACGCGATGGGTTCGCGAACCTGAAATGAAATCCTGGTGCCACCTTCGATTCCATCTTGTATTGCCTGGGTGCGGTGTGTCCAGAATGCGGCATCCGAGCGCGTGCCGGTCGAAGCGACACGGGATGTTCCAGCCTCCGGAGACGAAAGGAACCACATCCGCATGGCCATTCGAATGAGGACAGGAAGAGCGGCATCCACCATGGCGATCGCAATCGCCATCGCCGCCGCCACCTTCATGGTCCCGTTCGGGGGAACCGCCTCTGCCGCCACCACGGTGAACACCCCGGCCGGAAACCCCACCGACGCCCAGACCATCACGGTGACGGGGAGCGGGTTCCCGGTCCGCTCTGCGCTCCCGAGCGGGTTGGAGATCATCGAGTGCGCGGACCCCGGTGGCACCACCACAAACCTGCCCACCGATGCTGCGACGAGTTGTGACGGGACCACGGTGAGCGGAGGCCAGATCAACACCGACGCCAGCGGGAACTTCACCGCCCAGTACCCGATCGAGTTGCTCAACTCGGGCAATTCGAGCATCAACTGTGATGCCACCGATTTCTGTGTCCTGTGGGTCGGCCAGGACTTCAACGGCGCCTTCCTCAGCGGCCCGCACGGATTCTCCTCCGCGTTCGAGATCCAGTCTGTTGCGCCCGTGCTGGGCGAAGCACCGTTGGCAATCTCGCTTCCGGTCATCGCCGCCGCCATTGTGGGGGTCTACGTCTTCCTACGTCGTCGGCGAGCTCAACCCTCGGTGACCGTGTAATGCGCCCGGGTTCGTCGACCCGGCAGTTCCCGAAGAGCAAACGCCCCCCGAATAAACAAGGAGCGATCCAAATATGAGACACCGCATACTGCGGAACCGCCTAGCGGCAGCCGCGTCGTTGATCATCGCAGTCTTCACCATGGCTACGATGCTGGACGCGGGGGTCGCCTCGGCGAATCCTTCTCCACCGACGCTCGGCACGTCGCCGCACTGGTATCTCGGGAAGCCGGAGCAGATTCGCGACGCCGGATCGGACACCACCTACTTCCTGATGCAGCGCCTGTCCGACCTCTACATGCAGTCGGGTCTCTACGGCTGTCAGTTGAATCTTGCGACGACGCCGAACTACAACGCTTGCCTCACCGGCTCGAGCGCCGTGATTGCCACGAGTGATGTCACCGACAACTACGACCACATCGAAGTCGACACCGGCCTGGGCAAGATCGGCTCCGGTGACGGCCAGAAGCAGCTATGCGGGAACGAGACGGCTCCCTTCGGTGGCGGCCAGGTAAACGGCGGCGCTGCCTCGTCCACACCGGACTTCGCCCGCTCCTCGAAGCCCGTGGACACCACCCAGCCCTGTCAGGCTAACGAGGTGGCGCTGGGCTTCGGCAAGGACGGCGTCCCCGCCGTCGACTTCCAAGGCGCGGAAGGACCGGGAACCGCAACGGGTACCAGTTGCACCGGGTGCAGCACCGGAGGCCAGCCCTGGAGCGGCCAGGTCGTCGGCCCGGTCGCCGCAGGTTGGCTGCCCGGGAACGCCGTGACGTGCGACACGTCGACGGGACCGAGCTCGAACCCGAAGAACACGGTCAACGGCTGCAGTGGTGTCCCTGTCACCGACATCTCCAACGTCGGTGGCTCCAGCTCGGAGGCGTTCAACATCTACTGCAACACCGGCGCCGGCAAGATCACCGACTGGGCTCAGTTGACGAACATCACGGGATCTGAAGTTCCAGGTCAGGGCGCAACCATCGCCGGCCACCCGCTGCCGATCCTGATCGCGGCAGTGAATACCGGTTCGGGCACCGAGTCGACGTACTCGGGCTTCGTCGGGTGCTCCACCACCAACGTCAACCAGTCGAACCTGGTGTGCAACGGGAGCCAGGCGCTGGAGAACAACAGCGCTCAGTTCGGTGACTGCGCGGCGGCGGACTTCCCGTCAGCGGGGGACCCGACCTCTGTGGCCGACCAGGCTGCCGAGGTTGCGAGCATGCTGTACTACATGTCCAACGGCGTGTACAACAGCAACATCCATTCCCGGTTGCTCACGTTGTCAACAGGCCCGAGTACGACCGTGCAGTACGCGGCCATCAAGATGACCGAGAACGGCATCACGGCCACGACGGCGAACCCCTCGGGCACCTTGATGCAAAACACTTTCCCGACAGCGAGGACGCTGTTCAACATCTACCGGACAGACACGGTCCGGGCGTCCACCGCTGACTTCCTGAACTGGATCTGCGACTCGAACAGCGCCTTCACGAAGGGAAACGACCTGAGTACAGGGCAGAACTACAACAACGAGATCACCGCAGCGGTGCAGACCACATACGGCTTCATCCGTCTGAACACGCTGACGGCATCGCCCAACAACTCGTGCCAGCTCATCACCTCAGTGCACGACGCGACCTCCTAATCGCAACATCAAAGGCAGGCCGCACGTTCGGGCCCGCCTGACATGAAGTGCTCAGGCCCGAGGAGCCCCGGCGAAGTGCTGCCGGGCTCCTCGGGCATCTGGGTGTTAAGGAACGGAGCGGGGGGAGCACATGAGAACGAAGACCGCCACAGAGGCATTCGAACGACGGAGGGCCTGGTCCTTGGTCCAGGTCGGCGGCCTCGGCATCCTCCTGGCCTGTGCGGTGATGTGGTTCCTGCCCGCTCATGCCTATGCAGCGGGCGAGGCCGTGACCATTCCCCCCGGACCCTTCACCGACGGCCAGACCATCACCGTCTCGGGTACCGGGTTTACGGGCATCCTTGCCACCGGACTCCAGATCATCGAGTGCTCGGACCCGGGCGGGACCACCGCCAACCTGCCGATGGACGCCGCCAGTGGCTGCGACGGCACGAGCGTCAGCGGCAACCAGATCAACCCTTCCACCACAGGGACCTTCAGTACTCAGTATCCGATCGAACTATTGAACGCCAGCAACTCGTCCATCCTGTGCGACGCGACGGACGAGTGTGTCTTGTGGGTAGGCGAGGACTACAACGGCGAGTTCCTCAGTGGGCCGCACGCATTCTCTGCTCCATTTGAGATCGGCAGTACCACGACCACGACGACCACGACATCACCCACCGGAACCACGACCACCACGTCCACGACCACCACGTCCACGACCACCACGTCCACACCGCCCACGACCACCACTTCCACGCCGACCACGACCACGTCGTCGCCCTCCGACACCACCACGACGACGGTGGGGTCCGGGACGACCACCACGACGGTCGTGGGGAACGGGACGACGACGACGCAAGCCGTCTCGACGGCGGGGACGGGCGCAAACTCGTCGGGCGCCAGCCCAGTGTCGGCGTCCTCGGGTCAACTGGCATTCACGGGAGCGCCACCGTTCCTGCCGTGGTTGGCCGGGTTCGGGTTCCTCATGAGCGCCGTCGGCCTGTTGGGGAGGCGGCTGATCCGTGATGGGCCTGTATGACCGTCATGACGGCCCCGGCTGGTTCGCGTCGACCGGCCGAAGACGTCGCGATCCCACTGAAGCCGTCACGCACGCGAGCCGACACCGTGTTTCTCGGCACGTTGTTGGTGGCGAGTTGCATCGTGCTCCTAGCCATCGTCGCCATCCTGTATTTCCTGGCCGAGAGCTCTGTGCCCGCCCTGCGCTATGCGGGACTGCACCTGATCACGAGC
The DNA here is from genome assembly GCA_036511675.1 of Acidimicrobiales bacterium. GTDB lineage: Bacteria > Actinomycetota > Acidimicrobiia > Acidimicrobiales > UBA8190 > Chersky-840. Next base: position 11,256 of record DATCBU010000101.1, on the reverse strand, counting down.
GAGCATTGGGCCCAAACCGGGACGCATCAGCAGTTCGGTTTGCTCGGCGTGCTCGTCGGCGGCGTGATGATCGCCGCCATCGCGTTGATCGTCGGTGTCCCAGTGTCGCTTTCAACCGCCCTGCTGATCAACGAGTACGCCCCTCGGCGGGCCAAGCGGTGGATGACCTCCGGAGTGGACCTCCTAGCCGTGCTTCCCAGCCTTCTCTACGGTCTGTGGGGGCTGAAGGTGCTGGGGCAGCAGATCTACGGGTTCACGAGATGGCTCAGCGTCCATGCCAGCTTCATCCCGTTGTTCCGGGAGCGCGACGCCACGTACGGCAACTCGATCTTCATATGCGGGATTGTGGTCGGCATCATGATCATCCCGATCGTCACGTCCGTCAGCCGTGAGGTGATGGCCCAGGCGCCTCGCGACGCATGTGAGGCGGCCTTGGCGCTGGGGGGTACGAAATGGGGAATGGTGACCGACGTTATCCTGCCGTTCTCCCGCAACGGCATCCTGGGGGCGGTGCTCCTCGGTCTGGGCCGGGCTCTGGGCGAGACGATCGCCGTCCTGTTGATCCTGTCGCAGACCAACGTGATCCACTTGAACATTCTCGGGCCGGGCGGTGGCCAGATCCCGGCTCTGATCGCCAATAACTTCGAGTCGGTGAACGCACTCGCCAAGAGTGCCCTCACCGTATCCGGGCTCCTTCTGTTCGTCACGATCCTGGCCATCAACTTCACCGCTCGTCGTGTGGTGGGCCGACCTCGGATGGCACTGCAATGACGATGCTCGACACCAGACAAGTGCAGACGCCGTTGCCCCCCGGTCCCGATGTCGTGAGCAGGGCGACGCCCGATCGGCCGCGCCGCCGCCGCCGCTGGACGCCAGGGGCGGCGTGGGAGTTTTTCGGCTCGGTGGTTGCGGCCGGGTCCATTGTCCTCGTGGCGTTCCAGTTCGCCTCCTCGCGCCCGTGGGACGGCATGGTCGCCTGTTGGTTCCTCGGCTTCGCGGTGGTCTACGGCGTCCTGACACGGCTCCTGCACGGGGTGCGGATCGCCAAGGACCGCTTGGCCACGGTGGGCATCATCATGGGTGCCGCCGTGGCGCTCTTCCCCCTGGTCGAGATCATCGTCAGCGTCGTCGTGCAGGGAGCGCCGGTGGTGTTCTCGCACTTCCCGGCCTTTCTCATCCACGACATGTCGACGGCGGCTCCTTCGGATCCTGTGTGGAAAGGTGGCATGGGCCATGCCATCGTGGGCACCTTCGAGCAGGTCGGCCTGGCGACCCTGTACACGGTGCCGATCTCGTTGCTCACCGCCATTTTCCTCAGTGAGACGTCGAACGCGTTCTCCCGGCTGGTGCGAACGATCGTCGATTGCATGATGGGGACGCCGTCGATCATCGCCGGGATCTTCGTGTACCTGTTCTGGGTGGAGCCGAAGGGCTCCGCCGGCTTCTCCGGCTTCGCGGCCAGCATCGCTCTCGCCATCCTGATGCTCCCCATCATGATCCGCACGGCGGAAGAGGTGCTGCGGGTCGTGCCGGGATCTCTGCGCGAAGCCGCTCTGGCCCTGGGGTCGCCCCGGTGGCGAGTCAGCCTGCGGGTGGTGCTTCCGACCGCTCGCTCGGGCCTGCTGACAGCGGTGATCCTGGGTGTGGCGCTGGCGGTGGGTGAGACGGCTCCGGTGCTGTTCACGGCGCACGGTTCCCCTCGCTACAACTTCAATCCGTTCAGCGGTCCGCAAGCGGACCTGCCACTTCAGGTCTTCCAGACGATCTTGAGCCCCAACGCCAACCAGGTGCGCGACGGCTGGGGCGGGGCCTTCATCTTGGTCTCGATCGTGCTTGCCCTGTTCGTGGCCGCCCGTCTGGTTGGTTCTTCGAGACCCGGAAGTCGCCGCCGCTGGTTGCGGCGACAAACCCCCAAGGAGGTCGTCCCGTCTTGACGTCATCTCGTAGCCACCGCTTGGGACCAGCCCAGGGCCTCGTGGTCCTGGCCATCGTCGGGCTGTCTCTTCTCGCCGCGCTCCCTGCCTATGCCGACGCCTCGCAGAATGGTGCGGCCTCCGATTCCGCGTCGTCGACGACCGTCGCCTCGCCAACCTCCTCGACGACGGTCCCCTCGGTCCCGAGCCCGGGTGCGGTGGCAGTGCCGACAGTGACCCCGACCGCGGCCCCATCGACCACCGTCGCCGCCCCGGCGGCACCTTCGGCGGGAGCTGGCGTCCCGGTCCCACACACGGGGACCACGATCATCGGGTCGGGATCCTCCTTCGCGGGCCCCGAGGTGCTGCAGTGGACCGCAGACACCGCCAAGTCCCCGTATAGCCTGACCGTCGACTACACGTCGACGAGCTCGGGAGACGGGCGGTTCAACTTCGGTAACAACACCGTCGACTTCGCCGTGAGCGACATTCCCTACCAGTCGATGGCCTTCGACACCAAGCAACCGACGTTTCCGTTCATCTATGTGCCGGTCACCGCGGGTGGACTGGCGTTCATGTACAACTTGCCCGGGCTCAGCAAGACGCTCCAACTGTCGAGCTATTCGGCCTGCGCCATCATGACGGGGGGGGTGAAGACGTGGAACGACCCTGTGATCGCGGCGGACAACCCCGGTCTGAACCTGCCGTCGACCCCCATACGCCCCGTCATCAGGTCGGACCTGGCGGGGACGAACTTCGTCTTGCAGGAGTACTGCATCCACGAGCAGCCCGCCTTGTGGAAGGCCTTCGTAACCTCTTCCGTGGTCACGAATAACCCGGGTCAGGTGGGCGACCTCAGCGCCACCGAGCCTCGATCGGACTGGCCGATCTTCCCCACGGGGATCGAGGCGTCAGGCTCCGCCGCCGCTGCCAACGACGTGGCGGTCCCGAACGACACCGGGTACATCACGGCGGTGGAGACGGCTTATGCCCTGCAGCGCAACTTCCCGACGGCGTCGATGAAGAACGCCAGTGGCGTCTACACCCAGCCCAGCCCGGTGAACGTCGCCTCGGCGCTGGCATACGCCACCCAGAACTCCGATGGCACCCACAATCTGAATTTCGACGGGATAGGGCCCCATGTGTACAACCCGTCCACCTACAGCTACCTCTTGACACCCACCACAGGCTGGAGCGCGGCTAAGGGGGCGGTCATGAGCCAGTTCGCCAACTACGCGCTCACAATCGGACAGCAGAAGGCGACCGAGATCGGCTACGCGTCGCTGGGGCTGTCGCTCGAGCAGTACGGCGTCAACTCCATGAAGCAACAGGTGCCGGGGGCGGTGGCGCTGACCGCGCAGGAACAGAACTCCTACGCCTGCGGGGACCTCACCGTGCCGGAGGTCCAGGCGGGGCAGACCCAGCCCACCTGTGGGGTCTTGAACACCAACAGCTCGAGCAATCCCAATCAGGCTGCCAACGGGGGGACCTCGCGCACGACGACGACATCGGGTGCGTCCCCGAAGACCACTGCCTCGGGGAAGAGCCGCACCGGGACTTCGGTGTCCAGTGGCGGGACATCGGGCGCTGGCGTCGACCCTTCGGTATCGCTGGGTCCCAATCCGGCTCTGGCGACCACCGGAGGGAACCCCGTCCCAATCGTGTTGTCGGGTGCGGTGTTTGTCACCATTGGGTGGTTCGTGCGGCGGCGTTTGCGCGCCAGGCTGCAATGAACAGGCGAGCCCGCATCAAACCCCGGTGGAAGGTTCGCCGGAAGACATGGCGCCTGATCGGGGTGCTCAGTGTCACGGTGGCCGTGGTCTCGGTCACGGGAGTGCACGCCAGCGGGGCCGACACGGGCGTGCCGCTCGGGGCCGAGGGCGGGTCGTTCGCGGCTCCGCTCATGGACCTCTTGCAGAACGACCCTGCGGCGGTGTCGGCCATCGCGCCCTTCGTGCCGTCGTACTTCGATGCAGATGTCGACCAGGCGCAACAGGACTTCGCCATGGGAGCGATCGACTACTCGGTGACCGAGGCGCCGTTGACCGCCTCCGAGGCAGCCACTGCGGCGCAGAACGGCCGGTCCTTCGCCTACGTGCCCTTTGCCGCGAGCCCCGTGGCCATCGCCGCCATCGTCGAGTGTGACCAGGCCTCCACGCTTTCGTCCACGACGTGGTGCACGAACGGCAACCTCGAGTTGACGGTCCCGCAGTTGGCGCAGATCTTCACGGACCTGTCCACCCTGGAGAATCCCCCTCCCGGCGGGGGCGCCATCGGCACGTGGAACGACGCGCAGCTCCTCACACTGAACCCGGGACTGGCGGGTGTGTCGGCCCAGAGCAAGGCCATCACCGCCATCGAGAATGATCAGCCCTCGGCGACCAACATGGCCCTGGAGTCGCTCTTCGTGAGCAACACGACCGCCAAGGCCATATGGGATGCATACATCAAGTACTTCGAGGGGAGTACCGACGACACGCCGACCGATCTCTGGCCCCACACCCTTACGGCGGGTTCCAGCGACGAGTTGATCGAACAGACACTCATCAAAGTCAACTCCAATGTCAACCCACCAGTCCCGGACGCCGATCCCACCCACTGGGGGCAAGGCGACATCGCTCCGCTGCCCATCGACTGGTGGAGCGGCTCGACCCTGGACAATCCCACCATCGCCATCCAGAACGCCGAGGGCGCTTTCGTGGCGCCGGCGGTGGCGTCGATGGACGCCGCCCTTGGTGACGCCACGATGGACCCGACGACCAACCTGGTCAGGTTCAACGCCAACCCGACCGATGCCGCTGCCTACCCACTGCCCGTCATGAGCTATCTGGTCGTGCCCACGTCGGGGTTGGACCCCTCCAAGGCGACGGCCCTGGCGGCGTTCATCAAATTCGTCCTCGGGTCCACCGGCCAAGCCGACGTTGAGTCCATGGGGGCGGCCGGGGTCACCCCCGCCATGGTCAGCGCCGGGCTCAAGGTGGCTGACGAGGTTGCCGCCCAGGCCACCACCACCACCACCACCACCACCACGAGCGTGCCGACGTCGACATCGACAACCTCGTCGACGACCGGGACCTCGACCAGCTCCGGTCAGGGGTCGACGGGGAACGGGGCGGGGGCCGCTGCGTCGACCGCGTCGGACTCCTCGCCGTCGTTGGCTCTCACCGGTGGGGCGGCGTGGCCCCTACCGCTGGCGGGGGGTGTCCTGGTGTTGGCGGGATTCGTCGCCCGACGGGCGCTGCGATCCCGGATCGCCCCCCGGGGCTCGAAGACGTGAGCGGCGCTCGATGACGATCCTCGGTCGGTCCCGGCGTGCGAACGTGGGAACCAGGGGCGATCCCGGCGCATCTGCTCCCCAACCTCCCCCTCCACCAGCTCCGTGGAGCTGGGGCCCGTCGTCGCCTCCTCCCATGGCGGAGCCCCCCGCCCCCGCGCCGGTGCTCGCATCGGGTCATCCGACGTCGTGGACGGCGCCCAATGGTTTCGGGGCCGGCCAGGATCACCTGGCCGGTCTCGTGGCTCGTGACGTGAGCGCGTGGTTCGGCAAGAACAAGGTCCTGGAGCGCATCTCGCTTTCCATGGAGCCGGGCAAGGTGACCGCCCTCATCGGCCCGTCGGGATGTGGCAAGTCGACCTTTCTGCGCATCCTCAACCGCATGCACGAACTCATCCCCGGTGCCGCGCTGGCAGGCTCGGTCACCCTCGACGACGTCGACATCTACGGGCCGGCGGTCCCCGTCACCCAGACCCGGCTCCGGATTGGCATGGTATTCCAGCGACCCAACCCGTTCCCCTCGATGACCATCGCCCAGAATGTGCTGTCGGGTCTCCGTCTTTCGGGGCTCAAGACCCAGAATCCCGATGCATTGGTGCAGGAGTGCCTCGAACGGGCCGGGCTGTGGCGTGAAGCGCGCAACCGGTTGAACGAGCCGGGAGGCGCCATCTCGGGCGGTCAGCAGCAGCGCCTCTGCATCGCCCGGGCCCTGGCGGTGCGTCCCCAGGTGCTCCTCATGGACGAGCCGTGTTCGGCGCTCGACCCCATCTCCACCGGAGTCATCGAGGAGACCATCCGGGAGTTGTGCCGCGAGGTCACGATCGTGATCGTGACCCACAACATGCAACAAGCGCAGCGCGTGTCGCACAACTGCGCCCTGTTCCTCGTGGGGGGAGAGGCCGAGCCGGGGCGGATCGTGGAAGCCGGGCCCACCGAGCGCGTGTTCGGTGACCCCGTCGACCCCCGAACGGCCGACTACGTGCACGGGAGGTTCGGGTGACCCAGGTCCTCGGTCTTCCCGCCACCCCGCCGGTTCCCAGCTGGGGATCCCTGCGCGCCCAGCGGGACCGCTGGCGTCTGCGCTGGAGCGAGGCCCAACCCCGGACCCGGACAGCCATCCAACTCAGCGTGATGTTCGGAGCCGTCCTCGTCGCCTACGGCTACTCGCTTCTCACCCTCCTGCAGAACGCCGAGATGCAGACCCCCCTGGCGTACATCAGCCTGGTCCCGGCAATCTCGCTGGCGTTGGCCGTCGCCTATGCCCGCCCCGAGCGGGCGGAGCCGGCGATCCACGACCGGCAGCTCGACTACATCGTCGGGGTGCCGTTGATCGCCACGGCGATGGCCATGAACATGCTGCTTCCGGGGAAGCTCTCGGCGATGTTCTGGGTCTGGCGTATCGACCTCCTGTCGCTGCCCGTGTTCGTCGCCGGTCTGCTGGCGGTCCTTTTCGGTGTGCGCGTGCTGTGGCGTCAGAAGTTCGCCATCGGCTATCTGCTTCTGGCCTGGCCGTGGCCGTATTCCACCGTGCTCCTGCGCGTACTGGATGCCTCGACCAACACCACCTTGGCCGGACTGCGGATGGTCCTGCGTGTCGTGCCGGTGGCCAAGCCGGTGTTGTCGGGGGACGGATCGCTCTTCGACGTAATCCACAACGGTCGCGCCTTTCCGATCAGTGTCGTCTCGGCGTGTTCGGGGATCAATGGGATCGTGGGTTTCCTGCTTGTCGGCGTGGCCTTCGTGGGGGTGGTTCGGGGCCCGTGGATCAGAAAGCTCGCCTGGTTGGCGATGGGGATGCTGTTTCTGTGGCTGGTCAACCTGGGTCGGCTCGTGCTCATCTTCTGGGCCGGCAAAATGTGGGGTGAGTCGCTCGCCATCAACATCCTTCACCCCGTCGTCGGATTGGTGACCTTCACCATCGGCGTGGTGATCATGTCCATGGTGATCCGACCGATGGGCATGGTGATCGGTCGCTCGGGATCCGAGTCCTCGGGCGCTCCGGGCGTCGAGGTCCCGGAGAGGTCCCGAGGACGCGGGAATCCGGCGGTGCCCAAAGTGTTCGCTGCGGTTGCCGTCGTGGCCGTGGCAACGTTGGCGTTAGGCGCGGCGGACTTCGGCCTGCGGTCCTACAACCTGGTGGCCAATGCGGCGGGCGAGCCGAAGCTTCTGGCCTTCCGAGCTTCCCCCACCGCGCCGCCAGGGTGGCGGTACCGCATCTCCAACCAGTACGACTGGGCCAAGCCGCTCTTCGGAGACGACTCGACATGGCTCCGATACATCTTCGTCCCCTCGGGTGGGGGAGGAGACCTTCGTTCTTCGTACGGGGTGACCGCGGACATCATCGACACCTCGGACCTCCAGACGTTCTCGGCCTACGGGGTGGAGGACTGTTACCAATTCCACGGGTACTCGTTGCGTGACGTGGCACAGGTAGAGATCGGAGGCGGGATCACCGGTCAGACCCTGTCGTTTTCCGGCGCCGGACAGCAGAGTTGGTCGGTCGTATACTGGATCGCGCCCGTCAAGGCGGGACAGGGTATTCGATACGAACGATTCGTCTTGTATTTGCTCAACGCGCCTGGCGGGGCTGGAATCCACGTGCCACGGGACGTGCACATTACGAACCTGGCGGGCTCTTTGGACCGGACCGGGCCGGACGCCGTGTTGGTCCAGAACCGGGCATTCCTGGTGGCGTTCGCCCACGAGCTCGTCGTGAACCAGTCACTGAAGGCTTCGGTTGACGGTGGACGCCTGGCCCTGTCGAAGGCGGACACCACCCGTCCCCGCCTCGTCGGATCGTCGACGCTCGCGGCCAGGTCCTAGCACGGAGATGGCAGGCCCCACGACCGTCGCCGCCAACGGACCGAACTCCTCGAACGGCACCGTCCCCACAGCACCGGCCGACGCGGCGTCGCGGCGCCGTGAAGGCTCCCCTGGTCCGGTCGCGGGCCCGCTCTCGGGGGCCGAGTCGGTGCCCTTGCTCCAGCAGTTCTGTGAACAGCTGGTGGCCGAGGCGGTGGCCAGTGTGCGGGTCGAGCTTCCTGGCACCGAGCCCCCGCCGATCGACTGGCGGCGGCTCTTGGTCTCGGATCCCGCCGCCTCGCCCGAGCGTGCCGCAGGCCACGCCGCGGTGGTGGCGCAGCAGATCGCCTCCGAGGTCCTGACTTGGAAGCAGTCGCTTCTGGCCCGGAGCGACCCCCTGAGCCCACCCCGGCCACCTGTGGCGACCGACATCGTTGTCGTCGAGCCTGCACCCCCGGCGATGCCCCCCGCCTCGCACTCCCCATGGCCCGCGCCGGGCCCGGCGGTGGCGCCGCCGTCCGTCGCTCCACGGGACGACACCACGGGATTGAGGCCCGCCCCGGCGATCGAAGCGGCGGCGAAGCTCAAGCGCCGGAACACGCGGCTGCGCCGAGCCTTCGTCGCCTTCGGGTGGATGCGGGATTTCGGTCTCATCCTCATCGCCTTCGCCGCCTGGCAGCTGTGGGGCACGTCGATCGAGCAGAGCCAGGCCCAGCAGACCCTGCGGCAGCAGTTCGAGTCCCACCTTCCCACGGTGGGTCCGCAAACGGCGACCAAGCCCACGGGACCGACACTCATCTCGGCGGCGATCAACGTTCACGAACCACCCGAGGGCGCGGTCGTGGGTCGCCTACAGATTCCGTCTATCGGAGTGGACCAATACATCGTCGAGGGGACGTCCGAGGCGGACCTGTCCAAAGGTCCAGGGCACTACATCGGCACTTCGATGCCAGGACAGGCGGGAAACGTCGCCATCGCGGGGCACCGCACAACCTATGGCGCACCGTTCTACAATCTCAACGCCCTCAAGGTCGGGGACCAGATTTCGCTGATCAGCAATTCCGGCCAGCAGCTCACCTACGTCGTCAGCACCAGCCCCGTCGCCGTCTCACCCAAGGACGTCGCTGTGCTCGATTCCTCCTCGGACAACCGTCTCACGCTGACTACATGCAACCCACGCTTCTCGTCGTCACAGCGCCTTGTCGTTGTCGCCGATCTGAGCGCGCCGCACACGGTTGCGGTCACCCCCACGGTGCCGTCGACGGTGAAGCTTGGCCGGGTCCGGATCGTGAGCGAGCCCATCGGGTGGAACACTGGGTACATCTCCGTGGTGCTCCTCTTCGCCGCCTTGCTAGTCGGACTGGGATTGGCCAATAGGCGGGCTCGCGCCGTCTACGGGCGGATCGGCCGATGGCTGGTGCTGACGCCGATCTGGGTCGCTGGGCTCGTCTTCTTCTTCGAATCACTCACGAGATTGCTGCCGGCGAACCTGTGATAGTCCGGCGCCGCATGCCTGCCGATGTGACCAGGTCAGGGCGCGCGGTGCGGATCGCCGCCGCGGCGTTGGCGGGGACGGCTCCGGTGTTCCTCCTCACCCAACGGGCCTTCGCCAACGCTCCGAAGGTCACGATGCCAAGTGGTCCCTTCCGCAACGGCCAGAATATTGCCGTCTCGGGCTCAGGTTTTCCCACCCACGCCCAGGACCCCACCGGGCTGCAGATCATCGAGTGCTCCGATCCCCAGGGGAGCGAGACCAACCTGCCCTCCGACCCCAGTGAGGGTTGTGAGGGCATCACGGTCAACCCGAGCCAGATCAACGCCGACAGCTCGGGCCGGTTTCACACCGACTATCTCATCGCCGCGCTCAGCACGAGTGCGGGGACCTCGAGCATCGACTGTGACGCCACCCACGAGTGCGTGCTGTGGGTCGGCACCGACTACAACAATGCTTTTCTGACCGGGCCGCATGTATTCACCCCTCCGTTCACGGTGAGCGGGGCCGCTACGAGCCCGTCCGCCACCTCGGTGCCGCCCTCTGGCGGGGTGCCGGCGGTCGCCTCGGCGGCCTCTGGGCCCGGGACGGCGGGTAGCGCTGTCAGCGGGGGTTCCCTGGCCTCGACGGGTCTCTCAGGACTTGTGGTGTGGCTCGTCGGCCTGGGAGTGACGATGGCCTGTGTGGGGCTGGTCGGCCGTCGTCTGACGATCCGCAGCGCGCCCATGACTGACTGAAAACCTCCCAGCGCGACGGAACAGAGCGACGGGGGCGGCCAAACCGACCGAACGGCGGCTAGCTGCGTGCCGGAGCCGGAGGCGGACTGCCAGACATCGGCACAGAGCCCGGGCCGGGGGCCGTCACCGGCTCGGGCACGGACGGGGCGTCGCCGTCGGTGCGGTCCCGGGCGGGAAGGAGCGCTCGGTCAAGGCGCGGACGAGGGAGGTGAGCTCGATCTGCAACGCAGCATTGACCCGGGCGAAACCGTCAATGGTTCGCTGAAGCTGCTCGGTCAGTGCCGGCGGGATGGCCGGCTGGCGAGCTTCCTCGAGGAGCCGGTGCGCCTCCTGTTTTGCCGCCGCCACGATACGGGAAGCCTCCAGCTCGCCGTCAGCCAGGAGTTGCCGGGTGTGTTCCTCAGCATCGGCGACGGCCTGATTGACATGATCCTGGGCCCGGACGAAGAGCTCTCCGATGCGCACCTCGTTGTCGTGCTCTTCACGGGCGACGACCGACAAGGCCTTCAGGCGTTCGAAGACGTCGTGGAGCTCAGCCATTGCTCCGGCCGCGTCGCTGACGGTGCGGCCGATTGCCATGATCGGATCGGGCCCCTCTTCGGGAGGCGTCGGCATGTGGCCAGCGACGACAGTCCCCTCAGGAAGATCAGACATTGGGCCTCCGGGAAGTGGACAGGACCTCGGACCTAGACCGTGTGTGCTGCGCGTCCTGCATTGCTTGCCTGTAGTTGCGAGTTTACCAAGGTGGTCTTGCGTATTCCCCGCCAATTCTGACGAGAAGAAGCCCCGCTTGAACCGGGAAGCTGCCGGCCGGAGCAGCGTCGACGATGCGAAGCGTGGCGCGTCTCGGCCGGGCACCCAAGGAGTGCCCGGCCGAGATCGCAACGGTGTGATCGGCCCGAGAGAGACCGGCCCCTGACTAGTTCATCAAGGTCAGATGGAGCGTGGCAGTCGCCGTCTCCTTGCCGTGAGCGCTGGGGTTCGGGTGTTTGGCGGAGGTCTTGACCTTCGAGTCCGTGACGGTCACCAAGATGGTGA
>DATCBU010000100.1:0-2516 GCA_036511675.1 Acidimicrobiales bacterium | reverse complement strand
TCACCCTGGGGGCCCTTGACGGTGACGCGGTGGTCGTCGCTGACGGCGACGGTGACCCCCGAGGGCACGTTGATGGGCGAACGTCCGATGCGGGACATCAGCGGGTACCTCCATCATTGCGGCCGGCGCCGGGCGCGGCCGGGATCAGGGGGCGGCTACCAGACATAGCAGAGCACCTCGCCGCCCATGCGCTTCTTGCGCGCCTCGCGGTCGGTCATCAGGCCCTTGGAGGTGGAGACCACCGCCACGCCGAGCCCGCCGAGCACGCGCGGGATCTTGTCGGCCCGTGCGTAGATGCGCAGGCCGGGCTTGGACACCCGCTTGATCCCGGAGATCGTCCGGGCGCGGTCGGGTGCGTACTTCATGGTGATCTGCAGCGTGTTGCCGGGCCTGCCCGGCGTGTCGCTCACCTGGAAGCCGCCGATGTAGCCCTCCTCCACGAGGATGGCGGCCAGCGACTCCTTGAGCTTGGAGCCGGGCATCGACACCGTGTCGAAGTGGGCGGTGTTGGCGTTCCGGATGCGGGTCAGCATGTCGGCAATCGGGTCGGTCATCGTCATCGTTCGTCGCCTCCTCTCACCAACTGGCCTTCGTCACGCCGGGGATCTCCCCGGCATGGACCATCACCCGCAGGCAGATCCGGCACAGGCCGAACTTGCGGTACACCGACTTGGGGCGGCCGCACCGGCGGCACCGCGTGTACCCGCGCACCTTGAACTTGGGCGTGCGCTGCTGCTTCTCGATCAAAGCCTTCTTCGCCATGGGGTTACTGGTTCTCCTTGCGGAAGGGGAAGCCGAAGGCGGCGAGCAGTGCCCGGCCCTCGTCATCGGTACGTGCGGTGGTGGCGATGGTGATGTCCATGCCACGGGTGGTGTCGATGCGGTCGTAGTCGACCTCGGGGAAGATCAGCTGCTCGGTCACACCGAAGGTGTAGTTGCCGTGCCCGTCGAACGACCGGGGCGAAAGCCCCCGGAAGTCACGGATGCGGGGAATGGCCATGGCCACCAGGCGGTCGAAGAACTCCCAGGCCCGGTCGCCCCGGAGCGTGACCTTGGCGCCGATCTCCTGGCCCTCGCGGAGCTTGAACGAGGCGATCGACTTCTTGGCCCGGGTCACCACCGGCTTCTGGCCGGCGATGATCTCGAGGTCGCGCATGGCCCCCTCGATGAGGGACTTCTGCTGGGTGGCGCGTCCCACGCCCATGTTGATCACGATCTTGGTGAGGCGCGGGACCTCCATGATGTTGGACATGCCCAGCGTTTCCTGGAGCTCGGCCCGCACCTGGCTGTCGTAGCGCTGCTTGAGGCGCGGCCGCTCGGCCGCCGACGTGGAGGCCATCACAGGTCCGCCCCGCACTTGCGGCAGACGCGGATCTTGCGTCCCTGCTCGTCGTAGCGCATGCCGATGCGGCTGGGGACCCCGCATGCGTCGCACACGATGGCCACGGAGGACACGGAGATGGGCATGAACTTGTCGATCACGCCGCCCTGCATGGTCGCCCGGGTGGGCTTGGCGTGGCGCTTGGCCACGTGCACGCCCTCCACGATGACCCGGCCCTCGGCGGGGATGGCGCGGACCACGTGGGCCTGCTTCCCCCGGTCCTTGCCCGAGAGCACCTGGACTTTGTCGCCCTTCTTGATACGCATCTAGAGCACCTCCGGCGCCAGCGAGATGATCCGCATGAAGCGCTTGTCGCGCAGCTCCCGGCCCACGGGACCGAAGATGCGGGTCCCCCGGGGCTGCTGCTGGTCGTTGATGAGGACGGCGGCATTTTCGTCGAAGCGGATGTAGCTGCCGTCGGGACGGCGCTTCTCCTTCTTCGTCCGGACGACGACGCACTTGACGACGTCGCCCTTCTTGACTGCAGCCCCCGGGATGGCGTCCTTGACCGTGGCCACGAAGACGTCCCCGATCGAGGCGTAGCGACGGCGCGAGCCGCCCAGCACCTTGATGCAGAGCACTTCCTTGGCCCCGGAGTTGTCGGCCACGCGGAGTCGGGATTCCTGTTGGATCATCGGGCACGCTCCAGCACTTCGGCGAGCCGCCAGCGCTTCAGCTTCGACAGGGGGCGGGTCTCGACGACGCGCACCCGGTCGCCGACCTTGGCGGCGTTCTCCTGGTCGTGGACGTAGAGCTTCTTGGTCCGCTGCACGGTCTTGCCGTAGCGGGGGTGGCGGACGCGTTCGATGACGGCGACCACCACGGTGGCGTCCATCGAGTCGGACACCACGAGGCCCTCGCGGACCTTGCGGGCGTTTGCCCGCTCCTCGGTCGTGCCCGGGGCACGCTGCTCGTCGGCCATCAGTCGTTCTCCTCTGCGTCCTCGGCAGCCTCGTCGTCTGCGGGCCCGTCGGCGGGCGCCTCCTCGGCAGCCTCCTCCTCGGCCTCGGCGCGGGCTGCCGCCCGGCGCTCCGATGCAGTGCTCTTGTCCCGGCCCTTGGCCTCGTCCTCGTCACGGCGACGGGCGGCGGCCAGGTGGGCGGGCAGCTCGTCGAAGGACAGGCCCTCGGCCTCG
>DATCBU010000099.1:0-15049 GCA_036511675.1 Acidimicrobiales bacterium | reverse complement strand
GGGCCACAAGGGCGGCTTCTATGGCCACCGGAAGTGCCATCGACCCGCTGGCGATCTCGGCCGTGAGGGTGACGTGGAGCTCGTCGAGCTCGTCGTCGAGAGACTCGACGTGCTCGGCCACATCGGGAGAACGATCGGCGTAGGCGTCGGCGGTGGCGTGCCACATCTCGCTCGCCACCTCGCCCATCTGCTCGACGAGGCCGCGAGCCCGGTGCGAGAGCTCCATGCCGAGGCCGCGCACGGCGCGTCGAGAGACGTGTTCGGCCAGGTCGCCGCTGCGCTCGAGCTCGGGCAGCATCCGCAACACGGCCACGAGGTAGCGCAGCTCGTCGGGCCCGGTCTCGCGCAGCGCCAGCTGGCTCTGGGCCAGCTGCTCGACCTCGCGATACAGCGCGTCGATGGTCTCGTCGCTCTCGGCCAGCACCCGGGCCGCCTCGCGGTCGCCGTCGAGGAGGCAGTGCGTCGCCCCCGCCACACCCTCACCCACCAGGGCGAAGAGCTTGATCACCTCGCGGTCGATGTGCTCGAGGGTCTCGGTCACCTGATCGGTGTTGTCCAACTCCACCACGACCCGTTTCGCCACGCAGCCACCGTAGCGCTCGAGGCTGGGCTCAGGGATCGGCGTCGACGTCGGCGACGATGAGTCGCGGCCCCGACGGCCAGTCCAGGTAGCGCCACCACCAGTTCACCAGTACCACCACCCGGTTGCGGAACCCCACCAGGTAGACCAGGTGCAGGCCGAGCCACGCCAGCCAACCCAGGGTGCCGCGCAGGATGGGCCCCCGGCGCAGCTGCGCCACCGCCGCGTGGCGTCCGATCGTGGCCATGAGGCCCTTGTCGTGGTAGCGGAACGGCGTGGTGGGTTGGCCCTGCAATTGCCGGGCGATCTGGTGGGCGGCGTGTCTCCCGGATTGGATGGCGACCTGGGCCACCTGCGGACAGGCCTCGGGGCGGGTCGGGCCCCACGGCACGGCGCCGGCGTCACCCACGACGAACACCTCGGGGTGCCCCGCCACCGAGAGGTCGGGCTCGAGCGTCACCCGTCCACCCCGGCCATGGGCCACCGGGAGCGAGGCCGCCAACGTGCCGTCGACGGTGACGCCGCCCGCCCAGATCACGGCGACGGCCTCGATCCAGGCGCCGTCGCCGAGGCGGACGGCCCGGTCGGTGACTTCGGCCACCGGGGTGTGGAGTCGGACGTCGACACCTCGGGAGAGAAGCGTCTGCAGCGCGTAGCCACTGGCCTCCTCTTTGAAGCCCGGCAGCAGTCGGTCGCCCGCCTCGAGCAGGATGACCTTGGAGCGCTCGGGGTCGATGCGCAGCCGGTCGCGGCGCACCGACACGTCGAGCAGCTCCAACAACGCTCCGGATATCTCCACGCCTGTGGCGCCGCCACCCACGACCACGAAGGTGGGCGCCCCGTTGTCGAAGTCCTCGGGTCGGGCGTCGGCCGCCTCGAGACAACTCAGGACGGCGTTGCGCAGACGCCGGGCGTCGGCCAGCGTGTACAGGGGGAGCGCGTGGCCGGGCGCCCCGGGGACCGAGAAGAACCCCGTGGTGGCGCCGGTGGCGACGACGAGCCGCTCGTACTCGAGTGCCGTGCCGTCGGAGAGGTCCACGTGTCGCGCCTCGACGTCGACCGAGACGGCGCGGCCGTGGCGGAAGACCACGTGGGGCTCGCGGCCGAAGATGGTCCGGACCGGATAGGCGACATCGGCGGGGTCGAGACCGGCCGTCGCCACCTGGTACAGCAACGGCTGGAAGGTGTGGAAGTTGTGGCGGTCGACGATGGTCACCTCCACCGGTTGGTCCCGGAGGTGCCGTGCCGCGCTCAGCCCGGCGAAGCCGGCTCCGATGACCACCACGCGGTCCACGCCCTCAGGATGACACGCCCCGGCTCGGCCCACCTCCCCGGCATGGGAACGGTCAGGCGGTGGCCAGGAGCCGTGCCGCGCTGACGATGTCCTCGACCTGGGGGAGGATGGCGTGCTCCAGGGAGGGCTCGTAGCCGACGAAGGTGTTCTGCGCCGCGACGCGCACGACCGGCGCGTCGAGATCCCAGAAGCAGTGCTGCGACACCCAGGCCGCCACCTCGGCTCCGAATCCGGCGGTGAGGGTGTCCTCGTGCACGACGACGAGGCGACCGGTGCGCTGCACCGACTCGGCCACGATGTCGTGGTCCCAGGGGGCGATGGTGCGGAGGTCGACGACTTCGACCGAACACCCTTCGGCGGTGAGCTCCTCGGCCGCCACCAACGACTTCTGCACCGTGGCACCCCAGGTGACGATGGTCAGGTCCCGCCCGGCCCGGGCCACGGTGCCGCGGCCGAAGGGCAACACCCATCCCGGCCTCGGGATGGGGTCCGCGGCGTAGCGCTGTCGGTAGAGGTGCTTGTGCTCCAAGAACAGCACCGGGTCTTCGGTGGTGAACGCGCTGCGCAGCAGCCCGACGGCGTCGCGTGCACGCGAGGGGAACGCGATGAGGAGCCCGGGGATGTGGGCGAAGATCGACTCGCCGCTCTGGGAGTGCCACAGGGCCCCCCCGGTGAGGTATCCGCCGATGGCCACGCGCACCACCAAGGGGCAGGTGAAGTCGCCGTTGGACCGCCACCGGATGGTGGCCGCCTCGCTGTGCAGCTGCTGCATGGCGGGCCAGATGTAGTCGAAGAATTGGATCTCGGCGCATGGGCGCAGGCCCCGCAGCGCCTGCCCCACGCCGCGGCCGATGATGTTGGACTCCGCCAGGGGTGTGTTGTAACAGCGCGCCGAGCCGAAGCGGCGTTGGAGCCCTCGCGTCACCCCGAACACCCCACCCTTGCCCTCCACGTGGTCGAGCACCTCGTCGTCGGCGTCGGCCACGTCCTCGCCGAACACCCGTATTCGCTCGTCCGCGGCTAGCAACTCGTGCAGGGTCAGGCGGATGGCCTCGGCCATCACGACCGGCTCTGTGCCGCCGGGCCCGGGGGCGGGGTCGGGCTCGGCCTCGGGCAGCGACGGCAGCCGGACCACGTTGTCGGTGACGGTGGCGGGATCGGGGCGTGCCGCCGCCAACGCCTCTTCGGCGGCGGCGGCGGCGAGGTCACGCGCCTCGGCGCGTGCCGATGCCGCCTCGGCCTCGGTCAGGATGCCGGCGCCCACCAGTTGGCGTTCGAGGGTGTCGATGGGGTCGTGCGCCTGTTCCTCGGCCAGCTCACCGGCGGCGCGGTATTTGGTCTGGGAGTCCGCCGAGGAGTGTGAGTACGGGCGCGTCACGTGGGCGTGGATCAGACCCGGTCCCTCGCCGGCGCGTACGCGGGCGATGGCGCGTCCACCCTTGGTCCGGCACGACGCATAGTCCCACCCGTCCATCTGCGTCACCGCCAGGCCCCGGAATCCCCGCACCAGTTCGGCGACGGGTGCGGGCGACTGGTCCGCGGCGCGCACCGAGATGGCGTACCCGTTGTCGGCCACCACGAACAGCGTGGGCAGGTGCAGGCGGCACGCGGTGTTGAGGCTCTCCCAGAACTCTCCTTCGGAAGTCGCCCCCTCGCCCAGCGACACGTAGGTGATCTCGTCGCCTTCGGCCCTGCATCCCGCCAGACCGGGCCGACGGGCGATGTAGCGACCCGCCTCCGCGCATCCCACCGCCGGCAGGCACTGGCTCCCGGTCGGGCTCGACTGGGTCACGATGTTGCGCGTCACCGCTCCCCAGTGACAGGGCATCTGTCGACCGCCCGACGCCGGGTCGAGAGACGAGCCCACCGCTTGGAGCATGATGTCGAGCGGGGTCACCCCGAGTGCGAGCACCAGCGCCCGGTCGCGGTAGTAGGGAAAGAACCAGTCGTAGGCCGGACGGAGGGACCGGGCCAGTGCCAGGAGCAGGATCTCGTGGCCCGCGCCCGAGATCTGGAAGAACACCCGGCTCTGCTTTTGGAGCAGGATCTCGCGGTCGTCGAGGGCCCGCGAGACACAGGCCAGCCGGAAGTCCTCGACGAGCTCCGTGGCCGGGAAGCTGCGCAGCGTCCCACGCGTGGCACTGGGCGTGGCGGTGCCGGGCCCCTGGTCGGCACCTCGCGCTTCCGTGCCCTTGCGCACCACCGTCGACGCTACCTGCCTGGTGGTCCCAATCGGTGGCCTTGGGAGGCTCCCCGGAGCTGTTACACCCCGGCGTTACGCTCGGCCGCGTGCACCCTCGGAGCAGGGAGACCTCATGATCGTCGGCCTCGTGATCGGCATCGTCGTCGGTGGCGGCGGTGGCGCCGCCGTCGCCTGGACCCTGGCCGCGGCGCGGGCGTCGGCCCGCAAGGGCTCCGAGCGTGAAGGCCACGCCGAGGCTCTGGGCTCGGCCCGTGCCGAGGTGCTCTCCCTCCGGGCCACCCTCGAGCATGAGCGGGCGGTGGGCGAGGAGCGCCGCGTGGCGGCGGAGGACGTGCGTCGCCAGCTCGTGGGTGAGTTCGCCGAGCTCTCGCGCCAAGCCCTCGAGCAGAACAACACCCAGTTCCTGGAGCTGGCCGACGCTCGCATGGCCCACGCCCAGCAGGCCGCACGCGGCGATCTCGACCAACGCACCCAGGCCATCGAGCAGTTGCTCCTCCCGTTGCGGGACCAGCTCGGCCGCTATGAGCACGGCCTGCGCTTGCTCGAGCTCGAGCGCCAGAAGGCGTACACCGGGTTGAGCGAGCAGGTCCGGACCCTCACCGACTCCCAGGACAAGTTGCAGTCCGAGACGCGCAATCTGGTCACGGCCCTGCGTTCCCCGGCCACGCGCGGTCGGTGGGGCGAGATGCAGTTGCGACGCGTGGTCGAGATGGCGGGGATGGTGGAGCACTGCGACTTCGAGCAACAGGTGACCACCGAAGGTGCGGACGGAAGGCTGCGACCCGACATGGTCGTGAACCTGCCGGGGGCCAGGAACGTGGTGGTCGACGCCAAGGTGCCACTGCAGGCCTTTCTCGACGCCAACGACGCCACCGACGAGGCTGCCCGACAGACGCACCTGGTGTCGCACGCCCGACAGTTGCGGACACATGTCGACTCGCTGGCCAAGAAGGCCTATTGGGATCAGTTCGAGGACTCGCCGCAGTACGTCGTGGCCTTCGTTCCCGGTGACGCGCTGCTGGCCGCCGCGCTCGAGCACGACTCGTCACTCCTGGAGCACGCCGTCTCGCATCGCGTCCTGTTGGCGACCCCGACGACACTGATCGCACTCTTGCTGACCGTTGCCAGCGGGTGGCAGAACGAGGCACTGGCCGAGAACGCCCGCGAGGTGCAGGACATGGGCCGCGAGCTCTACAAGCGTCTGGCCACCTTCGGCGAGCACATGGCGCGTACCGGTCGCAGCCTCAGCGGCGCTGTGGACTCCTACAACAAGGCCGTGGGGTCGCTCGAGCGCAACGTCTTCCCCCAGGCCCGGCGTTTCCACGAGCTCGGCGTGGTGGGTGGTGCCGACAAGGAGATGCCCGAGCTCGACCACATCGACGGTTCGGCGCGCGGGCTCGAAGCGCCGGAGTTCGTCGGTGTCCCGCGCGGCCTGCCCGGAGAGTCGGGACTCGAGCTCATCGCGGGATCGCGCCGCGACGACCGCGAGCTTCCACCGAAAACGGCAGCTACCTGACGTTCTGGACCTCGGCGCTCAGGAGCTCGTCGGCCGCGTGTCGGGCCACCGCCCGGGCCCGGTCCAGTTCGGCGCCTTCGAGGACCACCTCGAGCGGCGCACCGTCACCGACGAAGACGAGGACGCAGCGGTGCACCGTTCGGCCGGTGGCCACCTCGAGGGCCATCGCATAGCTCGCCACCTGGGGCCCGTACCGCCGGGCGGCGGCGTCGAGTCCTGCCGATCCGCTGGTGCGGTCGGTCTTGTAATCCACCACCACCAACCCGTCGCCCTCCTCGACCACGAGGTCGACGTATCCCTCGAGGACCCCGTCGCCCATGGGGACAGCGACGAAGAGCTCCCGCCAGTGCCGGCGCGTGGCCCCCGCGGCCACCGTCGGGGACGCCAGCGCGGCGCCCACCATGGTGGCGAT
This sequence comes from Acidimicrobiales bacterium, assembly GCA_036511675.1. GTDB lineage: Bacteria > Actinomycetota > Acidimicrobiia > Acidimicrobiales > UBA8190 > Chersky-840. The sequence continues at coordinate 9,044 of DATCBU010000099.1, read as the reverse complement.
GGCGTCAGCGTGGTCGGTGACACCGTGGGCGGTGGCGCGCCCTCGGGCCACGTCGGGGGCACCACGCCCGGCGTCGTCGGTGCCCGTCGAGAGGTCGAGGACCGCCAACGCCGAGTGCACTGCCCGACCCACCTGCAGCGCCGTGTCGGCGTCGCGCCACAGGGCTCCGACGGCGTCGGGCCATCCCGGATCCGGCGCCGGGGCTGTCCCTGACACCGGGAGCCGGGGCTCGGCAAGCTCGGAGGGGTCGGTGAGGGCGACGCGCGCTGCGATGGCCGTGGCCGTGGTCACCGGAGCGCGCCGGGTCGAGGCGAGCGCCGCGCCTCGCCGCGTGGCAAAGGAGTCGACACCCTGGCGCCAGGACAGCACTTCGGCGTCCGAGGCGCCGGCGGTGTCGTCGGGCCCCGGCATGGCGTGGCGGTCCAGTCCGAATCTCGCCACGACCTTGGACATCGCCTCGGTTGCCGCCGCGTCGTCGGGAGCGTCGTCGGCGGTCAGCGCCGGCAGGGGGAGTCTTCGCCACAGCTGGGGCGAGCGCAGGCAGATGTCGAGGAGGCGGGCGGCCTCGGTGGGTGTGGTGCTCGTGGTCCCCTTGAGCTCCTTGTGATGCAGGCACACGAGCAGATGGTCGCGGGCCCTGGTCATCCCGACGTACACCAGGCGGTGCTGCTCCAGCACGTCGAGCTCACGCTCGCGGGTGTTGACCTCGTCGAAGCGGCGCGAGCGCAGGAGCCCCCCGCCCCGCAACGCCGGGGTCCCGTCTTCGTGCCACAGCACGGCCGGCGCCCGCTGCCCCGAGGCCACGTCGCGTTCGAGCCCGGCCAGGACCACGACGGGGAACTCCAGGCCCTTGGACCCGTGGATGGTCAAGACGCGCACGGCGTCGTCATCGGGGTCGGGCGGGCCCACGCCACCGCTGCGCCGGTCGTCCTCGGCTTGGAGGTCGGCCCAGGCCAGGAAGGACCGGAGGGGGCCGCCCACCGTCTCGTCGAAGAGCCGGGCCTGATCCACGAGCCACCGCAGCCGTTGCCAGTGGTCGCGGGGTCGGTGAAACGCGAGGCACAGCTCGAAGCTGCGGAGCTCTTCGAAGGCCCGCGCCACCATGGCCGAGGGCTCGCGCCACCACCGCTCGTCGTGCAGCCGGGCCAGGACGGCCATGGCGCTCGCCACCGGATGGCCCTCGTAGCCCTCGGGCGCGGGTCGGCGGGGATCCCAGGTGCCTTGGGCCTGATGCCATGTCACGAGGTCGTCGTCGCCGCAGGCGAGGCCCGGGCTCCGCAGCGCACCGAGCACGGCCACACGGTCGACGGGGTCCTGTACGGCGTGCAGGACGGCGAGGACGTCGCGCACCTCGTCGGATCCCCACAGCAGCGCCACGCCTTCGAGGCGGTAGGGGATGCGGGCCTCTTCGAGGGCTTCTTCGAGCGCCCCCAACGCCGTGCGGGCCGGGAGCAGCACCGCCACGTCGCGCCAGCGTGCGGGCCGGGTGGTGCCGTCGTCCTCGTCCACGACCGCCCACCGGCTGTCGTGGATCTCGGCGATGGTGACCGCCACGTCGTGCGCGGCGGCGCGCCGGACCTCGGCGATGCTCGTCTTCATCGGACCGCCCAGCAGGACGACGGGGGGCATGGTGCTGGCCGAGCGCCGTCGCGAGGTGGCGTCGGTCAGGAGTGGCTCGTCCGCTGCCGCTCCCAACCCGTCGAGTGCGAGCTGGGTGGCGCCGGACCCTGGTCGCGTCGGAGGCCGGGGCCCCCCGGCCGTGGTGGCGCCCCGGTAGCGGAGGGGGACCGGGGCACGGTCCCCGACCAGCACGTGATGGGCGGCCTGGCCCTCGACGGGCTCGGCACCGAAGAGCTCCTCGAAGACGGTGTTGACGAATTCCAAGATGCCCGGCACTGAGCGGAAGTTGGTGACGAGGACGATCTCCTCCCCGATCTCCCGGCCGACGCGTGAGAACAACTCGATGTCGGCCCGCCGGAACCGGTAGATCGACTGTTTGGGGTCTCCCACCACGAAGAGCCCGCCGGGCTCGGCGTGGTGCAGGTCGGCGGACCCGTCGACGGTGGCGGCGAGACGGGCCGCCAGCTCGACCTGGATGGGATCGGTGTCCTGGAACTCGTCGATGAGCAGGCGCCGGTACCGGCGCCGCAGGGCCCGCGCCGCGGCGGGGTCGTCTCGCAGGAGCCTGCGGGCGTGGACCAGCAGGTCGTGGAAACCGAGGCGCCCCTCGACGCGGCGTTCGTCGGCTGCGGTGATGACGAACCGGGCCAGGCGGGCGCCGAGCTCGCCCAGGATGGCGTGGAAGCTGTCGCGCTGGAGCTCGAGGCGCGCCTGCTCCGCGGCGGCGCAGGCGGCCCGCACCTCTTCGACGTGGCCGCCCCAGTTCCCCTGCTGGCCGAGCTTGTTCCGGAAGGGCTTGAGGCTGTCGAGCAACTGCAGGGTCGATGGCTCGTCGGCGCACGACGCCAGCTTCCGGCGGACGCCACCGAGCCAGTCGAGGTGCTCCCACAACCGGTCCCGGTCGTCGGTGCACCAGTGGCGGAGGGCCAGCGCGGCGTCGATGGCGGCGAGCACCGAGCCCCGGTCGGCAGCCGGCCACCCACCGGGCGCGGGGCGCATGTGCTCGAGGGCCGCGAGCCCACCGTCTTCGAGCCGGTCCCAGTGTCGGTGCAGGCCCCGTGCGATCTCGACCAGGTCGTCGTGGGTCAACCCGATCGAGAATCCCTGGACGAGGGCGGGCTCCGCCGCGGGGTCGGCGAGCAGGGTGTCGGCGAAGCGCTCGAAGCGGGCGTCGAAGTCGGCTCGCTCAGCGTTCTCGTCGAGCACATCGAAGCCCGGGGGGATGCCCGCCGCCACGCAGTGTTCCACCAGCATGCGCTGGGCGAAGGCGTGCAACGTGCAGATGGCGGCCTCGTCGGCTTCCTGGCGGGCCACGGCGAGCAGTGGCTCGTCGGAGTGGTCGATCGCCACCTGCTCGATCCTCTCCCGGATGCGTTGGCGCAGCTCGGCCGCGGCCGCCTCGGTGAAAGTGATCGCCGCGATCTCCCGCAACGAGGCACGTCCGCTTCGCACGAGCTCCACGATCCGCCCTACCAGAGCCGTCGTCTTCCCGGTGCCGGCGCCGGCCACCACCACCAGGGTGGTGTCGAGCTCGGACCGGATCGATGCCCGGGCCTGGTCGTCGCCCGAAGAACCCGAGGAGCCGGTCACCGGGGCACGACCCCGTCATCGGCAACCCTGTCATCGGCAACCCTGTCATCGGCAACCCTGTCGTCGCCGAAGCCGTCGATGACCGCCCCTTTGAGATCGTCGGGGACCTCGGCTTCCATGAGCGCCCGCACCGGGGCCACTCCCGGGGCACCGCTCTTTCGGGCCCATTGGCGGTCACGCGTGACGGGGCACAGGACGTCGAAGTCACACGACCGGCACGCGTCGAACTGGCGGTCGCCGGGCTTCTCGGTGGGCGCGCCCGGAAAGGCGCCTGCCTCGACGGCCTGGGCGATCAGCGCCAGCACGGCGCGGAAGCGGGCCTGGACCTCGTCGGTGATGGTCAGGCTGAAACACGGTGCCACGCGCTTGGCCGACAACAACCAGTACCGCGCCCGCACCCGCTCCCCGTCGACGCCGAAGCTCGCCTGAGCCGCCAGGGCGTAGATCGGGAGCTGGAGGAGCCGGCCTCCGGCCACGGGGTCCTTCTTGAGTGCCGACAACATGGTCTGTCGGCCCGTCTTGTAGTCCGACACGACAAGCTCGCCCGACGGGGCCCGGTCGACGCGGTCCGCCTTGCCCTTGAATCGGACCTCGAGGCCGTTGTCGAGCGTGACCGACACGGCGGGATCGGCACCGTCGACCCCGGTCCCGAACTCGAGCTCGGCCGCCAGCGGCTCGAGGTCGCCCTCCTCGTCGTGGAAGCGCTCGAGATCGCGCCGCAGGGCGGTCTTGTCCATCCGCCACAACAGCGCCTTGCCCACAAGCCCGCGGCCCTCGGCGGCGGCGAATTGGGTCTCGGCGATGGCGAGGAGCCGGGGGAGCGAGCGCGTGGCGCCGGCCAGGCGTTCGAGGAGGTACTCCTCGAGGATCGAGTGCACCAGGGTGCCGCGTTCGGTCGGCTCCATCTGCCAGAGCTCTTCGGGAAGCGTGCGCTTGGAGACCTGCAGCACGCGGTCGTAGAGGAAGCGGCGCGGGCACTTGGCATAGGCCTCGAGACGGGTGGCCGACATCGGGGCGTCGGCGACGAAGGGTGACACCAGTCCCACCCCGATGTTGCCGTCGAAGCGGGTGAAGTCGTCTCCCGACCGGTCCCGCGCCGCTCCCAGCCCCAGACGCAGCCGGGGCGCGCCCATCGCCAGTGGGGACCGGGCCGGATCACGGCCCTGGGCCGCCCAGCGGGCCGTGTCGTGGAGCTCGAGCTCGCGCACCGACAGCGCCGTCGCCGCCGAGGAGACCCCGGCCGCGAAGGAGTCCACGGACCGCCACCGGGTGCCGACACCGGTGAGCGCGGCCAGCCAACGCGACACCACCTGGGCGCGCCCGGTCCGGGGGTCGACACGCGGGTAGGTGGCCATCCGACGCGTGGTGCCGGCGCCCAGGGCGGCGACGACGTCGTCGTGCAACTCGTCCAGTCGCGCCCGGCGGGTGCGCAGCCCGCCCGAGATGTCGAGCCGGCGGACGTCCTCGGGCAACAGGGCGTCGTCGCCGATCCCGCCCGGGACCTCGGCGTCGGCCATGCCGACGAGCACGACCGATTCGAAGCGGAGGCCGCGGGCCCGACCGAACGGGGCCACGAAGACCCCGTCGCCGAACCCGCCGTCGGGGAGGTCCGAGGTGTCGAGGCCCGTCTCTTCGAGCACCGTGCGTGCGGCGCGCACGAAGGTGCCGTGATCGGTGTGGTCCGAGACCGCATCGAGCTCGCCCAGCGCCAGCACCGCCCCCCGCACCTGGGCGGTGGCGCCCACCTCGTGCGCCGGCCACGACCCGGGGTCGGTGTCGAGGTAGTGGTCCAGGAGATCGACGGCCCACGTGGCGTGGGTCGCCCACGACCCCTTGGGCGGGACCGTCCTCGTGGCCAGGCCCTCGACGAAGCGCGCCAGGGCGTCGGCCTCGCGGGCCCGGTCGGGGTAGCGCGCCGCCAGGTTCTGCAACCGTTCGCCCCATTGCGCCACACCCCGCACCACGCCGGCGTCGGACGACAGGGCGTCCCATCGGCTGGTCGGCACCCGCCGACGGTCGGGGCCCGACACGATGGGGGCGGTCGAGAGCCAGGCCACGACCTCGTCGCGCCCCCAGTCCGAGGTGGCCAGCTCGAGCAGGCCCAGCATGGCGGTGCCCGCCACCGACCGGTGCAGGCGGCGCGTCTCGGGCCCGTTCACCGCCACGCCGGCCGCCTCGAGCTCGTGGTGCAGGGCCCGGGCGTAGCCGGGGCCGTGCGGATGGAAGATCGCCTGGGCCCACGACGCCACGCCGGCGTCCACCGATGCGACCACGGACCGGACTGCGGCGCGCACCTCTTCGTCGGGGTCCGCACAGGCCCGCACCTCGGTCAACGGGCGCGCCGCCATCGGGGCGTCGAGGGGTCCGGAGCCGGTCCCGGGCACGACGAGGTCGAGGACCCGTCGTTCCGCCGGCGCCAGTGCGCCCTGGTCGAGCACGAGCACCGCGCCCAGGGACCCGAGCGCGCCGCCGGTGGCGGCATGGTGCGCGGCGGCGGCGAGGTCGACGGCATCGGCGTAGCCCCGTCGGTGCAGGACGGCGCGGACCTCCGCCACCAGACGACACAGCTCACCGATGCGACCCCGGCGCCGGCCCAGAGCCGCCAGCGTCGGAGCCGGGCAGCGTCGGAGCTCCGCCACGGCATCTCGCAGGGCCAGCATGCCCCGGGGGTGCGCCACCAGGTCGGCCATCCATCCCCGCGCCGCCAGGGCCCCGGTGCGCATGGCCTCGAGGTCCACGGGGGCAGGGGCCAGGCGCAGGCCCCTGGCGCCGAGGACGGGGGCCCCGAGTTGACGCACCAGCTTGTCCGCGGTGGTGCAGGTGACGTTCACGACACCCCCGCGACCCTCGGGCCCGTGTCCGGCCCCCAGGGCCCGGCGGGCGAACAGCGCCGCGTAGGCCGAAGGCGCCACCACCGTGACCGGAGTGAGCGGGTCGGTCTCCTTGGCGCGCCGCACGGCGGCGGACAAGGTGGTCATGACGCCGTCGCCGGTTTCCGGGGCGCGCTCATCGGTGGCCGGCACGCGCGTCATCGCGGCATGCTACGGCTCCGCTGTCTCAGCGCTCCCGGGTTGTCGACCCTCCGTAGGCGTCGCCGGACCGCAGCCGCCACCAGATGGCGAAGGTGTCGTGCAGCATCCCCACCACCACGCGCCGAGACACGGTGCTCGAGAAGCGGATGCCGATCCGTACCGGGGCCTCCACCAGATCCCGGTACCCCAGCCGCCGGGCCAGGACGAGCATCTCGAGGTCGAAGGCGTAACCCTGCTCCACCATGAGTGGCAGCACCTCGGCCAGCACCTCGCGCCGGACCAGCTTGATGCCCGCCTGGGTGTCGCGGACGTCGAGATGGAACAAGGCGCGCACCAGCTGCTGGTAGCCCCACGAGTACAGGCGGCGGGCCAGGGGGTAGACAACCTGGGAGTCGGGGTGGCGCTTGCTGCCGAGGACCACGTCGGGATGCTGCTTCTGGACCACCTCGACGAACTCGGCCAGGAGGTCGGGGGGCACGTCGCCGTCGCCGTCGATGAACCCGAGGTAACGGCCCCGGCCCCGGGCGAGCCCGGCACGGACCGCCTTGCCCTTCCCGGCGTGGGGGAGCACGACTCGGACCACCACATCGGCGGGCAGGCCTTCGAGCGAGGCGTCGCTGCCGTCGGTGGACCCGTCGGACACCGTGACGATCTCGAAGGAGATCCCCGTCTGGTGCAGGACCTCCACGGCCCGCTCCACCGTCGAGCGCAGCGCCGGCCCCGGGTTGTAATAGGGCACCACCACGGTGAGGTCGAGCACCGGGGGCGGGAGGGTCCCGGGCTCCACGAGGCTCAGGGGCACCACGGGCGCGCCTGCGTCGCGAAGCCCGCTTCCGGGATGCTGTCGCGCCACTGCCCCCCCTCCCGTGCCTGGACACCCCTGCTCGGCCACCCGGTGTCGGCACTCGGCATTTTACCGGGGGGACCGGGGCAACTTGGGCGCGACCCGGGGTTTGGTGGCCAGGGTGCGCGCCGGTCCTGGGCTCACTTCACGGCGAGGTAGATGGCCATGAAGGTCCCGAAGGCCAGGCAGTAGATCCCGAAGGGGGTAAGAGTCCGTGTCTTGAAGTAGCGCATGAGGAAGCGCACCGAGAGCAGGGCGGTGACGCCGGTGATGACCATGGCCACCAGCGCCTGGCCCCGGAGCCCGTTGCCGAGCGGGCCCGTCAGGTCCGGGAGCTTGAACAGTCCCGCCGCCAGGATGATGGGGGTGGCGAGAAGGAAGGCGAAGCGGGCCGAGTCCTCGTTGTCGAGTCCCCGCGCCAGGCCGGCGGTCATGCACACGCCCTCCCGGCTGATGCCCGCGATCAGCGCCGTCGACTGGGCCATACCCACCACCCCGGCTTCGCGGTAGTCGAGGGACTCGAGGCGGCGCCCCCCGTCGGCCTTGGCGCCTTCCCGCACCGCCAGCGCCTGGACCTCGGAGCGGCGCCGCAGACGCTCGGCCCCCAGCAGGATCGCCCCGTTCAGGATGAGGAACAGGGCCGCCGACTCGGGCTTGGCCAGCGCCACCCGCAGGGGGTGTTCCAGGGCGAGGCCGATGATGCCGGCGGGGATGCTGCCCACGATGATCAACCAGGCCAGGCGCTCGTGCGGTGTCTCGATCCGCCTCGTGGCCAGGGTGTGGAACCAGGCTCTGATGATGGCCAGCCAGTCGCGCCAGAAGTAGACGAGCAGGCCCAGTGCACTGCCGACGTGGAGCATGACGACGAACGCCAGCCACGACGACTCGGGGTCGGACTGGACCGCCACCACCTGGTGCCAGCCGAAGAGCGAGGGCAGGAGCACGATGTGGCCCAGGCTCGAGACCGGGAACAACTCGCTGACGCCTTGCAGGATGCCCAGCACGACCGTCTGGAACCAGGTCAGGTGCAGGTGGACCGGAGCGGAGTGGACGGCCAGAAGCACAGGATGGGCGCCGGGCACGGCGACGATGGTAGTGCCACCGAGGTGTGGGGACGGGGGAGCCCCGACCTGTAACCTCACGGTCTCTTCACGGCTTCACAGGGCTTTCTGCAGGTCATCCCAGCTTCCTCCCAGCTTCATCGGGGATCCTTGGGTGTCTGTGCGCACGCGCCGGCGACGACGAAGGAGGTGGCACGGGTGAGGATCCTCGTGCTGGGGGGCGACGGGTATCTGGGGTGGCCGACGGCGTTGCATCTGTCTCGTCGTGGCCATGACGTGGGCGTGGTCGACAATTTCTGCCGGCGCCAGTACGACTTCGAGATGGGGGTGGACAGCCTCGTCCCCATCGCCCATCTCCAGCACCGGGTGCGGCGCTGGTCCGAGGTCTCGGGGTTGACCGTGGACGCCTTTGTGGGCGACCTCACCGACCACCGCTTCTGTGAGACCCTGCTCGAGAAATTCGAGCCCGAGGCCATCGTGCACTTCGCCGAGCAGCGCAGCGCCCCGTATTCGATGATCGACCGGGCCCATGCGGTGTACACCCAGGTCAACAACGTGGTGGGGACGCTCAACCTGCTCTACGCCATCGCCGACCGCGACCCCTCGATCCACCTGGTGAAGCTCGGGACCATGGGGGAGTACGGCACCCCCAACATCGACATCGAAGAGGGCTTCATCGAGATCACCCACAAGGGCCGCACCGACGTGCTGCCCTATCCCAAGCAGCCGGGGTCCTTCTACCACCTGTCCAAGGTCCACGACAGCCACAACATGCACTTCGCCTGTCGCATCTGGGGCCTGGCCATGACCGACCTCAACCAGGGCGTGGTCTACGGCCAGGAGACCGACGAGACCACCATGCACCCCGACCTGGCCACGCGCTTCGACTACGACGCC
>DATCBU010000098.1:0-2616 GCA_036511675.1 Acidimicrobiales bacterium | reverse complement strand
CGGTGCTCACCACGTCGATGATCGGGTTCAGTTGGGGCTGACCGTGGCCGGTAAAGGGGGGTGGTGTCGTGTTGGGGTCGAAGTAGGTCCCACCGTCGATGGTGACCGGATGGGTGATCTTGATGCCGTAGGGGACGGAATAGCAGCCGTGGCCATGGAACGTGCCGCCCCACGGTAGTGCGGAGATCAGGGCGCTCGGGTCGGACTTGCAGTCTCGAGGCGTGGTTTGATCCGCCGTCGCGGCCGAGACGAGCGCCTTTGGTCCGGTTGGTGCCGGTGCCACCGGAGTCAGGTCCACCGAGCCGCTGGCACGGGCGACGGCGATGTTCGGGATGGTGGTGGTGGTGGTGACTCCGGGGGGCGTGACCGACTGGGTCGGCATCGTCGTAGCGACCACGGGTAGCGCCATGCCGGGGAGGGTGGTGGTGGTTGTCGGGCTTTGAGCGCTGGCGCCAGGGATGGTGGTGGTCGGGGAGGGAAGCGGGACAGTTGTGGTTGACGCAGTGGGAACCGTGGCCACCGGATTCTGGAGTGGTGGCGTGGAAGACGGCGCGCCGGCCGTAGTGATCGTGCTGGTCAGAATCCCCGTCGCCGACCGGACGGTGGACCCGCCGATCGACCCTTCCACAATGCTCGCCGTGACGGCCAGGCCGGTGGTCGAAACCGCAGCCGCAAGCAACGCTGAGGCCAGTAGGCCGATCCGACGCCGCGCCGGACTTCCCGGTCCTGGATTGTGATGCCCGAAGGCATCGAGCCCCTGCCGCATTGCTCCTCTATCCCGACCAACCAGGGCGCGGGGAGAACCCCTCTGGGGAGTTCGCTTCGGCGACCCGGCTGACTCAATGAGTCCCGTGGTTTTGCGTCCCCTCCTCACGAAGGGTTTGCCTTGTCGTTCCTGCGCCCGCATCGGTTACTGCGGGACACAAGCCATAGTAATCAGGTGGCCCAAATAACGCAAGGGGTGATTAACACATCACGGAGAGTGGGAAAGTAGTGAGATGGTGCTGCTGGGCCCGGACCGCGTTGCCTGAGGCCAGCGCGGTACGGGCCCTCGTCACCATCCTCGGGTGCCGACCTCCCGGCGTCCCAGTGTTCTCGATCGCATGGAGCAGCCCCACCTAGGGCCGACGGCCACCCTGCCCCTAAACACCGGGAAGGCAACACACCACGCCTCATCGCGTAGAGCCGATTATGCGGGGGTACCTCGGGCCGACTCGTTGCACGGGTCCGAGGACTTGCAAACTCGACCATCGCAATGACGATGGAGGCCGCGGAAGAGGTTGCGGAAAAGGCTGCAGGGTGCCGCACGAAGGAGACTCTTGACTCTGGAGACTGCGGTCCCCCTGGCGCATACTGATGGTGAAGAATCCAGAAGGGTCCCAAAGGAGACGCTTATGCGATGTATGTATGAAGGGCCATCCTGAGAGCGGATTGCAGAGGATTGGCTGGGAGAGATCCCGGTAGACCAAGGCAAACAGCTTGAAGTGTGCGCGTTGCAATGGCACGGGTCATGGAAATCCCACTGGTTGCCGTTTCCTCGGGTGAACCGCTCTGGGACTACAAGCAAGAAAAACGCCCGATCACCGTCACATCGTGGGGCGGGCGTTTTCGCGTAGGTGAAACCCCGCTGATGGGCTCACTGCGGTGCGAGGTGCCGGGTGCCCCACCCATCCGTTCGTGGGCGAATTGGGTTCGGCGAGCACCCATTCCCGGATAACGCGCCCCGACCCGGTGGGCACTGAGCACCGATGTGCCATGTTTGACATTCCCAGACTCGGCCGCCGATGTACTCCTTCAGCTGCGGATGCGCGCGGTGAACAGTAGGTACTCCCAGTCCATGACCGTCGTGTCGGTGCCATAGTCGAAGCGTCGGGCGAGGTCGGCGAGGTCGCGGTCCAGCGCATCAATCCGATCGGGGTCGTCAGCGATTCCCCGGTAGGCGACGATCGTCGGGCCATAGTGGGTTTTGAAGTACTCACGGAATGTCTCGGGGGCGTCGAAGCGATCGACTCTGACGTTGTCGCGGCGGGCCGTAACGTCAGTGACCCGATCGCCGAACAAGGTGCGCACATGGCTCTCGTCGCCCCACAGCGGCGGCGGTTGAGCACCCGGAGGAGGTGGCGGCGCATACGGCTTCATCGTGGCGAGCATCTGACCCAGGAACCCCTCCGGGGTCCAGCTGAGCAGGCCGATGGTCCCGCCGGGGCGGCAGACCCGGGTCAGCTCGTTGGCAGCGGCCTCGTGGTGGGGAGCGAACATGACCCCGACACAAGACAGGACCACGTCGAACTCACTGTCAGCGAACGGCAGTCCTTCGGCGTCCGCCTCGTGCCACTCCACCTCCACGCCGAGCTGGACGGCCCGTTCTCGACCCGAGGCGAACAGTTCGGGTGTGAGGTCGCAGGCCACCACGCTCGCTCCGGTCAGGGCTGCGGGAATGGTGGCATTACCTGAACCAGCGGCCACGTCCAGGACCCGCGCCCCGGGCCCAACCCCGCACGCCTCGACCAGGACGGCACCCAGGTCCGGGATGATCTCGGCGGCCACGCTGGGGTAGTCGCCCAGGGCCCACATGGCCCGGTGTTTGGCCTTGAGGGCCTGGTCTGCCTCGACGGT
>DATCBU010000097.1:0-86185 GCA_036511675.1 Acidimicrobiales bacterium | reverse complement strand
GAGCCGATACAGGTACCGCCCATGACCATGAACGAGCCGGAGTCACGCCATGCATCGCCGCCGACGCGCTCGGGCGATCCCCTGGTGCTTTCTGACGTCTACCTCCTCACGGCCGAGAGCGGCGGAAACGTCGCCGTCCCTGGCCTGACGGTGGTGCTCGACGGATCAGGGTTGACGGTCCGCAAGCCCGACGGCGACATCGGGGCCGTCGTGGCCTGGTCCGACGTGTCGGGACTGGTCGCCAGCAAGCGGATACGCACGCCGGCGGGAAGTCCCGGCGTCATCGTCGAGGCCGTCACCGCGTCTCGCACCCATCGTTTCGTCGTCCCCAGCGACAACCCGGCAGGGCTCGAGTACGAAGTCACGCAGCTGGCGACGGCCGTGGTGGCCGGACAGCAAGAGGCCGGGCCCGGGCCCAAACCACGATCAGGAGTGCTGACGGCGGCACTCGTCGTCGTGGCCTTGGCGGTTATCGCGCTGGGTGTCCTCATCGCGACCGGAACCGTGAAGTTCTGACGTCGGGGGCCACCTGACGAAGCGTGGCGAGCCAGCCACGCGCGAAGGATCGTCACACAATCGCAATACGCCTGAGGCTTGATCGTCGGGCTTTTGGGCGATGATCCAAGACATGGAACCGCTCGTCCTGGAGTCCTGTCACAGCACCTGGCTCTTCGATACCGACCGGATGCGCTTCCGGCGCGTCTTGAAGGGCCTTGACCTGGACAGCCACCCTGCATCAACCGGTTGGCGCCCCTATTTCGGGCTCGACATCGACCCGGTGTCGGAGTCCTTTGTGGTGTTGCTCAACCCCGAAGGCACGCGTTTGCTGAGGTCCTGGCGCCACGTCGAACACTGCGCGCAGTGCGGCGGGGAGGCCACGGGGGAGCTTTCCCTCGACGACCTCCGCAGCGCGGCTCGCGCCTGACCCAGTCTCCTCGGGCGACGGCTCGGGCTCATCCGGGTCGGGCCCATGGACTTGGCCGAAGCATCGACCCCGGGGCCTTGGGCCGGTGATTCCCGTTCCTCATATTCGGACTTTCCGCGCCAAGGTCGGCTGACTACGCTTCGCTCCTGGTCTTGTTGCGATTCGGCAGGTCAGCCCAGGTAGTCGAGTGCCCACGTCTGTGGTCTCGACGCAATGACTGAGACCGCCGGGGGGTTAGCAGGGGGGAAGTCCGGGCATGACGATGGAGAGTGGGCCACACGAAGCCCAGCCTTGGTCGGCCGACCTCGTCAGATCGGACCTGTCGTCGCCCGACTTATGGCACGAGATCCTCGAGCGGCTCCGTGAAGTCCAAGAGGGCCAGGCCAAGCTGGCCGACGCCATCGAGGTCCTCGGGCTCATGGTGCAAGACGCCCTCGACGCAGAAACACAAGCGCCTGTCGGGGTGCCGAGCACCGAGACGGCCGAGGGCCCTGCCGTCGCTCCCGAAGCCCTGGATTGGCGCTGGCCTCCGCCGGAGGTCCCTGGCTCCGCGGGTTGGGCGCAGGAGCCCGACTCACAACCCGACACACGATCGGAAGGACAGCCTTCCGAGGCGCCCCCTGAACTGCGACCTGAAATCGAGCCAGAACCGGTCGAAGATGTGCCTGTGGGATTCAAGGACCCGGCCGGTCTTGCCGACAGTTTCATCACGAGCGTCGAGGCCTCGGCGCCCTGGGAATGGAGCGGAGCTGCGCAGGTGCACGAACCAGCTGTCGAAAAAGGCGTCCCCGAACCGGTCTTCTACGTCCCGTCTTTCGACGAGGAAGTCCTCCCGGCCACGTCGGTGGCTGAGCTCTCGGCGAGCGCCCTCGACGCCGCGTTCGTCTCCGAGTTCGGAACGGGCCCCGTCGACTCGACCGGCACTCCGCCACGTCTTGACGCCGGACCGGTGACGTCGCCGGCACCTGCGGTTGCCATCCCCCATGCCGACACCCGTCAGCACCACGAGCCGGCCCGAGAACGCGGGACGACTGTCACCGAGCCTGCTCGACTGATCCCGACGGCCGAGCACAACAAAGTCCTCGACATCCTCCTCGGCACGCCGCGCAGCGGCGACGCCGCGCCGTCCCACGTCGACGCGCACGCGATGTCCAGTCCTACTGCGCTGAACACCACCGCTGCCGCCGTCGTCACGCCGGCTCGCCAGTCGACCATCGTGATGGCGCCTCCGCCGCCCCCTCCTCCGCCGCCGGCTCCGGTCATCACCGAAGACGCAGCGCCGTCATCGCCGGTGTTCGACGTGCAGCCCGAGGTGCTCAGCGCACCCCCCGTCACCACCGATCCGCCACTGCCGCCGCCCCCCCCGCCGCCGTCGGCGTCGCCGGTGTTCAGGGACCTGGTCGCGCCCGAGGCCATTGCTGTACCGGTGGCACCGCCGCCCCCGCCGCCCGCGCCGGTGGTCGAGCCCGTCGCTGTGGTCGAGCCGGTCGAGGTCGAGGTGTGGTCCCCCGAGCCCCCCACCGTGATCGTCGCCGCCCCGGCGCCGGTGGCCACCGTGCCGGACCCGGACACGCCGATGGTCCACATGAACGGGACGGACCAGCCCTCGACCTTCGACGACCCCGAAGACGAGGCGCTCTTCACCACAGACGAGTCGCACCACCTCAACTCGGCCGCGTCGATGGCCACCGAGATTCTGGCTATGGCGCCCGATGTCCCCGTCGCCGAGCTCAGCGCGCGACCCGAGTCCGAGCTCATCAGCAAGGACGTGACGTTGATCGCCCGAGGGCGCAAGAAGCGGTTCCGGCTGCACTGAACCTGCGGCCCACCTCCGGCGGGCCGGGGGACGGGCAACCCGGCTACAGGGCGGGTCGCCGCCAAGTGCCGACGCTGCCGCCCGTCTTCTCCCACAGGGCCAGTTCGCCGACGCTCATGGAGCGGTCCGACGACTTGCACATGTCGTAGATGGTGAGGGCCGCCACCGTGCAGGCCGTGAGGGCCTCCATCTCGACCCCGGTCCGATCCACCGTCTCGACCTGCGCTTCGACCTCCACGAAGTTGTCGCCGATCGTGAAGTTGACGTGGATCCCCCCCACCAGGAGGGGCCGGCACATCGGGATGAGGTCGGGCGTCTTCTTGGCCGCCTGGATGCCGGCGATCCGTGCCGCCCCCAGGACGTCGCCCTTGGTGATGGCGTTGCTGGCCACCTTGGCGGTCGTCTCGGGCGCCATCATGACCTTGCAGCGAGCCAGCGCCCGGCGATGGGTCGGCTCCTTGGGGGCCACGTCGACCATGCGGGCACTCCCCAGGGGATCGAGGTGCGTCAGGCTGCGGTCCACCACGGCGCGAAGTCTACGCCACCAGGACCTTCCTGAGCCCTGACGGCGGCGGAACGCGCGGCACGGCCATCCCCGACGGTAGACTTGGCACTCGAGGGTGACGAGTGCCAAACGGGCCTCGATGAGGTCGGAAGGGAACCAGGGCGCACATGCCGACCTACGAGTACCGGTGCAAGTCCTGCGGCACCCACCACGACGTGGTGCAGAAATTCGGCGACGACCCGTTGACCGAGTGCCCGTCGTGCGGCGGACCGTTGCGCAAGGTCTTCGGGGCTGTGGGCGTGGTCTTCAAGGGCAGCGGGTTCTACAAGACCGACAGCCGGACCTCGGCCAAGAAGTCCGAGAGGTCCGACAAAGCCGAGAAATCAGAGAAGGCCGACAAGTCAGAGAAGTCCGACACGAAGACGGCCGCGTCCGACAAGAGCGGGTCTGGCTCCTCTGACGCGTCGGGGTCGAAGTCCTCGGACTCCACCTCGGGCACCAGCCCGGCACCGAAATCCGGAGCATCCACCTCGACGGGATCGGCGGCGGCGGCCTCTTGAGCGAGTGACGCTCGGGCCCGCCCCGACTGCTCGACTGCGGTTCGTCGGGTCGGGCTGGGACCTACGAGCCGCTCAGCGCCATGCCGTCGATGGCCAACGTCTGGCCGGCGGCGACACCCGGGAGCCATTCCACATCCGCACCGATGTGGAGCACGGCCTGCAACATCCGTTGCAACGTGGATGCGATCGTGACCTCGCGCACGGGCTCGGCCAGCGCCCCGCCCCTGACCATGAGGCCTTCGGCCCCCACCGAGAAGTCGCCGCTCACGGGATTGACCCCCGAATGCACACCCGTGATCGACTGCACGAACAGGGCCTCGCCGACCTCGGACAGGATCTCGGCCGCGCCCAGCGTGCCGGGTGCCAACAGCAGGGCACGACATCCGGCCACCGGGGTCGTGGCATACCCGCCGCGCACGGCCGACGCCGTCGACGCCACGCCCGCCCGTCGTCCCGAGGTGGTGTCGAAGACGAATCCGCGCAGCACCCCGTGCTCGATGAGCACGTTGCGCCGACAGGCGAGCCCCTCGGCGTCGTGCGTCGAGGCCCCGAAGGACCGCGGGTCGGTCGGGTCGTCGACGAGAACCAGTGACGCCACGGCCACCTCTTCCCCGACACGGTCGGCGAAGAACGAGCGACCCTTGGTGACCGCCTCACCCGAGAGCGCCGAGGACACCACGGCCAGCAGGGTCGAGGTGACGCGGGGATCGAGCACGACCGCGCACCGGCCCGACCGCGCCTTGGTGGCGCCCAGCATGCGGGTGGAGCGCTCCACGGCGTCGGCCACCGCCTTGTCGAGGTCGAGCTCTCCCGGGCCCCGTGCGGCGCAGAACCCGACCCCGGTCTGGCTGTCGGTGTCGGCGCCGACGATGGTCTCCACCGCCACGCTCGACACCGTGCGCCGGGCGGTGGCGGTGATGCCCGTCGAGCTGGCGACGGCGGCCTCGGCCGCCATGTCCCCGTAGTCGGCGAAGGCCACCTGTCGCACCCGGGGATCCGCGTTGCGGGCCCGGCGCTCGAGCTCCAGCGCCATCTCGACCTTCACCGAGCTCGGCGTCCCCATGACGTCGTCGTCCCACAGCTCCAGCGACGTCGATGGCACGCCGTCGGGGCCGGGGAGGCCCACGTGTTCGTCGGCGGTGGCGAAGCCGGCGTTGTCACGAGCGTCGGCCAGGGTCTGTCTCAGCACGGACTCCTCGAGGGTCCCGGCGTAGGCGAAGCCCTGCCGACCACCGACCACCACGCGGATCCCCACGCCGGCCGACGCCGCCGAGGACAGGGACTCCACTTCACCTTCGTAGGCCCGGATGTCGGTCTCCACCCCGCGCGACACGTAGACCTCGAGCTCCTCCCCGCGGCGTGCCTCCCCCGCGACGCGCACCGCCAGCTCGAGCAGCTCGCCTTCGGCCGTCGACGTCGGCCCCTGCTGGCTCACGGTGTCAGTCACCGGCGGTGCCTCCGATGGTCACACCCGTGATGCGTAGGGTCGGCTGGCCGCATCCCACGGGAACACTCTGGCCGTCCTTGCCGCACGTGCCCGGGCCCATGGCGAAGTCGTTGGCGACGGCGTCGATCCGGCGCAGGACCTCGGGCCCGTTGCCGATGAGGTTGGCGTCGCGCAACGGCTCGGTGATGCGACCGTCCTCGATCAGGTACGCCTCGACCGTGCCGAACACGAAGTCCCCGGTCGTGGTGTTGACCTGGCCGCCCCCCAACTTGGCCACATAGACGCCGGTCGGAGTCTGGGCCAGGATCTCGCCAGGCTCGGCGTCCCCGTTGAGGAGGAACGTGTTGGTCATCCTGACCATGGGCAGATGGCGGTAGTTCTGGCGCCGACCGTTGCCCGATGATCCCCGATGCTCCTTGCGACCGCGTAGGTAGTCCCACATGTAGTCGGTGAGCACACCCTTGTCGATGAGCACGTTGCGTTGGGCCGAGTTCCCCTCGTCGTCGACGGCGAAGCTCCCCCACTCGGGCCCGATGGTGCCGTCGTCGACCAACGTGACCAAGGGGCTGGCCACCTGCTCTCCCACCTGGCCCACGTACACCGAGGCGTCCTTGGCGATGTGGTCCGCCTCGAGGCCGTGCCCGCACGCCTCGTGGAAGAGGATGCCGCCACTCCCGGACTCCAAGATGAGCGGGACCTCGCCGCTCGGTGCGGGACGCGCCGTGAGCTTGACGAGGGCCCGGCGCGCCGCGGTGGCGGCGACCTCCCGGACGTCCACCGTGTCGAAGAGCTCGAAGCCGACCGTGAACGCACTGGACTCGTAGCCGGTCTGCATACCGGTGTCGCCGACGGCCACGCACGAGACACTGAAACGGGTGCGCACCTGATCGTCGGCGACGAGCAGCCCGTCGCTGTTGGCGACCTGGATGCGGCGCCGCCCGTCTCCATAGGAAGCCGACACCTGCGAGATGGCGTTCCCACTGGCACGCGCCGCCTCGTCGGCCTGGACGAGAAGCTCGATCTTGCGAGCTTTGGCGACCTCCTCGGGGAGCTGGGCCACCTCGTTCCTCTTCTCCGCATCACGCTGTTCGAGCGCCACGACACGGCCACGTCCACCTTGGCGGGCGACCGCCGCAGCCGCTTCCGCCGCGGTCACAAGACCGCGCTCGGAGAGGTCCGCGGTGTGGGCGTACCCGGTCGTCTCCCCCACGACCACCCTGACCCCGGCGCCGCGGTCACGACCCGAGGACAGCTCCTCGACCCGCCCGTCGTCGAGTACGGCCGAGGTCGAGTGGCGGTCTTCCACGAACACCTCGGCGAACTCGCCGCCGCGATGGAGCGCGGCGCCGAGCACGCGCTCGATGACCGGAGTCTCGACCAAGAGTCCTGTTGCCGAGCCTGCGTCGCTCACCCCTACCTCTTCCCTTCGGGGACACGGCCCACGCCGGCCCGTCCTTGGAACACCCCTGCGGGCCACCTGACGCCGGCCCGATCGCGCAGACCGCCGGCCGTGTGGCCGGCGGCGCCCGTCTTTCGTATCGTACCGCCGTGCCTGTCCAACCCGGCCTGAGCGGCCGAGTGTCCTTGGTGGTCGTCGAGAACGACACCGCCCTGGCCTTGGGCTCGGGGGACGTGCTGGTGCTCGCCACCCCTCGGCTCATCGCCCTGTGCGAAGAGGCGGCGTGCCTGGCCGTCGACGGGATGCTCGACGAGGGACACACCAGCGTGGGGGTACGCGTCCAATTCGACCACCTGGCGCCGGTCCGCACCGGCTCCGAGATCGTGGCCGAAGCCACCCTCGAAAAGGTGGAGGGGCGCCGTCTGCTCTTTACCGTCACCGCCACCGACGCGGCGGGCCTGGTGGGGGCCGGGAAGCTGACCCGGGTCGTGGTCGAGCGAGGGGACTTTCTGGCCAAGGCTCGGTAGGGGTCGTGGCCGGGACCGGTGAGCCCCGGCGGGTGGGTCAGACCTGACGACCGAGGACGTTGCCCAGCACCCCGCCCACCACACCACCGGCGGCCGCATCGCGCCCGGAGTCGTTGCCGCCGAGGTATTCAGACAGGGCGTGGGCCAGGACGGGCAAGGGCATCGACTGCAGCCAGATGGTGCCCGGGCCCGTGAGCGAGACGAGATGGTGCCCGTCGCCGCCCATGTAGCGATTGGCGATGCCCGGCAGCCGGATGACCGAGAACGTCACGCTGTCGTGGAACAGCCCCACGTGCCCGGGGTGGACGAGCAGGGATTGCCCCTGGGCCAGCTCGTAGGTCGTCAGCTCACCGGAGAGCTCGATCCACGCCTGTCCCTGGCCCTCGAGCTTCTGCAGGATGAAACCCTCGCCGCCCCAAAGACCGCCCCGGAACGACTGCTGGAGTGCCACCGACGGCGTGATCCCCTGGGTCCCACACACCCAACCGTGGCGATGGACGACATAGCCGTGACCGGGCGAGACGTCGATGGGGAAGATCCGACCCGGGACCTTGCTGGCGAAGCTCACCATCCCCTGGCCGCCGGTCGCCTCGTAGCGGGTGAGGAAGAGGCCCCCTCCCCCGGCCATGCGCTTCAGGCCGGCCATGATCCCCCCGCCCCCGCCGGTGTTGGCCGTCTGGGAGAGCTGCATGTTGGCCGACATCCACGACAGGTCGCCGTGGGTGGAGATGATGGCCTCGCCCGGCTCGAGCAGCATCTCCAGGACCGGCATCACTGTGCCCTTGACGTTGGCCTGCATCGCACGCTCCTCTCAGGTCCACCCGCAGCGTTCGCCGCGGACGACGTTTCGCGCGCAGAGTCTGCCTCCCCAGGTGGGCGCGCGCCGGTCATTTCCCCTCGGGGTGGGGGCTCGGGCCGACGGGCCGGCGACGGGCCTCCATGGAGGGGGCCCGGGGCCGCCGAGCCGTCCTCGGCCCCGGTGCGCGCCGCGAGCCCGTGATGCCCGCAGCGCCTGGTCCGCGGTAGCGTGACCCAGGGTCGCCGCCTCGGGCGTCCCCCGAATAGGTGCCCATGCTTCTCGACGACATCCACCAACCCGCCGACCTCCGCACCCTGTCGCAAGCACAGTTGACCGAGTTGGCGGCGGAGATCCGGGCCCGCATCGTCGACCGGGTCACGGTGAACGGGGGGCACCTCGGCTCCAACCTGGGAGCCGTCGAGCTCACCCTGGCCATCCACCGGGTGTTCGACTCCCCCCGGGACGTCATCCTGTGGGACACGGGACACCAGACCTATGTCCACAAGCTCATCACGGGCCGCCAGGACAGCTTCGCCACGCTGCGCCAGCCGGGGGGGATGTCGGGATACCCCTCACGTGCCGAGTCCGCCCACGACTGGATCGAGAACAGCCACGCGTCGACCGCCTTGAGTTACGCGCACGGTATCGCCATGGGACTGGAGCGTCGGGGCGAGACCGACCGGCACGTGGTGGCGGTGCTGGGCGACGGGTCGCTGACCGGAGGCATGGCCTACGAAGCGCTGAACAACCTCGGCCACGCCGGCACACGCGTCGTGATCGTGCTCAACGACAACGGGCGGTCGTACGCGCCGACGGTGTCGCGACTCTCGGCGGGCCTGACCCAGCTGCGCCTGAGCCCCTCCTACGTCCACGCCCGCGAGCGGGCCCGCCATGTCCTGCGGTCGATACCCGGCCTCGGTGGGCTGGCCTACTCGAGCCTCCACGGCCTCACCAGCGCCGTGCGCGAGATCGTGACGCCCCACCGGTTCTTCGAGGCGCTCGGGGTGCGCTACGCCGGGCCCATCGACGGGCACGACATCGCCGGCATGGAACAGGCGCTGGCGCACGCCACGGAGTGGGGCGGGCCCATCGTGGTCCACGTCATCACCCAGAAGGGTCGGGGCTACGCCCCTGCCGAAGAGGACGACGTCCAACGCCTGCATGACTTCAAGGTGCAGCCGACCACGGTCGCCCCGTCGGCCGCCATCGCGCCTGCCACCTACACCGATGCCTTCACCCGTGCCATCCTGGCCGCCGCTCGACAACGACCCGAGGTCGTCGCCATCACCGCCGCCATGCCCGGTCCGACCGGGCTCCTGCCGTTCCAGGCCGAGTTCCCCGACCGGTTCCTGGACGTAGGCATCGCCGAGCAGCACGCCGTCACCGCTGCGGCCGGCATGGCCATCGCCGGGCTCCGCCCTGTGGTGGCCATCTACTCCACGTTCTTCAGCCGCGCCTTCGACCAGGCCAATCTCGACGTGGGGTTGCACGGCCTTCCCGTGGTTTTCGCCCTGGACCGGGCCGGGATCACCGGTGACGACGGGCCCAGTCACCATGGTGTCCTCGACCTGTCACTCACCTTGTCGATCCCGGGGATGACGGTGTTCGCGCCGTCGTCGGCACAAGAGGTCGGCGTCATGCTCGACGAGGCGCTCGATCTCGCCGGCCCCTCGGCCATCCGGTTCCCGAAGACTCCCGCCCGCCAGGCCCGCGACGGAGCCGTCGGCTCGGGCCTCTCGGCCCGAGTGGTCCACCGGGGCGACGGCACGGTCTGCCTGCTGGCGGTGGGCAAGCTGGTCGAAGCGGCTGAAGAGGCGGCCGCCAAGCTGGCCACCGACGGGGTGGATGCCACGGTGTGGGACGTCCGGGTGGTGTCGCCCCCGGACCCCGCCATGCTCGCCGACGCCGCCGCTCACGGCCTGGTCGTCACCATGGAGGACGGCATCCGGGTGGGGGGCGCCGGCACCTTCCTGGCCGACGCCATGCGCGGCCTGTCCGAGATCGACCACCCCCTTCCCCCCGTGTGCGTGCTCGGGGTTCCTCCCCGCTACATCCCCCAAGGCAAGCCCGACGGCATCCTCTCCGAGCTCGGCCTCGACGGGCCCGGCATCGCCGCGGCCGTGACCGAGGCGCTTGCCACCGAGCGCGACCGCCTGCAGCTCTCGTAGCGCCGCCGCGTCCCGACCGGGACCAGCCGTCGGCGATGCGGCCACCGGTTGTCCCCGCTACGGGAACTTGTTCTAGTTTGGGTCCGTGGACTTCAATCTCGCCGACCTGTTCGAGGCGGCCGCCGACGCCTTTCCCGACCACGAGTACCTCGTCACCGAGGGCCGGCGCCTGACCTACGCACAGATGGAGGAGCGGGCCAACCGACTCGCCCATCATCTGGCCGCCGCCGGGGTCGGTGCGGGGGACCACGTGGGCATCTACGCGCTCAACAGCGTCGAATGGGTCGAGACGGCGTGGGCGGTGTTCAAGCTGCGAGCGGTGTGGATCAACATCAACTTCCGCTACGTCGAAGACGAGCTCCGCTACCTGTTCTCGAACGCGGACCTGGTGGCCCTGATCCATCAGCGTCAGTTCTCTCCCCGGGTGGCGACACTGCTCCCGGAATTGCCGGCCTTGCGTCACGTGATCGTGATCGACGACGACAGTGGGGAATCCGATCCTCGCCACGACGCCGTGGACTTCGAGCAAGCCGTGGCGTCGGGGTCACCCGAGCGCGACTTCGCCCCGAGGTCGGGCGACGACCTCTACATCTTGTACACGGGTGGGACCACGGGCATGCCCAAGGGCGTGGTGTGGCCTCAACGCAACGTCTTCTTCGCGCTGGGCGGGGGCCTCGACGCCATGACCGGCGTGCGCATGGAGAGACCCCAGCAGATGGTCGAGAAGGGTTTGGCCGCCGGCGGCCAGCTCACCTTCCTCCCGATCGCACCATTGATGCACGGCGCGTCGCAGTGGGCGGTGATGGGCCAGAGCTTCGTCGGGAACCGGATCTGTCTCGTCCCCAGGTTCGAACCTCACGAGGTATGGACGCTCATCGAGCGTGAGAGGGTCAACATGGTCATGATCACCGGCGACGCCATGGGCAAGCCGCTCATCGAGTCCCTCGATGATGCCGGGGCCGCCTACGACCTGTCCTCGCTGATCGGCATCACGTCCACTGCGGCCCTCTTCTCCCCCTCGGTCAAAGACGCCTTCTTCGAGAAGTTCCCCAACCTGATCATGACCGATGCCATCGGGTCGTCGGAGTCCGGGAACAACGGCATCTCCATGATCAAGCCGGGGGCGACGGCCATGAAGAGCGGCCCCACGGTGTCCTCGACCGGCGGCACCGTGGTGTTCGATGAGGACCTGCACGCCGTGCAACCCGGCTCGGGCGTGATCGGGAAGATCGCCCGCTCCGGAGACATCCCCACCGGGTACTACAACGACCCGGTGAAGAGTGCCGAGGTGTTCATCATCGTCGACGGCAAGAAGTTCGTGATGCCCGGGGACTTCGCCACCGTCGAGGCCGACGGTTCGGTGACGCTCCTGGGGCGCGGATCGATCTGCATCAACTCGGGCGGGGAGAAGATCTTCCCCGAAGAGGTCGAGTCCGTCGTGCGATCGCACCCCGACGTCATGGACGCCATCGTCGTGGGTGCGCCCGACGAGCGCTTCGGCCAGCGTGTGGCGGCCATCGTCGAGCCCCGGACAGGCCGCAGCGCACCGTCACTCGAAGAGGTCCAGGAGCATTGCCGCCAGCATGTCGCCGGCTACAAGGTGCCTCGCCAACTCCACGTCGTCGACAAGATCGAGCGCTCTCCGAGCGGCAAGCCCGACTACCAATGGGCCAACACCATCGTCACGTCACCCACGCCGGTGGGTTGACCCCATCAACGCACCGCACCGACCCCTGATGCGCTGAGCATGGCCGTCACCCTCGCCGACCTGGTCGCAGGCGGACAAGCCGCCGTACTCACCATGGAGATCCAGCGTGGCGTGGTGGGCGACCTCTCGAGCTTCCCCCAACTGGCCGCGGCGGCGCGTGAGATCGGGGTGATCGACAACACGGCGCGGCTGCTCGTGGCAGCGCGTGCCGCGGGGGTCCCCGTGGTCCACTGCACGGCGGGCTTCCGGCCCGATCGCGCCGGCTCGCCCGCCAACGCGCCGCTCATGTCGGCCATGCTGCGCCGGCCCGAGCACCTCGTCGACGGCACACCTGCGGTCGAGCTTGTTCCCGAGCTCGGTCCGACCCCCGGAGATCTCGTGTCGCACCGCAGCCACGGCGTGTCGCCGTTCACGGGCACCACCTTGGACCCCACCCTGCGCGCGCTGGGCGTCTCGACGGTGGTGGCCACCGGAGTCTCGGTGAACCTCGGCATCGTGGGTCTGGCCATCGAGGCGGTGAACCTGGGTTACCGCGTGGTCATCGCCACCGACGCGGTATGCGGCATCCCGCGCGACTACGCCGACGCCTTGCTGCGCCACACCCTGGCATTGGTGGCGATGCTGGCCACATCCGACGAAGTGGCCGTCGCCTTCTCCTGAGGACGTGCGGCACAGGTCCGCCTGACACCGACCCGGGTGTCGGCGACGCGTCGAGCGCGTCGCCCGTCGTGCGGTACGTCGGGACCACCGCCGCATGTGCCGACCCCGGGGGGGCCGAGGGTGACACAGCAGCGGCGACCCGACCAAGCGTCGGCACCAACGAGGACCCGCCTCAGGCGACGACACTTGAGCCCCCCGCACTGACGCACAGGTGACCGAGGATGAGGCTACTTCGTCTGTGGCCGCGACATCCGGAACATATGGGGCCGGGCGGGCGGCGCCCGATAATGTCTCGCCCCGTGTTCAGACGGTCTGCGCGTGCGTTCGGTGAGGATGCGATCGGACCACTGAACCCGGTGCTGAAGATGCTGGTGCGCGGCGCGTTGTTCCGGATCGGCACCGATGTGACCACCGAGGCGGCCCGGAGGCCGTGCCTGGTGCTGGCCCCGCACCCTGACGATGAGACGCTCGGTGTTGGGGCGACCATCATGCGTAAGGTCGACGCCGGCACGCCGGTGCATCTGGTCATTGCCACCGACGGGAGCAAATCACCGCCGGGCGACCCCGCCGAGGTGGCCGCACTTCGGACGTCGGAGCTCAGCGCCGCCTGCGATGTGCTCGGTCTGTCCCCGAGAGACGTCACCCGGCTCCCCTTCGTCGACGCCGAGCTCGCCGCGAACGAGGAGGCCCTCGCGGCCGCCATCGCCGAGGTGGTGGCGCGGTGGAAGCCCGCTGAGGTTCTGGTCACGGGTGAGGACGACCCCCACGAGGATCACGCTGCGCTCGGGACCGCCACCCGTCGTGCGCTGGTCGGGACCGGCGTCCGGATGCTCACGTATCCCGTGTGGCAATTCGACCGGCCCGTTCGCCTCGTCCGGCACCTCCGGGGGTCGACGCGGCCCGAGCTGGTGCGCACCGACGGCTATCGGCAGCGCAAGCGGGAGGCAGTGGCCGCCTACTCGTCCCAGATGGCGGCCCACAACGACGACCCCGAGGGTCTCAGGCCGAACTTCCTCCCCAACTTCGACGGCCCCTACGAGATCTTCTTCCCCGTGGACGTCGTCTGAGCAGACCGGCTCAGGCGCCGACCTGCGCCGCGTCGATCAGGCGCCGACCTGCGCGATGCGCTGGCGGGTGGTGCTGTGGATCGGGTCCTTGTCGAATTGGGGCAGGACGTGCTTGCCGAAAGTCGCCACGGCTTCCTCGCACACCTCGATGGGCATGGAGGACGACAGCATGCCGAAGCTCAACTGGTCGGCACCGGTGTCGGCGAAACGCTGGATGGACCGGGCCACCTCGTCGGGGCTCCCCACCGCGATCAGGCCGCTGTCGATGTTCTTGTCGATCTGCTCGGGCGTGGAGGGGGGAATGACGCTGGGCCAGTCCGGGACACCGGGCGGACGGGGGAAGGTGTCGAGGTAGCGGAACACCAGGCTCAGGTGGACGTTCGAGTCGATGTTGGCGAACACGTCGCGGGCCCTGCCGCCGTCCTCGAGGCACAACATCTGGGTGGTGATCATGACGTTGTTGTTGACGTAGCCGCCCACAGGCTCGGCGCTCTCGATCTCCTTCTTGTACTTCTCGATGAGCGGCGCGAACCCCTCGGGCTTGCCGAAGGCGAAGCACAGCACGCCCAAGCCCTGCCGGGCGGCGAGCTCGAAGGTGGACGGGCTCCCCGCCGCCACCCATAGGGGCGGGTGGGGGTTGGTGTAGGGCTTGGGAAGCACGTTGCGGGTGGGCATGGAGAAGAACTTGCCGTCGTAGGAGTAGTCCTCCTCCTTCCACATGCGGACGATCTGGGGAAGGGTCTCGGCCACCATCTCGCGGGTGAGCTCCTGGTCCTCGATGCCGAACCCCTTCTGCTCGGTGGTCGACGAACCCCGGCCGGTGCCGAACTCGAAGCGGCCCTCGGAGAGGTGGTCGAGCATGGCCACCCGCTCGGCGATCCGGGCCGGGTGGTTGGCCGGCGGGGTGAGGTTGAAGATGCCCGAACCCAGGTGAATGTTCTTGGTCTGGGCGGCTGAGAAGGCCATGAACGACTCGTTGGCCGAGAGGTGGGAGTAGTCGGTGAGGAAATGGTGCTCGGATGACCACGAGTACTTGAAACCGGCGGCATCGGCGGCTCGGATGTAGGCGAGCTCGTCCATGATGCGGTCGTGCTCCGCCGCCGCGCCGTGCTCCTGGCGGTACTGGGGCAGGAGGCTGACGGCGTTGAAGATCCCGAACTCCATGGCGAATCGCTCCTCTCGCTGGGTTCGGAACGTACCATCTTGCCATCGAAAATGCAACGTGTTCCAATATTGGGGGCGGGCCGGTGAGACCCGGCTACAGGGGTCCTGACCAGGGCCTCGTGACCCCAGCCATCGACCGAGGACGGCCCCGACCATGGACACCATCGCCGAATTGCTGCTGGCCCACGCCGGGGACGGCCGGCGTGCCATGGTGGCCCAGGACGCCTCGTGGACCTGGCGTGAGGTGGTGGCCGCGGCCGGCACCCGGGCCGCGCTGCTGGCCCACCGTCGGGCGTCGGGGCCCTTCCACGTGGCCACCCTCCTCGACAACGTCCCCGAGCACGTCCTGTGGCTGGGGGCCGCCGCCATGGC
This sequence comes from Acidimicrobiales bacterium, assembly GCA_036511675.1. GTDB lineage: Bacteria > Actinomycetota > Acidimicrobiia > Acidimicrobiales > UBA8190 > Chersky-840. Next base: position 71,068 of record DATCBU010000097.1, on the reverse strand, counting down.
CGGAGCCGTGGTCGTGGGCGGCAACTCCACCCACCGGGGCGCCGACTTGGCCCGGGACCTGGCCCACACCGAGTGCCAGCTCCTGGTCACCGACCGGGCCCATCTCGGCCTCGTCGACGGGCTCGACCTCGGCGCCGGCATCGGCACCGTCGCAGCGTCGAGCCCACGGGTGGTGGTAGTCGATGGCCCCGACTACGAGGCCCAGGTCGAGGTGTACGCCGGTGCCGAGCTGCCCGATCCCACCACCGCCGGGGTGGACGAAGACAGCCTCGGCTACCTGATCTTCACCTCGGGGACCTCGGGCGCCCCCAAAGCGTGTCGGTGCACGCAAGGACGCCTGGCCCGCATCGGGACCATCGTGGCCCAGATGTTCTCTCTGACCGCCGACGACGTCTGCTATGTGTCGATGCCCCTGTTCCACTCCAACGCGCTGATGGCGGGCCTCTCCCCTGCCATAGCGGCGGGGGCCACCATGGCGCTGCCCACGGGGGGACGGTTCTCGGCGTCAGGCTTCCTCACCGACGTCCGCCGTCACGGCGTCACATACTTCAACTACGTCGGGAAGCCGTTGTCGTACATCCTCGCCACCCCCGAGCGGCCCGACGACGCCACGAACACCCTCGTGCGGGTGTTCGGAAACGAAGGTACCGAGGCGGACATCGTCGGTTTCGGCGAGCGTTTCGGGTGCGTTGTGGTCGACAGCTACGGGTCCACCGAAGGTGGGGCCACCGTGCAGCGCACGCCCGACACGCCCCGCGGCGCGCTGGGTCGCGGCCCGGAGGGGACGATGGTCGTGGACCCCGAGACCGGACGCCAATGTGCGGTGGCGCGCTTCGACGACAACGGGGTGCTCCTGAACTCCGACGAGGCCGTGGGTGAGCTCGTCTCGACCGGAGGGGCCAGTGGCTTCGAAGGGTACTGGCGCAATGACGAGGCCGAGGTGGCCCGCCTGCGCTACGGGTGGTACTGGACCGGCGATCTGGCCTATCGCGACGAGGCCGGGTTCTTCTACTTCGCCGGCCGGTCCGACGATTGGTTGCGCGTCGACGGGGAGAACTTCGCGGCCGCACCGGTGGCGCGGATCTTGGAACGGCATCCCGACGTGGTGCTGGCCGTGGTGTACGCCGTGCCTGACACGGTTGTCGGAGACCAGGTGATGGCGGCCGTCCAGTTGCGTCCCGACGCCGCCTTCAGCGCGGCGCAGTTCGCCGAGTTCCTCGGTGCCCAGGGCGATCTGGGCACCAAATGGGCACCTCGCTTCGTGCGAGTGTGCCCGGAGCTCCCCATTACCGCCACGTCGAAGGTGCTGGTCCGTACGCTTCGAGCCGAGCGGTGGCACAGCCACGACCCTGTGTGGTGGCGGGCGGGCCGCGGCCCTGACACGTCGTATCGACTGCTCGAACCGGCTGATGTCGCCGAGCTCGATGCGTCAGTCGCGCACCACTGAGTCACTCGCCTGCAGCATGGTGTGTGCCGCCACGTCGGCCACCAGCTCGTAGGACCGGATGCGGTCGCCATAGCCGTGGATCATCGCCGTGACCATCACCTCGTCGGCCTGTGTCTCGCGTTGCAGGGCGTCCAACCCGGCCCGCACCGTCTCGGGGTCCCCGACGATCTGGCCACTGGTCCTGGCGTTGAGAATGTGCTGCTCCGAGGGGGAGTACTCGTGGCCCGCAGCCTCCTCGGGACTCGGGAGCCGTCCCGGTCGTCCCGAGCGCAGCCGGACGAACGCCAATCTCGACGGTCCGGCCAGGTACTGCGCCTGCTCGTCGGTGTCGGCGCAGATCACCGAGACCGCCACCATGACATGCGGCTCGGGCATGGCGTCGGACGGACGGAAATTGGAACGGTAGAGCTCGAGCGCGGGCAGCGTGTTGGCGGCACTGAAGTGGTGGGCGAACGAGAAGGGGAGGCTCAGCAGCCCCGCCAGCTGGGCGCTGAACCCGCTCGACCCGAGCAACCAGATCTGGGGTTGGTCCCCGTACCCGGGAACAGCGGTGATGCTGCGGAAGGGATGGGTCTCGGGAAAACGCCCGTTGAAGAAGGCGAGGAGCTCACCGAGTTGTTGGGGGAAGTCGTCCGCGGCCACGGCCTCTCGGGATCGGCGCAGGGCCAGCGCCGTCACCTGGTCCGTGCCGGGCGCTCGCCCCAGACCGAGATCGATCCGTCCGGGGTGCAGCGCCTCCAGCGTGCCGAACTGCTCGGCCACGAGCAGTGGTGCGTGGTTGGGGAGCATGATGCCACCCGAACCCACCCGGATCGCCGTCGTGGCGGCGGCGATGTGCCCGATCAGCACGGCGGTGGCCGAACTGGCGATCCCGGGCATGTTGTGATGCTCGGCCACCCAGAAGCGGCGATACCCCAGCGCTTCCGCGGCGCGGGCGAGCTCGATGCACTCGTGCAGGGCACGACCGATCCCCGAGCCGTTCTCCACCACGGCCAGATCGAGGACCGACAGTGCGCCGATCGCAGGCGTCGATCCCACCTTCTGCACCGTCACCCCATCCATCACGAGAGACAACGTGGGGCTGTCCGGGCATATTCCGGCGGCGCCGACCCTGGGGTGATCATCTGCGCCCGGCGTTAGAGCCCAGTTACCCCGGCGCGTCACCCCACCCTGACCAGGAACTTTTCCCTCCAATGGGAGAGACGGCTCAGGGAGCTTCGTGTGTCAGGCCATGGGGTTGCCTTGTCATTGCTGACTGCCACGCATCCGTCGGCGGATGACGTTGAGGGCACTGCCCGCTCTGAACCAGTCGAGTTGGGTCGGGCTGAAGGTGTGGGTGCAGGTGAACTCCAGGCGCTCGCCGCCGGGTTTGGTCACGCCACACCGCACCGGCGTATCGGGGGCGAGGGAGGCCAGGTCGAAGACCGAGATGCGGTCGTCCTCGCCGATGATCTCGTAGGCGGACGGGTCGGTGAACGTGAGGGGGAGCAGTCCCTGCTTCTTCAGGTTGGTCTCATGGATGCGGGCGAAGGACCGCGCCAGGACCACGAGCCCACCCCGGTAGCGCGGTTCCATGGCGGCGTGCTCACGCGAGGAGCCTTCGCCGTAATTCTCGTCCCCCACCGCACACCACGGCGTGCCGGCCCGGGACAGGTGTCGGGCGACGTCGGCGAAAGAACGGGTCTGCCCGTCGAGGGGGTCTTTGCCTTCGCCGATGGCGTCGGTGAACGCATTGGTGACGCCCAGGAAGAGGTTGCCGGAGATGTTCTCCAGATGACCGCGGTAGCGGAGCCAGGCTCCCGCCGCGGAGATGTGATCGGTGGTGCACTTGCCCCGTGCTTTGAGGAGCACGGGCAGGTCGATGTAGTCGTGGCCGTCCCAGTCCGGGAACGGGGTCAAGAGCTGCAGCCGCTCCGAGCCAGGCGCCACGGCGATGGCGATGCTGGAGCGGTCGCTCGGCGGTGCCACGAAGCCCGATGCACCGGGGTCGAAGCCGCGCCAGGGTAGGTCGTCGCCCTCGGGAGGTTCGAGCCGGACCGGCTCTCCGGAGTCGGTCGGGATCGAGTCGGTGCGGGGGTCGAAGTCCAGGGTCCCGGCCAGGGCGTAGGCGATGACCATCTCGGGGGACGTGACGAACGCCTTGGTGTTGGCATTCCCGTCGTTGCGCTTCGGGAAATTGCGGTTGAAGCTGTTGACGATGGTGTTGATCCTGGTGGGATCGGGGTTGGCCCGATCCCACTGGCCGATACAGGGACCACAGGCATTGGCCAGCACCGTGGCACCGATGGCCTGGAGATCGGCCAGCAGGCCGTCGCGTTCAATGGTGGCGCGCACCTGCTCGGATCCAGGTGTCACGAGGAGCTGGGTCTTGGCCCGCAGACCGTGGGTCGATGCCTGGCGGGCGATCGAGGCCGCCCGCGTCATGTCCTCATAGGAGGAGTTGGTGCAGGAGCCGATCAAAGCGGTCGAGATCTCCGACGGCACCCCGTTCTGGCGTGCCCAGGCGCCGACATCACGCACGTCGTGGGCCAGATCGGGGGTATCGGGCCCGTTGATCATGGGAGTCAGCGTCGAGAGGTCGATATCGATCACCCGGTCGAAGAACCGTCGGGGATCGGCGACGACATCGGGATCGGCGCGCAGGCCACCGCCGACCGCTCCGGCGAGTTCGGCCACCTCGGCTCGCCCGGTGGCGCTCAAATACGACGCCATGTTGGCATCGAACGGGAACAACGACGTGGTGGCGCCGACCTCCGCACCCATGTTGCAGATGGTGGCCTTGCCCGTGGCGCTGATGGTGTCGGCTCCCGGTCCGAAGTACTCGACGATGGCACCGGTGCCGCCTGTCACCGTGAGCACGTCGGCGACCTTGAGAATCACATCCTTGGGCGATGCCCAACCCGACAGCGCTCCGGTCAGTTGCACCCCGATGAGCTTGGGCCAGCGCACGTTGAAGGCGTGGCCGGTCATGACATCGATGGCATCACCACCACCGACTCCGACTGCGACCATTCCCAGTCCGCCCGCATTGGGCGTGTGACTGTCCGTGCCGATCATCATGCCGCCCGGGAAGGCGTAGTGCTCGAGCACGACCTGGTGGATGATCCCCGAACCTGGCTTCCAGAATCCGATGTTGAATCGGGCGCACACCGCCCGGAGGAAGTCGTAGACCTCGGAGTTGCGTTCCAGGGCGGAGCCGAGGTCGGCGGCTGACGCCACCTTGGCCTGGATGAGGTGATCGCAGTGGACGGTGGTCGGCACCGGGACCTCGTCCAGGCCGGCCACCAGGAGCTGCAGTGCCACGATCTGGGCGAGGGCGTCTTGAAGGGCGACGCGGTCGGGATCGAAATCGGCATAGCTACGCCCGCGCTCCGTCTCTTGCCCCTCGGGATCACGCAGATGGTTCACGAGCACCTTTTCGGCAAAGGTCATCGGGCGTCCGAGGCGCTGGCGTCCCTTCCGTACGGTGTCGCTCCACCGGGCGTAGACCGGCTCGACCAGTGCCGGCGGCGTGGAGGCACTCGGCGTGACTCGGGCCACCCGTCGCAGGTCATCGGCTTGGTGTGGACCCGGAAGGGCGACTGTCATGACCGTCCCCAATTCTCTCGATGTCAAGAGAGTGACAGACAGGGTCTCTCGATGTCAAGATATAGTCTGCCCACTCCCACCATCTCGGAGGGTCAGATGGAAGACGAGGTTGATCGCCTGACCGAGGGATGGCACCGGGCACTGCCCGATGTCGACGTGTCCCCACTCGGGGTGCTGTCACGAGTGGCCCGCCTGGCACGGCACCTGGAGCGCCAGCGCACGCTCGTGTTCGCCCGCCACGACCTCGAGACCTGGACCTTCGACGTGCTCTCCGCCCTGCGGCGGTCCGACCCGCCGCACCATCTCTCGCCCGGCCAATTGCTGGCGCAGACGTTGGTCACCTCGGGCACCATGACCAATCGGATCGATCATCTCGAGGAGCGGGGCCTGGTCCGCCGGCGTCCCGACCCCCACGACGCCCGATCAGTCCGAGTGCACCTGACCGCGGCCGGACGACGGCGCGTCGACCTCGCCCTTCGAGATCTGGTTGCCCGCGAGAACGCCATCCTCGGGACGCTCGACGTGGAGGAGCGGGGCACCTTGGCCGGACTCCTCAGGCGGGTCGTCGCCCCCTTCGACGCCTAGCGACACCGGCGGGAGGCGGCGGTTCGCCCCGACGGGGTCCGCTACTCGACACCCGGGACAGAGATTCCGCCCCACGTCTCGGGAGCGACGTCGGCCCGGGTCTCGGAGAATGTCCATTGATGGCCGGCGAGGTCCTCGGCGGTGTACTGCCGCTCGCCGTACTCGAAGTCGGTCGGCTCCATGAGGATCCGGGCGCCGTGTGCCCGTGCCTGTTCGCAGTGGGAAGTGGCGTCCTCCACACGCACCATGACCGAATGGGTCGCCTCTCCCGGGCGGGGTGGCCTGCGGTCGTGACGTACATCGCCCACGATGACGGCACCCTCGCCATAGCTGAGCTGCGAGCGGTGGTCCTCCCCGATCTGGACACGCTCGACGAACCCGAACACCGTGCACAACCACCTGACTGCTTCTCGGACATCGGGGTAGATGAGGACGGGGATCACCGACGCCTGGGGAATGGAGCGGTTGGGCTTCACTCGAGAGAGCCTTGCGGCGGTGATGGGCGGAGCCTGAGGAGGATCGCCACCGCCCGGTCGGCCTCGTGCTCGGGGACCAAGAGATGGTCATGGTGGTATCCGGCCAAGACGTTGCAGGGTATTCCCTCTCGGAACAAGGCCGTGGCGACCGTGGCGGTCAGGCCCACGGCGTCGAGCGCCGAGCGCATGTCCAAGGTCAGCCACGCAGCCACGAAGTCGGGGGCGATCCCCAGCCGCTCGGCGTCGGCCACCGAGACGACCGACGTCACCCCTTCGTCTTCGACGATGGTCGCCGCCGCCGTGATGGGCTCGGCCACGTCGCTCACCATGCACCACCGCCCCGGCCGCCTGGTCACCGAGAGGTTCTTCAGCAGCAGCGACAGGTCACGTATTGCCATGGGGCCATCCAGCGACACGTCGGGGCCCCGTTGGCCTGGACCGCCGACGGCGCCGGTCAGTTGTCGGAGAGAGCGACCCGGGCCAGAGCCTCGACCGGGGCCAGCGCACCCGGAGCCTGGGCGGCCACCACGGTCCGGCTCGTATTGGAATAGGCGTTCACGATGGAGCGACCGGCGATGGTGGACCCATAGGCCCCGTCGCCGACGCCCGAGAGCTTGGGCATGGCCGGTGCCCCGGGTGCGTTGGCGACCTGGCCGGGGAAGACGGTCGCGCTCTGGTGGGCGAAGATCGCCACCGCGGCATTGCCGGCACTCCCGGTGTACTCGCACACGATCCCTCCCCCCGCCGTCGAGGTTTGAGTCGGTCCGGTATCGGAGACCCCGAGGGCGGCATTGGCCTGCGCCGCGGTGGGGCAGGTGGGCGCGCCCGCCGTCACCGCCATCGTGGTCGTCGTGCTCTTGGGGGGCGCCGCGACCGACGTGGAGGCGGTCGTGGGGGCCACCGTTGAGGCCGTCGTGGGGGTGGCGCTGGGACCGGTGCCCCCGGAACTGCAACTCGCGAGGACCAGACCGACCGTCATGGCACCACACGCCGACAGGGCTCGCTTCTTCACCGAGACGAGCATACGTCGACACGCCCCTCTGGGACGTGGTCGAGGGGAAATCGTCCTCACCGGGGGGATCCGAGGAGGAAGTGGACGAGGCCCTCGAAATAGCGGTCCTGGTCGTCGTACATCGCCATGTGGCTGCCGTCAGGGCAGTGCAGGTACGTGCCGTGTGGCAGCGTGGTGGACATCATCTCCAGGTACTGCGGGTCCATAGTGTCGTGCTGGGCGCCGATCACGAGCGTGGGCACGTCGATGCGCTCCAGATCCGCGGTTCGATCCCACTCCGCCAGCCTCCCGCTCGCCCCCAACTCACTCGGGCCTTGCATGGGGACATAGACCGCCTGGTTGATGTGGGCGAAGGACCGGTCGACCGGCTCAGGCCAGTCCTCGGCCGGCATCCGAAGCACATGGTGGACGTAATGGTGCGCCGTGAGCAGCTCCATATACCGGGGATCATCGATGTCTCCATGGGCCTCGAGGTCTTTGATCTCGGCGAGGGCGTCTTGGTCCATGGCCGGCATCAAGACGGTCTCGGCATACCTGTTGTACGCCGGGATGCTGGACATCATGTTGGAGATCACGAGCCCCTTGAGGTTGCGCTGATAGCGAAGCGCATACTCGATGGCGAGGATCCCTCCCCAGGAATGCCCCAGCAGGAAGAAGTTCCCTTCATCGAGGCCCAACACCTGTCGGACCTGCTCGACCTCCTCGACGAAGCGATCGGTCTCCCACAGGTCGGGATGTTCAGGCTGATCGCTGTAGGCCGATCCGAGCTGGTCGTAGTAGTAGTACTCGATCCCGGCGGCCGGCAGGTAGCTGTCACACGCCTCGAAGTACTCGTGGGTCGCTCCCGGCCCGCCGTGGAGGAGCAGCAGCTTGATGTCGGGATTGTTGCCGACGCGCTTGGTCCACACCCGATAGGGGCCCCGGGGCGTGGTCACGGGGATCATCCGCGCTCCCCCACCGAGCACATCGTCTCTGCCCCCATGGTCGAAGTACCCGGTCTCGGCCTGCATCGACACCTCCGCTCTCCACTCGCGCACTCTTGACCTGCGGTGCGGCTCGCTCTGAATTTCTCCGCCGTCTTCTCCCACACCGAGACGTGCGACGTGCTCTCACCGGTGAAGGGCTCGCGGGCCCAGCCACTCCAGCGTTCCCGCAACGCCATGCCGGCGATCCGCGTCATCAGGTCGAGCGTCAAAGCGGGGTCGAACATTTCCGAGGAGTCCGTGTCGTACCTGGCGGCAATCCGCTCGTCGAAGTAGATCATCGGCACGCGGGCACTCTTGCATCGGCGCCCGGTGACTGCAACCAGTGACTGCAACCATGTGTCACGCTCGGACTCGTGAAGCGTCAGGCGGAATGATCTGGTCGTACCCCAGCCTTGGGCATCACGCCCGATGGCTCGTGGCGCAGGGCCATTGCCAGCCCGGTCGAGACGACGATGCCGGTCGTGAGCACGGGTAGCAGGCCGAGCGCCACGGGAAGCGACGTGGCCGAGGCGAGCCCCCCGATCAGGGGTGGCCCGCACACGAACCCGAGCCATCCGCAGGCCGAGACCGTGGCGATGGCGGTGCCGGGATTGAGTCCGGGAAGCCTCCCCGCCGCGCTGAACACGGTGGGGACGATCAGGCCCAGACCGATCCCCAGGCAGGCGAAGCCGGCGATGGCACTGCCATCGCGATCGCCGATCAGTCCGGCAACGAATCCGGTGGTGGCGATCCCTGCCAGGACGGGAAGGACGACGCGGGCCCGGAACCGGGCGAGCAGACGGTTCCCCGACAAGCGGATCGCCACCATCGTCAGCATGAATGCCGCATAGCCGAAACCCGCCGTGGTGGCGCTGGAATGGAGCGGACCGCGCAGGTAGACCGCGGCCCAATCAGCACTGGCGCCCTCACACAGCATGGACGCGAAGGCGATGGCTCCCAGCACGAGCACGGGCCGCGACAGACGGAGGACCGACGGGCGCCCGACGCTACGAGTCCGGGTCGACGGTGTGGTCTCGGGGAGCATCCGGGGCGTGAGGCTGCCCACGACCACGAGAACGAGGGCGCCGAGGACCAGAAGTTGGAGACTCAACGACAGGCCCACGGCGACACCGATGACCCCCAATCCAGCGCCCGCAAGGGCGCCGATGCTCCAGCATCCGTGGAACCCCGACATGAGGGGACGCCGACATTCCCGCTCCACCGCCACGGCCTGGGTGTTCATGGAGACGTCGAGGGCGCCCTGGAAGGCTCCCCACACGAACATGGCGATGAACAGTGCCCCCAGAGAACCGGCGAGGCCGACGAAGACCCCGGCGGCGCAGTAGCCCAGCAGCCCGACCCGGACCATGGCCCTGCTGCCGAAATGGGGAAGCAGGCGAGCGGACAGGAGCATCGCCGACACCGATCCCAAAGGAGCACCCAACAGCGCCACTCCCAGCCCGGCGTTGCTCAGGTGCAGGTGTGACTTGACGTGGGGAATGTGCGCCGTCCACGACGCGAACAACAACCCATGGGCCAGGAACACCGCCACCGTGGCGACCCGTGGCCACCGATTGACCGCTGGTGCCACCATGCCCAAGATAGTTGTGATCCCGAGCTGAGCGCTCCGGGCCTCGGATCTGGCAGGCTGACCGAGACCGCCCCGGCGCCAAAGCCGATCCGGCGTCCACACAGGGAGATGGCTATGGCTGCCGAGCTCATCCTGGAGTTCGAGGGTGTCACCGTCAAGGAATACAACGCCGTCAATGCAGCATTGGGCATCGATCCCCACACCGGCGAGGGGGACTGGCCCGACGGGCTCCAGACTCATGCCGCGGGGCTCGACGAGAACGGGGACCTCGTCGTGATCGAGGTGTGGGACACACCCGAGCATCAAGCCAGGTTCATGCAAGGGCGACTGGCCGAAGCGCTCGCCCGAGGCGGGATCACGGGACCACCCTCGAGCGTGACGTGGATCGAATTGGTGGCGCAGCACCGACCCGGGGCTGAATCAAACCCCTGCGGGGGGGATCAGTTCCTGAAGACGAATGCCTCGATGAGGCTTGCGAGCTCGAGGGGCTGGTCGCCTTGGACGCTGTGGCCGGCGTCCTCGACATGGACGACCTGCGCCGCGGGCAGGCGCCGACGAAGTTCGGCCTCGTCCTTGTCCCCGAGGACGGAGTCAGGTCGCATCCCTCGGACCAACAAGAGCGGCACGGTGAGCGAGGACAGCGCGTCCCACAGCTCGTCGAAAAGGGTGTCCCCGTGCACCTCGGTTCCGCCTGGGAGCGGTCCGCCGGCCTGCGGCATGGGCCGGTGCCGGGCCCAGCGCCACACCCACGTCCCGTCGTCTTGCTGTTCGGCATTGTGCAGGATGCCGCGGCGGAGCGACACCTGGGACCGGGTGGGGTTGAACTGCACCGTCCACTCCAGCAGCTCATCGAGACTGGCGAAGCTGGGAGGTCCGTTCACGAAGTCGACGATGTGCCTGGACCGCTCGCCTTTGAGCCCGGGCAAGACGTCGACCAGCACCATGGCCCCCACCAGTTCGGGCGCCTCCTCGGCCAATGCGATGGTGGTGAGCCCCCCGAGCGACATCCCCACCACAGCCTGGGCGTCCGGGGCGAGGTGACGCACGGCCACGGCCACGTCGACGGCATTGCCCTGTGCGCTGAGTTCTCCGTGGCGACGCTCCCCCGGTCCGTCGGAGTGTCCGTGTCCCGGCAGGTCGACGGCCACCAGGGGGCGGTCGAGGGCCATCGCCACGGTGTCCCAGGTGTGGGCGTTCTGGGCCCCCCCGTGCAACAACACCAACTGGGGCTCGCCGTCACCCCAGGCCAGGGCGCTCAACCTCCGGCCCGGTGCCACGCCGACCGAGACGCGCCGTACGACGGGTGCTGCGTCGAAGGGCAGGCCGTACTCCTCGGCGTTCTCGTGGAAGAGCCCGAATTCGTCGTAGTCGATGCGGTCCACCATGTGGACTCTTTCTAGTGCGGCGCGCCGGTGGCGACAATGCCAGCCACGATTGGTGAGCCGGTGACGACCGAGTGAGCCGGCTACGACTGCGTGAGCTGTGGTGGCAAGGGATCGGCAGATTCCCAGTCCGCGCCCGAGGGTACGGCGTCGGCCGCACACCCTGTGCTGCTCTTGGCGAAGAAGACCCCATACGACGGCAGATCGTCCTGGGCCATGATCGGGTCACCGGGGCCCATGACGTTCAGCTCGTACCAACAGGTTCCGGAGTCGGACCTCGCCGCCAGCAGGCTGTGGCGATCCGCGTACGAGACGCTGACGGCCCCGGCGCCGGCACTCGGGTCGGCTGAGGACTGCCACTGGAAATGCGAGTCGTAGGCAGTCAGGCATTGTGGGGTCAATTGCGAGTACTGATACCCGTTCTTCTGCCAGGCCATCTGGACAACCGACGTGGCGTTTTCGAGACTTCGGACGGCAGCGAAGTCCTGGAGGAAGCGAGTCGATGGTTGTGTCGGGACGATGATCGTCTGGGTGCCCCACGGGTCTGATGCCGGTCCGGTCCCCAGGACCGACGGCCCCGAGGGCTCGCTTCTTCGGGATGCCAGAAGACCTCGGCAGAATCTTCCCGCAAGAGACGGTTCGGCGGCCACGAACCCGTCCGATGGCGACGCACTCTGGTTGCGTGTCGTCTGGATCGGCGACGACGTCCCCTGCGAGGCGACGAGCACGCCGGTCACTGCCGCCACGATCACGACGAGCACGGCGACGACGACTCGCGGCATCGACACCCTGAGCCTCGCCGTAGGTGATGCAAGATCTGTCGTCAAGACCGAGAGCTCGCCCAACGTCTGGGCCCGCAGGGCTGACTCCACGCGATCCGCGTGCTCGTCGGCGGTGAGACGACCCACCGTGACCGCCTCGTTCAGCACGCCGATCGTGGCGTCACGGTCGTCGTCGGACGCTCGCAACGTCCCCGAAGTGCGCGCCGGCTCGCCGGTGCCCTCAGGGGCCCGGATCACCCTCGGCCCCCCTCACCCCTCGACATCGCCACCCTGGTTAGATCGGCCGGTTCGGGGGCAAGGTTCAGTCACATGGCGCCAGGGCCTCTCACCTGCACCTTTGACGATCGAAGCCCAGTAGAGCCTCGGTCGATTCCACCTCAGCGGCGGTCGACGCCCAGCACCAGTCCGCTGGTGGGGACCCCGGTGCCGGCGGTGACGACGACGTGCTCGGTGTCCTGCACCTGGTTCACGGCCGAGCCCCGCACCTGGCGGACCCCTTCGGCGATGCCGTTCATCCCGTGGATGTAGGCCTCACCCAATTGGCCGCCGTGGGTGTTGGTGGGGAGCTTGCCGCCGGGCCCGATGTGCCCGTCGCGCAAAAACTCCTTGGCTTCGCCCCAGTCGCAGAATCCGAGCTCCTCCAGCTGGTAGAGCACGAACGGCGTGAAGTGGTCGTAGAGCACGGCACACTGCATGTCGTCGGGCCCGAGGCCCGAGGTCTCCCACAGTTGTCGGGCCACCACGCCCATCTCGGGGAGACGGGTCATGTCGTCGCGGTAGTACGACGTCATCATGTCCTGCTGGGCACCCGATCCCTGGGCCGCGCCGGCGATGACCGCCGGCGGTCGGGCGCCGTCCCGGGCGCGCTCGAGGCTGGTGACCACGATGGCCTGGCCTCCGTCGGATTCCTGGCAGCAGTCGAGCAGGCGCAGGGGCTCGACGATCCAGCGCGATGCCTGGTGGTCCTCCAAGGTGATGGGCTTGCCGTAGAACCACGCCGCGGGGTTGGTCGCAGCGAAGGCCCGGTCCGCTACCGCCACGCGACCGAAGTCCTCGGTGGTGGCCCCGGTGGCGTGCAGGTACCGCTGGGCGAACATCGCCACCCACGACGCCGGGGTGAGCAGTCCCTGGGGGGCGTACCACGAGAAGTGCGCGTTCTCGGCGTTGGCGATCGGGGCGCGCCCTTGGACGCCGGTGCCGAAGCGGTGGCCCGAGCGCTCGTTGAAGGCCCGGTAGCACACCACGACGTCCGCCACCCCGCTGGCCACGGCCATGGCGGCCTGGTGCACCGTCGCACACGCCGCACCGCCGCCGTAGTGGATGCGGCTGAAGAAGGTGAGGTCACCCATGCCCAGGGTACGGGCCACCTCGATCTCGGGGTTGGAGTCCGCCGCGAAGGTGACGAGGCCGTCGACGTCGGACGGGGCGATGCCGGCGTCGTCGAGCGCGCTCCGCACCGCCTCGGCGGCCAGGCGGAGCTCGCTCCGGCCCGAGTCCTTGGAGAATTCGGTGGCACCGATCCCACTGATGGCGGTGGTACCGGCGAAGCTGTGGCGACGGGGGGACCTCGCGCTCATGACCCGGGCCTCATGGAGTGCCCGCATCGTCACGGGGCACCGACAGACGGACGGTCCCGGTGACGTGGTCGCCGCGACTGTTGGCACCTCGCACCGCCACCTCCACGACCCCTCGGCCGTCGTCACGCCCCGCCGGGATGTCGGTGGTGGTGACGGTTCCCGTCAGGGTCATGGTGTCGCCCGGATAATTGGGAGCGCCCAGGCGGATCGACACGGACTCGATGCGGGCCCCGGGCCCGGCCCAGTCCGTCACGAAGCGCCCCACGAAGCCGTTGGAGCTGAGAATGTTCATGAAGATGTCGGGCGACCCTCGTTCGACAGCCAGGCCCGGGTCGTGGTGCACGTCCTGGTAGTCGCGCGAGGCGATGGCCGTGGCCACGATGAGGGTCCGGGTCAGGGGGATGACGAGCTCGGGGAGCGCGTCGCCCACGGCGATGTGACCGAACCTCAAGGTACCGGCGCGCACGGGGCTCACGGTCCCTCCACTCCGGCGAGGTCCGCTCCCGACGAGCTGCGCAGACGCGTCGCCAGCAGCGAGCCCAGGCGGGCCAGCTCGGCGCTCGGGCCCTGCAGCATCAGCTCGATCTGCTTGCCCCACAGGAAGTAGCGGTGGATCGGGTAGGAGATGTCCGCCCCCAGGCCGCCGTGGAGGTGCTGGGTGGCGTGCACCACGCGCTGGCCCGCCTCTGACGCCCACCAGTGGGCGACGGCGACGGCTTCGGTGGCGGGGAGATGCTCGTCGATGCGCCACGCTGCCTGCCACGTCGTGACCCGGATGGCCTCGGTGTCGATGTAGGCATCGGCGGCGCGCAGCATGGTCCCCTGGAACGACGACAACGGACGCCCGAACTGGTGACGCTGGTTGAGGTAGGCGGCGGCGCGGCGCACCGCTTCCTCGGTCACTCCCAGCTGGATGGCACACAAGCCCGTGCGCGCCCGGTCGAGCATCCACGCCACCGCGCCGGCGCCGTCACCGGGCCCGGCTATCACGTCGTGCTCCCCGGCGGGTGCCCCGTCCAGATGGACGTGGGGATGGATCTGGTGATCGGTGGTGGTGGCGCGCTCGAGTGTGGCGCCGGGACCGGTCGGGTCGACGAGGGCCACGATGGTCCCCTCGTCGGGGGTGCCCTCGACCGCGGCGGGGACGAGGATGCGGGCGGCGAGGTGCGCCTGGGGAACCGCAAATGCGGTCCCGTGCAGTCGCCACTGCTCCCCGTCGCGCACGGCGCGCACCGTGGGGTGGTTGCGGGCGCTGGCCGCCACCTCGTTGAGCGCGGCCGAGAGCCGGACGTCTCCGGTCGCCACGCCCGGCAGCCACCGGGCCCGTTGCTCGGGGGTCCCGAAGCGCGCCACGGGCAGCGCCCCCAGGACGACGGTGGCCCACAACGGGACGGGCGCCACGGCCCGACCTTGTTGTTCGAGGACGAGGCACAATTCGGTCAGCCCCAGACCCGAACCGCCGTGCTCCTCGGGGACGGCCAACCCGAGAAGGTTCGCCTTGGCGAGCTCGGACCACAGGGCCTCGTCGAAGCGGTCGGCGCTGTCCTCTACCGCCGCCACCCGCTCGACGGCACACATGCCCTGGAAGATCGTGGCCGCGGCCTCCGACACCGCCAGCTGTTGCTCGGTGAAGTCGAATTCCATCAGGCCACCCCTGCCTTGCCGCCGACGACGGCACCGGGGGATGCGGGTCGGAACATCGGGATGGTGAGCTCGTCGTCGACGGCCACCATCTCGACCACCACCGGCATCCCGATCTCCACGGCGACGGGATCGACGCCTATCAGGTCTCCCACCAGGCGTGTCCCCTCCTCGAGCTCGACCACGGCGATGGGCAGGGGGTAGTCGAAGCCGCCGACCTGAGGGTGATGGACGACGACGAAGCTGTAGACCGTCCCCCGCCCGCTCGAGGCCACCGTGTCCCACTCGAAGGAGCCGCACGACGCACACGCCGGGCGAGGTGGATGGCGCAACACCCCGCACTCCGCACAGCGTTGGATGAGCAGGTTCCCCTGTCGGGCGCCCTCGAAGAAGAAGGCGATGTCGTGCGTGATGGCGGGCCGGGGCCGCACAGAGGCGTCGACCTTGGGCTTGGGCGCCTGGGGCCGGAACCGCAGGATGCGGAAGCGCATGGTGGCCACCCGCTCACCGTGTTGGTCGGTGAATTCCAGACGGGTGGTCACGAAATGCCCGTCACCCAGGCCGGTGTGTTTCTCGGGCGACACCGAGTCGATGACCGATGTCACCGTCAACTGGTCCCCCAGCACGATGGGCCGGACGTACTCCTGGTCGCAGTTGGTCGCCACCACCGAGGTGAACCCCGCCGCGTTGAAGATGTCGAAGAGTTGCTCTTGCGCCGATACTTCGCCCGACGCATGGCGCGGCGCCTGCCAGGCGCCCCCGGGCTGGGAGAGAAGGCCGCGCATGGTCCACGCCTGGAGCATGGTGGGCGGGGCCACCACCCCCGGGAAACCGTTCTCCCGGGCCGACTGCGCATCGACGTAGACGGGGTTCTCGTCGCCCATGGCGTCGACCCAGTGCCGGATCATGGCCTGGTTGACCTCGTCGCGCCCCTCCATCGGTGGTCCGCTGGGCTTGCCCTCGAAGGCGCGCAGCCGGGCCAGCAGCGCCTCGGCGTCGTGCGACGCGCCGTGTTCGGGTGTCACCAGGCTCACCGCGCCGCCCGGGTCATGCCCAGGCCGGCCATGGCCACGATCTCGCGCTGGATCTCGTTGACGCCCCCGCCGAAGGTATTGATCTGGGCGTGGCGGGCGGTGCGCTCGAGCCGGCCCGCCAGCACCGCCCCGGGAGAGTCGGGGGAGAGATAGCCACCCGCCCCCACGATGCCGAGCAGGCGCCGGTAGATGTCGATGCTGCGCTCCACCCCGAACACCTTCACCGTCGAGGAGTCGGCCGGGCTCATGGTGTCGGCCGACAGCGCCGTCGCCATGCGCCAGTTGAGGAGGTACATGGCCTCGAGCTCGGCCCGGCACCGGGCCAGGTCCGCCTGCACCCACCCCAGGTCGAGCACGGTGGGGCCGTCGGGGGTGACCGTGGCCGCCGCCCACGCCGCGACTTCCTCGTAGAGCTGCGAGGCGAAGCCGCTCCACGCCGCCAGGCCCACGCGCTCGTGGTTGAGCTGCGTGGTGATCATGCGCCAGCCCTCGTTCTCGGCCCCCACCAGTTGGTCGACCGGCACCCGGACGTCGGCGTAGTAGGTGGCCGTGGTCCTGGCACCCGCCACCGTGACGATGGGACTCCACGAGAAACCCGGCGAGCCGGTGGACATGGCCAGGATGGAGATGCCCTTGTGCTTGGGCGCATCGGGGTTGGTGCGCACCGCCAACCAGATGTAGTCCGCCATGTCGGCCCCGCTCGTGAAGACCTTGGCGCCGTTCACGACGTACTCGTCGCCGTCACGCACGGCCCGCGTCTGGAGCGAGGCGAGGTCGGTGCCCGCTTCGGGCTCGGTGTAGCCGATGGCGAAATTGACCTCACCGGCCAGGATGGCGGGGAGGAAGAACGACTTCTGCTCCTCGGTGCCGAACCGCATGATCGTGGGGCCCACGGTGTTGACGGTCACGAACGGGAACGGCGCGCTCGCCCGCCGGGTCTCGTCGAAGAAGATGAACTGGTCGGTGGCGGGACGGCCCTGGCCCCCGAACTCCTTGGGCCATCCGATACCCAGCCACCCGTCCTTGCCGATGCGGCCCACGACCTGGCGCCACAGCTCGCCGCCCTCGCCCACCTCGCCGATGCCCCGGCGCACCTCGTCGGTGAGCAGCTCGGCGTAGTACGCGCGCAGCTCCTGGCGCAGGGCCAGCTGCTCGGGGCTCTCCTCCAGGAACATGGCGCCCTCCTACCACCGGTCCGAGCCGGTTGCCCGGTCCCGGCCATCGCGTGGGCTCGTTTGCTGCCGTGACTCACCGCTGCAGCAGGGGCTCGTCGCTATAACTCGTTCTAGTTTGGCACCGTACCAGCCGCACCGCGGCCCGCGACAATCGGTTGCCCACGTGCCCGGGCGGCTGCCGACACCAGGTCGCGACGGCCTGGTAGCGCGCCTGTGGGATCCGGCCGTCCCTGTTGGCCGGGGTCGGGGCGGCGGCGTATCATGACTGGAACACGTTCTGAAAACGTGGCCGGCCCTACGGCGGGCGGGGATCCTCGGCCACGGCTCGAGCACCTCGGGCCGGGACGCCGGACGCATCCGAGGAGGACCGGCCATGGAGCTCAGCGAGATCGACCTGATCGACTCGACGAATTTCGTCTCGGACGTGCCTCACGCTTGGTTCGCCGAGCTCAGGCGCCAGGCGCCGGTGTACTGGCACGAGGAGCCCGAGGGCCCCGGGTTCTGGGCCGTGACCAAGTACGACGATTGCGTTGCGGTGAATCGGGACTACGAGCACTTCTCCTCGGCCAAGCGGGCCACGTTGCTGTGGGAGATGCCCGACGAGCAGCTCGAGCAGCAGCGTCTCATGATGCTGAACATGGACCCTCCTCTGCACACGCGCTACCGGCGTCTGGTGAACAAGGGCTTCACCCCGCGCATGGTGAACTCCCTCGAGGAGAAGATCCACAAGACGGCCGACGAGATCATCGACGCCGTCATCGAGAAAGGCGAAGCCGACTTCGTCACCGACATCTCCGCCGAGCTCCCGCTCCAGGTCATTGCCGATCTCCTCGGCGTACCCCAGGCCGACCGTCACAACATGTTCGACTGGTCCAACCGGATGATCGGACAAGAGGATCCCGAGTTCCAGACCAATGCCGACGGCGAGAACTACGCCGGCGAGGCGGCCATCGAGCTCTTCACTTACGCGGCGGAGCTCTTCGCCCAGAAGAAGGCCAAACCGGCCGACGACCTCATGAGCGTGCTCGCCAACGTCGAGGTCGATGGCGACCAGCTTTCGGAGCTCGAGCTCGAGCTCTTCTTCCTGCTCCTCACGGTGGCCGGCAACGAAACGACGCGCAACCTGATCTCGGGGGCGATGCACGCCTTCTTCCAGAACCCCGACCAGTGGCAGCGCCTGCTCGCCGACCGCTCACTCCTGCCGACCGCCACCGACGAGATGCTGCGTTTCGTGACCCCCGTCATGAACTTCCGCCGCCAGACCACCGGACCCGTGGAGATCCGTGGCCAGCACATCGAAGAGGACCAGAAGGTGGTCTTCTTCCACATCTCGGCCAACCGTGACGAGGACATCTTCGAGAACCCCGACACGTTCGACATCGGCCGGTCCCCAAACCCACACATGGCCTTCGGCGGTGGCGGACCGCACTTCTGCCTGGGAACGAACCTGGCCCGGATGGAAATCCGGGTCATGTTCCAGCATCTCCTCGACCGCATGCCCGACATGCGCCTCGACGGGGAGGCGAAGCGACTCCAGTCGGCGTTCATCAACGGCGTGAAGCACCTTCCAATCGCCTTCAGCCCGGGCGCACCGGTCGGACGCTGACGAGCGGGTCGCCGGCAGCGACGGGCGACCGAGGAGAGGCTGGTTTTGTGCGATTTCATCAAGCGGTGACGTTCCTCCCGACCCTGCACACCCTCGAGTTGGCCAAGGCCGCCGACGAGCAGGGCTATGCCGGGATGTACGTGTCGGACCACATGTTCTTCCCCCGCGACCGCCAGTCGCGCTACACGTACTCCACGCGCGAGGACGGCGCCCCGGGGTTCGGGGACCACTGGGATCCCGACACGCACTGGCCCGACGCATGGTGCCTCATCTCCGCCATGGCGGCTGTGACCCGGAATCTCGAGTTCACGACAGGGGTCTACATCGCACCGGCACGCGACCTCATGACGGTGGCGAAGCAGGTGGGCACCGCCGCGGTGCTCTCCCAAGGTCGAGTGGCGCTCGGCGTGGGAGTGGGGTGGTGTGAAGAGGAGTTCGTGGCGACCGGACAGGACTTCCACACCCGGGGAAAGCGGCTCGACGACATGATCCCCGCCCTGCGAGCCCTGTGGGCAGGGGGATGGGTCGAGTACCACGGTCCGCACTACGACGTCCCCGCCATGAAGATGGAGCCCTCGCCCCCGGGCCCGATCCCCATCATCGGGGGCGGGCACTCCGCCCCCGCGCTGCGCCGGGCGGCCTCGCTGTGCGACGGCTGGGTGGCGGCCGGCGCCTACCAACCGGACCAGGCCCGGACGTACCTCGGCGAGTTGGCCGAACAGCGGCGCCGGGCAGGGCGTGAGCACGAGCCGTTCTCGATCTACCTGTCGCTGTGGGCCAAGCCCGATGCCGATCTGTACCGGAGCTTCGAGGAGGACTTCGGGGTCACCGACACCCTGTGTGCGCCGGCCATGGTGGCCAAGGTGGACGCCACAGCCCCCCCCGAGATGCAATTGCAGGTCCGGCTCGACGCGTCGGCGCGCTTTGCCGACGAGATCGTGGCCAAGATGGGATGACGACACCTCACGCCGACAGGAGGGCCCGATGACGAGCCTGAAGCTGGGACTGCAACTCGGGTATTGGGGCGCCGGTCCGCCCGCCAACGCCCCGGAACTGGTGGCCGAGGCCGAGCGCCTGGGCTTCGACTCGGTGTGGACAGCGGAGGCCTACGGGTCCGACGCCCTGACCCCGTTGGCATGGTGGGGCTCGCGCACCACACAAGTCCGCCTGGGCACGGCCCTGTGCCAACTGTCGGCGCGGACCCCCACCGCCATGGCCATGGCGGCACTGACCCTCGACCATCTGTGCGGGGGACGACTCGTGCTGGGCCTGGGAGTGTC
Source organism: Acidimicrobiales bacterium (assembly GCA_036511675.1). Classification (GTDB taxonomy): domain Bacteria; phylum Actinomycetota; class Acidimicrobiia; order Acidimicrobiales; family UBA8190; genus Chersky-840. The sequence continues at coordinate 50,927 of DATCBU010000097.1, read as the reverse complement.
AGGGCCGCAGGTCGTCGAGGGCTGGTACGGCCAGCCCTTCCCCAAGCCTTTGGCCCGGACGCGCGAGTACGTCTCGATCGTGCGCCAGGTGCTCGCCCGCCAGGCTCCGGTGACCAACGTCGGGCCCCACTATCCCTTGCCGTATCCGGGAGGCACGGGCCTGGGCAAGCCGCTCAAGGCCATCGTCCACCCCCTGCGCAACGACATCCCGATCGTACTCGGGGCCGAGGGGCCCAAGAACGTGGCACTGGCGGCGGAGATCGCCGACGGGTGGTTCCCGATCTTCTTCTCCCCTGCCCACATGGGTGAGTTCTCCACCGCCCTCGACGAGGGCTTCGCCCGGCCCGGGGCCAGGCACAGCGCCGCGGACTTCGAGGTGATCGCCTTCTGCCCCGTCGTGGTCGACGACGACGTCGAGCAGGCCGCCGATCTGTACCGGCCCATGTTGGCCCTCTACATCGGGGGGATGGGGGCCAAGGAGATGAACTTCCACTTCGACGTGTTCGTCCGCATGGGCTTCGAGGCCGAGGCGCACAAGATCCAGGAGCTCTACCTCGACGGCCACAAGGACGAGGCCGCCGCGGCCGTGCCCACCTCGATGGTGGAGAAGATCGCCCTCATCGGCCCGCGCCAGAAGATCCACGACGAGCTGGCGGCGTGGCAGGAGTCCATCGCCACCACGCTGCTCGTGGCGGGCAGCGCCGACACGTTGCGCATGATGGCGGAATTCCTGTTGTAGCTGGCTGCCCGGCCCGAAGGCTGGGGCTCAGGGCGCGAAGGCGGCGCGCGCTGCCTTGACACCGACGGCGGCACGGTCGAGAAACCCGTAGGTGCCGTGTTGTTGGAGCTCCTGGGCCGCTTCCACCACCGCACCGATGGCGGCGAAGCACAGGGCGCCCCCCACAGAGATACGGGCGACCCCGGCGCCGGCGAGCGCCGAGACCGTGGGACCGCCCGGTCGGGCCAGCACGTTGACGGGTCGGTGCACGCTGGCGACGACCTGGACGATGTCGTCGAGCCGGGTGAGCCCGGGCGCGTACAGCACGTCCGCTCCGGCGCGCTCGTAGGCCTGGAGGCGCGCGATGGTGTCCTCGAGATCGGGACGGCCGTGGAGGTAGTTCTCGGCCCGGCCGGTGAGCACGAGTGGCGCCGGTCCGGCATGAGCCGTCTCGGATGCGGCCGCCATCCTCTCCTCGGCCAACGTGACGTCGTAGATCGGATCCTCGGGCCGGCCCGTGAAGTCTTCGATCGAACATCCCGCCAACCCGGCCTCGAGGGCCAGGCGCACCGTGTGAGCCACGGCGCCCGGATCATCCCCGAACCCGTTCTCGAGATCAGCGGACACGGGCAGATCCGTGGCGCCCACGATGGCAGCCGCGTGTGCTATCACCGCCGCTCGGTCCAGCGAGCCGTCCAATCGCCCCAGTGTCGCGGCGTAGCCGCTGCTGGTGGTGGCCAGGGCTTCGAAGCCGAGCCAGGCGAACAGGCGGGCCGAGCCCTGGTCCCACGGATTGGGAAGGAGCAGTGGGGAGGGCCCGGCGTGCAGAGCAAGAAAGGCATCGGCCTTGGTGGGGTGGGCGTGCGGCGTGCTCATGCCCACCCGAGCTCCTCCAGCCGGGGATCCCCGATGCCGAAATGGTGCGCCACCTCGTGGATGACGGTCTTGCGGATCTGCTCGATCAATTGCTGTTCGTCGAGGCAGTGCTCGGAGATCGTGTCCTGATAGAGCGTGATGCGGTCGGGCATCACCCCGGCGTAGCTCAGCGGGCCCCGACGGGTGAGCGGCACACCCTCATAGAGCCCGAACAGGTTGCGTCCTTGGGCGTGATCCTCCACGATCACCGCCACGTTTTCCATGGCCCCGGCGAACTGCGGGGGAAGCCCCGCCAGTGCATCGCCCACCAGCTCCTCGAAACGTTGGGGAGAGACGGTGATCACGACTCGATCGTACCGTCAGCTCGGAGCATCGAGCCGCGGTCGTTGGGGCGATCGCTAGGAGGATGCGTCGAGCTGGCGATCACCGGGTGTGACAATTGAGCGCATGGGCGTGCTCCTGACCGAGCCCGAGAGAGACAGTCCGAACGGCGCCCGGTAGGGTGAGCCTGCGGTCGTACCGAGCACCGAGGTGACACGTTGAGCTGGATGATCTACGGCGCGTACGGCTACACCGGACGCCTGGTGGCGGCACTGGCGGCCGAGCGCGGCGAGCTCCCCGTGATCGCGGGGCGCGACGGGCGGCGCCTGCGTGAACTGGGCGAGCGCTTCGAGCTCGAGTACCGCACCGTGAACCTGTCGGACCCCACAGAGCTCCGGACCGCGCTCAAGGGCATCGACGTGGTGGCCCACTGCGCGGGGCCGTTCTCGTCGACGTCGCAGCCCATGGTGGACGCGTGTCTCGCCACCGGCACGCACTACCTCGACATCACCGGGGAGATCGACGTGTTCGAGGCCGTGCTCGCCCGCGACGAGGAGGCCCGCCGGGCCGGGGTCGTTCTCCTGCCGGGAGCCGGGTTCGACGTCGTGCCCTCGGACTGCCTGGCCGGGTTGCTGGCCCGGGCACTGCCGGGCTCGGTGCGCCTCGAGCTGGCGCTGCGCGCCTCGGGGGGCGTGAGCCCGGGCACGGCCAAGACCGCCATGGAGTCACTGGGCACCGCGGGCAGGGCCCGGGTGGGCGGCGTCATCGGCCCCGTTCCCCCCGACCGCCGCCATCGCCAGGTCGAGTTCGCCGACGGGCGCGCCGAGGTGCACGCCATCGCCTGGGGCGATGTGGCGACCGCGTATCACTCCACGGGCATCGGGGACATCGTGGTGTACGCGGCCATGCCCGCCGCCATCGCACCCATGATGGCCTTGGCGCAGGTGGCGGGGGCAGCCACGCGCACCCGTGTGGTCCAGAGCCTGTTGAAACGCGCCGCGGGAAGACTGCCGGGACCAACCGCCGAGACGCGGGCGAAGACGCGGGGACAGCTGTGGGGTCAGGTCACCGACGCCGCGGGGAAAACCGCCACGGCGACGGTCACCACCCTCGACCCCTACGACCTCACCGCCGACTCGGTGGTGCGCATCGCCCAGCGGCTCGGCACCGGGACCGTGGCGCCCGGCGCCTACACCCCGTCACAGGCTCTCGGTGCCGACTTCGTGCGCGAGCTCGACGGCGCCACGGTGCACGGCATCGCCTAGGCGCCGAGGAGCAGGATCAGGCGGGCTCGGTGGCGAGCACCTCGCCCAGTCGGAGGAGGCTGGTGGTGGCGCCCCCGAGGGTCAGCGCCAGATGCTTGGTGAGAAGGTAGTACCGGTGCAGTGGGTAGTCCCGGTCCACACCCATGCCGCCGTGGAGATGCTGGGCGGCGTGCACGACGCGTTGGCCGCCCTCGTCGGCCCAGTACTTGGCCACGGCCACCTCGCTCGAGGCGGCCAAGCCCTCGGCCAGGCGCCACGCCGCCTGCCACGCCGTGAGCCGGACGGCCTCGGCGTCGATGTAGGCGTCAGCGGCGCGCTGGCCCACCGCCTGGAACGTGGCGATGGGCTTTCCGAACTGCTCGCGGGTGATGGTGTACTGCGCCGTGAGCTTGACCGCGGCGTCACACGCCCCGGCCACGCACAGACACAGGGCCGCCTCGGCGTGCTCGAGCAGCCACCGCAGCGCGTCGGCGCCCCCGGGCCCGGCCACGAGGACGTCACCGGCACCCACCACGACTCCCGACATCTCGAGCTCGGCTTCGATCTGCCGGCTGGTGGCCTCCTGGGCACGACGCGTCACACCCGGGGCACGAGGGTCGACGACGAACAGCCCGATGCCGTCGTCGGTGCGAGCCGACACCACCACCGCGCCGGCCATCATGCCGGCGGGGACGAATGACTTGGTGCCGTCGATCCGCCACTCGTCGCCTTGCCGTGTGGCCGTGGTGTGCGGGCTGAAGGGGTCGCCGCCTTGTTCCACGAGGGCGGCACTGAGGACCAGGTCGCCGGCCACCATGGGCTCGAGCCAGCGACGCTGTTGGTCGGCGTCGCCGAACTCGGCGATGGGGCCGGCCCCGAGGACCGCACTGGCCACATAGGGCACGGCGGCGGCAACCCGGCCCGACTCCTCGGCCACGATGCCGGCCGCCACGAACCCGAGGCCGGCGCCGCCCACGGATTCGGGGAGCCAGATGCCGAGCAACCCGGCCGAGGCGAGCTCGCCCCACAGCTTGGTGTCGAAGCGCTCTTCGGTGTCCTCGATCTCTCGCAGGCGTTCGGGCGTGGCGAGATCGGAGAAAATACGCGACGCCAGCTCCCTGACAGCCTCCTGCTCCTCGGTGAAGGAGAAGTCCACGTCGTTCTCTCTTTCTAGCGAAGCGACCGCGGCATGCCGAGGCCGAAGATGGCGATCAGGTCGCGCTGGATCTCGTTGGTGCCGCCGCCGAAGGTCAGGATGACGAGGCCGCGGGTGTAGGCCTCGAGCCGTCCGCGCAGGACCTCTTCGGCCGAGCCCCGCCGCAGGTACCCCGACTGGCCGATGACTTCGGACAGCGTCCGCAGGGCTTCCATGTAGAACTCGGTGCCGAACACCTTGATCGACGAGGCGTCGGCCACGTCGAGGCGTCCCTGGGTGCCGTTCCAGGCCACCTTCCAGTTGATGAGCCGGAGGAATTCGAGCTTGGCGTGCACCCGGGCCAGCGCGATGCGCACCCACTCCTGGTCGATGACGCGCCGCCCGTCGGCGAGCTTGGTGTCCTGAGCCCACTTCCTCACGTCGCCCAGGGCCCGCTCGATGATCCCCGGAGAGCACAGGGTGACCCGCTCGTGGTTGAGCTGGTTGGTGATCAGGCTCCAGCCGTTGTTGAGCCCACCCACCACGTTCGACAGCGGGACGCGCACGTCCTCCCAGAAGGTGTAGTTGATGTTGTGGTCACCGAGCAGCTGCATCGGCACCACGCGCACACCGGGTGTGTTCATGGGGACGATCACCATGGAGATGCCCTTGTGCTTGGACGCATCGGGGTCGGTGCGCACCGCCAGCCAGCAGTAGTCGGCGTCGCCGGCCAGCGAGGTGAAGATCTTGGTCCCATTGATGACGAGCTCGTCGCCGTCGACTACCGCCCGGGTCTGGAGAGCGGCAAGGTCGGTGCCGGCCTGGGGCTCGGAGTACCCGATGCAGAAATGGATCTCGCCGGCGAGGATCTTGGGCAAGAAGAACGCCTTCTGCTCGTCGGTGCCGAAGTTCATGATGGTGGGGCCCACCGTGTTGATGGTGAGCATCGGCACCGGCGCCCCGCTGCGCATGGACTCGTCGAAGAAGATGAACTGCTCGAGGGCCGAACGGCCCTGGCCCCCGTACTCCTTGGGCCATCCGATGCCGAGCCATCCGTCGCTGGCCATCTGCTTGGTGATCCGCCGGACCGTGGGCCCGATGCCGTGGCTCACCGACAGCTCCGCCTCGACCTCGGGAGTCAGCAGATTGGCGTAGTACTCGCGCAGCTCCTGGCGCAGTTCCTGCTGTTCCTCGGTGTACCCGATCTCCATGCCCGCCCTGCCCTTCTTCCGGGTCGAACTTGGAACAGGTTACAGTTCCGCCCCCGAACGGGGCCAGCCGCGGGCCTATCCTCACCCCGGTGCGTGCACGTCCCGATGCCGTGGAACTCGTGGACGCCCAGGTGGTGCGGCCACTGCGCCGAGCCGTGCTGCGACCCGACCAGCCCCCCGAGGAGGCGCGGTACCAGGGCGACGACGACCCGCGCAGCGCGCACGCCGCGGTCCGCCACATCGCGACCCGTGACTCCGAACACCGGACGGAGGTCGACGCGGTGGGCACGGTGGTCCCCGAGCCGCCGCCGTGGGAGCCCGAACGCATCGACGGGTGGCGGCTGCGGGGTATGGCCACACGCCCCGGAGCGCGCCGCCGCGGCCTCGGGAGCCTGGTCCTCGCCGCCCTGCTCGACCATGTCGCCGCGCACGGCGGAGGCCTGGTGTGGTGCAACGCCCGCGTGCCGGCCCAGGGCCTGTACCGGCGAGCCGGTTTCATGCCACGGGGCGGGGTCTTCGACATCCCCGGCATCGGTCCCCACGTCCACATGTGGCGAACCCTCAACGCCGAAGACCTCGCACGATGACCCGAGACTGTCGGCGCTCGGGTCGCCGCTTGGGCCGTCCCCGGCATCGTGTGCCAACCTAGGGTCTTCCCCGAGCACGTACCCAAGGAGCCCACGCAATGCCCGACGCCGTCATCGTCGCCACCGGAAGAACGCCCATCGGGCGCGCCAACAAGGGCTCGCTGGTGAGTTGCCGCCCCGACGATCTGGCGGCGCTGGTCATCAAGGAAGTCCTGGCCAAGGTGCCGCAGCTCGACCCGGCCCTCATCGAGGACGTCATGCTCGGATGCGGCCAGCCCGCCGGCGAGGCCGGCTACAACGTGGCTCGCGTGGCCGCCATCCTGGCCGGGGTGGACGTGCCGGGGGTGACAGTCAACCGCTACTGCTCGTCATCGCTCCAGACCATCCGCATGGCGGCGCACGCCATCAAGGCGGGTGAGGGCGACGTGTTCCTGGCCGGCGGTGTCGAGACGGTCAGCCGGTTCCAGTTCGGGGCGTCGGATGTCGGCCCGCACAACGCCGCGTTCGCCGACGCCGAGTCCCGCACCGCGGCCCGGAACCCGGCGGTCAGCGACCCCTGGACGCCGCCCCAGGGGCTCAGCGACGTGTACATCGCCATGGGCCAGACCGCTGAGAACGTCGCCGAGTACGAGAAGGTGACGCGCCAGGAGATGGACGAGTTCGCGGCGCGCAGCCAGAACCGGGCGGTGGAGTCCCAGAAGAACGGCTTCTTCGAGCGCGAGATCATCCCCGTGACCCTGGCGGACGGCACGGTGGTCACCAGGGACGACGGGCCCCGCGACGGCACCACGGTGGAGGGCCTCGCCGCGCTCAAACCCGTCTTCCGCGAAGGCGGCACCATCACCGCCGGCAACGCCTGTCCGCTCAACGACGGTGCGGCGGCGGTCATCGTGATGTCTGAGACCAAGGCGAGCGAACTGGGCATCACGCCGCTGGCGCGCATCGTCTCCAGCGGGGTCTCTGCCCTCGACCCCGAGATCATGGGCCTCGGTCCCATCGAGGCGTGTCGCCAGGCGCTCAAGCGGGCCGGCAAGACCATCGACGACATCGACCTGGTCGAGATCAACGAAGCCTTCGCGGCGCAGGTCATCCCGTCGGCCAAGCACCTCGGCATCGACTGGGACAAGCTCAACGTGAAGGGCGGCTCCATCGCGCTCGGCCACCCCTTCGGCATGACCGGGGCACGGATCATGACCACGCTGCTCAACGCCCTCGACGACGAGAACAAGACCTGGGGGTTGGAGTCGATGTGCGTCGGTGGTGGCCAGGGCATGGCCATGGTCGTCGAACGCCTGTCGTAGACACGGCCGAAGTCCGGGACAAGAGGGGGCCACGTGACCGGCGCCATCTACGACGTGGGGTCGATGTGGGAGCTGGTCGAGGCGCGGGCCACCGCGTCGGGCGATCGTCTCATGCTCATCGACGAGTCCGGACGCCACGTGACCTTCGGGGACTTCCACCACCGGTGCGAGGTGGTGGCGGCGGGACTGCACGCCATGGGGATCGGCCCGTCGACGCCGGTGTCGTGGCAGCTGCCCACACGCATCGAGACGATCGTGCTCTCCATGGCTCTGGCGCGCCTCGGGGTGGTGCAGAACCCCATCATCCACATCTACCGCGAGCGCGAGGTCGCCTTCGCCCTGGCGCAGACCCGGGCCGAGTTCTACTTCGTCCCCGGGGTGTGGAAGGGATTCGACTTCGTCGCCATGGCCGAGAAGATCGCCGCCGGGCTCGACCGGCCTCCGACAGTGGTGGTCGCCTATGACTCGCTCCCCGAGGGTGACCCCGCCACGTTGCCCCCTCCCCCGTTGCCGGGCGACGACCAAGTCCGCTGGATCTACTACACCTCGGGCACCACCTCGGACCCCAAGGGCGTGCGCCACAGCGACACCACCCTCGTGACCGGGGGACGAGGGCTGGCCATGGCGGTGGAGTTGACCGAACACGACGTGGGGTCCATCGCCTTTCCCTTCGCCCACATCGCCGGGCCCGACTACCTCGTCATGGTGCTGGCCATCGGATTCTCGACGGTGCTCCTCGAAGCCTTCGCGCCCGATGTGGCGGTGGAGGTGTTCTCCCGGCACGGCGTCACCATGGCCGGGGGGAGCACCGCCTTCTACATGGCGTATCTCAACGAGCAACGCAAGCAGCCGGGGACGAAGATCATCCCTTCCCTGCGGATCCTCTCCGGGGGCGGCGCCCCCATGCCCCCGGAGATCTTCTACGAGGTGGGCCGTGAGATCGGCGTGACCGTGGCGCACGGATACGGCATGACCGAGATTCCCATGATCTGCATGGGCTCGCCCAGCGACACCGACGACCAACTCGCCAACACCGTGGGCAAGCCCGTATTCGGCGCCGAGATCCGCATCGTGACGCTCGACGGGGTCGAGGCCCCCACGGGCGAGGACGGCGAGGTGCGGGTCAGGGGCGCCATGGTGTGCAAGGGCTACACCGACCCCGTGCTCTCGGCCGAGTCCTTCGACGATCAGGGCTATTTCCGCACCGGCGACGTCGGGCACTTCCGGCCCGACGGCCATGTGGTGCTCACGGGACGCCTCAAGGACATCATCATCCGCAAGGGCGAGAATATCTCGGCCAAGGAGATCGAGGACCTGCTCTACACCCATCCCAAGGTGAGAGACGTCGCCGTGGTGGGCCTCGCCGACCGCGAGCGCGGCGAGCGGGTGTGTGCCGTGGTCGAGACGGCCCAGGGAACAGATCCTCTGACCTTCGACGAGATGGTGGCCCACCTCGATGCCGCCGGCCTCATGAAGCAGAAGGTGCCCGAGCAGCTCGAAGTGGTCGACTCCCTCCCCCGCAACGAGACCCTGAACAAGGTGCTCAAGTACAAGCTGCGCGAAGAGCTGGCGGACAGGCCCTTTCCCCGCTGAGCCGGTTCAGGCCTCAGGGTTCGGGAGGTCGCGAGGCGCGCGCCGCGCGTTGCGCCCGTCGAACCGAGGCACCGAGCATGGCGATGACCAGCACCGGCAGGGCGGCGACGGTCACGGCGCGTGCTGCCCCGTGGTGGGCGAGCAGGGCCACGATGGCCACCGCCATCACGGCGCCGATGAGCAGCTCGGGTGTGTCGCCGACAAGGAACTCCCACCAGAACCGCCCGAAGGCGGACGCGTAGCGCCGGACACCGGAGGGTGGCCGTGGCTCGCCGGTCGGTCGGGCCTCAGGCAACTTCGACACCTGCCCGGCGATCGCGCCCGACGACCGACACCGTCACCCACGCCACCGCGGCATAGACCGCCACGAGCACGGGGAGGGCCAGCTCGGACCCGGGCCAGCGAACCCCGATCCCTTCACCAGACCAGAAGGTGCCGAAGCTGACGAGCATGAGGCCGACCGCCATCTTCATGGCGTTCTCGGGCACGCCGGCCAGCTGACGCGACACCAGGGCACCCACGATCCCGACGACGACGACCGCGGCACCGGCCCCGGCGGCGGCGAGCCCCAGCCGATGATCGGCCACACCCAGGGTCAGCACGATGACCACCACCTCGAGTCCCTCGAGGAAGACACCCTTGAAGGCCACGGCGAACGCCGTGGAGTCGCGCCCCGAGACGGGCCGTTGCTGGGTCGACAGCTCGGCGACGTGCTCGCTGAAGATGGCGTCCTCGTCGTGCTTGGCCTTCAGACCCACGGCCCGGAGTACGGCCTTGCGCAACCACTGCATCCCGAACACGAGCAACAAGCCCCCGACCGCGATCCGCAAGCCACTCAGGGGCACGTAGTGCACGAGAGCCGGCCCGATGGCCACCACCAGGGCAGCCAAGATCGCCAGGGCGGCGGCGACCCCTTCCAGCGCCGATCGCCATCCCCGGGTGACGCCCACGGCGACGACGATCGTGAGCGCCTCGACCATCTCGACAGAACTGGCGAGAAACACCGAGGCCAGCAGCACGAAGGCGGCGCTGTGCATGTCAGCCTGCCCAACCATGCTCAGGCGTTGCCGAAGGCCAGGTCCCCATCACTTCTAGGGTACGCGCCCGGCGAGCCCTGGACGGGGGGCGCGGGGCGGCCTCCGTTGGAGCCGGTCGGGCGACCGCGGCTACGGACGCCGCGCCGCTTCGGTCTGGGCGCTGTCCTCGGTGCCCCGGCAGTAGGAGATTTTTCCGTCCCGGAACCGGAAGTAGTGATGCCGGCTCATGTCCAGCGCCTTCTGGGTGCTCCGGACCCGCGCCCGGCAGCGCACCACCGTGAACACGGCGTCCTCATTGGCGGCGAAAGGTGAAGGGGTGAACTCGTCCACCTCCATGGTCGACCCGTAGGCCTGGAAGCACGCGATCACTCCGTCCTTGCCGTGCTTGACCACGTCCCACGGCGCCCCGGTGGAGCTGGTCAGAAGCCCAGTCGACATCGCCTGTCACGCCGTCGAGGATGGCCCCGGCGCCGCCTCGACCGAACGCCTCGTAGATGGGCTGGATGGTCTTGATGTCGTCCTCAGAACCCATGGGATCGCCTTTCGCCTGAAGGTGTGTTCCGAGGTTCTTCGCCACCAGGGCCCCGGGCAGTTCACGCACCCACGCCCAGCTCCAACACTGCCACCGAGTACCGATCGCGATCCGGGCGCTCCATAAAGGCTCGGGGCATCAATTCCGGGCGCAAGGGACTGACGCCGGAACGGGTGCGGCAACACCGGTGGTGTGCAACACCCACGCGTGAGCGGTTGCCAGTGGCTTCTTGCCGAATCAGCCGGGCCAGCCGTACATTTTGCCGTGGCTCGCTCCCGACCCCGCCTGCGGTCGCTGCTGTCGAAGGGGCCTCGGCCCTGGCAGTTCAACATCGACCAGGAAGCCATGGAGACGTGGATGGCGTCTCCGGGTCAGATGCGGACAACCCTCGAGAACCAGCTCCAGAGATCGAAGCGGTGGTTCGGTGAGGATCGCAAGGTCACGGTCAACGCCAGGATCCAACTGGCGAGCTATTACGACCGGCACGGGTACTGGGCCGAAGCTCTCGCGGTCTGGCAGGAGGCGGTCGCCACCCTCACCCGTCGTGGACAGGCCGACTCCGAGACACGATGGAACATCGAGTTCTCGATCGGTCGTCTCTACCGGGAGCTCGACCAGCCCGATGCCGCTCTCCCGGTGCTCGAGAGCGTCGTCGAGGACTTTCGCCGGCGCTTCGGCGAAAACGACCGTCGAACCCTCACGGCAATGACCTGGCTCAGCGGGACCCTCCGAAAGCTCGGCGAGCACGAGCGCGCCGTCGAGGTCTCTCGGGCCGTGGTGGCCGGCTGCACCCACACCCTCGGCCCCGACGATCCTGCCACCCTCGACGCCATTGCCGGCTTGATCACGTCTCTGGGCCGCTCCAACGAGTTCGTCGAAGCCCGGGTCCTGCTCCTGACCCTGATCGATCGACGAACGCAGACACTCGGGGCCGACCACCCGAAGACCAAGTGGGCGGAAACGCTCTTGGCGAGCTATCCCGACTGAGGATCGCGGTCGCGTTGACCGGGGTCTACGCCACCCACAAACCCGCAGGCGCCGGGACCGGGACGGGCTCGGGGAACGGGACAGTCTCCGTGAGCAACTCGGGCTCGGGCGCACTGGCGGGCGCGGACACCGTCGCGGGCTCGGGCACCGTCGTGGCTGCCGGATCGCTGCGTTCGGGGACGTCGGCACCGGCGCCGGGGAACCGTTGGCGAAAGGCCCGCACCGTGTAGCCGGTGAGGCGGCACGGCCCTTTGGCTCGGGCGCTGGCGCTGCGGGGAAGGTTGAGCATGGGGCCCAGCTCCCCGAAATATTGGCCCGGCCCCACCAGGGCGAGGTGCTCCTCGGCACCGTCGGCGCGGACCTGGTAGATCTCGATCTCGCCATCCTCGACCATGTACACGAGATCCCCCCGGTCCCCTTGGGAGAAGAGGACCTCTCCCGGAGCGAGGACGACCGGCTCCGGGGGACGGTCAGCGGTGGCGAATTGCGGGGTCAGCTCGACGACGCGGTCGGCGATGTTGGTGATGCGATCGTCGTGGGTCGACACGAGCACCAACCGACCGGGGGTCGAAAGCTCCCGGAGGAGACGCAGGACGCCCTCGACCTGGATGTAATCGAGGTGGGCCGTGGGCTCGTCGGCCACGATGAGTGGAGGATCGTGGGCCAGGGCGCGGGCGATGGCCACCCGCTGCTGCTGACCCCCTGACAACTGTGCGGGCCTGTGGCCGGCGCGATCGGACAAGCCGACGACGTCGAGAAGCTCGTCGGCGCGCGTCGTCGCCGTCTTCCGGGGGACTTTCGCCAGGCGTAGCGGTGCAGCGACGTTGGCCCGGGCCGACAGGCTGCGGATGAGATTGAATGCCTGGAAGACAACCCCCACCGTGGAGCGGCGGTAGTCACCCAGGGCCGAACCGGTCAGCGACCCCACGTCCGTCCCCCGAAATGTGATGGTCCCCGACGTCGGCGTGAGAAGTCCAGCCAGACACGACAGCAGCGTGGTCTTGCCACATCCACTGGGGCCGAGGACGACGACCAGTTCACCGTCGTGGGCGTCAAGGTTGAGCCCACTGAGGGGACGGACGACGTAGTCGCCTGACACGAACTCCACCGTGAGGTCGCGTACCTCAAGGTCGGCCACGGATTGCGGCTCCCGAGCCATCATCCTGCGAACGCCGTGGCCGGGTCGACCGACACCGCCCGACGCAGCGCCACCAGGCTGGCGAGCAGGCCGACCACAAGTGCCGACACGGGGAGAACCACGAACGCGCTCGACGGGATGTCCACGGGTTGGTCGAAGATCCCCGTCATGAAATTGGCCAGCACCGCTCCGATCGCGGCTGCTGCCAGCGCCACCAGGACGGCTTGCGCGGCCAAGCCGAGGAAAAGAGATCTCGACGACGCACCCAACGCCTTCATCACGGCGAAGTCCCTCGTCCGTTCGAGGGCGGTCACGTACACCAGAGCGGCCACGATGACTGCGGCGATGACCCATGAGAAGGCCCGCGAATTGTCGATGGAAGAGACGGCCGAGGCCATCTGGGCCAAGCTGCGGCTCTCGATCTGGGCATTGGACAACTCGGTGAGCCCCGACGGAAGCGAACGCGGCACTCCCGTGGTGATGATGGCGCTGACGAGGGGTCGACCCTCGAAGACGATGGCCTGGGCCTCTCCAAGCGAGACATAGGCATCAGGAATCCCGCCCAGCAGAGTTCTGCCACTGACGGTGCCCACCACCGTCAAGGTGTTGCCCGACACGGCGAACCGTTGGCCGAGACCGAGGCCAAGTCTGCCGTCGACGACCGCCTCCCCCTTGGCCCTCACCGGTCGCCCGCTTACGAGCGGGGGAAGGCCGAGAGCACCGGCGTTGGAGCCGACGAGGACGATGCTACGGAGCGAACGGTCGACCGAGGCCGCCTGCGGGACGACGACCAACGGGTCGGCCCGGTGCACACCCGGTGCATTCTTCACGGCCAGCTCGGTGGCGGCCGGCATGGGGGCCAGCGAGGAGATCCGGCCCGATGAGCCCTGGGCCACCACCCACGCTTGGGAGCCCATTCCCGCGACCGTCTGATCGACCTCGACCCCGAACCCGGCCGCCAGGCCCGAGAGAAGCAGCGTCATGGCGAAGATCAACCCCGCGCCCACGACGGCGATCAGGAACTGCCGAGCGCGATAGCGCAGATCCTGCAGTGTGATCCCTAGCATGCCCCGCCGTGCAATCTCTGCGCCCCTGCCCGTCCGTGGGCGGGGCCTACTCGACCGTGGTTCTCGAGGGGTCGAACACCTCGACATCGTGTCATGGGCTCTTGTTCACCGTGCTCTCGACAAGGCTCGATGTACACCGGGCACGGTTGTCCAGACAGTGGCCCCCACCGAGCTCCAGCTCCCAATCTCGCTCCGCTCCAGCTCAGACGTACTCTAATGAGTCTCGTCTCCGCCCGATATCCCGAAAATTGACAAGGTTGTCTTGGACAAGCACCCCTCAAAACCGCCGGCGCCCTGAGCCGAAGACGTCAAAGCAGCGTGCCGAGGTGGCTTCCTGCCCTTCCAGGCCTCGATGGACCGACGAAGAAGACATCTGTCGCGCCACCACCCGCCCCGTGCAGGCACCCGATCCCGCCGGCCTGCGGCTCATGACCGAGTTGGCCGTCTCGATGCTTCTCGCCGGCATGCGACAAGCCGGGCGCCCGGGCCAGGGGCGCCAGGCCCGGATCGTTCTCACCGGGCCCGGGGGTGGTGCCTGGCAGACCCCGTTGGGCACCTCACCCGATGGTCTGCGACCCGAGGGGCCCGTGGACGTGCGCATCGTGCTCGACGCTGTGAACTTCTGCCGACTGGTGGCCAACCGCATGGACCCGGCCACGATTGCTACCGTCGTCACCGGCGACGACGCTCTCGCACGTGACCTGTTCATCGGTGCGACCAGCTTCGCGCTCGACTGACCACCGACACAGGGGGTATCCGTGGGCACGTGGGACCGCGCCGAGCTGCAGCGGGCGCACGACAATTACCTGGCCGTGGCGAACGAGTCGGGTCGCAGCGGCGACTGGCGACCATGGGTGGAGCTGTTCACCGAGGATGCCGAGTACATCGAGCATCTGTTCGGTCGTTTCGTCGGTCGAGAGCGGATCTTCGAGTGGATCTCCTCCACGATGGCGGAGTGGCCCAACAACGAGATGACCATGTTCCCCCACGACTGGTGCGTCTGCGACGAGGAACGCGGCTGGTGGATCTGTCAGATCGAGAACCGCTTCAACGACCCCGGAGACGGGGGGGTGTACCAGTCCGCCAACATCACGATCCTCAAGTATGCGGGCACCATGCAATTCTCGTCTGAAGAGGACGTGTACAACCCTGCCAACTTCGCTCCTGCAATGAAGGACTGGATGGCGGCGAAAAAGGCCCACTCGGGTGGCGGGACCGCCTAGCACCTTGATCGCAGCGAGCAGGTGAGCGCCACCGGTCGAGACCCATCAGGTCGACCCCCCACAGAGTTCGTGCGCACACCAGACGAGTGCTTTGCCGCGCTCCGCGATTTCCCGTTCGAGCCGCAGTACCTGTCGGTGCGAGCCGAGGGGATCGACCCTATGCGCATGCACTACGTGGACACCGGCCCACGAGAGGCGCCGGTCGTGCTCCTCCTCCACGGGCAACCCACGTGGTCGTTTCTGTATCGCAAAGTCATCGCCGTCTTGGCCCGACGGGGACTGCGCGTGGTGGCACCCGACAACGTGGGGTTCGGCCGGTCGGACAAGCCCTCGGACCCGACGCAGTACACCTACCGGCGCCATGTCGACTGGATGACGAGCTTCGTGGAGCAACTCGACGCGGGCGAGCTCACCCTGGTCGTCCAGGACTGGGGTGGGCCCATCGGGTTGGGCGCGTTGGCGGCCGTGGGGGAGCGGTTCGCCCGGGTGGTGGCGTCGAACACCGTCTTGCACACCTCGGATCCCGCACTCGAGGGGCTGTTGACCTGGGCCAACTACGGCGTCGCCGACGGGCGGGTGGTGCTCGAGGAATCCCTCCTCGACTACGTGCAGTACTGCCTACGGGCGCCGGAACTGAGGGCGAGCACCTTCCTCTACGCCTCGTCGGGTCCGCTGCCTCCCGACGTGCTCGCCGCCTACGATGCGCCGTTCCCCGACCAGTCCTTCACCGCCGGCCTGCGCCAGATGACCGGGCTCATCCCCCTGACCCGCAGCGACCCCGGGGCCCGTATCGGACGAGCCACCATGGAGGCGCTCGAGCGGTGGGAGCGGCCCTTTCTCACCGCCTTCTCCGACGGCGACCCCGCCACCAGGGGTTGGGAGCGGGTATTCCAACAACGCGTGCCCGGGGCGGCCGGTCGGGCCCACCCGACCATCGCCGGTGCCGGGCACTTCGTCCAGGAGGACAAAGGCGAGGAGCTCGGTCACATCGTCGCCGACTTCATCGAGGCGACCACCCCGGGGTCGTGAGCGTCACGACCCCAGGAATTCGATGATCTCGGGCAGGGCACGACGGTCCTGCGCGAAGAAGGCGTGGCCTCCTTCGTAGACGTGCAGGGTCGCCCCCGCCACGCGCCCTGCGATCGCCTGGCTGTTGGACAGCGGAGCGATGCCGTCGAACCGACCCGCCCCCACGAAGGTCGGGCAGGTGATGCGCCCGAGCCGGTCCCAGACGTCGTGATGGCGTCGGGCACCGAGCTGTTCGGCTTCGCCCCGCCGGGCGTCCGCGGACAGCGGGGCCGAGCGCCTCTGCGCCATGGTGTCCACGAGCGCGTGGTCCTGGGGGTACGTCGCCAGCCACTGCTCGGAGAAACGGGAGTCGAGCAGTCGCGTCGAGACCTCGGCGCGTTCGGACGGTGACAATCCGGCCAGCTCGTGCAGCGGGTACGACGCGCCGCCCGCTCCTCCCGGCGACGTGCACAGCAGTGCCAGGCGCTCGACGCGGGCGGGGGCGGTCACGGCCAGCTCCTGGGCCACCATGCCGCCGAAGCTCACCCCCACCACGCGACACGTCGTCCACCCCACTGTGTCGAGGAGCCCCAGGGCGTCAGCGGCGTACTGCGCCATCGTGTACGGGCCCAGCGGAACGGCGCTGCGACCCAGCCCGCGTTGGTCGTGGGCCACCACGTCGAGGTGACCGGCAAATACCTCGATGAGGGGGGCGATCGACGCCAGGGTGGATCCCGACCCGTTCAGGAACAACAGCCTCGGCCCCACGCCGGCGCGCTCGTAGTACAGCTCGATCCCGTTGACCTGCGCGCTCGGCACCAGCGTGGGTCAGCGACGACGGGGGCTGAAGCGCACCACTCGGCCGGTCAGCCCGGATGTCGGGCTACGAGTCGGCGCTCTCGCCCAGGCCGCGCTGGCGCAGCTCGTTCTCGCGCCGCTGGAGTTGTGCCTGCATCATGCGCAGCCGGGCCAGTTCCTCACGCTCACGGACGACGGGATGCAGATGGTCCAGTCCCGACATGTCGAGCTCCGAAGGCCCGGTGCTGGCGGCGCGGGCGTGGCGCCCGTCGAAGGTGACGATCCTCTGGCTCTGGATACGAGGGCGGCCGAAGGCCAACCACAAGATGGAACCGAGATCGGGGATGAGCAGGACGATCACGAACCAGGCGATCTTGGGGAGGTTCCGGACAAGTCCGTCGTGGGTGGTGACGACGTCATAGAGGCAGTAGATCCATATAAAGACGAGCGCAATCCCGATGACGCCAGCGACGATGTCCGGCATGGCCTGTCCCTCCTCGGGCGCCCGGTGCTCGGGGCCTGCGACGCGCCTACCGTAGCGTGAGGTGGAGGCGGATGCTCTGGGCGTTCCCCGTCCCGAGCGTCAGGTTCGGTCCGGGCTGTCGGACGCCCCTTGGCCGGCCACCAGCACGCTGAGCCGCTCGAGGGTCCGCTCCATGTCCCGGCGTGTCTTGCCCGACCAGATGTCCCCGAGCTTCAACAGGACCCGCTGGGGGTCGGGGGTGATGTCCCAGCTCTCTGTGACGAGGGTGCCCCCGTCCACCGGCGCCAATTCGTAGCGCCACACCCGGCCCCCCATCAGCTTGCCCATGAAGCCGGTGGGGCCCGTCTTCCAGGCGATGCGCCGGTTGTCCTCGAACTCGACCACCCTGTTCAGCGTCGAGTAATTGACCAACATCTTCATGCCCATGCCGAAGGTCGACCCGAGGACCAGGCGCTGGGGAGTGGCCACTTTCGCGCCTCGGAGCATGCCCGAGCCGTCGATCAGGTGATGTCGGCTCACGTCGGTCAGGATGTCGAAGACGACCTCGGGGGGGGCGGGGACCGTCTTTTCGACCGTGAGTACATAGCCCTTCATGGGTCACCGTTCTTTCGTGTCATCGTGCCGTCGGACCCGATATCCGTGGCACACCGCTCGGTGCTCGATCCCTGTGGTGCTCGGTTCCGCTCAGTGCTCGATCTCGACGGGCGTGCCGGGCACCACCTGTTGGGCCAGCGTCGTGATGGCCGCGTTGGGCAGCCGGACACAGCCGTGACTGGCGTAGGACCCGATGACCCAGGGCTCGTTGGTCCCGTGGATCCCCACCTGGCCCGGGCCTCCGTCGAAGCTGTAATAGGTGTTGGAGAAAGCCGACGTCCCCATGGCATACGGGCCGTAGACATTGGACGGGTCGGTGAGCTTCACGATGTAGGCCACGAAGAACGAACCCGTCGGCGTGGGTGAGCTCGGTGCTCCCGGTGCGACCTCGCTCGAGAACACGGGCGCATTGTCGTGGTACAGCGTGAGCGTGCGCGCCGACAGGCTCACGACGATGTGGTCGGTGACGAACGACGTGGTGACGTCCGCGCTCGGGATCCACCTCGTGGTCTCGTTGGGACGAACCGGGATGTAGGCCTGCACCCAGCCCGGTTGGTAGCCGGTGACGAGCAGCGTCACGGTTGCTCCCAGGTAATTCGGATTGGCGAGCGTGCTCGAGGGCTTGGGGGCTCCAGGTGTCGTGTACAGGGGGATGGTGTGCACCGTCGCCGTGGCGATCACCGAGGGATCGGTGACGTTCGAGGGGACGCTGTTCAGGAGCGAAGCGACGGCGGGAACGACCCTGGACCTCCAGGTGCTCGGGGCCGGGCCCAAGGGCGCGCTCACGTCGACGGCCGCCGTGGTACTGGGTGCGGGGGGGATGATGATCGGAGCGGGGGCCTCGGGTATCAGGACGGGGGCTTGCTCGGGGTGCCCGGCCGCCTTGGTGGCCACCTGGTGGCGCGAAGCCGAGTGGGGGGCGGGGCTCTGGCTTCCGGCCAGGCCCAAGGCGATGGCGGTTCCCCCGGTGGCGATCGACGCCACGGCGATCACCAGGAGGAGCGAACTCGACCCGCCGATGGGCCACCTCGGCCGCCGCCGCGGCGCCGGCGTGGGGGGCGGCGCCCACGGCGTCAACCACATCTGTTCTGTGTTCCGCAGCGGTGGGCTTCGGCGGAAACGCATCAGGAGAAGCGTACCTGGGACCGCTCCGCTAGCGCCCTCGGGCTCGGCATTCGTGGTGGCGCTCGGGGGGCCTGGAACGATCGACGAAGCCGGGAGACGATCAGTCTTCGGGCACCCGCCCCCAGGCCGAGATCATGGGTGGTTGCGCAAGGTCGAGGCGTCCGGCACGCACACTGGCCAGGTGCGCTTCGATCTCCTCGACCGTGGCGATCCCGTGCTCGACGAGCTGGTCACGGATCACCCCGATGGTGGTGGCCTCGAGCAGTGCACACGCCGGCAGGGCCACGGGGAAGTACGCGTCGGCGGCGACGTCGGTCAAGCCGACGCCGCGCAGGAGGCCAGGCAGTTTCCGACCGTAGGCGATGTCCACACCCCGCTCCACCATCAGCGCCCGGAACCCGGTGCGCAGTCGGTTGGCACGTTCCTCCTCGGGGGTCCGGGGATCGAGGCAGCTCAACGGCTGCAATGCCGGGTCGGCGTCCTCGATCAGCAGCCAGCCACCGGGACGCAGGACCCGCACCATGGACCGCAACGCCTGATCGCGGGCAACCACGTGCACGAGGACCAACCGGGCGTGGACGAGATCGAAGGTTTCCGCCGGCGGTTCGTCGGCGGCGACGTCGTGGCGCCGCACCTCGATGCCGGACCCCTCGGCGCCCCGGGCCCACGACACGTCGATGTCAGTCGCGAGCACTCGACCCGCCGTCCCGACCCGACGGGCGAGCCACTGGGCCACCGACGGCCCACCGGCGCCCACCTCCCAACAGCGCCAGCCGTCGCGGAGACCGAGCGCGTCGAGGTGCCGGAACGTGGTGGCGTCGAAGATCGCCCCGAGGGCTTCGAGACGGGAGCCGGCGACCGCCATCCGGTTGTCGAGCAGATAGCCGTCGTCACTGATGGCGCCACTCATGGCGCCGCCTCGGGGCCGTGGTCCCCCGACACTTCGTAGAACAGTTCGGCCGATCGCTTCACGAGACCGCCCGTTGCCTGACCCCAGTCGGTGCGTTCGAACTCGGCCACGGCCGTGTCACTGTGCCGGTGGGCGTCGAGCGCGTCGAAGCTGGCAAATCCCTGCTCCCACAGGTGCGTCCATCGGGGCGGCCCCATGACCGGCGTGACCCCGTCGAACCAGGCCGAGCCCATGGTGTTGGCGGCGAAGACCGAGACCTCCATGTCGGGAACGACCTCGGGGGCCCGTTCGAGCGTCTCGCCCAGCTCGGCCACATCGGCCTCCGACGTCCCGGCGTCGAGGCGGAGCAGGATCAGGCGACGGATGCCGGTGCGCATCCGGTACGAGGCGACGTCGCAGGCGTAGCCGTACAGGCCGGCCCCCAACGGGCCGTCGATTGCGATCCTCTCGGGTGAGTCCGGCAGCAGGTACCGGTCCACGACGACGGCGTGATACGGGTGGACCATGTAGCGGCGATAGGCCTCGGGAGACTCGTAGGCGTGCTCCCACACGAGCTGGACCGGTGCGTCGGACAGGTTCGTCCCGATGGCGCAGTCGAGGACCTCGGGGATGAACCGCCCGCAGCGCCGACACGCCGCCTCGAGGGCGCGCACGCGCTCGACCGGCGCATCGGGGTCTATGGCGTACACCTCGAAGCGCCGGAGCATCACGACGACGACGACGTGGCCGGCGCGAAGAAGCGCCGGGTCCCGCCGACGCGCCGCGAGGCCGCCGCGCTCCCGTATTCGTGGTACCGGGGATCGAGCACCAGGTTCTTGCGGATCTCGTTCCAGTGCACGAAGTCGTCAAAGGCCCAGACCACCTGGATCTCCACCCGCTCGCCGACCTCACCCGGAGTCGTGGCCATCGACACGAACCTCGCTCCGGCCTCGGTCATGACCGCCGTGCCGAGCGAGCCGACGAGGTCGAGGTAGTCGCGCACGTGCTCGGGAGACACTTCGACGGTGTCGACGAGGTGCATCATCGTCGGGCCCGCCTCACCGCTTGGAGTTGGGTCCCGACACCGACGGCGATCTCAGTCCCCCGCGCCCAGGACCCATGACAATCCGCCTTGGAGGTGTCGGAGATAGTCGGGGGTCTCCCACGCTCCGGGGAAATGCCCCAGCGACGTGTAGAACACGCGCCCCCGCCCTTCGGTGAAGCACCAGGCCAGGGGGAAGCCGCTCGACGGTCGCCGGGCGCCGGCGACGCCCATGTCGAGTTGGCCCTCTGCCACCCGGAGCAGGACCCGGGCATCGGGCCGAAGGTCGCGAAACAGATACACCTCGTCGCGCCAGCGCCACACCGGACCGAGGTGGCGGGTGGCCGGGTGGGTCACGTCGACATCGATGTCGAAGGTCTCGGTCCAGGGGTGTCCGTCGAAGCGGGCTCCCACGAGCGAACCGTATTCCTCCCACGACGTACAGGCGTCGGTGGCGGCGTGGACGGCGAGGATCCCGAGGCGGCCCGCACGGACGCCCTCGGTGATGGCGCCGCGCTGCGCCTCGGTCCACGGGGTCTCCCCGATGGTGAACAGCGCCAGCACGCCACCTCCGGACAGGGCGGACGGATCGACATCCGGAACGGCGTCGACGCGCACCGCCTCGAGCGAGGCCAGCCCGGCCAGCTCCGTCAGCGCCACCGACGCCTGGGGCAGGACACCGTGGACGCCGGCGGGGCCGCTCGGATACGGCGACACGTCGGTGACGATGAACATCGGCGGCGAGCTCACCGTCGTCGATGGTAGCGACCGGGGCCTCATCGGGCCGCGCTTACGCGGTGATGCCTCCGTCGACGGCCAGGACGGCGCCGGTGGTGTAGGCGGATTCCTCCGACGCCAGGAAGGCGATGGCGGCGGCGATCTGGTCGGGGGTGCAGAAGCCCATGCGGCTCGTGATCCGGTGGATGTGCTTCATGTCCCCTCCCTCGGGAAGCGAGAAGCTCCCGAGGAGCGGGGTGTCCACTCCCCCCGGGGCCACGGCGTTGATCCGCACCCCCCGGCCCGCGTATTCGATGGCGAGGGCCTTGGTGAACATGATCACCCCCCCCTTCGACGCCGCGTACGCGGCGCTGTAGGCCGACCCCATGAGGCCCGCCGTCGACGCGATGTTGACGATGCTCCCGCCCGGAGGCTCGAGCATGTAGGCGAGTGCCGCCTTGGTCATGAGGAAGGTGCCGGTGAGGTTCACGGCCAGGATGCGCTCCCACGAGGCGAGGGGCATCTCGGCGGTGTGGGCGAAGGTCCCGATGCCGGCCACGTTGCACAGGACCTCGGGCCGGCCCAGGGCGGAGGCGACCTCGGTCACGGTCTCGTGCACGACGGCCTCGTCGGTCACGTCACAGCGGTAGGCGACGGCGTTGCCCCCGAGGATGGACAGCGCCTCGACGGTCTCGTCGAGGTTGTCGGGCACCACGTCGAGACAGGCCACCGAGGCCCCCTCCACCGCCAGGCGGATGGCGGTCGCCCGGCCGATGCCCGAGCCGGCACCGGTAACGATCGCTGTCTTGCCGTCGAAGCGTCGTGCCGGCGGTGTCACCACGGCGGGATCCGGGCTCACGAAGACCTCCTCTGCGTGCTGGGGCTCGCCCCGGCCTGGTCGGCCCAGAGCATGTCGGTGTACGTGTCGGTACCGGGGATGGTCGGGATGAACGGCAGGGCGGCCACGATGCGGCCCTTCCCCGAGCTCTCCACGGCCTGCCGGTGCGCGGTGATGACCGCGTCCCACGCCTCTTGCGGCGCGGTGTCGAGGAACCACAGCGTGAGCTGGCGCCGGTCGTCGGACTCCGAACGGGGCACGTCGCCCGGCGCGTCGATGAGCAGCGGCAGCGGGTCGGCGCCGATCACGAGGCGGGCCGCGGTTCCCGGCAGGAGAGCCGGCAGGTGCTCGTCGCGTATCCACCGCTCGTAGTCCGCAGCATCGACCCCCTCGGCACGATCCGTGAACACCGCTACCAGCCCGGCCGAGGGGTGGTCGAGGGCGAGCTCGGCGGGGAGCCCGTCGGCCTCGCGCGCACGCTCCCAGACGTAGCGGTACAGCAGGGTGTGGACATGGTCGCGCTCGTTGAACATGCGCCCCGCCTTGTGCAGGGCCTTCACCTGGTCGACCGCCCATCGGTTCCACGTGTCGTGGTACCCGTCGAGCACCCAGTACACCGACAAGAAGCTGCCTCGATCGGGCTCGCCGGTGATGCTCGAGGAGTCCGGATCGCGCAGCGCCTTGAGCTCGGCCGTGGCCACGAAGCGCTTGCCCGCGAATTGGTAGGGACCGATCATGCAGCCCGCATAGAAGTGGTCCCGCTCGTACCAGCGGTTGTAGGCCACCTCATGGCCTCGCCGAGGTTCGACCAGGGTCACGAGCATGGACCCCAACTTGATGGGCTCCGCGCCGGCCACGATGGGGTGCTGGCGCGGGGGGCGCTCCCCGGCCGGCTTGGCCGGAGCGTCGCTCGTCGCCCCCGGGTCCTTGGTCTCGGTCATGTGCTCACTCGCTCCTTCGTTGGCCTGGTCTCGAGCCCGGCGGCGCGCGCCGCCAGCTCCCGCTTGTCGATCTTCGCCATCGGCGTGATGGGCAGGTCCACCACGAGGTGGAGCCGGTCGGGGGCTTTGTAGTCGGCGAGCTTGTCACGACACGCCCGGCGGAGGTCGTCGAGGCCCGGCGGCGCGGCCGGCGTCACAGGGACCACGAAGGCCACGCCGATCTCCCCGAGGACGGGGTCGGGGGCCCCCACCACCGCCACCTGGGCGACTCCGGGCAGCTGGCCCAGCACCGCCTCGACCTCGGCGGGGTAGATGTTGTACCCGCCCCGGATGTACATCTCCGACACCCGGCCCGCCAGCCTGAGGTTGCTGTCAGCGCCGACGGCCCCGAGGTCACCGGTGGTGATCCAACCCTCGGCGTCGAGCACCGCGGCCGTGGCGACCGCGTCGAGCGCCACCCCCGCCGCCACGCCCGCCACCGGGTCACCCACGTAACCGCGCATCACCGCCGCCGACCGCAGCCTGACCCTTCCCACCTCCCCGGCCGGCACCGCCGCACCGGTCTCGTCGACGACGTCGAGCTCCACGCCCGGCACCGGCCGGCCGACGGTCGTCGCCACCACCTCGTCGTCGTCCTCGGGCCTGGTCCCGGTCCCGAGCGACGATTCGGTCGAGGTATAGCGCACCACCACGGGGCACCCCAGGCGTTCGCGCATGGCACGGACGAGCTCGGGCGGGACCCGCGACGCTCCGGTCCCGGCGATCCTGAGGCTCGAGAGGTCGGCTCCGTCGAGATCGGCATGGGCGAGCATGAGGGCCCATTGCGTGGGCACGCCCTGCCCGACGGTGATCCGCTCGCTGGTGAGCAGCTCGATCGCCGACGCCGCGGTCCAGGGCTGGGGGGTGATCACGGTGGTGACGCCGTGGGCGATCTCGTCCCAGGCGCGGGTCATGTAGCCGACATGGGGAAACGGCAACGGCGACAACCGCCGGTCGCCCGGGTGCGAGAGCACGTCGGTGCCCGCCGCCACGGCCTCGAGGTTGGCGTGGTCGAACACCGCACCCTTGGGCACCCCCGTCGACCCACTGGTCCACACGATGGCGAGCGGGTCATGGGCGTCGAGCACGCACGCCGGTGCGGCCGGGCACGCCCACGCCTCGGCGAGCGATCGGCGCGCCAGCAACGTGCCCGAACCCGGGGGCACGGCGTCTGGGCGCACGACGTCGGTGTCCACGACGGTCACGACGGGGCGGACGCGGGCGGTGATCGACGCCTGCTCGGCGGCGCCCATGCGAAGGTTCACCCCCGTGGTGACGGCGCCGATCCGCGCTGCCGCCTGGTAGCACACGGCGTAATCGATCGACGACGGCAGAAGGAGACAGACGACGTCGCCTTTGGCCACGCCCAACGAGGAGAACAGCCCCGCCACTGCCGCCGACGCCGCCTCCCAGGCCGCGAAGCTGAGCCGCCGACGCCTGTCGGCTCCCGTCGGCACCAGCCCGCTGGCGCCGGGCTCCGCCATCTCCACATAGGCCTCGACCTCGGCGTTCGCGACCGCGGCGGCGCGAAGGACATCGGTGATGCTGACGTGCTCCCCCCGGATCTGACGCACCGTCATAGAGGCGCCGATGGTAACAGGCACCATCACCGGTCCCCCATTGCCCGACCCCCGGATCCTGTCGCTCGGGCTGTCGCCCGGAGAGGCGGCCCCAGACACGTTGTGGACATGATGGGGGCGTGCACGCGACCGAGGTACGCCCTCTCCACAAGGACGAGCAACGGGCCGCGGCGGGCGTGGCGTCGCGTGCCCTGGCGGACTCCCCCAGTGCGGGTGCCATCTACGGTGCCGACCCGCTCGACGGATTGGCCGGGCTCTACGGGGAGTTGACGCCTTTCTTCGCCCTGCTTCCGGCACCCCAGATGGCGGCCTTCGCCGGCCACTGCGTGATCGCGGCGGCAGGCGTGGCCCCGCCCGGAGGGTGCATCGGGACGTTCGTGCGGGACGGCGCGTCCGAGCTCGTGGCCGCCGCGCCGGCGGAGGTCGGCGACCCCACCCGGGCGCACACCTTCTGGGCGCATTGGGCGCTGGCGGACCCCGGCGAGGAGCACTGGCACCTGGGACCCGTGGGGGTGGAGCCCGGGTTCCAGGGGCGGGGCATCGGCGGTGCGCTGATGCGGGCGGTGTGCGGATGGCTCGACGAAGGCAGTCGTCTGGCGTGGCTCGAGACGGACAAAGAGCGCAACGTCCGCTTCTACGCCGCGCTCGGCTTCGAAGTCGCGGCCACGAGTGCCATTCTCGGGGTCGACACGTGGTACATGCGACGGGACCCGCGGTCGTGAAGCCGGTGCGCGTCCATCTCGTCGACGGGACCTACGAATTATTCCGCCACTTCTACGGGGCCCCCCCGAGGTCGAGCTCCGAAGGCGGCGAGGTCGGCGCCGTACGGGGGGTGGTGCAGTCGGTGCTCTCCATGATCGCGGCCCGTGCCACCCACGTCGGTGTGGCCACCGACCACGTGGTCGAGTCGTTCCGCAACGAACTCTGGCCCGGCTACAAGACCGGTGAGGGGGTGGACGAGACGCTCATGGCCCAATTCCCACTCCTGGAAGCGGCGCTGGTGGCGATGGGCGTGGTCGTGTGGCCGATGGTGGAGCTCGAGGCCGACGACGCGCTGGCGTCCGCGGCCGCGGTGGCCGCTGACGACCCCGGCGTGGAGCAGGTCCTGGTGTGCACCCCGGACAAGGACCTGGCCCAGTGCGTGCGGGGCCGGCGCGTGGTCCAGCTCGATCGGCGCAAGGACGTCATCAGCGACGAGGAGGCGGTGCGAGCCCGCTACGGCATCGGGCCGTTGTCGATCCCCGATTGGCTGGCCCTGGTGGGTGACAGCGCCGATGGATTCCCCGGCCTCCAGGGTTGGGGGAAGCAGTCGGCGTCGAAGGTGCTCGGGACATACGAGCACCTCGAGGCCATCCCCGCCGCCGTCTCGGACTGGGACCCCGCTCTCCGCAGCTCGGTGCGCAGCGCCCCCAAGCTCGCCGAGCGACTGGCTTCGGACATGGACGACGCACTGCTGTTTCGCGACCTAGCGACGCTACGCGTGGACCGCTCCTTGCTGGGTTCCGTCGGCGACCTCGAGTGGAAGGGGCCCGGCGCCGACTTCGAGGACATGGCACGCTTCCTGCGCGACCCCGACCTGGCCGACCGCGCTGCCGCGCTGGGATCCCGGCGCTGATCTCGCCCCCCCGGCGGTCGGGTCCGTCGACGTGCAGCCCGCTACCGTGCGCTCTATGAGCGCCGCACCGACGAACAAGAGGGCACTCCGATTCCCCGAAGGGTTCTTGTGGGGAGCCGCCACCGCCGCACACCAGATCGAGGGCGGCAACGTCAACAACGACTGGTGGCAGTGGGAGCACAACCCCGAGTCGGGCTGTGTGGCGTCGAGCGGCGACGCCTGTGATTCGTTCCACCGCTGGCACGAGGACGTCGACCTGGTCTCGGACCTCGGCCTCGGTGCCTATCGCTTCTCGTTGGAGTGGAGCCGGATCGAGCCGGCGGAAGGCGAGTTCTCCATCGCCGCGCTCGACCACTACCGGCGCATGTGCGCAGCGTGCCACGAGCGCGGGGTCTCACCGGTCGTCACCTTCCACCACTTCACAACGCCGCGCTGGCTCACCGACCGCGGTGGCTGGGAGGCGCCCGAGGCTCCGGAACGATTCGCCCGCTATGTCGAGCGCGCCGTGGCCCACCTCGGCGACCTCATCGGCTGGGCGTGCACCATCAACGAGCCCAACGTCGTCGCCGTCCTGGGCTACACCGTGGGGCTGTACCCGCCGGGGATGAAGGACGAGTACGTCCGGCACTTCGCGGTGAACGAGGCCATGGTCCGGGCCCATCGACTGGCCGTGGACGCTCTTCGCTCGGGGCCCGGGTCGTTCCCCGTCGGGATGACCCTGTCGATGGAGGAGCTCGTGGCCGGCGAGGGCGGCGAGGGCACCCGGGACGCAGCCGAGCAGATCCTCGAGAACACGTTCCTCGACGGCACCACCGGGGACGACTTCATCGGCGTGCAGTGCTACGAGCGCACCGTCCTCGGGCCCGGCGGCCCTGTCGAACCTGAGCCCGGGACCCGCCAGACCCAGATGGGATACGAGTACTGGCCCCAGGTGGTGGAGTACACGGTGCGCCGCGCCGCCGCCTACACGGGGCTCCCCGTGGTGGTGACCGAGAACGGGCTCGCCACCGAGGACGACCCCGAGCGGATCGAGTTCATCTCCACCGCGCTCGAGGGCCTGCACCGCTGCATCTCCGACGGCATCGACGTGCGCGGGTACTTCGTGTGGAGCCTGCTCGACAACTTCGAGTGGCACCTCGGGTTCGGCCCCAAACTCGGCATCTGCGCCGTGGACCCCGACACATTCGAACGGCGCCCCAAGCCCAGCGCACGCTGGTTCGGATCGGTGGCGAAGGCCAACGCCCTCACCCCGGCGCCGGGCTGACCCAACCGGTGGGCGGCGGGGCGGGACCGGTCGCCGCCGGGTGGGCGCCTGCCGATCGTCGTACCATGGACACCTGTGAAGGGAGACCGGGTCGAGGTCGTGGTGGACGTGGGTGACGGGGTCCAGCGCTTCGACATCGTGGCCAGCCGCGCCGGTCGACGGGTGGAGATCTCCAACTCGCGCGGCTCGGTCGAAGTCACCGAAGTGACCCGCTCAGGCCGCGCCGTCCGCACGGCACGCTTCATGGCGGGCCGCGTGGTGGCCGTCGTCGAACACCCCGCCGAGGACTCCGAGCGCTGAGCGGGCCCGCTCGGGACCCGGTGCGGGCGGTCCTGCTCGATCTCGATGACACGCTCATCGAGGAAGAAGCCTTTGCCCGGGCCCAGCTGCGGGCCACGGCCGACCTCGTCGAGGGACTCGACAAGGACTCCTGGGACGCGCAGGTGATCGAATCGGCGCGGTCGTTGTGGCGGACCTCGGCTTACTACCCGGACTTCCTCGAGCTGGGCTTTGCGTCGTGGGAGGGCCTGTGGGCCACGTTCGAGGGGGTACACCCCCGGGTCCGGGGCCTGCCGGCATGGGCCGAGACGTATCGCCGCGGCGCCTGGCGTCGAGCGCTGGAGGCGGGTGGGCTGGCGCCGGCCGCCGCCGATGCCGTCGCCGAGCAGGTGGCCGAGCACTACATCCAGGGCCAGCGGTCGGGCCACCCCCCGCTCCCCGGCGCCCTGGAGCTGGTGGCGCATCTGGCGGCCGAGGTCCCGGTGGCGCTCGTGACAAACGGGCCTCCGGACATCCAGCGCCTCAAGATCGAACAGGCGGGCATCGGCTCCTCGCTCGCCGCCGTGGTCATCTCGGGCGAGATCGGGATCGGGAAACCCGATCCCGCCGTCTTCGCCCACGCCCTCGAACTGATCGGCGTGGCACCCCAAGACGCCGTCATGGTGGGCGACAGCTGGGAACGCGACGTGACCGGTGCGCTGGCGGCGGGGATGCGGGCTGTCTGGATCAGCCACGGCCGCACTCCCCCGGGCTCCGATCGGCGCGTGTCGGTGGTGCCGGGCCCTCGAGACGTGGCACTGCCCTGACCCCGGTGAGCAACACTGCGCTTCCCACGACCACACTCGGGACCACCGGACTCCCGGTGACGCGTGTCGGCCTCGGCCTCGCTGCGTTGGGACGGCCTGCGTACATCACCCTGGGGCGAGACGCAGACCTCGGCACCGACCGAGCACGACCCACCCTGGAGCAGCGGTGCCACGACATGCTCGACGCGGCCTACGAAGCCGGCATCCGCTACGTCGACGCAGCCCGCTCCTACGGAAGGGCCGAGGAGTTCCTGGCGTCGTGGTTGGGCGCCCGTGCTCTGGCGCCCGATGCGCTCACGGTCGGCTCGAAATGGGGGTACCGGTACACCGGGGCGTGGAGCATGTCCGCCTCTGTGCACGAAACCAAGGACCACACCCTGGCCATGTTCCGAGAGCAGATGCCGCAGACCACGGCGCTGCTCGGCACCCATCTCGATCTCTACCAGGTGCACTCGGCCACCCTCGAAAGTGGTGTGCTCGACGACCATGCGGTGCTGCGCGCCCTGGCCGAACTGCGCGACAGTGGCGTGGCTGTCGGGCTGACGGTGAGTGGGCCGCGCCAAGCAGATGCCGTCCGCCACGCGCTCGAGCTCGGCGTCGATGGCGTGAACCCCTTCTCCACGGTCCAGGCCACGTGGAACGTCCTCGAGCCGTCGGTCGGGCCCGCGCTCGAGCAGGCGCGCGCCCGGGGATGGGGGGTGCTCGTGAAAGAGGCGCTCGCCAACGGTCGGTTGACCGACCACGGCGAGGGCGCCGCCAGGCGCGCCCTCGAGATGGTGGCGACACGGCACGGGGTTTCCATCGACCAGGTGGCCCTGGCCGCCGCGCTCGGCCAGCCTTGGGCCGACGTGGTCCTGTCCGGGGCGGTGACCCGATCGCAATTGCAGTCCAACCTCGGAGCACTCGAGCTTGCGCTCACGGAGCAGGACTGGGACGAGCTCGCCTCGGTGTCCGAGGCTGCAGCGGACTACTGGAGCCGGAGAGGCGCGCTCCCCTGGCGCTGAGACCGGCCTGGGCGGGAGCTCAGGTGTTGATGCGCAAGCTCAGCTCGTCGAGTCGCCGGCCCATGGCATCAGGGGTCATGCCGAACAGACAGGCGATGGCGCGGACGTCACTGGACCGGATGGTGATCAGCTGTCCGTTGAAGTCCTGACGCTGCACCTGGATCATGCTCACGAACCGTCGGATGAGATCGCGCTCGGGACCGCTGACGTCGCGCAAGCGGGTGAGGTCGATGGTCACGGTGTCGCTGTTCTGCCATGGCTGTGCGGCGGAACGCTCCGGTGGCGCCGCACCCGACGCGCCCGGTGTCTCGGCGTCTTTCGACATCCACCACCGGGTGGCGTCGGACTCGTGCGGCAACAGCTGGTCGACGCTGACGCTGTAGAGCTTGGCCAGCCGCTGCAACCGCGACACCGACACCGCCCGCTCGCCCCGCTCGTAGGCACCGAGCACCGACGCTTTGAACTCCTGGTTCGAGGTGGCCTCGACCGCCTGGAGGGAGAGGCCTAATTGGTTGCGGACGACCCGCAGCCGGGCTCCCACGGCGCGGATATAAGACTGGGCAGCCTGCGAGTACTCCTCGTCGGCGGATGTGGCCGTCTCGTCACTCATGACCCGTGATCCCCGCTCTCGGCAACGACGAGCCCCCAATCTGCTCCGGCCGCTCCGTTCGTACGCATCCTACGAAGTGCCGGCTCCTGAGCACGGGATACCCGTCGACCGGGGACGAACGAACGCCGAACGCTACGGCCGACCACTGTGCGTGAGCGACAGAACGGCCCACGCGTTCCACGCGTCCCGGGCGCCCCCGCTCAACCGAGGGCCCATGGCGCGCACGAGGTCGAGGAGATCTGGTCCGATCCTTCTGCCCCAGGCCGGGTTCACCGTCACCAGGTCCAGCTCGTTGGCGGCGGTGATCTCGGCCAGGACGGCGGCCTCGAGTTCGGAAAGTGTGGACGTGTCGCCCGTGAACCGGTCCCGGAACCGCAGGGGGCCCGGCGTGCCGAGCTCGGGATAGACCGCTCCCCGGTCGCAACTCGCATACCGATAGACCCACGCCTCGGGCCGACGACCGATCCTGGCGGCGAGCACCTGGCGCTCGTCGAGGCCCAGGAGCGATACCGAGAAGCCGTCGGTCCCGTAGCAGGCGTGGCACAGCCCCGCCGTCTGCACACCGTCGGGAGCCCCCCATGCGTCGAGCAGGGCTGCGACCCGACGGAGATGGGCCAGAAGGGTGCCACCCGGGTGCTCGATGGCATTCGCACCACGTTCGACGAGCAGGTCGAGCACCGGGTGCTCGGTGTCGGCACCACCCATGATCCCTCCCTCGGTCGCCGCACGTGTCGGCGCCGGGATCCACGATCATCTCGGAACACGGATGTGTCAAGGGGCGACCCCGTGGGCTCGCCGCGGGGTTGTCGTACAGTGGGCCGGGCCGTACTCCGTTTCGGGTCGGGCCACCCGACCACCGTCTTGCGCGGGAGGGCACCACACCATGAGCACGTTCCCTTACCACGACCGCTTCGACATCCACCGGGGGCTCCCCGAAGGCGGCCGGAGTCACGAGGAGATCCTCGGCGAGCTGGAGATGATGGCGAAGGAGGAGGACGCCTTCTGGGAGACCGGGAAGTGCTCGGGGACCATGTACTGCGGCGATCACGACCACTACCACTTCCTCAACCATGCCTTCGGCCTGTTCGCCCACGTCAACTCGCTCCAGCGCGACATGTGCCCCAGCTCCACCAAGTTCGAGGCCGAGATCATCGCCATGACCCTGGACCTCCTCCACGCCGAGGCGGTCGAGGGCTCGACGCCGGCCGGCCTGGTGACCACCGGCGGCACGGGGAGCATCGCCCACGCCATGCTCGCCTATCGCGAGCACGCGCACCAGGAACGGGGGGTCACCCGCCCGAACGTGGTCAAGCCCGAGACGGCGCACCCGGCCTTCGACAAGGCCTGCCACCTGTTCGGCATCGAGCTGCGGCGCGCCCCTGTCGACCCCGACACCACGCTCGTCGACGTCGGGTGGGTCGACGAGAACATCGACGACCAGACCGTGGCGATCATTGGCTCGGCCTGCAACTACGGCTACGGCACCGTGGACCCCATCGCCGAGCTCTCGGACGTGGCACTACGTCACGGTGTGGGCCTGCATGTCGACAGCTGCCTGGGTGGGTTCATCCTCCCCTTCGGCCAGGAGCTGGGATACGACATCCCGGTCTTCGACTACCGCATCCCCGGGGTCACGTCGATGTCCGCCGACACCCACAAGTACGGCTACGCCCTCAAGGGCACGTCGGTGCTCACGTTCCGAGACAAGGCGCTGCGCAACTCGCAGTACTTCTTCCTCACCGACTGGAGCGGGGGCAAGTACTGCTCACCGGGCATGGAGGGATCGCGCTCGGGCGGGCTGCTCGCCGCCACCTGGTCCTCGATGGTGCACCTGGGCCGAGAGGGCTACCGCCACCACGCCCGGCGCATCTTCGAGACGGCGGCAACCATGCAGGAGGCGGTGCGTTCGCATCCGGAGCTGCAACTGCGCGGCCGGCCCACGTTCCTGTTCAGCTTCACCTCCGACGCCTTCGACGTGTACCACGTCAACGACTTCATGCGCCTGCGGGGGTGGCGCCTCAACGGCCAGCAGTACCCCAACGCGCTGCACATGGCCGTGACCCGACCCCAGACCCAGGCCGGCGTGGCCGATGCCTTTGCCGTCGACCTCGCCGACGCCGTGGCCTACGCCCGCGACCACAAGGACGAGGCGCCTCGCTCCGGGGCGATCTACGGCGGTGTCGCCGGGGGCATGACCGATGAGGCCGACACCTTCATCAAATCCGTCATGGCCGACATGATGGACGGCTACCAAGAGGTCCCCGGGGAGGCGTGACCGCCCCACGTCACGAGCGCTTCGTCCTCGCTGTCGACCTCGGGTCGGGGGGCCCGAAGGTCGGCCTGGTGTCGTTGACCGGCACGGTGGCGTGGAGCGACCACATCGCGCTCACCACCCGCATGCTTCTCGGCGGAGGGGCGGTCCAGGACGCGGAGGAGTGGTGGCACGTGATCGCCGACGCCACGCGTCGGGCGATGTCGAGCGGCGCCGTTCGCCCCGAGCAGGTCGTGGCGGTGTCGTGCACCGGCCAATGGGCGAGCACGGTCCCCGTGGGCGAGGACGGTCGGCCGGTGGGCGACTGTGTCATGTGGATGGACAGCCGGGGCGGCCCCCACACCCGCCGGGCCGTGGGCGGGCCCGTGTCGGGATACGCGCCCTGGGCGCTGTGGCGATGGGTGCGACGCAGCGGGGGCGCCCCGTCGACGTCGGGAGCCGACCCCATCGGGCACATGTTGCACCTCGAGCACGACGAGCCCGCCGTGGCGCAGCGGGCCCGCTGGTACATGGAGCCTGTCGACTACCTGTCCATGCGGTTCACCGGGGTGGCAGCCGCCTCCCCGGCGTCGATGACCGCGGCGTGGCTGACCGACAACCGTCGGCCCGAGCGACTGGTCTACGACCGTGCCCTCGTGGCGCGGGCCGGGGTCCCCGCCGACAAGCTCCCGCCCCTGGCGGCGACCGGTTCGGTGGTGGGCGAGGTCAGAGAGGCGGTTGCCGGCGAGCTCGGACTTCCACCAGGCGTGGTGGTGGTGACGGGAACCCCAGACCTGCATTCCGCCGCGGTCGGCTCGGGAGCGGTGCTCGACTACCAGACCCATCTCGTCATCAGCACGACCTCGTGGATCAGCTGCCCCGTGCCCATGAAGAAGACCGACGTCGTCCATCAGATCGCGTCGGTCCCCGGGCTGGCACCAGGCCGGTACCTGATCGCCGACAACCACGACACGGGTGGGCTCTGTCTGCAATGGCTGCGCGACAACGTGATCGCACCCGACGACGGCCTCGTTCCCTCCGGTACCGGCGACGGGCCGCTGCGCTTCGATGCCATGACTGCGCTGGCGGGGTCGGCGCCCGCAGGCAGCGGTGACGTCCTGTTCACCCCGTGGTTGGCCGGAGAGCGGTCACCGGTCGATGATCGAAGGGCCCGGGGCGGCTTCCACAATCTGTCGTTGGCGACCACACGGGCGCATCTGGTGCGGGCCGTCCTCGAAGGTGTCGCCTACAACAGTCGGTGGCTCCACGACGCGGTGGAGCGTTTCGCCAAGCGTCGCCTGGATCCCCTGCGCGTGATCGGCGGTGGCGCCACCTCGGACCTGTGGTGCCAGATCCACGCCGATGTCATGGGTCGCACACTGGAGCGCGTGGCCGAGCCCCTGCACGCCAACCTGCGCGGCGCGGCCATGTTCGCCGCGCTGGCTCTGGGCGAAGTGGAGCCCGATGAGGTCAGCGGACTCGTTCCCGTCGACGCCCGCTTCGAACCCGATACCGACGACGCTGCCACCTACGACAGGCTGTTTCGGGAATTCCCCCGGCTCTACCGCACGCAGAAACCGATGTTCGCCCGGCTCAACCGGACCCCGACGGTGCCCGAGGCGTTGCGACCATACTGATCCGATGACACGTCGGGCGCGTCCTCCCGGTCGATCGGGGGTCGCACCCGGGTTGGTCGTGCTGGTGAGCGCGGTCGTGTTCGTCGACACCGTGTTCTTCACCGCGCTGACGCCCCTGCTCCCGCACTACGTCCACACCCTCGGCCTCTCCAAGGCCCAGGCCGGCGTTCTGGTGGCTTCGTACCCGGTGGGGACGCTCCTCGGCGCCGTGCCCGGTGGAGTGCTCGCCAGCCGGCTCGGTGTCCGACGGGCCGTCATGATCGGGCTGGCGGCGATGAGCGTGGCCAGCTTCGTCTTCGGCTATGGGCACTCCTTGGGGCTGCTCGACGCCGCCCGGTTCATCCAGGGCGTCGCCGGTGCGTGCACATGGGCGGGTGGGCTCGCCTGGTTGGCGGCGGCGGCCAGCACCGAACGGCGTGGTGCCGCGCTGGGGACGGCATTCTCGGCGGCGGTGGGCGGGGCGCTCGTCGGGCCGGTCATCGGGGCCGTGGCCAGCCACGTGGGGACGGGCCCGGCGTTCTCGGCCGCCACGGTCGGAGGTGGCACCTTGATGGTGGCCAGCCTGCTGGTGCCCAAGCCGGTCGTCGGCATCCCCCAGACCCTGCGCAGCGCGCTCCCCGCCATCACCGAACCGGCCATCTCGGTCGGGATGTGGCTGACCTTCCTGGCCGGTTTCGCCCTCGGGGTCATCGACGTCCTCGCTCCCTTGCGGCTGAACCGTTTGGGTGCGGACGCGCTCGTCATCGCCGGCATCTTCCTGGGCGCGGCTGCGATCGAAGTCGTGCTCGCCCCGCTGGTCGGCCGACTGGCGGACCGACGAGGGCGCATGGCCCCGGTCCGGCTGTCGCTGATGGCGGCCGTCGCCTTCGGAGTCCTCGCACCGTGGCTCAGGCCCTTGGCGGTGCTCGGAGTGTTACTCGTCATCGGGCTGCCGGCGTTCGGGACCCTGTTCGTGCCCGCCGCCGCCATGATCGGGGACGGGGCGGATCGCCGCCAGCTCCACCACGGTCTGGCCTACGGCCTGGGCAATCTGGCCTGGGCGTCGGGACAGGGGATCGCCGCCGCCGCCAGCGGCGCGCTGGCCCAGGCGACGGCCGATGCCGTGCCCTACCTCATCATGGCGACGATGATGGCGGCCACGGCGTTGGTCCTGCGGCGCCGGGGCGAGCACGGCATCGAGCGTGGTACAGAAGCGGTCTGACCCCGGCCCGGCGCCAGGAGGCGACACGTGCAGTTCGAGCCCGACGAGCCCATTCTCCATCTATCGCTTCCGGTGCGCGATCTCGAGGAGTCCCGCCACTTCTACGTCGACGTTCTCGGCTGTGCACCGGCGCGGGTGGGGGACCGGGCGCTCGACGTGTTCTTCTTCGGCTGTCAGGTCACGCTGCACGAACGACCGGCGGAGGTCCTCACCCCCGAGCAGCGCGGTGTCCGGCACTTCGGTGTGACCCTGCCCCAGGACCGGTGGCGGGAGTTGGTCGACCGCCTCCAGGCCGAGGGTGCCCCCTTCGTACGCGAACCTGCCATTGACTATGCCGGCACCCCCCATGAGCAGCGCAAAGCCATGGTTTCGGACCCCAGCGGCAACGCCATCGAGCTCAAGACCTACAAGGACCCGGGCGCCGCACTGGCCGGCTGAGCCGCACCGGCCGGGTGAGCCGCACTGGCCGGGTGAGCCGCACCGGCGCAATGAGTGGAATCTCTGGCGCCCCTCGGATGTTGCCCTGGTGCAGACAACGAGAAGGAGGGCACGTTGCCAGACGTCAACGATTTCAACGCCAAGATCATCGAGGAGTTCCGGGCCAACGGCGGGAAGCTGGGCGGCCCGTTCGAAGGTGCACCCGTGCTCCTGCTGCACCACACCGGCGCCAAGTCCGGCACGCAACGGGTGAACCCCGTGGCGTATCGAACGGTCGGCGACTCGATCGCCATCTTCGGGTCGAAGGGAGGCGCCCCGACCAACCCCGACTGGTACTACAACCTGCGCGCCCATCCCGAGACCAGCGTCGAGGTGGGGACCGAGACGATCCCGGTCGTAGCCCGGGTGGCCGACGATGCCGAACGGGCGCCGATCTGGGAGGCCCAGAAGCGCGACAACCCCGGCTTCGCCGACTACGAGAAGCAGACGACGCGCCAGATCCCCATCGTCATCCTCGAGCGGGCCGCGTCGTGAGTCTCGAGCGCACTACGTGACTCGAGTGGGACGCGAGGCTTAAGAGTCCCTCGAGGTTCGCGGAGCTGCAGTTGATCTCCTGGTCATTGTCAAGACGGGAGTCCATTTCCCCCGTCCGTTGCGTCACAAGACCTGTCGCTGATTGTCGACACAACGACTGATTGTCGACACAACGAATTGACGTGCCTAGAACCACGGGTGATCATCACCAGCGAACGTATCGTCCGGTCACCCGTCCTGGAGTGGTGACCGCGAGAACCCCAGGGGGGGACCGATGAGAATCACCCGTGTCGCCGGATCACTGATCGTCGCCGCACTCGTCGTGGCAAGCGTCACCGCCATTGGCGCAGGGACCGCGTTCGCCGATGGCAACGGCGGCTGGTCCCACGGCGACCATGATCATGGCTCCGCAACCCTGTTCGTGTCGCCCTCAGGCCAGGCGGGGAACGGCGACTGGTCGTGCAACAGCGCCGCCTATTCGACGATCGGCGCGGCGGTCAGTGCCGCCAGTCCGTGGTCGACGGTGGTGGTGTGTGGCGGCACGTACAACGAGCAGGTCGTCCTCAGCCAGCCGGTGACGCTCCAGGGTCGGGGCAACGCCATCATCGACGAGAAGGGGGTCACGCCGACGTTCTCGGTGCCGATGCCCCCGGGCCCCGCCATCACGATCTACGCGGCCGTCGTGGTCATCAGCTCGCATGTCACCATCGAAAACCTGACCATCAAAGACGCCATGGGTGAGGGGGTCATCGCAGCCGGTCTCGCCGCGCCGATCACCCACGTGGACGTCACCCACAACCACGTCGTCAACAACGACCTGGGGGGCGGCGTCCCCGCGGTCTCGCCCTACTTCCAATGCGCCGCCAACGGCCAGATCCCCGGTGACTGCGGTGAGGGAATCCACTTCATCGGGGGCGTGGCCTGGTCTGAGATCAGCGACAACTACGTGAGCGGCAACTCGGGCGGGATCCTCCTCTCCGACGACGTCGGGCCCACGCACGACAACGTGGTCGAGGGCAACACGGTGACGAAGAACCTCTTCGACTGTGGGATCACCGTTCCCAGCCACAACGGCAACGCCCTTGACGCCAGCGGCAATCCGCAGCCGTCGGTGGCCGGCGTGTACAACAATGTCATCGAGGACAACCAGATCACCGACAACGGCACCTCCGGCGAAGGTGCAGGCGTCCTGTTCGCCGATGCCGGGCCCGGGACCGCCTCGTACAACAACTGGGTGATCGGCAACGACATCTCCGGCAACGAGCTCTCCGGAGTGACGATGCACGCCCACACCCTCGGCCCCGGTCAGTTCGAGGACCTGAGCGGCAACAATGTCATCGACAACTGGATCGGCATCAACAACACCGGCGGCGACCCGCTCGACTCGGCGCCCCCGCCCGCGCCGGCTGGGACCAAAGACGTGGTCACGACGGGAGTGCTGGTGTTCTCGGGCGGCACGCCCGTCACCACCCGCATCCACGACAATCACATCTTCGGTGACAGCATCGGTATCTGGCTGAGTGCTCCGGTGACGGCGCACGGGCTCGATGACAACTCGTTCCACCATGTGACCACGCCGATCTCCGCCAACAACTAGCGAAACACCTGGCGCCGCCAACTCTCGGCGCACGCCAAGCGAAGTCCGCGAAACCGGGGGCGCACAGCGCCCCCGGTTTCGCGTCCGGGCACGACCACCGCCGACAACCGGGAGCTTCGAGAGCCGACCGAAGCTCGAGGATGCGCCAGCGCTCTCCCCACAACGACGCGCCCGACCTTCGAAAACCCCGAAATTCGCCACCCCAGGCCATAGGCTGCGGGTTGATGCCGGAGGCGTTGTGGGTCGGGGGGGCGACGTCCAGCGCGGCGCAAGACGTTCGGCCGCCGTTCGCGGTGCGACGGGGGGCGCCGATCGGGTCGCGTCCGCGGGCTCGCGTCGGTGTGCTCGACGTCGAGTGTGTGGTGTGCCCCGACGGCGCACCGCTGTGGGAGCCACCGGTCAACGGGGGCGCCAAGGACCTCGAGGGCGTCCCCCTTTGGACGTCGCGCCGCACACGGTCCGACGTATCCGTGGCCGACCTCGGATGGGTGGCGTGCCCCGACGGTGCACCGCTGTGGGAGCCGCCGGTCAACGGTGCCGCCAAGGACCTCGGCCGAGCGCCGCTGTGGGAGCCCCGGATCGAAGGGCCCGGGACGGACCTCGCCTCACACCTCGAAAGCGTGATGGTCCCGACCGCGGATGAGGTGGAGGTGCGTGGCCCGGCGCCGTCAGGCGGTTTGTGGTTAGCGTCGGTGGGCCGGCTGGCCGTCCGGACCTATCTGGGAGCCCGGCACGCGGCTGTCGACCCGCGCCTCACCGGGGTGTTGCGGGCCGCCCCCAGCGTGGCGTCGTTCATCGCCAGGAGCAGGACGCGCACCGCCGGCGCCGCTCTCGACGACACTGTCGTGCCCGTGCGGGCCACCCCCAGCCTGGCCCTGCAGGCCTATCTCGACGAGGTGCTCGTGGCCGTGCTCCGCCACCCCGAGCTGCTGCCCAAGGAGAGCGACTGTGAGTCCGCGGCGGCGGACATCGAACGTCTGCGCGCCCTGTTCGCCCGGGAGGGCTGGCTCGACCGGCCTGCCGACTACCACCGCGACCCGCCGCCGCCGTACGACCTCGAGACCTGGAGCGAGCACCGGGGCGGGTTGGGCTTCGAGCACGTGGCCTTCTCGAGCGGATGGGAGCCCAATCCTCTGGAGCCCGGTTGGGCCCGATGGATGGGTCACGAAGCCAACCAGACCGTGCACGCCTCGGTGTCGCGCGTCCCGGGGCGCCATCACCGGTCCTGGTTGGTGTGCGCCCACGGTTTGGGGATGGGCAACAACCCGGCCATGGACCTGCGGGCGTTCCGCGCCTCGCAACTGGCCCGCCGGGGCATCAACGTGGTGGTACCGGTCCTCCCGCTGCACGGGCCCCGGGCCTCGGGCCGGGGCCGGGGCGAGGACCTCATGACCATCGACATGGTCGACAGCATGCACGGCGTGGCCCAGGCCGCCTGGGACCTGCGGCGCATCATCCGCTGGTTGCGCGAGGAGCAAGGTGCCGAACAGGTGGGCGTCATCGGGTACTCGCTCGGGGGGCTCGTGGCCTCCATCGTGGCGTCTCTCGAGGACGACCTGGCCTGTGTGATCGCGGGCATCCCGGTCGTGGACCTGCCCCATCTGGTCCGGCGCCACAGCCCGCCGGACATCACCCGCCTGGCCGACACCAGCGGCGTGCTCGGCCCTGGTGCCGACGAAGTCCACCGCGTGGTGTCCCCCCTGGCGTTGGACTGCAAGGTCCCGTTCGACCGCCGGTTCATCTTCGCCGGACTGGCCGACCGCATGTCGACCTTCGGCCACGCCCGGCGGCTGTGGCTGCATTGGGACCGACCGGCGTTCGAGACCTACGCCGGCGGGCATGTGGGGTTCTTCTGGTCCCCCGCCGTGAAGCGTTTCGTCGACGAAGCGCTACGTCGCTCCTACACCAGCGCTGCCGCCGCATAACACGACGGCGGGAGAGTGCGACGGCGGAAGCCGGCCCGAAAGGACGTCGGGGTGGCACGCAGGGTACATTCATGACCTCCTGAACGCCGGGGTCGCCGCGCGGTCACGAAAAGGGGGACCTGATGGGGAAAGGCGCGCGCACCGGCACACTCGGCATGGGTGTTCTCGGGGCGGGGAACATCGCCGACATGAACGTCGCCGGATACCTGGAGCACCCCGATTGTGACGTGCTGGCGGTGTGCGACGTCGACGCCGAGCTCGCCGGAGAGGCGGCCAAACGCTGGGGGGTGCCGCGGGCCTACTCCGACATCGACGAGCTCCTGGCCGACGACGCCATCGACGCCGTGGAGATCTTGACGCCGACGCACCTGCACTACGCACACGTGAAAGCAACCCTCGCCGCGGGAAAGCACGTCTCAGTCCAGAAACCCATCACCAACTCGGTCGACGAAGCCCTGGAGCTCGGGAAGTTGGCCGATGACGCCGGCCTCACGCTGCGGGTGAGCGAGTGCTTCGTGCACTACCCCCCGCTGGAGATGGCCAAGAAGCTCATCTCCGACGGGGCGATCGGACGACCCATCGGCGTGCGTATCCGGACCGTGGTGGGGCAGACCGACTCTCCCTTCCAGGCCGCGCTGCGCCCCGAGGGATACGGCTGGCGCCTGGACAAGCGCAGCCCGGGGGGCCATCTGTTCGACGACAACGTGCACAAGTACGCCATGGCGCTGTGGCTCGTCGATCCGGACATCGTCTCGGTCCAGGCCGTGGTGCGGCGCCGGGACGTCTTCTTCGAGCCCTGCGCGGTGATCTTTGAGTACGACGATCCCGACCTGCTGGGCACCATGGAGGTCCAGTACGCGCGCGACATGTGGATGCGCTCGGGCTACTTCGGGGCCGACGAGTTCTTCGAGGTGCAGGGGGAAGAGGGGTTCTTGTGGGTGACGCGGGCCACGGGCGAGATGCTCGACCTGGCGCCCGTGGTGCTCTACCAGGGGAAGGACAACGTCCGGGCCTTCACCGAGTTCGACCAGCTCGACGCCGACTGGGCCACGGGGTTCCGGCGGTCCTCGGCGCACTTCGTCGAGGCCCTGCGTGCTGGGACGCCGGCTGCGATGTCGGCGACCGAGGCGGCGAAGGTCCTTCAGCTGTGCTTCGCCGTCTACCAGGCCTCCGACACGCGCCGACCGGTCGACCCCCGCACCATCACGGGGTCGGTCACCCCGGCGGGATGGGGCGAGTGGTGAGCAATCACGGGGAGCGCTCCAATCTGACGATTGGCAACTCGCGCTGCACGGTGCGGGCATAGCCACGCCATTGCCGGTTGTACGCCACTGCTCTGGCCAGCATGGCGTCGCGCTCGGCGCCGGCAAGGGCACGGGCGCGCACGGGCACCGACCGACCCGACACCTGCACGACTGCGCCGGGGTCGGCGCTCAGGTTCAACCACCACGCCGGGGGACGTTCCCCGCCGTAGTTGGACGCGATCACCACGAAGTCCGCACCGTCGGGCATATACAGCAAGACGATGCTGCGGGGCTGGCCCGAGCGACGCCCCCGGGTCTCGAGCACGAGGAAGCGAAGGCGCGGCCCCGACCACGACGGACGACCTCGGGTCCGGACCAGCAGGCGCGTGTGCTGACGGGCGAAGGCGCGGAAGCCCCGCACTTGCAATGAGTCGGTCGTCACGGCGGCCACGCTAGTGGTCACGCTGCGCCGTTTCTTCCCCCTGTGGTGCTCAGCCCCGGCGTGTCAGCGGCACAGAGCCAGCATGGTCCGCATGCCGCACTCGATACCGCGCCCGAGCACGTCGAGGTCCTCGGTGGTGTCCCAGTCACCGGTGATGCCGAACGTGACCTGCCCGTCGTAGGAGAAGATGGCCAGACCGATGCGGACCTGCCCTGCCAGGGGCACGTAGGGGTACGCCGTGATCATGCGGCGGCCCGCCACGTAGAGGGGGAGTTGCGGCCCCGGCACGTTGGTGGTCACGGTGTTGACGTTGCGCTGGGCCACCCGGGTAGCCAGTCGCATCCCGAGGGCCAGCAGCATGGGCGGGGCGAACCCCGACAGGGAGGTGAGGGCTTCTCCCGCCACCGCCTCTTTCGATTCCTTGAGGCCGGTCATCTGCACGGTGATGGCGCGCAGTCGTTCGGCGGGGTCGTCGATGCCCACGGGGAGCGCGGCGAACATGGCCGAGACCTTGTTCTGCAGGGTGCCGTCGCCGACAGCCATGGCACCGGGGCTGCGGGGTCGTACCGACACGGGCACCAGGGTGCGCACGACCCGCTCGACCGACTCCCCCCGGGAGCGGAGCAGTTCGCGAAACCCGTTGGTGATCGACGCCAGGACGACGTCGTTGAAGGCGCCGCCCAGTCCCTTGCGGACCCGTTTGATGTCGTCCACCGTGGTTGCCGCCCAGGCGTAGCGCCGGTGCGGGCCCAGCGGGCCGTTCAGGCTGGAGATGGGCGTCGGGCGGATGAGGCCGGCCATCGAGGACAACCCGCGCGCCACCTCGCCGGCCCGGGAGAGCGCGTGGCGCGGGACCCGGGTGCTGGCCCGCACGGCGCGGAGCTGCTCGTAGGGACTACGGGCCAGGTCCGTGGCGGCCCCGATCATCAGGCCGGCACCGCTGGGCGCAGGGCGAGGGACCCAGTCGTCGACGATCGGGGGCGAAGGCTGGGGCGTGGTGTCCATGATCACCGCCAGCAGGTCGGTGCCCGACACTCCGTCGACCAGGGCGTGGTGGGTCTTCGACAATAGGGCCCAACGGCCGCCACCGAGGCCCTCGACCATCCAGATCTCCCACAGCGGTTTGGAACGATCGAGCTGCTGGGCCATGACGCGGCCCACGAGCGCCCGCAGCTCGGCCTCACCCCCCGGTGCGGGGAGGGCGGTATGGCGCAGGTGGTAGTCGATGTTGAAGTGCTGGTCGTC
This sequence comes from Acidimicrobiales bacterium, assembly GCA_036511675.1. Taxonomy (GTDB): domain Bacteria; phylum Actinomycetota; class Acidimicrobiia; order Acidimicrobiales; family UBA8190; genus Chersky-840. The sequence continues at coordinate 7,810 of DATCBU010000097.1, read as the reverse complement.
CACCCACACCGGTCGGGCCATGTCGAGCGGCACGAACTGGACCACCTGCCGGTAGCGGGGGACGAGCGGGAGCTTGCCCCGGACCATGTTCACCACATCGGCGTACCGGGGAGCGGGCCCCTCGAAGATCCCGATGGCGGCGATGTGCATGTGACTCACGTCGTCCTCGACGTGCAGGAACGACGCATCGAGGGGGCTCAACCGGTCGAAGCTCACGGTGCACCTTCTTTCGCCTGCCGTCGGGTGCAGCATACGACCAACGCCACGGTGACCCGGGGGTCATTGGGGGGTAGGCCGCTCCCGGGTCCTTCTCCGGATCCTTCCCCGGATCCAGGGCCCGACCTCCGGTGACGCTGGCCCATCCGGTTACGCTGGCCACGGGCCTCGACGTCGACGGTCCGGTTCCGACGCTCGCGGGAGAGCTCCGCCGATGACCACCGAGGACCACGGGGGCGCCGTGTCGAGCGCCTGTCCGTCGTGCGCCAGCCACGTCGAGCCCGGAGCTGCGTACTGCGCGAACTGTGGTTCCCCGTTGCTCGTCGGCAGTCCGGCGCCGAGCTCCTCCGCCCCATGGCCCCCTCCCCCACCCTCGGCATTGTCGTACCCACCACCGCCCTCGTCGTCGCCATTCGCTCCCCCGGCGACCCATCAGGCCCCGTACCAGGCTCCGAATCAACCGCCGCACCAGGCCTACTACCAGCCCGTCTACTACCAATCGGCCCCGCCCGGGCCGCGCAGCAACGGGTTGGCCGTGGCCTCGCTGGTGCTGGGGATCTTGTGGGTGTGGTGGCTCGGATCGATCCTTGCGCTGGTCTTCGGGTACGTCGCCCTGGGCCAGATCAAGCGGAGCCACGAAGGTGGCCGGGGCATGGCCATCGCCGGGGTCGTCCTGGGTTGGGTGGGAGTCGGCACGGGCGTGGCCGTGGGCATCCTCCTCGCCGTTGCCGTCCGCCACGGGAACGCCAGCGTTCCACTCGGATAACGCCATCAGACCGGCGGTGGTGGTGGAGTTCCGGTTCGACGCCAAACGACTGAGCGTCGGTGATCGCATTGTGGGAGGGGCCAGCCTCGCCCTGATGATCGGCATCTTCCTGCCCTGGTTCAAATTCGGCTCGGTCGGCACGGGCTACTTCAGCTTCAGCGCCACGGCCCTGCGCACGTGGATGTACCTGACCCTGGTCATCTCGCTGGCCATCGTCGGCCTTCTCGTGGCCAAGACAGTGGGCCGCTCGTTCCGACTGCTCCTGCCCTCTTGGCTGATCCTGCTGGGCGCGTGTGCCGGGAACCTCGCCATCACCCTGGCCTGCTTCACGACCAAGGCGGTCGGAATCTCCTGGGACTACGGGGCCTACATCAGCCTCGTCGCCGCCGTTGTCGCGGTGGGAGGTGCTGTCATGAGTGGGCTCAGATGAAGTGGAAGCGGTGCAGTTCGAAACACCACTCCGCCGCCACTCCGACGAGCACGATCGGGCGAAGGAATCGCACATTGGTGGGCCCCCACCGCGCCGCGATGGCGGCGGCGACGACGATGAGGACCAGGCCCAGGGGCGCGGCGGTGAACCCGGCGCGGACACGGCCCCCGAGGGTGTCGCGAACCGACGTGGTCACGCCGCACAGCGGACAGGGCACGCCGGTGAGCGTGCGCAACGGACAAGGGAGCCCCACGCCGGCCGGGAGATGCGCCAGCAGGAGGCCGCCTGCCAGGAAGATCACCGCCGGTGTCCGCAGCCTCCGGACGTCGATCTCGTACGGGGCGGCGAGCGCGTTCACGACCCCGGCGGCATCAGACTGAAGCTCTGCGACGGGACGCGCACCACCACGGTGCTCATGATCTTGTCACCCAGGGTCTGGCGGCTCTTGTCCCACAAGGGGAAGAGCCAGCCGATGTAACAGATGATGCTGTCGACGATGTGGGCGATGGCGCGCACGACGCCGAGACCAGATCCGATCGGCTGTCCAGTGCTCTGGTTGATGCACTTGAGCCCGATGGTCCGCATCCCGGGCGACTGCCCGGTCTGGCCCACCTGCACAGCCAGCAGGATGGCGATCACGAGTCCGGCCAGGTCGGCCAGGAGGCGGAAGACGCCGTTGACGGCGGCTCCGAGGATGATGAGCGGGACCACGACCACAAGGGTGAGCCCCCAGTCGATCAGCAGTCCGAGGGCGCGCGGGCCCCAATCGGCCAGCACACCCTGGGGCGAGTAGGCACCCGGTGCCGGCACATAGCCCCCGCCGGGCGGATATGCCCCGGGGGGGTAGGCGCCACCCGGGGGCGCGGACGGGTACCCACCTGGAGGCGCGTAGCCACCGGGGGGCGGGACGCCACCACCGGGAGGCGGGTACCCGCCGGGCGGGGGCGGGGGATAGCCGCCTTCCATCTGGACGCTTCCCGGCATCGGGGCGACAGCGCCCGGGGGCGGGTAGTTCACAGGAGGCGGAGGAGGGGGGGCCGGGGTTCCGAAGTCGCCCGCAGAAGGCGCCGCAGGGGTGACCGAGACTGCTCTTCCGCACCCCCGGCAGGACGTGTCCTCAGGTTGGAGTTGGCTTCCGCACTGCGAGCAGTAGTTCATGGTGCTCCTCAGTTTGAAGGTGCGGGGCGACAATAACCCACCGTCGTTGCATCCTGGCGGAAGTCCCTCGCACGCCTCGCACACGCTGATAGGCGGTGTTGCACTCGATCTGCGGGTTGATGGCGACGTCGTACAGTCTGTTGCGGTGACAACGGATTCGGCGCCGGGTGGTCGCGGGCGAGCGCGTCGGCACCGATGGAAACCCAGCCTGGCGTTGACGATTCCTCTGGTTGTGGGAACGGCCTTGACGGCGGGCTGCAGCGCAACGAGCATGCCGGGTCGAACGAACGGCACCAGCGCTCCGGGCCGAGCGCGCCCGTCGACGACGACCACCGTGCCGACCACGACGACGTCGAGCACTCATTCAGGGAACGCCGCGTCGTCGGTGTTGCGAGCCATGGTGGTGACAATCGACCCGGGGCACAACGGCGACAACTTCTCGGACCCCGGTGCCATCGGGAAGTTGGTGTGGAACGGGCGCGAGGACGAAGCGTGCGACACGACGGGGACGGCCACCGACGCCGGCTACACCGAGGCGCAGTTCAACTTCGACGTGGCGCAGGACCTGGCGGCGGACCTCGAGGCCGAGGGGGCGTCGGTGGTGCTGACCCGGACGACGAACCGCGGGGTGGGGCCGTGCGTCACCGAGCGGGCCGCCATCGGCAACAACGCCCACTCCGACGCGGCGGTTTCCATCCATGCCGACGGAGGACCGCCCGGTGGTCGGGGATTCGCCATCCTCGAGCCGGTGGCGGACGGGGTCGACGACGCCATCGTGGCGCCGTCCCAAGTCCTGGGGACAGATGTGCGAGCCGCGTTCCTGGCGCAGACGACGATGCCGCTCAGCACCTACGACGGGACCGACGGCATCGCGCCCCGAGACGACCTGGCCGGGCTCAACCTGTCGACGGTCCCCAAGGTCCTGATCGAGTGCGGCAACATGCGCAATGCCACCGACGCCGCGCTGCTTGTCTCCAGCGCGTTCCAACAACAGGCGGCGCACGCCATCGCCGCCGGCATCACGGCGTTCTTGCTGTCGCGCCCGACGGGGGGCGCCGGCCCCTAGAGCGTGAGCACCCCGCGGGCCAGTTTTCCGGCGTGCATGTCCTCCACGATCTCGCGGAATCCCTCGAGGGGCCGGGTCTCGGTCACGAGCTCGTCGAGCATGAGCTTCCCACTCAGGTAGAGCTCCACCATGAGGGGGATGTCGTGGTGGGGACGAGAGGCGCCGTAGCGGCAGCCGATCAGTCCTCGGTCGACGTAGGCGAGGTTGTTGATGTCCACGCTCACCTCGCTGCCCCGGGGGGGCACCCCGATGGCCACGGCGGTGCCCCCCCAGTCGAGGGCGTCGATGGCATTGCGCAGTACAGCCGGGTGCCCCACGCAGTCGAAGGCCCACGTGACCCCGCCGGGCCCCAGGGCCCGGGCCATCGACTTGGGCCCGTGGGGGACGATCTTCTTGATCTCCTCCACGGCGTCGGCCTTCGAGGCGTCGATGAAGTGGGTGGCGCCGAACTGCATGGCGAGGCCCTCTTTGGAAGCCATGGTGTCGACGGCCACGATGCGGCTGGCAGCCGACAGGCGCAGGGCCTGGATCACGTTCAGCCCCACTCCCCCGACGCCGAAAACGGCCGAGGTCTCGCCGGGGGCGACCTTGGCCCGGTTCAGCACCGAGCCCACGCCCGTGAGCACGCCGCAGCCGATGAGACAGGCCGAGGTGAAGGGGACGTCCTTGGAGATGGGGACGGCCTGGACCTCCTGGATGATGGTGTACTCGGCGAACACCGAGGCGGCTGCGAAGTTCGAGGCGGGCTCGCCGTTGTAGGTAAAGGGTGTCGAGACGTTGCCGAGGCTGCGGATGCACATGGTGGGGTGCCCGGTGTTGCACGCCCGGCACGTCCCGCAACTGGCCAGGGTGGCGACGACGACGTGGTCCCCGGCCTTGACCGAGCGCACCGAGGAGCCCACGGACTCGACGATGCCAGCACCTTCGTGGCCGAGCACCGAGGGGGCCTTCCAGGGGATGGTCCCGTCGAGCACCGACAGGTCGGAATGACACACCCCGGCGGCGATGATCTTCACCTTGACCTCGGTGGGGCCCGGTTCACCGATGCCGAGCTTGTCGGTGACCTCGGCGTCCTCACCGGTGTAGACGATCCCTCGCATCAGGCTCCCTTCACGGGTCGTTGCGCGAAACGTTCGCGCAGCTCGGTCTTCAGTACCTTGCCACTGGCGTTGATGGGGAGGACGTCGAGCACCTCGACGTGGCGGGGCACCTTGTAATTCGCCATCTGGTGGCGCGACCACGCCACGAGCTCGTCGGCCAGCACCGTGACCTCGGTGCCGGGCCGGGCCACGACGAACGCACAGCCCACCTCGCCCATACGCTCGTCGGGCACGCCGATCACCGCCACCTGGGCCACGCCGGGGTGGCGCAGGAGGGCACCCTCGATCTCGGCCGGATAGGCGTTGAAGCCGCCCACGATGAACATGTCCTTCTTGCGATCGGTGATGCTGACGTTGCCGGCGTCGTTCATGATCCCGATGTCGCCGGTGTGCAACCACCCCTGGGCGTCGATGGCCTCGGCGGTGGCGTCGGGGTCCTCGAAGTAGCCGGACACCACCGTGTAGCCCCGCACCACGATCTCTCCCGGCTCGCCGCGCCCCGTTTCGACCCCTTTGTCGTCGATGACGCGCACCTCGAGGCCGGGGATGGCACGCCCCGAGGTCTGGGCGATGGTCTCGGGGTCGTCGCCCCGGCGGCACATGGTGACGGTGCCGGTGGACTCGGTGAGCCCGTAGGCGGTGAGGACGGTGGTGAAGGTGAGCTCCGAGCGCATGCGCTTGACGAGCTCCACCGGGACCACGGCCGCGCCGGTGACGGCCAGGCGCAGGCTGGAGAGGTCGTGGTCGCGACGGCGGGGGTGGTCGAGGATCGACTGGTAGAGGGTGGGCGGCCCCGGGAGCACGGTGATGCGCTCTCGGTCCACGGTGGCGAGCACCGTGTCCACGTCGAAGACAGGCTCGGGGACGATGGCTGCACCCTGCATGAGACAGGCGATGATGCCGGCCTTGTACCCGAAGGTGTGGAAGAAGGGGTTGACGACGAGGTAGCGGTCACCCTCGGCCAGGCCCACGATCGAGGCCCACGTGGCGAAGGTGCGCAGGGTCTGGGCGTGAGTGGTCATGGCACCCTTGGGGCGACCGGTCGTCCCCGAGGTGAAGATGACGTCGGAGAGGTCGTCGCCGATGACCGCCTGCCAACGGGCGCGCTCGGCACGGACGTCGACGGGGGCGCCCACGACACCCTCGTCGCACTCGACGACCCCTTCGGCGCCGGCGAGGAATTCGTGCCACCCGAAGATGGGGACCTCGTCGGTGGTGGTGACCTCGCTCGTGGTGCCCTCGTCGTCGCGCAGCAAGACGATGCGCTCGAGGTGGGGGACGTCCTCCTCTGCGAGCATGTCGGGGTAGTCGATGCCGAGGAAGCCGCGCACCGTGAACAGGACGCGGGCGCGCGACCGGGTGAGGACATAGGCGGCCTCGGGGCCCTTGAAACGGGTGTTGAGCGGCACCAGGGCCGCGCCCGCTCCCACCAGACCCAGGGCGGCCACGATCCACTCGGCCATGTTGGGGGCCCATATGGCCACGCGGTCGCCGGGATGGATGCCCGCGGCGATGGCCGCGCCCGTCACCTGCAGGGCGTCGCGTTCGAGCTGGGCGAAGCTCAGGCGCACGTCGCCGTCGGCGACCGCCTCGGCGTCGCCGAACCGTATGGCGGCGTCGGCCACCAAGCCCGGGATCGACCCCCACCGGAGGTCGCCACGGGGATCCTCGGACACCCCTGGATCTGACACGGCGTCAGGCTATCCAAACCCGCACGCCCACTCGGCAGGCGCCTTTCGAAAGGACCCGGGCCCGGAACGGCATTCCCGGCGCGATACTGGTGCGGGGGATGTTGTGGGGGGAGTGTCGAAGTGGGTCGAGGGGGCAATTGGGGGTCGGGCCTGATGTCCCGACCCTCGTGGCGGTTGGTGGGGCTCGTGGCCACGGGCGCCCTCCTGGTTGCCTCGTGCTCGGCCTCGCCCGCGGCCGTCACGCACCCGAACAAGGGCCACGTCACCCACCCCAGCGCTATTGGGTCGAAGAACGCGAAGTCGAAGAAGCCGAAGTCCCTGCCCGGGACGTACGAGAACGGATCGTCGATCACCGGCAACTCCGGGCCCGGCGTGGTCGGCAGCGGCACCCCGGGGGTGGCGAACACCGCAGGAGGGGTGGTCAACACCGCAGGAGGGGTGGTCAACATGACGGCCGGGTCCACCACCACGCTGCCCGGCACGCCGACGACCGAGCCCCAGATCCGCATCACCAAAACGGGGCGGGTGCTGCACCGGCACCTGACCCCGGTGATCCAGACGTTCCGACCACAGTCGAGTCCCGTCGGCGCCACGGTGATCATCGTGGGCAAGCGACTCCGCCATGCCACCACTGTCGCCTTCGACGGCATCCCGGCGACGATCACGTCCAACTCCTCGACCCGCATCAAGGCCATCGTCCCCTCGGGTGCCACCAGCGGGCCCATCAGCGTCATCACGGCCAGCGGGTCGGCGACGGTGTCGGGGTACGTCGTCACCTGACCTTGGGTTTCGAGGCTGTCATGGCGTGGTGTCACCCGTGTCATTCGTCTGTGTCACGGTGACGCAACCCCGGTGCGGATACCCACGATTGAGGAGGTGCTTTCGCCCTCCGTGCGCTAGACAGCAGCTAGGGTTTTGACCCCGCTCGCGGGAACGGGGCACACCATCGGAGGGGTACCGATGTCTGGTCGAAAAGTCACCGCCCTGCTCTGCGCGGCGGTCTTGGGTGTGGGTGTGATGAGTGCGGTGGACGCCGGGGCCGCCCTGGCCAAAGCCGAGGGGGTCCACGCCGGCCACGCGGCGAAGGTCAACGCCTCGGGCTACGGCGTGACCTGCACGGGGCAGTCCGGCTCGACGACCTTCTCCCCGGCACTGAAGATTCCCGGCACGATGTCCGGGAAGGTCAAGGTCAAGGTCTCCGCCACCCTGACCCACTGCACGGCCCAGGTCCCGACCGGGGGTGCGCCGTTGACGATCACCAAAGGTGTGGTGTCGGGCACCCTCCAGGGGACCAAGGGCACCTCGTGTCTGCAGAGCATCGAGAACGGCGGCAGCCTGCCCCTCAGCGGTTCACTGAAGGTCAAATGGACGACCTCACCGAAG
>DATCBU010000096.1:0-6938 GCA_036511675.1 Acidimicrobiales bacterium | reverse complement strand
GGTGCAGGTGAGGGGACCGCTGGTCCAGACGCAGGTGTGGCCGCCGGGGCTCGAGGTCACGGTGTAGCCCGTGATGGTCGACCCGTTGGACGCCGGTGCGGTCCAGCTCACGCTGGCCGAGCTGTCGCCGGCGCTGGCATTCACGCCGGTGGGGGCACCGGGCACCGCGGCGGGGGTGACCGAGACACTGGTGCTCCCGGCTCCGGCACCGACGCTGTTCACTGCCCGGATTTCGATCTGGTACGTGGTCCCGTTGGTGAGACCGCCGGCGGTGGCGCTGACGGTGGTCACGGTGTTGCCGTTCACGATGCTGTTCGAGCTCGTCGTCGAGATCGTGTTCCACGTGGAGCCGCTGTCGGTCGACACCTGGTAACTGGTGATGCTGGCGCCGTTCGACGCTGGCGGGTTCCAGCTCAGGGCGGCCGAGGAGTCGCCCGGTGCGGCGGTGATGGTCGGCGCACCGGGCACCGTGGCCGCCGCCGCCACCAGGACGCTGCTGGTGGTCGTGACCACACCGGCGAAGCCCGTCCCCAGGCTGGCGTTGCTGTTGGTCTTGCCGCCGAACTCCACCACGTACCCGCTCACACTGGAGTCGTTGGTGGGGCTCAGGTCGTTCCACGAGCCCGACGTCCCGCTCCAGTTGGTCACGGCCACGTACTCACCTTGGTACGCCACGCTCGTGGAACCGCCCGAGTTGTTGGGCTCGCCCGAGGCCCAGCTGCTGTAGAAACTGCCACTGTTGGCGAAGCTGCACGTCAAGGTCTGGTTCGTGCACTCGCTGATGACACCGCCGGCGATGGGGCTCTCATTGGCGCCCTCGGCCCAGCGCCACACCCGGGCATAGGTGACGCCGCCCTGGACGGCGAAGGCCTGTGAACCGTCGGAAGCGAGACTCTCGTAGGAGCGCGCCCCGAACCACACGTTGGTGGCATTGGCGATCTTGGTCGAGATGAAGGTGTTGACCGTGGAGTTGGGGATGGTGGCCAGGTACCCGGGTTGGCCGTCGAGGCTCAATGCCTGGGCGCCGGTGTCGGCGGTGAACCAGCTGCACCCCGCACACGCCACATACTCGTAGAAGTGCTGGTTCGAGGCCAGGTAGTTGTACCCCGACTGGGCCACCATGGCCGTCAGGCTCACCTGAGCCGTGCCCGTGGTGGCGCTGGTGGTGAGTGTGGTGGTGGCCAGTGCGGTGTCCACTGCGCTCTCGAGGCCCGTGAAGGTGATGGACTGGGTCCCGCTCCAGCTGTTGTTGTAGGCCAGGGTCAGACCCGTGGTGGTCGTGATCGAGAGGGTGCCGAGATTGGTCGACACCGTGGTCTGCAGCTGATCGGTCGTGTCGCCGGAGATGCTCAAGCCGGTCAACGTCGTCGCCGAGCTGGGCGTGACGAACACGGTCGACGTGGGCGTGACCGTCAACGTGGGAGTGGCGCCGGCCGAGCTCGGGGCGAGCAGTCCGGCTGCCACCGAGGCGGTGACGACGGCGACAGCGAGAATAGTCCTCACTCGGAGAACACCGCCGAGACGCGAAAGAGCAGAACGCACAACCTCACGGGAAACATGCACGCCTCTACGATCGACGGCACGCCGCGCCGTCTTTAGGTCCCTACTGTGCCTTGAGCAAACACCGGATGCCGAAGGAGGGACTCAGGCGCAACATCGTCGTAACGGACCAACAACATCGACACTGAAGCCTTTTGTGTCGAAATTCACCGGGTGTCATCCACGCGTGACACGACGCCACCGAGCAAGGCAACCGGGCGCCGTCATGGGCTCACGACCGGTCGATGTCGCCCGCACTCGACGCACCCCACTTCCGGCTGGCGCGCCGGTGGCGCACGATGACCACCACGACCACTCCCACCACCACCGTGGTCAGGATGGCCAGCGAATAGACGCCGACGGTCTTGGCCACCGCCGCGTAGGACGTCCCCGCCGCGTACCCGATCAACACGAACGTGGCTCCCCACACGATCCCGCCCGCGGCGTTGTACGCCAGGAAGGTGCGATAGCGCATGCCGCTCATGCCGGCCAGCCCCGGCACCAGCGCACGGGCCAGGGCCAACCACCTACCCAGGAACACCGCCGGCCCGCCCCGGCGGGCCAGGAGGTCCTGGCCGCGATGCACCCCGGCCTTCCCCCGCAAGGGCCGGTGCTCGACGAGCCAGGGACCGAGGAGCTTGCCCACCTCGTATCCCACTGAGTCGCCCACGATGGCGCTCACCACGATCACCACCACCATCATCACCAGGTTGACGTGATGCAGCGACGCGAGGACGCCGCCGATGAGCGCAGCCGTCTCGCCGGGGATGACGAAACCCAGGAGCACGGCGGCTTCGCCGAAGACGAGTAGGCCGCACACCACATAGGCCAGGGGCCCGTGGAAGTGCTGGACCCACGACCCCACGCTGGCGATCAGGGTGCGACCCCTTGACCGAGGTGTGCTGCGGTCAGCGGGCCCAGGGGGCCCACGAGGCGCTCACCCAGGTGCGACGCCGACAGGCCGGGCACGTCATGAACCGGGTGTAGCCCCGACCCGGCCGCCACAGCCAGACCGGCAGGTGGAGCATCACGAACTCCGTCATGTGGATCTCCGAGCGCCCACCGCAGGTGGAGCACTTGACGGTGATGGCACTAAGGAATCCCCGACCGGCACCGGCACGCATGCCGTGCGGGGCCTGAGGGGGCGAAGAGTCGGCGGGGGCCACGGGGCGCACCTTGGTGACCGAGGCACGCGCCTCGTCGGAGAACAACGCGTGCTTGCCCGGCACGTCGCGCTCCGACGCCCGCCGAGGACCGCCCTCGTCGCGCTCTGCGGGGGCCCAGAACAGCGCCCGCTTGCCCAGGGGGTCCGGGGAGTCACTCATGGCGCAGCGCTCGGTCTTCCCTGCGCTCAGTGCCCGGACGCCGGTCGGCGTCGAGCTCGCGAGCGATGGCGCGATATGCCTCGGCGCCGGGTGACGTGGGGGCGTGCTGGAGGATGCACCGGCCCTGGGCGGGAGCCTCGGCGAACCGGATCGACTTGCGCACGGGCGGCTCCAACACGCTGAGGCCGTATCGGGACCTCACGTCGTCGAGCACGGCCTTGGCGTGGCGGGTCCGCTCGTCGTACATGGTGGCGATGACCCCGCGCACCTCGAGATCGGCGTTGGCGAACATGCGCACGTCGTCGATCGTCTCGAGCAGCTGCCCCACACCGCGGTGGCTGAGGGCCTCGCACTGCAGCGGGATCAGCACCTCGTTGGCGGCGGTGAGGCCGTTGATGGTGAGCACGCCGAGCGAAGGAGGGCAATCGATGAGGATCATGTCGTAGTCGTCGGCCACGGTGGCCAGCGCCAGGGCCAGCACGTGCTCGCGGCCCGTGCGGGTGAGGAGATGAACCTCGGAGCCGGCGAGGTCGATGGTGGCGGGAAGGATGTCGAGCCCGTCGACGCTGGCGACCACGCGACGGGCGTCGGCCGCCTTCATCTTGCGCACGAACACGTCGTGCAGCGACTGGTTGAGGTTCTCGGGGTCGATGCCGACCGAGTAGGTGAGACACGCCTGAGGGTCGAGATCGACCAGCAGCACGCGCCGGCCCAGCTGCGCCAGGGCGAACCCGAGCGCGTGGACGCTCGTCGTCTTGGCGACGCCGCCCTTCTGGTTGGCTACCGCCACGATGCGCGCCACGGGCGGAGTCTAAAGCACCCCCGTCCCCGCAGGTAAGAGCGGTTGCCGCCGCGCCTCAGGCGTCGCCAAGAACACCCAGAGTGTTGAGCATCAGCCCGCCGGTGGTCGCTCCAGTTTGGCGAGGAGTGCCCGGAGTCGGAGCAGTTCGGGCGTGCTCAACACCGCGAACGAGGCCGGCGGTTGGCCGAGGATCTTGCGAACCTGCGCCAGGGCATCGACCCCGCTGTGGGAGAGGGCCACCATCTTCACGCGGCGATCGGTGGGGTGCGACCGCCGCTCGGCCAGCCCCGCCGACTCGAGGCCGTCGACGAGCGATGTCACGTAGGAGGGGTCGCACCGGAAGTACTCGGCCAGGTCCCGCATGGGAACGGGCTGGTCAGGTGACAGTTGCAGGAGCGTCTTCATGCCCCCCGGGGCGAGCCCGATGGCGTCGCAGGCCTCGTGGAAGCGCTGCTGGCCTTCGCGCTCGAAGACGAGGCCGTACAGCGCCTGCCACGCATCCCCGGCGGCTGCTTCACGTTCCTTCCCCTGATCGGGTACGCCGTCATTTGACATCTTTCGACCTTTTAGTAATCTTAAGGATCTCGCCCACAAGTATCAACCTTCTATGGGAGTCTATTACCGATGGTTCACGAGGGTGCGGAGCACGCGCTGACCGAACACAAACACGCCGGGCTGGCCCTGGTGCTCATCTGCGCGGTCCAGATGATGGTGATCCTCGACGGGACAATTGTGAATATCGCCCTGCCGTCGATCCAGCACGAGCTCCACTTCTCCGCCCCGGGCCTCGAATGGGTCATCACCGCCTACGCCCTCACCTTCGGCGGGCTGCTTCTCCTCGGAGGTCGCAGCGGGGACCTCTTCGGTCGCCGGCGCATGTTCACCATCGGCGTCATCATCTTCACCGCCGCCTCGCTGCTGGGTGGGTTCGCCACCGACCAGTTGTGGCTGATCGCGGCCCGGGTGGCCCAGGGTGTCGGCGGTGCCATCGCGTCGCCCACCGCACTGGCGCTGATCCAGAACACCTACCCCGAAGGCCCCAAGCGCTCGCGGGCCATGGGTGTGTACGCGGCGATGTCGGGGGCCGGCGGGTCGCTCGGGCTCCTGCTGGGCGGCATCCTGACCGACGTTGCCTCATGGCGCTGGGTGCTGTTCGTGAACGTGCCCATCGGTCTCACCGTCGCCATCGCGGCGCCGCGGATCCTCGGGACCACGCCCACACGACACGGTCGGCTCGACCTCCCCGGCGCCCTGTCGGTCACGTTGGGGATGGCCGCCCTCGTGTACGGGTTGTCGCGAGCGGCCACCACAGGGTGGTCCGACGAGCTGACGGTGGTGGCGTTGGCATCGGCGGTGGCCCTGCTCGTCACGTTCGTCGCCATCGAGACCAAGAGCCCCCATGCCTTGATGCCGCTGCATATCTTCTCGGACCGCAACCGGGCGGGCTCCTACGTCATCATGTTGTGTCTGGCCGCGGCCATGTTCGCCACGTTCTTCTTCATCACCCAGTTCGTCCAGAACATCCTCGGCTACAGCCCGCTACGGGCCGGATTCGCCTTCCTCCCCATGACCATCGGGATCGGCGGGACCGCCAACATCATCTCGAGGCTGGTCGGCAGGATCGGCTCCCGCCGTCCCATGACCGTGGGCCCGATCCTGGTGGCCAGCGGCCTGCTGTGGCTGTCGTTCGTGGGTGTGCACGCCGCCTACCTGTCGGTGATGGGCCCCCTGCTGCTCCTGGCCATCGGCATGGGGTCGACCTTCGTGCCCCTGACCCTGACCGTCATGTCCCGGGTGCCCCGGGGAGAGGCGGGCCTGGCCTCGGCGCTGCTCAACACCGGCCAGCAGATCGGGGGGTCCCTGGGCCTGGCCGTGCTGGTCACTGTGGCCACCAGCGTGACCAGGAGCCACGTGGCCGCCGCTGGGCACACCATCAGCCGGGCCCAGCACGCGCTGGCCACCACGGCCGGCTACGACGCTGCCTTCCGGATCGGGTCGCTGATCGCCTTCTTGGCCTTCATCCTGGCGGTCACGGTGATCAGGGGGGCCAACCGCATGCCGGCCCCCGTGGCGGACGTGAGCGCCGGGGCCGAGCCCGAGGCCGCCGTTGCCTGAGACCACACCCACCCGTCCTCCGGGTGACCTCTGAAGCGCAAGTGGAGAACGAGACGCGAGTGGCGAAAGTTCATCCGCAGTTGCCATTCCAAACAGGCAACGAGACGCTAAATACGATTACAGTGACTTTCCACGCTCACTATGTGGTGGCGGCATCAGATAACTCAAGGCGGGGTGATCCTGATGCGTCGTGTCCTGGTCCTGGTCCTCGGAGCATTGGCCGCAGTCACGGCCGGCTTTGCCGTGGCCGTCCTCCCGGCCGCCGCCGCCTCCAGTGTCATCCTGGGCGCCTCGACGTGCGGCCTCAATGGGCCCGACGTGACGCTCAATGGCACGTGGAATCCCGGGACCAGCACGTGCGCCGTCACCGCATTCGCGGCAGTGCAGGCCGGTTCGACCTTGACCATCCCCTCGGGTACCACCCTCACCGATTCATCGCCGACGTCCCCCTTCAATAATGGCGGCTCCGTGGTCGACGACGGCACCGTCAACGCCTGCTACTGGGACGACTTCGGAAAGGGCGTCACGACCAACGCTGCCTCTGGCGCCTTCAACATCTCCGCTCTCGGGACCTGCCGCTCTTCGGAGCATGAGGTCTACCTGGGCGGTTCCTTCCAGAACCACGGTGCCTACAGCAATACAGGCAGCCTGGTCATCGACGGCTATCTGGGCGGATCCTCGTTCACGAACTTCTGCGGGTCGACCTACAAAGAATCCGGTGCCGTCGTCGTGGTCCAAGGCGGGACCTTGGTGATTCCTTCGGGGTGTCCCCAGACCGTCACCTTCACTGGCCCCCTCACGGGGCTTGTGGGTGGGTCCTACACCCCGTCGGCCACCGCAACCTCGGGGTTGCCGGTCAGCTTCTCGCTGGACCCCTCGAGCTCGGGCTGCACACTGTCGAGCCCGACCGTCAAATTCACCGGCGCCGGGATCTGCGTCGTCGATGCCGACCAGGCCGGCAACGGCACCTACGCCGCCGCACCGAGGGTGCAAGTGTCGACGACCATCTCTCTGGTCCCCCAGACCATCACCTTCACGGGCCCCCCCACGGGGCTTGTGGGTGGGTCCTACACCCCGTCGGCCACCGCCACCTCGGGGTTGCCGGTCAGCTTCTCGCTGGACCCCTCGAGCTCGGGCTGCACACTGTCGAGCCCGAC